>JAHEDY010000005.1 GCA_024640985.1 Gammaproteobacteria bacterium
GCTTGAGTGGGTTGTTAGTGACCCAAGACCATTAGATGCATCAGCGACCGCTCTGGATTTAGCTACCACGTCGCACTGAAATCTGTCCGACCGACTCTCCGCGAGCGGTTCGGATCTGTGGATGCTTGACCTCATCAGGTAATCGATCAACGATGGCATCTTCACCAATGGCGCGAAGCAGTTCGATCACCAGTGCCTCTTGTCCTCGCAATGATCCATCTTCGCATTTCAGAGCAAAGCCGATCTCTCGATCAGCAATGGCTCCGAGATACACACCCTCAGCACCCATTTTGACCTGTAAACGACCAAGGCCTGCTTCTAACAATAGAGTGTCGAGTCGTTCTGAACCTGCGACCATGAAGGGCGCATTGGCTTGCGCGGCCCGGAGGCGAGTTGCTGCTTGATTGATCGTATCGGAGAAATACCCTGCTCCTAGTTTGGCAAATCCTAACGCCATCACATCCAGTGGTAATGCATAGGTTGGAACAGAACACCCATCCGATGCGTAGGGGAGCGTGTTGGCGTCAACTCCAAAGATCGTCGTCATGTGCTCGCGGATTCTCACCTGTAGCGGATGGTGGTAGTCGGTATAGCCATCCGTGGGCCATCCAAGGTGCGCGCAGACAGCAAGCATCCCGGTATGTTTGCCCGAACAGCAATGATGCAGTTGTGTTGCCGTCAGATGATCATGACTTAATTGTAGGCGAACCGGCTCGGTGAAGGGCAGCGTGACCCCACACTCAAGATCATCGGTTTCTAGCCCCAACTGGGTCAGCCACTGCTCCACTAGAGTGACATGCTCATGCTCACCATTGTGCGACGCGCAGGCGACCGCCAAATGCGCATCATCTAAGCCAAACGCATCGGCAGCTCCGCTTAATA
The DNA here is from genome assembly GCA_024640985.1 of Gammaproteobacteria bacterium. Taxonomy (GTDB): domain Bacteria; phylum Pseudomonadota; class Gammaproteobacteria; order Pseudomonadales; family Litorivicinaceae; genus HIMB30. Next base: position 883 of record JAHEDY010000005.1, read on the forward strand.
CCAGTTCAAGCCCTTGGATCCATTTAGCAGCTGATCTTGGAAAGGTCTCCCTGTGTAAATCACCAAAGGATAACAAGGGTTGTCCATTCGCTGTGAGGACAACACCGTGGCCGATCGATGCACTTTCGACGCGATCGCCGCGTGTGATTTCAACAAACCAAGGATTCATGTCATATCCAACAGTGAACTGAGCGTTAAGAATTGCCGAAGACTGAGGTCAACGCAAGCGACTTTGCCGGCTAAAGCTTGGTCGTAAAAATTCCATCTGATCCGATCGGATTCTGTGCGAATTAATCAGCGCCAAGTATTCCGCGTGGTTAGGCGTATAAGGTAACGCCAGCAGTTCCAGATGGGTTTCATCAAGCAGTTTATTGCCCTTGAACTGATTACAACGACGACATGCAGAGACCACATTCATCCAATGATCTTTTCCGCCTTTTGACAGGGGAATGACATGATCACGAGTCAAATGCCGTTCTTCGAATGGTTTTCCACAATACAGGCAGAGATGTTGGTCGCGACGAAAAAGAGAGGTGTTGGTGAGGTTCGGGATTCGGCTTGCGAGGTCAAAGACACGACCTTCGCAAGCCATGATCGAGTGCAAAACCAGCCTCGACTGCTCGCCGGTTTGTCTCGATCGTCCACCGCGGACCGTCATGCAGGGAGAGCCAAGCGTCCAGGCCACCATTCCTCGTGCCTGTAGGGTCACCGCATCTTCCCAGTTCAGCCATTCAACTGGGGAACCGGCGATGTTTAAACGCAAGATACGCTCGTGCATCAGCTCTCCTTATCCGAAAAACTACATGGTTTTTATGACAATTCAACCCTCATCGAGAGATCGATTGCACGAATATCCTTGGTCAGGGTGCCAAGCGAGATTCGATCAACTCCTGAGAGCCCGATTTCTCTCAAGTTTTCCTCGGTGATACCACCGGATGCTTCGAATTCAATATGATCGCAGTGGGCAGTTGATCGACGGCTTAACGCCTGTTGCAATGCTTGGGTGTCGAAGTTATCCAGCATAATAATATCGGGCTGTGCCGCCAGTGCTTCGTCGAGCTCTTCAAAGGTTTCCACCTCCACTTGTACTTTCACACTTGGATGCAATCGTCGCGCCGTTTGGATGGCTTGAGTAATGCTTCCGGAGGCTGCGATGTGATTTTCTTTAATCAAGACTTGATCGAACAGTCCAATGCGATGGTTTTCACCACCACCGACTTTCACCGCATATTTTTGCGCATCGCGAAGTCCAGGAAGGGTCTTTCGCGTATCAAACAGCTTGGCCGATGTGCCGTTCAGCAATTGCGCGAGTTGATGAGTTCGTGTTGCCACAGCAGACAGCAATTGAATGAAGTTCAAAGCGGTTCTCTCCGCCGTCAATAGCGCTCTCGCTGGTCCTTCGAAGATTGCCAGTTGGCTGCCTGCGTTGATTGCATCACCTTCGTTCACAAGCCATGTGATCACCACTTCTGGATCGACTTGAGCAAAGGTTTCTGTGGCATAAGGCAGGCCAGCAATAATCATGGCCTCGCGGGTCATCAATACAGCGCGGCCAGTCTGAGCTTCAGAGATGAGGTCAGCGGTGACATCACCGGATCGAATGTCTTCTTGCAAGGCTCGGCTGACATCGGCAGATAGGGTGCTCGGGATCGAATGCATCAGGGCATGCCCAACGGCCGGCCACCATCTAAAGGCAACACGGTGCCTGTGGTGTAATGGTTGGATTGGAGATAACAAATTGCCTCAATGGCGACTTTAAATCCAGGAACTCGCTTCAGTGCACTCTTTGCAATCGCTTGTTCACGGTAAAGCGCATCGTCTTCATCGCGGAACTCCAACAGCGCAGGACATAACGCATTCACACGGATATCAGGCGCGTATTTTTTGGCTTGGCTTTTCGTCAGATTCAGCAGCGCACTCTTCGACGCCGCATACGCCATATGTTTGTCGCTGCCTCGATTTGCGACATGATCTGACACATTCACAATCGAAGGGTTGTGCGCTTGGAGCAGCGCCTGGTGAAGGGCATCACTGAAAACCATCGGCGCACCAACATGAATCCGCATCATGAGGGCCAAATTCTCGAGATCATGATGGCCACCTGGATCTGCGAACCAACTGGATGCGTTGTGGACGATCGATTGAAGCCGTTGACATCGTTCTTGCAACAGCTCAGATGCCTGGTAGATCCCGTCATCTGTTGAAAAATCAGCGCGAATGCACACCGCGCCGGCCGCCGTGAGCTGGCTGACTTCAGGCCGCTCCGTGCGATAGGTGAGCACCACTGGTTGATCGTTATTCAAATAATGCATCGCGAGCGCAAAGCCTAAGCGAGTGGCGCCACCTGTGATTAATATCGGGTCAGTCATGCTGTGAGGTTATCCGGCCGTATGGGGTCTTCCATTTGAAAGAAGGCGTGGGAAAGTTGCAAGGGGGATGGCCAATAATTACGTTCACGACGCCAGTAATGTTCAGCTTCCTTACATAGTGCATCAAATGCTTGATTGTAGGGATGATGCGGATCCATCGGATCACCATCGATCATCTGATCGATTCCGAGCTCGTGCTGGCGTCTTTGAAACCAAGAAAGTAACACCTGATATTCGCGCGCATGACGAGCGGTGTTTTCCGGTTCAGTGATGATGGTGTACATCAAAGCGCGTTCAATTTTGGACCAAGCGGAATTCGAGTCACCGAATCGGTCATCCAGCTGTCTGCGTGATCACCACTGGTTTGTTTGGACAATGACCAGAGAAAACCGGCTGCCTCACCATTCGTGCTGATCACGATGAGTGGAATGGAGGCACTGTGTGTCCCTGCATATTCAGGCTCGCCTAACGTTCTGCTGGTGTGATTAATTAATGGCTCATAGGTCGGCTGTTTAACGATTGCTTTAAAGTGCCAAAGAGGCCCTGTGGATCGTTTGTTTGCAGGACTTGCAAAAACAAATGCTTGTTGAAGACCAGCATCGGGAGTTGGCGAATCATTCTTCGCCATACTTCCTAAGACGATTTCAACGACGTCAATGGGTGAAAAATCAGGTGAGGGCGTTTTGTCAAAACTCCAACTCAACGATGACATACCAAGGGTAAGAAAGACTAACCAACGCATGATCGACCTCCGGGGCTTTTTTATGACATGGGGGTTAAATAGATGGAGGCAAGACTTCATTGCCGACGATTGCATAACAGGAGGCTTCTCTGGGTTGAAAGCGAGGTCCACCCGAGAACGCCGTAAATGCAGGCAACAACAATAATCGTTGATCGGTCACCGCAAAGCAGGCGCAGACTAAATGATCTGCCGCAGTCTTGAATTCAATTTGTGGATGAACATGTCCAGCAATCCTTGCTTGCGATCCGTGATCTGGATGATGCGCAAGCTCGACGCCCCGCCAGAGTGTTGGTTCGGGATGGATTTGAAAGTCAAGCGCGGCCGCAAACGGTTGTGCTTTGCGATCATGGTTTCCAAGAATCACATGAAATTGCACATTCAGTCTGATGAATTGATGCATCCACCGATCCATTTGAGCGTCAGTGATGGATGGTGGGTGGTGAAACAAATCGCCAAGAATCCATACCGAGGATGCATTGGTTTCAGTGATGGCGTTTGAAAGCCGATTGAGATCATCTGTCTCACCGCCATCGGGAACAGGGATGCCCGATTGTCGAAAATGTGCACCTTTCCCCAGATGTAGATCGCTTAAAAACAACGTACTGCTGTCTTGGTGCCACAGTGTCCGATCTGCGCGAGCTGAAAATCGCTGTGCTCCAAATTCAATGATTTGCATGGAAGTCTCTCGTTAAACGAGCCATACGTTCGGCAACACTTTCCGTGGATAAACGCGCGCTTAATCGGTCAATCACCAGAGGAAGCGCAAGCGGTGAGGGTTGTGCGATGGGTTTCATTGACAGTGGTTTTCGGGATAAATCGTGCAGGGTTCTATGCAGCCGATCAATATCAAATTCGTCGCGAAGGACATCCTGTTTGGCTTGATTGAGCAACACATGCCCGGGATCGTATTGATGGAGTACGTCGTACAGCAGTCCTGCTGAGGATTGCAGCATGCGAAGTGATTTTTGACGGCCAGGATAGCCTTCAAAAATCAGACCTGAGATGCGAGCGGTGGCTCGGAACTGTCGTCGAACCAATTCTGACAGGTTCAGCGCTTTTTCAAGATCGTCCGTGAGATGTTCAGGAGAGACGATCGAGGCCCAGTGGGCTTGGCAATGATCGAGTGGTTCAGGCTCTGGGCTCAGCAGTTCAATGCCGTAGTCATTCACAGTGACTGTGAGCGTCGCCGGGATGATCTCGGCAACTCGTGCCGCGATTAACGGTCCCAGTGCTTGATGGACCAACCAACCAGCGAAGGGATAAAAGCACAGATGGAATCCGTCTCGGGTTTTAAACTGCTCTGCCATGGTGACATCAACCTGTGGGCAATGACTGATATGCGACTGAATGGTTGAAGTCTCTTCAAGCGCTTGTTTCAACCATCGATGATTCAGAATCCGCGGAGATAAGGGGCGTTGTCGTTGGAAATCAGCGGAGACTTGGATGGCTAAGGTTTCTGATAACGGTAATCGTCCACCGGTCCATCGCGGGATTTCAGTGACTTTCCCGCGCCCGGCCGGTTTGACGATGAGTTCGCCATCAGCGAATCGCAGCATTTCCAGCCGTTTGCCTGAGAAGCGGAAAATATCACCAGGCCGCAATCGACCAGCAAAGGACTCTTCCACTTCACCAAGGCTACCACCGCGGCGCATTTTGACGCGGACATGGGCATGCGAGACGATGGTGCCGATACTCATTCGATGGCGTCGGGCTGTTTGCTGGGACACCAATAAAAAATAGCCATCATCGCGTTGTTCAAGACGCCGATACTCAGGATATTCTTTGAGTGATTCAGAGCCTTTGACAAGCACTGTGAGTAATCGATTAAAGGTGTCCTCTGAGAGATCTCGATAAGCCCAGGACGCCTGAATCTCGGGAAACATCACGTTGGGATGCCATGGTGCTTGTAAGGCCATGGTGACCAGATGCTGGATCAGCACATCAAGGCAGTGTTCCGGTGGTCGAATCGGTTCTAAAGACTGATGATCGAGGGCATCAGCAAGGGCGGCGTATTCGTTAAGATGCAGCCTGTTGGTTGGCACCAGTAACACATCCGTGCCTGCCCCTGGTCGATGACTTGCACGGCCAGCGCGCTGGATGAGACGACTGACCGAACGTGGTGAGCCGACTTGGACGATGCGTTCGACAGCCTGGAAATCGACCCCGAGATCTAACGCACTGGTGGCGACCACGCAATCAATTTCGCCGGTTTTGAGCTTCGCTTCGACCAGTTGTCTGGACTCCGAAGAGAGCGACCCGTGATGCAGTGCGATGGACAGATCCATGCGAACAATGCTGAGCGCCTGAAACCATTGCTCAGCTTGGTTGCGAGTGTTGGTAAATAGTAGGGTCGTTTGGCCCTTCAATAGGTGTTGACTAACCGGTTTTAGGAGACTTAATCCAAGATGCCCAGCCCAGGGTAGTCGAGCATTTTCGCCAGATTCAGCAACGCTGAGAGTAACTACGCGGTCGATATCAGCTTGAGTCAGTTCACCGTCCACTCCCATCGGCAAGAGCACCTCAAGGGCCGCTTTCGGGTCTTTCAAGGTGGCGGAGACGCCGGTGATGGTGACATCAGCACTGAAGCGTCTGAGGCGTTGCAAACACAAGCTCATTTGGACGCCACGTTTAGATGCCATGAGGTCGTGCCACTCATCGACGACGACCGATTCCAAGGAGGCAAATAGCGCCTGAGATTTGGGTGACGACAAAATGACCGACAATGATTCGGGGGTTGTCATCAAAATCTGTGGAGGTTTGCGAAACAGGCTCGCTCGATCTTTGGCTGATGTATCACCGTTTCGTGAAAGTACCCGCACGTCGCTATCGATCAATGGATCTTTCAGCGCCAGTTCAAGATCTTTCGTCATCGCTCGGAGCGGCGTGACGTACAAAAGTCGGACTCCCTCTGCCTGAGGATTCGCTAGCAGTTTTTCGATCATGGCGCCGGTTGCCGCAAGTGTTTTCCCAGACCCTGTCGGGCATTGGATCAACTGATGGACTCGGTTGGCTGTTCGTTCCCACGCCAGTGATTGAAAGGCGAAGGGTTCAAACCCCTTGCTGCGAAAGTAAGCATGGAGACGATCAAAGGGCATGGTTGCTCGTCATCAGTGCGTGAAAATGTGTCAATCCGTCTGCGTCCTTGGGTCCCACATCCTGCCGCCAACGTAAAATTCGTGGAAACCGAAGCGCGATTCCACTTTTATGTCGGGTCGAGGTAGCAATGCCCTCGAATCCAATTTCAAAGACCTGTAATGGCTCGACTTGCCGCACGGGCCCGAATTTCTGGAGGGTATGTTTTCTGATCCATTGATCCATGGCTTTCAGTTCAACATCGGTCAAACCCGAATACGCTTTCGCAACAGGGACCAGTTCATCCTGATCATTCCAGCACGCGAGTGTGTAGTCGCTGTGCAGGTTGGCTCGACGCCCGTGGCCTGCTTGCGCATAGATCAAGACGCAATCGGCGGTCATGGGGTCCAGTTTCCATTTCCACCAATATCCAGCTTTCCGTCCGGATCCGTAGGTGCTCTGTCGATCTTTGATCATGACGCCTTCAGCACCGATGTCGCGCGCTGCCTCTCTCATTGCGGCGATCTCTTCAGCACGTTCTGGGGCCAGCACAGGACTTTGCTGAATCGCGATGGTTTTCAGCACCGCTTGGCGTGCAACCAGCGGTTGATCGCGCATGTCTGCACCCTGAAAGCGCAAGAGATCATAGGCTTTGAAGAAAGCAGGGTGTGTTTTGAGCAGTGTTTGTGTGATGCGTTTGCGGTTCAAACGGGTCTGCAGTTGATTAAAGCTCTGCAATTGGCCAGGGGTTCCAGCGAGAATTTCGCCATCGAGGATGATGGGCGAAGGAAGAGTGACTGCGCTGTCAACGATGTCAGGGAATTGCTCGGTGATGTCCTGATCACCTCGAGACCACAGGCGGATGGTTTGATCGGTTTTAATCAATTGAGCTCGAATGCCATCCCATTTGTATTCAATCAGCGTATCTTGCGGCTTGAGTGCTGTGATTTCCTCGTCTGTGATCGGATTAGCGAGCAAAAATGGCAAGGGTCTGGCATCCATTTCGTTTTGTGTCACCGGTTCTTGCAATCGTTGTAACCAATCGCGATCGGCGACGAACGGTCCCATCAATCGTTCTTCAATGACCGCCCGATCCATGTCGATCGCGCGTGCAATTGCCTCATGGACCAGACCTTTGCTGACTCCGACCCGAAAGCCACCGGATGACAGTTTGAGAAATAAAAACGCCTCATCCTTGGAGAACTCCTGTAGTTGCGCGAGGAGTGCGTCGGCAAGAACCTCTGGTTTGAGTCCTGCGAGCATGGTCTGGCGATCAACCCATTGCTTGAGAATCGGATCGTTGGTTTGCGGTTTCGCTTGAGGATTGGCAAATAAGATGGCGAGCGTTTCTGACAGATCACCGACGGTTGCGTAACACTCGTCAAACAGCCACGGCGTCTCAACAAATGCTTGGTTGGCTGTGTACTTTAAGAGACTGGGTTTGAGTCGCTTTTTTTCCAGTCGACCGGTGAGTGCCTCAACGGCGATTGCACTTTCCAGCACATCGGCATGACGAATAAAATCCATCAAAGCATCCCGTTTTGCGTTGGTCGACTGGCTGGTATCTAGCGCTTGAAACAAGCCGACAAAATTCATTGATCGATGCCTTCTTCAATTCCAAACGCGGTTTCTAAACGGTCTGCTGCAATATCGAGGTGTTCGTTGAGATACCGTGTTAACACTCGAGTTTCGCCATGTGTGGCGTACACTTGGGTGGCTTGGCTGTCCTGAACTGTCTGGATGAGACCATTCCAATCGGCATGATCGCTCACTACGAACCCTTGATGAATTGATGCGCGCCGCCTGACGCCACGGACTTGCATCCAACCCGAAGCCATTGCCAGCTCTGTCGGTTGAAATCGTTTTAAAAACGAAGATCCCGCGACCTGCGGTGGGGCGATGACGAGATCGCTTGAGATGCCTTTGTTAGTCTCGCTTGTACGTTCCCACGGGCAAAGATTAATCCCTTGCTTCTCATAGACACGATTTAAGGTGGCGACTGCCCCATGGACTTTGACCGAGCGGTCTGAGCGACGTTGAATTTCCGCCATCATGCGTTGGGCTTTGCCTAATGAGTAGCAGAGAAGAACCGGGGTACGTCGATGACGGACATGGTGATCCCACCATGCGAATAACTGATCCATGGTTTGGTCCATGGATGGCCAGCGATAGATGGGAAGTGCAAAGGTCGCCTCGGTGATTAAAACGTCACAGGTCACGGGCTCAAAGGCTTGACAGGTTGGATCGGTGTCTCGTTTGTAGTCACCGGTAATGACCCATACCGAATCTCCATCATCAAGACGGATTTGTGCTGATCCAAGAACATGGCCAGCGGGATGGAAGCTGATTCGAACGCCCCCACGTATGAACGACTCGCCGTAGGCGTGGGTAGTGATCTGTTGGTCACCCAGTCGCTGCTTGAGTAATCCCTCGCCGCCAAGCGCACAGTGATAGTCCTTCGACCCCGCACGCGCATGATCCGCATGAGCATGGGTGATTAACGCACAATCGACTGGCCGCCAAGGATCAATATGTGCTTTCGCCTTGGGGCAATACAGTCCTTCAGGGGTCCTGATCACCAAAGGGTCACGGTGACGGCTTTTTTTCGATACCATGGTGTCTTACTTACGTGATGAAGCGAATAAACGCCCCATGTTCAGACCATTCCATGTCGTTGTTGTCGTCCTGATAGCGCTCAGTATTACTGAAGTTGCGTCTGCGCGCGAGAAAACTGGATTGGTTTTATCCGGTGGCGGTGCACGTGGTTTTGCGCATGTTGCCGTCCTTGAAGCGCTCGAAGCGAACCAGGTGCAAATTGACTACATTGCTGGAACATCCATGGGTGCCGTCGTGGGTGCTTTGTATGCGTCTGGCTTAAGTGCGGATCAGGTTCGGGAGAAGCTCTTCTCTGTGGACTGGGACTCAACCCTTCGTGATGTCACCGATCGCAACGAACGGAGCTTCCGGAACAAGAGCTTTGAGGGACGAAACTTTTTGGGTCTGGATTTGGGTGTGGCGCCTGGAGATGTGCGTTTACCGCTAGCCGCACTGCGCGGGCAAAAACTCGCCCTTGCCCTGAACGAACTGACACTGGAAACCGCCACAGTGTCTGACTTTGATGAACTCCAGATTCCTTTTCGGGCGATGGCGACTGACTTGGCGACAGGTGATGCCGTGGTCTTGGATCGAGGATCGTTAGCGACTGCGTTGAGAGCATCGATGGCAGTCCCTGTGGTGTATTCGCCTGTAGAAATCGATGACCGTCTCTATGTTGATGGCGGTGTGGCCAACAACCTTCCGGTCGATGTTGCACGGGATATGGGCGCCGACAGGGTCATTGTGGTCGACACTTCATCACTGCGGTACTCCACCAACGAATTAACCTCTGTTGTCACAGTGGTCGATCAGCTGACGAATTTATTGACTCGACGAAATACGGAAGCGCAACTGGAAACGCTGACCGAGCGTGATCTTCTGATCGAGATTTTCCCTGAGGGGATCGCGACGGCTGATTTCAATAAGGCTGACGATGCGTTGGCGATCGGACGAAAGTCATTGTCAGCCATGCCAGACATGTTTGCGCCGTTTTCCATCGATCCTGACTCCTACCTCGCTTGGAATCAGAAGCGGCTCAAGCGCACCGATCCACCGACACTCGGATTTGTCGAGGTGATCAGCGATGCGCCTCGCACTTCCAGTAAGACTATTGCAAACCGTTTAACGGTCCGCCCAGGTCAGCCGCTCGATAATGAGCGGCTGAAATCCGATCTTGGAAAAATCTATGCATTGGAAACCATCGATCAGGTCGAAGTCTCAGTGCTAGAGAAAGAGGGCCAAGTTGGTTTGTCGCTCGAAACCAAGGAGAAAGATTGGGGTCCTGACTATTTGGATCTTGGCTTCACGCTTGAGGATAGCTTGGATGGGCGTGCTTCATACAATCTCAATGGGGTGATTCGTGCAACGAACATCAATCCCTTAGGTGGCGAGTGGCGAACTGAATTGACCTTGGGTGATAAGACCCGCGTGACATCAGAGCTCTATCAGCCGATCGACTATGGTTCGGATTGGTTCGCTTCAGCGATCGTCGGATTTGTCCGTGAAGATCGTGCGCTTTATGAAGAAGGGACCTTGACTTCAACCTACTCGACCGAGACCCGTGAGTATGGGTTTGATGCCGGTTATTCTTTGGACACACGTGGCGAGTTTCGAATCGGGTTCCGTCAAGCAGACACGAAAAATAACAAATTGTTAGGGACTGACTCCTTAAGTACCAAAGTGGATGATTCCCGGTATTTTGCACGTGCTGGGTTTGACACGTTGGACTCGTTCGGCTTTCCAACGGAAGGAATCCGTCTGTTAGGTGAGTATTCAATTTATGACGCCAAACTTGGTGCGACCCGACAGTACGATGGGGTGACCTTGGATCTTTTGTATCCCTTTTATCACAACAAAGGGACAACCCTGGTTGGTCAGGGATATTTTGGATACTTATTCGAGACTGCTGTGACAGATGTCACACCGCGTTACAGTTTGGGTGGCTTTACGCGTCTATCCGGTTACAGCCCGAATGAAATTTCCGGGCGTCACGCGGGTCTCTTATCCTTTATGGGCTATCAGCGATTAAATGAACGCGCAGTGTTCCCTATTGATCAGCCGTTGTTCATCGGATTTTCATTAGAAGCAGGTAACGTGTTTCAAGATCGCGATGAAATTCGTTGGGGTAACACATTATCCGGCGGGTCACTGTTTATCGGAGCGGACACCGCGGTTGGGCCGGGCTATTTGTCGTTCGGTCGAACTGAAGGGGGTCGGCAGTCCGTTACTTTGTCAGTGGGTCGTCCGTTTTCGGAGAGAGACTAATGCGTTTTGAACGACGGTTTGATTCACCAAAGCCACCCGTTGAAGTGCTGCGATTGATCGCGGATTTTCGGCATTTGAAATCTTGGGATGCATCGGTTGAATCAGTTGAGCCACTGGATGAGGTGTTCGGACAGGGATCTGAGTATCAAGTTCGTGTCTTGTTTAGCGGTAATCCAATTGACATGCGTTATACGGTAACGGCTTATGAACCTGGGGTCCGCGCAGTCTTAACGGGTATTGCAGATAAAGCCACCGCCATTGATACCATTGAAGTCAGAGCCACAGATCAGGGAACTGCGATTGACTATGTTGCAGAGATTCGCCTGGCGTTTCCCTACAATTGGATTGATCCGATCTTAGCCATTGGGTTCAAAAAAACAGTCGATCATGCCGTGGATGGGTTAAGACGCTTTCTTTCCGCGTAGGACCGCTTTTCCGACCAGTGTTTGGAACCAGCTGTCTGGCAGAATTTTTCTCAACAAGAGCAGTGATCCACTGTGCTTGCCCGCGTGATAGCGTAATTGCCTTCGCTGATCGAACAGGGCACTGACGACCACCTTAGCAACCTCGCTCGGCGGTGTGGCGGTCTGACCTTCTTTCATGGACGTTGCAAGCCATGATAGTCCGTCTTGATGATAAGGACTTTGCTCTCCAGACGTTTGCATCCCATGCGTTGCAAATTGTGTTTGAGTAAAGCCGGGTTCGATAATTTTGATTTGGATGGCCGAATCGAGGCACTCATACCAGAGGGCTTCATACGAGGCTTCCAGCGCATGTTTCGTCGCGTTGTAATAGCCAAAGTACGGAAATGCCATTCGCCCCCCGATCGACGTGTTGACCATCAAAACCCCTTGTTGATATGTCCTGAAATGCGCCATGGCGCGTTGTGTGATCGTCATGGTTGCGAAGTAATTCGCTTCAAATTGCTCGCGGATCGCTTCTTCTGAGGCTGATTCGATTGGAGCAATCAGGCCAAAACCGGCGTTATTGAAGACGCCGTCGATCGGAGTGTCCCAAAGCGTACTTTGGCAGAATTGGTGGACGCTGGCTCTCGAGCTGAGATCGAGTTGGTGCCATTCAATCTGCGCGGATGCGGTTTGCTGGTGGCGCGAGGTGGCGATCACCGAGTGACCTTCTGCAATGAGTTGGTCTACCACCGCCTGACCAATGCCAGCAGTCCCCCCGGTCACTAAAATCCGTGCCATACTCAGATTCCGCAGTGGCCGAGGCCGCGTTTATCCAAATAATCCTGATGATAATCTTCAGCGATCCAGAATTGATCGGAAGCCTCAAGGGTCGTTGCTATTGGTTGGCTGTAATGCCCTGATTGGTTCAGTTGGCTGATTTTCTCTTCGGCCTCAGCCTGCTGTGCCGCGGTTTGAGGAAAGATCGCTGAGCGATACTGGGTGCCGATATCAGGTCCTTGTCGATTCACTTGTGTCGGATCGTGCCATTCAAAGAAACAAGATAAGAGCGTCGTAAAGTCGATTTTGTCGGGATCATAAACAACCTCGACCACTTCAGCGTGACCGGTTCGTCCTGTACAGACTGACCGATAGTCCGGTGAGTCCATGACTCCACCCATATACCCAACGGCTGTCTGACTGACACCAGGCAACCGTGAAAAGCGTTGCTGGACACCCCAGAAGCATCCTGCTGCAAAATAAGCTTTTAACATGTTGTCACCTCAATTGGCTCGGCTCACTGACAAATCCGCAAGTCCCATCAACCCCTCTTTATACGCTGAGTCAGGGAGTTGATGGATCGCTTGCTTGGCCTTGTGGACGGCAGCAAACGCTCGCTCTCTGGTATAGGTAAGTCCGCTTGTCCTGGTTACAATCTCTGCAACATCAGAAAACCGATCGCGATCGCCGAACGTAATGGCTTGGGTGATCATGGCCACTTCAGTTTCAGAGGCCTCAGTCAGTGCTTTAATCACAGGAAGTGTGCATTTGCCATCGGCTAAATCATCACCTAAGTGTTTTCCAAGACTGTCGGCATCACCGGCATAATCTAAGTAGTCATCAATCAGTTGGAAGGCGAAGCCAAGTTCAAGGCCGTAGGTTTTCAGTGCCTCCACAACTGCTTCCGTTTGGTTGGTGGCTAGGCCCGCACAACCAGCGGCAGCCTCGAAGAGGACGGCGGTCTTACGCGTGATGACTTGATCATATTCGTGCTCAGATACATCAGCTCGATGCTGATTTTTGAGTTGCCAAACCTCGCCTTCGGAAATTTGGTTGGTGGTGTCGGCTAATAGCTTCAAAATATCGAGTCGGCCGACTGAGACCATCATTTGAAAGGCCCGTGAGTAAACAAAGTCACCCACCAAGATGCTCGCACTGTTACCGAAAGCGGTATTGGCACTTGGTTGCCCTCGCCGAGCTTCTGAACTGTCGACGACGTCATCATGAAAAAGGGTGGCGGTATGCAGACATTCAATCGAGGCTGCAAGTGGAATATGGTGCTGGTTATCAGTATTCAGGGCTCGTGCTGCCATTAACGTGACTAAGGGGCGGACGCGTTTACCGCCAGACTGGATCAGGTATTGGCTGACCTCCTCGATGAAATCGATCTCAGATCCCAACTGCGAGATCAGAAGTTCGTTTAATGCATCAAAATCAGGTCGGATGAGGTCGATTAGTTGGTCAGCAGTCGGCATGTATTCGTCCGGTATTAGTGAAGGCTGTATTCTAACGATTATTCAGTTGAGAAAAAGCGAAAATAAGGCTTGTCATCTGTAGAGGAACTCCCTATTATTACGCGCCTTTCGGGTGGCAATGCCACCGAATTTTGAAAACGGAGTGAGAACATGTACGCGGTCATTGAAACAGGCGGTAAACAGCATCGCGTTGTTGAAGGCGAGCTCATCAAGGTCGAGAAAATCGAAGCCGAGACCGGTTCGACCATCGATTTTGATCGTGTACTGATGGTTGGAGAAGGCGAATCAATTAAAGTAGGCACACCTGTCGTTGACGGTGCAAAAGTGTCTGCCGAAGTGATTCAGCACGGCCGTGGCGAGAAAGTGACCATTGTGAAGTTTAAGCGTCGCAAGCATCACATGAAGCGTCAGGGACACCGTCAGTGGTTTACTGAAATTAAGATCACAACGATCAACGGATAAGGCAGGAGACGGAAATGGCTCACAAGAAAGCTGGTGGTAGTACCCGTAATGGCCGCGATTCGGAAAGTAAACGCCTTGGCGTTAAGAAGTTTGGCGGTCAACAAGTTGTCGCTGGTAACATCTTAGTACGTCAGCGTGGAACGCAGTTTCACCCGGGCGATAACGTCGGATGTGGCACAGACTATACGCTCTTCGCAAAATCTGATGGCGAAGTGAAGTTTGAAGTGAAGGGGCCGCATAAGCGCCGCTTCGTAAGTGTTGTCGCTTCTGCTTAAGCAGAACACACACTGATCGAAAAGCCCCGCTTGTGCGGGGCTTTTGCGTTTTGGACGATCGATGAAATTTGTAGATGAAGCATTAATCACAGTGGAAGCCGGAAAAGGGGGCGCAGGTTGCCTCAGTTTCCGTCGTGAAAAATACATTCCTAAAGGTGGTCCGGATGGCGGCGATGGGGGCCATGGCGGCTCAGTGATTTTGATGGCGGATGAAAATCTCAATACGCTGATCGATTATCGATTTCAGCCTCGTTATCGAGCTGACAATGGACGGCCTGGCGCAGGGCGAAATAAAACCGGTGCCGGTGGAAGTGATCTGGTGCTGAAGGTACCCGTGGGAACGGCCATCTACAATGACGAAACCAACACCTTAGTCGGTGAGGTGGTCGCTGATGGCGATGTGATGACGGTTGCCGGGGGCGGTCGTGGCGGTTTGGGGAATACCCGGTTTAAATCCTCCACTAATCGCGCACCACGCCGCACCACGCCCGGTACACCTGGTGAGGCATACAAGCTGCGCCTTGAGCTTCGTTTATTGGCTGACGTGGGTTTGGTTGGCCTACCCAATGCTGGGAAGTCGACCTTGATTAGTCAATTATCAGCAGCCAAGCCAAAGATCGCTGATTATCCATTTACAACACTAGTTCCCCAACTGGGTGTCGTGTCATTGGCGCCGCACCGGAATTTTGTCATCGCGGACATCCCAGGTCTCATCTCTGGCGCCGCAGAGGGCGCTGGGCTGGGAACGCGATTTTTAAAGCATCTGACACGGACTCGAATTCTGTTGCACCTAGTGGATGTGGCCCCAGTCGATGAGAAAGATCCGGTTGAAGTGGTTGAGACCATTGCCGATGAGCTTGAACAATTCAGCCCTTCATTGGCGGCACGAGAACGTTGGTTGATTTTAAACAAGGTCGATTTAGTGAATGCTGATGAGCGTGATGCGTTCATTGATGCGCTGAAAGAAGCCTTCAATTGGCCACACCCTGTGCATGTGATTTCAGGTGTGACAGGGGATGGCTGCGAACTGTTGGCATACAATCTGATGACGCGACTCGAAGAGTTAGCGATCGAGCGGCGAGAAGATCCGGATGTGGAAGCTGCAGAGCGCGCCTGGCTTGAGCAAATGGCTGAAGAGGCTCATGAGCGAATTGCGGAGCTTCGAGAAGTGCGTCGTGCGCAGCGAAAGGGGATCGATCTTGAGCCTGAAGGCGATGACGATGACGATGACGACGAGCATGAAATGGAGGTCATTGTAGTTCGTGACTGAGCGGATCAAACTGAAAACCAGTCAGCGTTGGGTTGTTAAAATTGGCAGTGCACTCCTGACCAATGATGGCGCGGGATTGGACCTGCAGCGGATGCAGTCTTGGGTCAAACAAATGTCGGCACTCATCGAGGATGGTGTGGAGTTGTGCCTGGTGTCCTCTGGAGCGATTGCTGTCGGCCTGAGAATTTTAAAGATTGATCAGCGGCCCGACGAGTTACCCATGCTGCAGGCTGCCGCGGCGATTGGTCAAATGGGCTTGGTCCAGGCCTGGCAGAGCTGCTTTGCGGCCTGTGGGCATGAAACTGCTCAAGTGTTGTTCACGCACGAAGATCTTGCTGATCGAAAACGTTATCTTAATGCCCGCGATACCCTCAAAACCCTCAATGCCTTCGGTGTCATTCCGGTTGTCAATGAAAACGATACCGTCGCCACCGATGAGATTCGCTTTGGCGACAATGATTCCTTAGGTGCTCTCGCGACCAACCTGCTTGAAGCCGATGTGCTTGTCATCTTGACAGATCAGGAGGGATTTTTTGATCAAGACCCTCGTTTTCATTCCGATGCTGCGTTGATCCCGGAAGCCCGAGCACTGGATGATGGTTTGTTGGCGATGGCTGGAAAAAACGGTGGTGTGTTGGGAAGTGGTGGTATGTACACTAAAATTGTTGCTGCACAACAGGCCGCGCGATCCGGTGCGATGACTGTGATTGCGAACGGTCGAGTGGAGCATGTGCTCGAGCGTATCCGCACAGGACAGCCTGTAGGGTCTTTGTTATACCCTGATCTCAAACCGCAGGCGGCAAGAAAACGTTGGTTAGCTTCACACAAACAAACGCGTGGTGTGTTGGTGATCGATGCCGGAGCAGTTGTGGCCTTAAAAGCCAATGGACGGAGTCTGTTACCTGTTGGGGTGACGGCCGTTAAGGGTGTGTTTGAGCGCGGCGATATGGTTGCAATTGAAACCGTCGACGGCGAGCGTTTGGCGACAGGGCTTGTCAATTATGGGTCGAAACAAGCACTTGAGATGTTTGGAAAAACAACAAAGCAACTGAAGGAACATCAGTTGCTATTGGAAGGTGATGCGCTGGTGCATCGAGACAATATGGCACTGGTTTGATCCAGCGCCTATGTGTCGATTAAGACGCGATCGCTTTGATTCTCGCGTTCAAACGGCTCTTGATCCGAGCACACTTGTTCTTTTTGTAGATGCCTTTAGTGACCATCCCATCAAGAATTGGTGTTGCCGCGCGGAGAGCATCCGTTGCAGCTTGTGCTTCACCAGCGGCAATGGCTGCCAGTGTTTTCTTCACATAGGTACGAGCCCGTGAACGCAGGCTGGCGTTATGATTACGACGGACATCTGCTTGCTTGGCGCGCTTACGCGCTTGGGGACTATTTGCCACCGGGGTTGCTCCCTTACACTAAACTTCGAAATAGTTGAAATAACTAGAAAATCAAGGCGGCGGAATTTACCGAATATGGAACCTCAGGTCAAGGATAGTAGAACGTGACGACAGAAAAGATGGTTCGATCGGGGGTCACGGTTGGTGGATGGACCCTCGGATCCCGGGTTCTTGGCCTTGTGCGCGACATCGTATTGGCCAATGCGGTCGGAGCCTCCTCTGGGGCGGATGCGTTTTTCGTCGCCTTTAAGATTCCGAACTTTCTCCGTCGTCTATTTGGTGAAGGTGCCTTTGCGCAGGCATTTGTTCCAGTCTTTTCAGAGACTCGCGAAAAAGAAGGTGAAGCCTCGGTGCAGCGACTGATCAATCAGGTGGCCGGGCGTTTTGGTTTGATTCTCATCGCGATCAGTGTCTTAGGCGTTTTGCTGGCCCCTTGGATTGCGATGCTGTTTGCTCCGGGGTTTTCTGATGATCCGGGCAAGCTCGCTCTGACCGCAGATTTGCTGCGCTGGACCTTTCCCTATTTGGGATTTATTTGTTTTGTTGCGTTTGCGGGCGGGATTTTAAATAGTGTCGGCCGATTTGCCGTTCCCGCGGCTACACCGATTTTTTTGAACCTTTCATTGATCGGAAGCGCACTGTTTCTGGCGCCTCTGCTCTCACCATCTGTCATGGGGCTTGCCATTGGAGTTGCTATTGCGGGTCTTGTGCAACTGCTCATTCAGATCCCACCATTGATGGCCGCTGGCCTATTACCAAAGCCGTCCTTACGTCATGATCATCCTGGTGTGTCGAAAATTCTCAAATTGATGGTGCCGGCGCTCTTTGGTGTGTCGGTCAGTCAAATCAATTTGTTGCTCGACACGGTGCTTGCTTCGCTCTTGGTCTCCGGGTCGGTGTCTTGGCTTTACTACTCCGATCGATTGATGGAGCTGCCTTTGGGTGTGATCGCAATTGCGGTATCGACAGTGATCCTTCCAAAGTTGTCTCGGGAATTTGCACAAGAGGATCGACAGGCCTCGCGGCAGACGCAGAGTTGGGCGATTTGGGTGGTGATGGTGCTTGGGCTGCCTTGTGCGGCTGCGTTGGCAGTCTTTGGCGAATTGATTCTGGCGACACTGTTTCAGTACGGAGCCATGGCGGTGTCTGATATTGAAGCTTCGGCAATGTCACTTATGGCTTATGCAGCCGGTTTGCCAGCATTTATGATGATTAAAGTGTTAGCACCCCATTATTTTGCGCATCAAGACACCAAAACACCGGTGAAAATTGGTTTGATCGCGATGACAGCCAACATGGTGTTTAACCTCATTCTGGTGTGGTCGCTGGATCATGTGGGCTTGGCGCTTGCGACTTCGTTATCAGCCTGGCTGAACGCTGCGTTGCTGTTGAGAGGTCTTCACCAACGAGGCTGGTATCGGGTCGATCACCTGCCTTGGAAGCCCATGGCACAGCTCTTGATAGCATTAGTTGTGATGGTGCAAGTTGCTTGGCTAGCTCCTTCTGCAGCAGCGTTAGTGAGCCATTCGGTGATCGAGCGCGTTGTCTGGACAGCGATTTTATTGGGTGGATCAGGACTTTTGTATTTGATCACGTTGAGACTGACCGGGATCCGCTATACTTCACTGCTTGTTCCGCCATCCGCTCGATAAGGTAATGCAGTTTCTCTTCGGTCGACATGTTCAGTTTCGATCACCGCATGTCTTGACCATCGGTAATTTTGATGGTGTTCATGTGGGGCATCAGCGTGTCATTTTACAAGCGCAAGACCTTGCGAAACGGCTTGACTTGCCATTAACAGTCTTGGTGTTTGAACCACAACCGAAAGAATTTTTCGCAGACAAACATGGATCAGAAGCGCCGGCACGATTGATGAGCTTGCGCACCAAAGTCGGCGCCCTCGAGGCTTTGGGTGTCGATGTGATTTGGTGCCTCAAATTTTCCGATGTGCGTCCAATGACTGCGGAATCTTTCGTTCGCGATTTGGTCGTTAATCAGCAGGTCGCGCAGATGGTTGTCGGTGACGATTTTCGCTTTGGCTGCGATCGGCAAGGGGATTTTTCCTATTTGATCCAGCAGGGTGCGAAACTTGGGTTTTCCATTGAGCAATCAGCCACACATCGCGTTGAGGGATCTCGGATTTCTTCGTCGCGTATTCGTGATTTGCTGAAGTCTCATGATTTTGATGGGGCTCAACGATTACTTGGTCGACCTTATGCCCTCTGTGGCCGAGTCATTTATGGTCAACAATTGGGGCGGAAAATTGGGTTCCCGACTGCTAATATAGCTCTATCGAATTCACCGCCTGTTCGCGGGGTCTTTGGGTGCACTGTGACGCTGCCAGATGGACAGGTCGTTGGAGGTATTGCGAACATTGGTTCGCGACCAACGGTTTCCGGCCATCAGGTTAGACTTGAAGTGCATTTGCATGCGTTCACCGGGGAGTTGTATGGTCAAATGCTGACCGTGACTCCACGGGTCTTTATTCGCGCTGAGCAAAAGTTCGACAGCCTTGAAGCGTTAACCGAGCAAATTCGGATCGATAACGACGCGGCTCGGCAATTGCTCGGCTCATTAACTGGATTTGAAACTGAATGACCGATTACAAACAGACACTGAATCTTCCTGAGACTGAGTTCCCGATGCGTGGGAATTTGGCAAAGCGTGAGCCAGACATGCTGGCATCGTGGATTGCCGCTGATTGGCATCAGCAGATTCGTGAAGTGCAGTCGAGCCGTGAACAGACGTTCATCTTGCATGACGGTCCTCCGTACGCAAATGGCGACATTCACATTGGTCATGCCGTCAACAAAGTATTGAAAGACATCATCGTCAAATCCAAAGGATTGGCAGGTTTCAACGCGCCCTACATCCCTGGTTGGGATTGCCATGGGCTGCCGATTGAGCACAAAGTGGAAACGACCATCGGCAAGATTGGTGATCAGTTCAAATCAGCCAGTGAATTTCGCAATGCTTGTCGCGAGTATGCAGCGACTCAGATTGAGCGTCAGAAAGTGGATTTTCAACGCCTGGGAATTCTCGGTGATTGGGATCATCCGTATTTGACCATGGACTACAAAATCGAAGCGGATATCGTTCGTTCACTCGGTCGGATCATTGAGAATGGTCATTTCCATCAAGGCGCAAAGCCGGTCTACTGGTGTATGGATTGTGAGAGTGCTTTGGCTGAAGCTGAAGTCGAGTATCAGGATCGAAAAACTTGGACCGTTGACGTGGCCTTCCCGATTAAAAACACCGAGCAGATTGAGAATGTCTTTGCTGTCTCTTCTGAGGTTGCCTCGAGCGCGGCGATGGCGATTTGGACAACGACACCTTGGACATTGCCTGCGAACCAGTTTGTTGCGGTCAATGCTGAGCTACCTTATGTGTTGGTTGAGTTTGATAAAGACGATCATCGTTGGACGTTGGTCTTGGCCGAAGGTCGTCTTGAAGCGCTATCTGAGCGCTATGGTATCGAAGACTTCAAGATCCTCGGGAGAACCTTAGGTCATGCGTTAGCGGGTATCCAATGTGAGGCGCCCTGGGACGAGCGCATTGTCCCTGTCATAACCGGCGATCATGTCACGCTTGAGGCAGGAACAGGAGCGGTTCACTCAGCGCCTGCCTATGGTCTCGAGGATTTTCATGCGGCGAAATCATTGGATCTTGAGCTTCTGACACCGGTTCGTGACGATGGAACCTTTGCTGAGACTGTTTCTGTCGTTGCCGGACTGCATGTCGAGAAGGCGGGTCCTGTGATTGCAGAGTATTTGGCGGAGAAGGGCCGGTTGGTTCACAAAGCTCGCCTTGAGCATTCCTATCCGCATTGTTGGCGTCACAAAACGCCGGTGATTTATCGTGCGACCCCGCAGTGGTTCATTCGTATGCAGGGCGAGGGTCTTTTAGAGACTGCGCGACAGGAGGTTGAAACCAGCATCCAGTTTACTCCGACTTGGGGTAAGAATCGGTTAGCAGCGATGCTTGAAGATCGTCCGGACTGGTGTATCTCTCGTCAGCGAAATTGGGGTGTGCCGATCACTGTATTTGTGCACCAAGAAACCAGTCAGCTTCACCCGGATACCCAACAGTTATTCGAGACGATCGCGCAGCGGATCGAACAAGGTGGAATCAACGCGTGGTTTGATCTCGATCCCGCAGAATTGTTGGGGGAGGATGCAGCCGACTATCGTAAGGTCACCGATGTTCTTGATGTGTGGTTTGACTCAGGAACGACGCATGCATCCGTTTTAGGTCGCCGGGAAGGATTACATTTCCCCGCAGATCTCTACCTCGAAGGGTCTGATCAGCATCGTGGTTGGTTCCAGTCATCGTTATTAACCTCGGTTGCGATCCACGGGTGCGCGCCATACAAGGGCTTGCTCACGCATGGGTTCACCGTTGACCAAGATGGTCGAAAAATGTCGAAGTCACTTGGCAATGTGATTCCACCGCAGGATGTGATGAACACTCTCGGTGCCGATATTTTACGTTTGTGGATTGCCTCGACAGATTTCACAAAAGAAATGACGGTGAGTCATGAAATTTTGAATCGGACCTCCGACACTTATCGACGGATCCGAAATACGGCTCGATTCCTGTTGGCGAATATGGCTGGATTTGATCCAGCCACCGATCAGGTTGCCAATGATGATTTGGTGTCCTTGGACGCTGAAATGATCCGGCGAACCACCGAGCTTGCGAGCAAAATTATGGGTCATTACGCACGGTATGAATTTTCGGAAGTCACTCAAGCCTTACATCATTTCTGTGTTGATGACTTAGGCGGTTTCTATCTTGATATCGTCAAAGACCGTCAATACACGCTAAAACCTGACAGTCACGCACGAAAGAGCTGTCAGACAGCGCTTTATTGGATCACTGATGCCTTAGTGCGTTGGATGGCTCCAATTTTATCCTTTACTGCCCAAGAGATCTGGGAAGCAATGCCAGGTAAACGGCCGCATCAATTTGTGTTTGCTGCGAAAGAGGCAGACTTGCCAGAGGCAAACGGTCGAGCACAAGTGAATTGGCGACTGATTCAGTCAGCGAAAGAATCGGTGAACCAAGCCATCGAAGCGGCACGGAACGACGGTTTAGTGAAGGGCTCTTTATCGGCTGAAGTCGCGCTCTACGCCGATGGAGAGGTATTTGATGCGTTGACGGCTTTGGGTGACGAGATTCGTTTCGTGACCATTACCTCAGAGGTCGATTTGTCTCCACTATCTGAAGCGCCAGACGGTGCGTTGACTGATTCTGTATGCCCACAACTGGCTGTGGTTGTCAAAGCAACGGAGTCTGAGAAATGTGAGCGGTGCTGGCATCATCGTCCTGATGTTGGCTCTGTGAGTGCGCATCCGACACTCTGCACCCGGTGTGTTGATAATGTTGATGGAGCCGGTGAAGAGCGAACCTTTGCATGAGGCTTGATTTTGTCCTGGTGATTGGGGTCATTTTCCTTATCGACCAGTGCACCAAGCTTTTGGCATCTACCTATTTAAATTACGCTGAGCCTATTGGACTGTTGCCGTTTTTCTCCTTCACCTTGCTCCATAACACGGGGGCTGCGTTTAGTTTTCTTGCCGACGCTGGTGGCTGGCAACAGTGGTTGTTTTTGGTGTTGGCCATTGGTGTGTCTGCCTATTCGGTTTGGTCATTACGGGATGCTGAACTTTGTGGATGGATGCAAGCCGGGTTCGTTCTGTTGATTCCTGGTGCAGTCGGCAACGCAGTCGATCGGGTTGCTTTTGGCTATGTGGTGGACTTTTTGCACTTTCATTGGGGAGATTGGTCGTTCCCAGCCTTTAATGTTGCTGACACAAGCATTACGTTAGCAGCAGGTTGTTTATTAATTGGATGGTATGTAGATGCTCGACATCGGCCCAAACTGCAAAGTTGAATTGCATTTCGCGTTACGCCTTGCCGATACCGGTGAGTTGGTGGACTCCACATTTGAGAAAAAGCCAGCCAATCTGGTCATTGGTGATGGCAATCTTCCAGAGGCATTTGAGGCGGTCATCTTCGGCATGAAAGCTGGGGAAAAAAAAGTGGAGCGAATCGCACCGAAAGATGGCTTTGGCCAACACAACCCATCCAATGTTCAAAAAATTTCTCGGGATCAATTTGATCCATCTGTTGAATTGTCCGAAGGCTTGGTCGTCAGCTTCCAGGATAAAGCCAAATCAGAGCTGCCTGGAGTGGTCTCAGCGATTGAAGAACAGATGGTGACGGTGGATTTTAATCATCCTTTGGCGGGACGTGATTTGGAGTTCGAAGTCGAAATTCTCTCAGTCGTACCGGCGGAGATGCACTGATGCAAGTCACACTGGCGAATCCACGCGGCTTTTGTGCCGGTGTCGATCGTGCCATTGATATTGTCAATCGAGCGCTCGAGGTTTTCGGTGCTCCGGTGTACGTGCGCCATGAAGTGGTGCACAACAAAACCGTTGTGGATGACTTAAAGTCCCGGGGTGCGATCTTTGTCGATGAGCTCGATGAAGTTCCCGATGACACTATTGTGATTTTTTCGGCCCACGGTGTCTCACGAGCGGTCCAGAACGAAGCAAAGCGTCGGAAATTGAAAGTCTTTGACGCCACCTGTCCTCTGGTGACCAAGGTGCATATGGAAGTGATTAAGTTTTCGAAAGAGGGCCGCGAATGCATTTTAATTGGTCATGCAGGTCACCCTGAAGTTGAGGGTACCATGGGCCAATTTGATACCTCTCGTGGTGGTGTCATGAAGTTGGTCGAAGATGAGGATGATGCTTGGACGGTCGATATTACCGATCCGAAAACCGCTTCCTTTGTCACTCAGACCACGCTTTCGATGGATGATACGGCTCGCATCATTGATATTCTGCGAAAGCGTTTCCCCGATATTCAGGGACCGCGTAAAGACGATATCTGCTATGCCACGCAAAATCGCCAGGATGCCGTGAAGCGCTTGGCTGAGGGTAACGATCTGGTCTTGGTGGTTGGCTCTCCAAATTCGTCCAACTCCAATCGATTGAAAGAGCTGGCTGAACGGTTGGGTTCAAAATCCTATTTGATTGATGGTCCAGAGCAAATTGACCCGGAATGGGTTGATGAAGCCAGTGCCATTGCAGTGACGGCTGGTGCATCTGCGCCTGAAAATGTGGTGCAGGCTGTCTGTGACCGGCTCAGAGAATTAGGTGCTGATCATATCGGTCAAGAAACAGGCGTCGATGAGTCTGTGCAATTCTCCCTCCCGAAAGAGTTGAAACTCCACCCAGTCGATTAGGACCGAAGTCCAAGAGTCCTCCATTGAGGATGTGATCTGCTGTACTGCCGTGACGGAGGTGGTATGCGCGGCTTTGCTTTATCTGACAGTCTGATGGCGCTCGCGATTGTCAGTTTGTTATTGGTTGTGATGTTAAGCCGAGGTCCGGATCTCGAGGCGCGTGAGGCTGAGCGACGGATTGAGGCTCAGATGTTTGATGCGGCCAATGCGGTGTTGGTGTTAAGTCAGTCTCTGGATCAGACGGGGTCTTGGGTGCTTTTTGATCGAGGCCAAGCGGGTGTTGTGCCGAGTGATCGTTTCCAATACCTCAATCAAATCATTGCGCGATTTCCTGATGCTCCCTACCGGCTCGAGTTACACGTCATTGCTGTGTCGACAGATCGCTATACCAGTGCGGTGCAACTCTATCGAGATGATGAATTGATGTTTGGTGAAGAGATTACATGGTCAAGCAAGCAGGCTTCCTAGCTGAAAATCTCGTGGGTATTGCCGTTGGTTTGGGTGTTGTTGTGATTTTAGTATCGCTCTGGGTCGCTGATGCATCGCGACGCACTCATGAAATCGAAGGCATGATTGAACGCGCTGATTTGGATGCTGCCACATTTTATCTGCCACTGGTCGTGGTTCCGGCACAGCGGATCGAAGTGGTCTCGAGGGCGACCTTAGTGCAAGCGATTCATGAGTCCCAAGTTCATCCCATCTCCTCGGCTGCAGTCAAATTAACCCATCCGTTTTCCACGACCTATCTGTATCTCGGGATGAGCAAAACGCAGAACAAATCAGCCCTCTGGGTTCACCAAGAACGCTTTGGAAATACGTCCAACCAAGCACTACTCGACGCATCCGGAGATTTGACACTCGAGATGACGAACGAAACATTCTGTTTGGGACTCTCTGACCCTCAGTGGGTGTATTGCCATCATCGATTACCAGGGCAAACCCATGAGTTCTAGAGCTGGTTCTGCCTTGATTGCGGTACTGATCGTCATGGCGGTACTGGGGTTTCTTTGGGTTGGTGACTGGGTGCTTCGGCTGACCGATGAAATGACCAGAGATCGAGTGATTCAGATGGAGCAAAAGCATCGCTCAGCTTCTCAAGCGGAATGGGATGCACTCGATCGATTGATTCGGGAGGCCGATCCGCTGGAGGGTTGGCAGCCGATCGAATATGTGATCCCAGATGGTGTTTCAGAACGTGTGGTCAGTTTGAAACTGGCGAATGTCAATGGTCAATGGATGGTCAAGGATCGGCAGGTTTTATGGCGCGCGAAAGTGGTTTCTCATTAATCGAAGCCTTAATCGCCATGGCCATCGCGGCACTCATGGTGATGAGTGGATTTCAATTATTTGGCTCGACAGCCGAGCGATCCAGTACCTTGTATTTCCAAAGCGAGTTAATGGGTCAAATGGAATCGTTGAAACGCCGGGCGCAGTCGGTGGGTGACTTCCCTGATCATCTTCAGAGCGGATCTGATTACACACTCGAGATTACAGCCTGTGGCTCTGATTGTCGTCGGCTTCGATTGACTCCCAAGCGCTCTCATCATTGTCTTTATTGGGAGCTTGATACCACCGGCATCATGGCGTCCGGTCGAGCGGGATGCTGGCCGCAATCAGCAGTTCGACGGCTCTCGGGAGAGTCGAGTCCGCCCGAGACTTGAGACCGTCAAGACCCAGTCCACTTGATGACCGCACAGTCGGACTTGCCCCGGGCTCACTGATCCATCCGGGTAGGCTTCTAAATGTTGTCCAGAAAATGAGCGCACTTGTGTGACTAAGACGGTGTCTGGGAGTGTCATGGTGGTTGGCCGTTGTTGAGTCATGGCATAGGCCATGTGTTCTCGGATGGCGGAACGCAGCATTGCGACGTCTTGATGAGCGATCGAAGCATCACGAGGTGTCGACCAAGTCGATACCGCTTGGGACGCCAGAATCACGCTGATTGTCAGTGCTGTCAGTAATGAAAGAATCTGCATCCTGGGAGTGTAGTTGGTTCTGACGAAACTGCTGATGCATGCGATAATCGACTCATGGTTCAGGTTAATTTTTCATCGCCCGACATTCTCATGGTTGGTGCTGGCGTCATGGGCATGTTGTCGGCATTGGAATTGGCTGAGGCGGATCAAAGGGTTCTGGTGATTGATCAAGGCCGGGCTGGCCTTGAGGCCTCTTGGGCTGGAGGCGGGATCATTTCGCCTCTCTACCCATGGCGGTATGCGCCACCCATTACAGCCCTGGCAACTTGGTCTCAAAAGGCGTTTCCAGATTTGATTGCTTCGTTAACCGATTCCACAGGAATTGACTCGGAGTTATCGGCTAACGGAATGTTGGTGACCGCGACCGACGAACGAGATCAGGCATTGGCTTGGGGTGCAGGATTGTCTCGAGCGGTGGTTGAGATTTCTGATCAAGAGGCACGAGTGTTGGAGCCTCATGTGCATCTCGACGCGACACCCCTTTGGATGCCTAGAGTTGCTAGTGTCCGAAATCCAAGGATGGGTCAGGCGCTGCGGCAAGCGTGTCTGAATCATCCAAAGATTGAGCTACGTGAACATCATGAAGTCTCCCTCGGTGGTGATCTGGATGATCCGCAGGCATTCAGTGGCAGTCAGCGGATTGCTGCGCATCGTATCGTGCTGTCAACCGGCGCCTGGACCGGACACTTACTCTCCGGATTGAATGTCCGTTGTCCAATTAAACCTATGAAGGGTCAGATGTTGTTATTCAGCCCCTGTCACCTGATTCATCGAGTCGTGCTCGCGAATGGTCGTTATGCCATTCCTCGAGCCGATGGCCGGATCGTATTCGGTTCAACCCTTGAGGATGTCGGTTTTCAGAGAACACCGGATCGAGATGCCTTTGAATCACTCTATGCCTCGGCAGTGCGTTTAGTCCCTCAGTTGGCAACGGTCGACATCGAAGCGCAGTGGGCAGGATTTCGACCGGGCTCGCCCGAGGGGATGCCGTGGATTGGCCCGATTTCAGAAAAACTCTGGGTGAATTCTGGTCATTTCAGAAATGGAGTAGTCTTGAGTCCTGCCTCGAGCCGATTATTATGCGATCTAATGATGGGTCGCACACCGATCATTGACCCAGCACCCTACCAACCTCGGAACCCTGTATGACGCAATCTTTTCGTATTCGGCTTTATCAAATGGACGCAGTTGTTGGTGACTTCGATGCCAACTTGCAAAAGATTGCGCGAGCAGCGGATCAAGCGCGTGCAGATGGGATTTCGATGTTGGTTGTTCCAGAGTTGGCATTGACCGGTTATCCACCAGAGGATTTGCTTTTACGACCGGCGTTGATCGACAAATTAACCGCGGCCGATTTGATGCTCCAAGAGATCAGTCGTGACCTGACGCTCTGTGTTGGTGCGCCCAGTGCGGCGGCGGCAGCGATCAGTGATTGGGCGCTTGGCAACAATAGTGCGCGTCCGGCTTCATTATTGAACAGTCTTTTGATTTATCGAAATGGCGAGCACATCTTGTCTTACCATAAGCAATCCTTGCCGAATTATCAGGTCTTTGATGAGCGGCGATATTTCGTCGCTGGAACCCAATCCATGGTCTGTGATCTTGACGGGTTGCGTGTGGGTTTACTGGTGTGTGAGGACGTCTGGGTTCCGGATATTGTTGAAGCGACCTGTCGACTCGGTGCGGATTTGATTCTGGTGGTGAATGCATCGCCCTTTGCCGAGGGGAAGTTCGATGAACGCCTCGATCATCTGAAGCATCGGGCAAGCGTCAATCAAGTGCCAATTGCTTATGTGAATCTCGTCGGTGGCCAGGATGAGCTGATTTTCGATGGCGGGTCGCTTGTGGTTGACCGCAATGGTGAGATTATCGCGCAGGCGACTTTCTTCGCCGAAGATCGATTGGATGTGGTGTGGGATGGCCAGCATCTGATTGGTGACCGCGTGGAACATACGCCATCGGATGATGCGTTGTTGTATCAAGCGCTTGTCACAGGGGTTCGCGATTACTTCTCCAAGACAGGGTTTCGCAAAGCTGTTCTTGGTCTTTCTGGTGGAATTGATTCGGCTCTGACGCTTGCGGTTGCAGTCGATGCACTGGGCGCTGACAACGTTCATGCGGTGATGATGCCTTATCTCTATACCGCAGATATCAGTGTCACTGATGCCAAACGTCAAGCGGAGATTCTCGGCTGTGAATTTTCGATCGTTCCCATTGAACCCATGGTGCGGGAATTCATGCAGACGCTTGCGCCATTTTTTGACGGTCATCCGGTCGACACCACTGAAGAAAATCTGCAAAGCCGATGTCGTGGCGTCTTGTTGATGGCGCTTTCGAATAAAACCGGGGCTCTGGTGCTGACAACTGGGAACAAAAGCGAAATGGCAGTTGGTTATGCGACGCTATATGGGGACATGGCTGGTGGTTTCGCTGTTCTGAAAGACGTTTGGAAAACTCGAGTGTATGACTTAGCGCGTTTTGTGAACCGCGCGACCGAAGTGATCCCCGAACGGGTTATCGTTCGTCCACCCTCAGCGGAACTCGCTCCGGGTCAGGAAGATTCTGATAGCCTGCCGCCCTATGATCGACTCGATACCATGCTGTCGCTGTACATCGAATCGGATGTATCGCCTGATGAAATCATCGATGCCGGATTTGATCCGGTGGAAGTCAAGCGCATGTGTCGCCTGGTGGATATCAATGAATACAAACGTCGACAATCGGCCGTGGGGCCGAGGGTAACAGTCAGAGGCTTCGGTCGCGATCGGAGATATCCGATCGCAAACCGCTGGTCGTTTTAGAAGAAGACCTCATCGACAACCCGAGGGGCATCGATCGATGGCGCATCCTCTGCTGGCCGTAAGGTCGCTTGTGGACGACGACTGGTATCCAGCCTGCGGGATTGACTAAAGGCAGCTAAGCGGTCTGCCAAATCGCCGGCACTCCCTAAAAAACCAAGCGTTAGGATGCTCGTGAGCGTTTCCCCTTCCTCGTAAAGCACTCCAGGTGCTAAGCGCTGATCGCTGCGTTCACCGACGACATATTGCGGATAGTTTTCAGACAGGACAAACAGTGAATCTTGCGATTCTTGGGGAAGGCCCAAGGCCTCGAATGAGAGATGCATCACGATCAATGCATCAATCACCGCAGGCGTTGACGGATAGCCTTCGACCACTTGGCGCGACCGGTTGGCCGCTGCTAAATAGGCTCCTTTGCGGATGTAATAGCGTGAGACGTTCACCTCATATTCGGCCAGCTGATTGCGCACATAGATCAGACGCAGTGTGGCGTCTTCAGCAAACTCGCTATCGGGATAACGTTCAAGCAGTTGTTTGAAATCATCAATCGCGTCACGCGCACCACCGATATCGCGACCGGTCTCATCGCCGGGAAGATATCTGGAGACCATGGAATCATTGGATGCATAAGACGACAAGCCTTTCATATATTGCGCATAGTCGGCCTCAGGATGATCAGGATTCAGTCGAATAAACCGATCTGCTGTCAGTCGTGCGAGCTCATATTTTGATGATTTAAAGTAGGCGTAGACTAAATCCAGTTGAGTGCCATCGGCATATTGACCGAATGGAAAGCGGCGATCGAGTTCTTCCAGTGAGGTGATGGCTTCAAGATACCGACTGCCATCCATGTGGCCTTGCGCTTCTTCCCACAATTGCCGCTCGCTTTTTAAATTGGCGTCTGGATCAAATAGCGAACAGGCGGTAAGTACAACACAAATGAGCAGGAAGCTAAGGGTCCGGGTTATCATGGAATTCCTTGTTTCGATGAATCGACAAATGACCGATCGGCAATATACCAAGACGCATATTCAAGCACAGTTTGACGTTCCTTTGGAGGAATCCGGGTCACGAATTGATCAGGTATTGGCTCGGCTCATGCCGGATTACTCACGTGCTCGTTTAACGCAATGGCTCACCGAGGGGCAGATCTTAATCGATGGCGCTGCCAGAAAGCCAAAAAATAAAGTCTTAGGTGGTGAAAAGATTGTTGTGAATGCGGAACTCGAGCCGCAGATTGACTGGTCTGCAGAAAATATCCCCTTGGATCTGGTACACGTTGATCATGATTTGATTATCGTGAATAAGCCAGCCGGTCTTGTCGTGCACCCTGGTCATGGAAATCCGTCAGGAACCTTGGTGAATGCGTTGCTATCTCAATTTCCGGAACTGGAAGAGATCCCACGAGCAGGCATTGTTCATCGACTCGATAAAGAAACCAGTGGTGTGTTGGCAGTGGCGAGATCTCTGAAGGCGCAGGCCAACCTCGTGAAGCAGCTCAAAGATCGTTCCATGAGTCGGCAATACGTTGCATTGGTTTACGGTCACCCCAACAAAGAAGGCACGATTGATGCGCCGATGGACCGCCATCGCTTGCAACGAACGAAAATGGCCGTGGTGTATTCCGGGAAGCCAGCGGTAACCCACTACCAGATGACGGATACCACAGCGCATTGTGCGTGGGTTGAGGTCAAGTTGGAATCAGGTCGCACGCATCAAATTCGGGTCCATATGACGCATATCGGGCATCCGTTGGTTGGTGATCCTGTCTATCGGCAAGGGCGTCCAGGGCTTGGTCGTGCGACGGTGGCTGCCCGGGATCTAATTGATCAATTCCCGAGACAGGCGTTGCATGCACAATTGCTTGGACTTAAGCATCCATCAACCCTTGAGATGGTCCAGTTTGAAGTGCCGATGGCTCAAGACCTTGTCGAACTGCACGCAAAGTTGAAGATCGTCGATGTCTGATCCCTGGTTCGCAATCGATATCAATCCGACCGTGATGGCTCTCCAAACGACTTGTGTATCGCAGCCCTCTCCCTATGGATCCTTTAATTTGGGTTTTCATGTGGGTGACGATGCAGCCACTGTCGCTGACAACAGGGACCGGTTAGCTTCCCATCTCGGGCGTCCAGTTTACTTTCCAGAGCAAGTCCACGGTGTCGATGTCTTGCGAGTCGACGCAAATACAGATGGTCAAGTCGCCGATGCAGTCGTCACTTCTGAGATGCATCATCCGATTGGCATTTTGACGGCTGATTGTTTGCCGGTTTTATTCGCATCAAACACTTTAGTGGGTGCTGCTCATGCTGGTTGGAGGGGATTGGTGTCGGGTGTTCTTGAAAACACTTTGGCTGAATTTTCGAATCCAGCGGAGGTGAGTGTCTGGTTGGGCCCATGTATTGGGGCAGCGGCTTTTGAAGTGGGGCCTGAGGTTGTGGATGCTTTTGTGTCTAAACACCGCCGCTACAGCCAATACTTTCAACCAGTGTCGGGTTCGGATCGATCCCTCGGGGATCTTCAGGCGATTGCTGCCGATCTGCTTGAAAACCAGGGTGTGACTGTCATCAAACGGGTTCAGGCTTGTACTTATGGTGAGGCTAAGCGGTGGTATTCGTATCGACGATCTGGAATCACTGGCCGTATGGCCAGCTGTATTATGCGTACTGAATAACCTGTGGATAACTTGAAACCTGATGACTTCGCCCCCACCAATAATCATAGTGGATTGGGATAGATAAGGGATTACCGAATGCGAATGGATCGATTAACGAATCGGCTCATGCAAGCCTTGCAGGATGCACAAAGCCTCGCTTTAAGTTTGGATCATAATGAAATGTCGCCTTGGCATCTGCTTAAGGCGTTGTTGAGTCAACACAACGGATCGGCTCGCTCATTGATTGCTGCAGCCGGTGGCCATCAAGACCGTTTGATCTCCGAAGTTGATCGCGCGTTAGATGGTCTGGCTCGCGTGACAAATCACGATGGCGAGGTTCGTATGAGCCAAGAGTTGGCTCGTCAATTCAACTTAGCCGAAAAACAATCAATGTCTCAAAAAGACGCTTATTTGTCGTCTGAGACGCTGTTGTCTGTGATGGCTAAGGATAAAGCGACCAACGCTGCTTTTCGGGCTGCTGGCGTGAATGAAGATCGGTTGGTTGATGCGATAGACAAACTGCGTGGAGGCGAGTCAGTGCAAACTGAAAACGATGAAGACAACCGAGGAGCTTTGGACAAGTATTGTCTCGATCTGACGGCCAGAGCATCAGAAGGGAAATTGGATCCAGTCATTGGACGAGATGAAGAAATTCGGCGCGCTGTGCAGGTGTTGCAGCGTCGTACGAAAAACAATCCGGTGTTAATCGGTGAGCCTGGCGTCGGTAAGACAGCGATCGTTGAAGGTTTGGCCTCGCGGATTGTCAATGGTGAGGTGCCAGAAGGATTAAAAGGCAAGCGTGTTTTGTCTTTGGATATGGGCGCCCTGATTGCGGGCGCGAAATTCCGTGGTGAATTTGAGGAGCGCTTGAAGGCGGTTCTCAAGGAGCTGTCTCAGCAAGAAGGTCAGGTCATTCTCTTCATCGATGAGATTCACACCATGGTTGGCGCTGGAAAATCTGAGGGAGCCATGGATGCGGGCAATATGTTGAAGCCAGCATTAGCGCGTGGTGAGCTGCACTGTGTGGGTGCGACCACTCTTGATGAATACCGACAGTATTTTGAGAAGGATGCAGCGCTTGAGCGTCGATTCCAGAAAGTATTTGTGGGTGAACCCAGTGAAACAGACACCATCGCAATCTTGCGTGGATTAAAACCGAAATACGAAGTGCACCATGGAGTCGAGATTTCTGATTCGGCAATTATCGCGGCTGCCAAGCTATCCAGTCGTTACATCACTGATCGACAGTTGCCGGATAAGGCGATTGATTTGATGGATGAGTCGGCAAGCCGGATTCGGCTCGAAATGGACTCGAAACCTGAAGAGCTCGATCGGCTCGATCGCCGCTTGATCCAGTTGAAAATCGAGCGAGAAGCGCTGAAGAAAGAAAAAGATGATGCCAGTAAGGCTCGTTTGGTCGAGTTGGAAGGAACCATTGCTGAAGTCGCTGCCGAAGCCAGTGCCTTAGAGGAAATTTGGGCATCTGAAAAAGCGCAAACTCAAGGCGTTCAGTCCATTAAAGAAGAGCTCGATCGAGCGGAAATTGATCTTGAGCAAGCCAGACGCGCCGGTGATTTGGCCCGAATGAGTGAGATTCAGTACGGGGTCATTCCGTCGCTTGAAAAACGGATGGCTGAAGCACAAAAAGCCAATGAATCTGATGAAGGTAAGTTGGTGCGTTCTCGGGTGACCGAAGAAGAAATCGCGGAAGTGGTCAGTCGTTGGACTGGGATTCCTGTCGCGAAGATGCTCGAAGGCGAAAAAGATAAGCTTCTGCAGATGGAGAGCGCCCTACATAGCCGGGTTGTGGGCCAGGATACAGCGGTGACTGCTGTGGCCAACGCGGTGCGTCGTTCGCGCTCTGGGTTATCGGATCCCAAACGTCCCAACGGATCATTTTTGTTCCTCGGGCCAACCGGGGTTGGTAAAACGGAACTCTGTAAAAGTTTGGCGGAATTTTTGTTCGATTCAGACGATGCGATGGTTCGCATCGATATGTCTGAATTCATGGAAAAGCATTCGGTTGCTCGCCTAGTTGGCGCGCCTCCAGGCTATGTCGGTTATGAACAAGGGGGTTACTTAACAGAAGCCGTCCGTCGACGCCCGTATTCGGTGGTGTTATTAGATGAAGTTGAAAAAGCCCACCCCGATGTGTTCAACATTTTATTGCAGGTGTTAGATGATGGTCGGCTGACCGATGGTCAAGGTCGCACTGTCGACTTTTCAAACACGGTCGTTGTGATGACTTCAAATTTAGGATCGGATTTGATTCAGAGCATGGTCGGGGAGTCGCATGAAGCCATTCGGGATGCGGTGATGGGTATTGTCGGTACACATTTCCGTCCGGAATTCATTAATCGTATCGATGAGGCGGTTGTTTTTCACGCCCTGGGACGTGAACACATCCGAGGTATTTTGGATGTGCAGTTGTCCTATTTACGAGCGCGTCTTGAAGACATGGATTACGGATTTGAGTTGTCGGATGCAGTGGCTGAAAAGCTGTGTGAGGCTGGATATGATCCGGTCTATGGTGCGCGACCACTGAAGCGTGCAATCCAAGTCCACTTGGAAAATCCTCTGGCTGGGGCGCTCTTGAAAGGGCAGTTTAGTCCTGGGTCAATCATCCATGCAGACGTCAGTTCAACCGGTGAAATCACCTTTCACGCTTAAAATACCAAGGCCTGTCAGTTGACAGGCCATTTCTGGGTGTCACAATTCTCGGTTTACCTTAACTATTTTCTTAAAGAGGGTCGGAAGTGGAATTGCTTTCTGGCGGTGAGATGATCATGCGCGCGCTGAAAGAAGAAGGGGTCAAAATGATTTTTGGCTACCCTGGCGGTGCGGTTTTACATATTTACGATGCACTGTATCAACAAGACGCAGTGGAACATATCCTCGTACGCCACGAGCAGGCTGCTGTGCATGCGGCTGATGGCTTTGCGCGTTCCACTGGTGAAGTTGGCGTTGCTTTGGTGACATCGGGTCCTGGTGCGACTAATGCAATTACTGGGATTGCCACGGCCTATATGGATTCGATTCCTCTGGTCGTGATCTCTGGAAACGTGCCCAGTCATTTAATCGGCAGTGATGCGTTCCAAGAAACTGACATGATTGGTTGTTGTCGACCGATCGTGAAGCATTCGTTCTTGGTTCGCTCGATCGAAGAAATTCCAAGCGTGATGAAAAAGGCCTTCCATATTGCAAAAACAGGTCGTCCTGGGCCTGTGGTTGTGGATGTCCCCAAAGACATGACTGCGCCGGCTGAAAAGCGAGCATTTGAATACCCAGAAACTGTCAAATTACGGTCTTACACGCCTGCGCTCAAAGGGCATGCCGGTCAGATTCGCAAGGCCCTTGATCTGCTTTTAGAGGCGAAACGACCTGTGATTTACGCCGGTGGCGGCGTGGTTCTTGGTGATGCATCCGCTGAATTGGTCTCACTGGCTAAACGTCTTGGTTATCCAGTGACGAATACCTTGATGGGACTTGGAGCCTTTCCAGGATCCGATGATCAGTTTATCGGAATGCTCGGTATGCATGGGTTTTATGAGGCCAACCAGGCCATGCACCAGGCGGATGTGATCTTTGCGGTTGGTGCGCGCTTTGATGATCGAGTGACTAACAATCCGAAAAAATTCTGTCCGAACGCTCGGATCGTTCACATTGACATTGATCCAGCCTCGATTCAAAAAACTGTGCGTCACATTGAAGTGCCTCTGGTGGGTCCAGTGCAGCCTGTGTTGGCTGATATGGTCGAAATGCTGAGCCAGATGGACGTTGAGCCTGATCAAGAAGCATTGAAAGGTTGGTGGGAAACCATCAATGGCTGGCGTGAAAAGCATGGTCTTTGGACGGGTGATCGGTACACGCGCGGCGAAAAAATTATGCCGCAGGATGTGATTCGTACCCTGTACGAAGTGACCAACGGCGAAGCTTACATTTGCTCCGACGTCGGCCAGCATCAAATGTTTGCAGCTCAGTATTACAAGTACGACAAGCCAAGGCAGTGGATTAATTCTGGCGGTCTTGGAACCATGGGATTTGGTCTTCCGGCAGCCATGGGTGTGCAATTAGCGCATCCCGACAGTGCAGTTGCTGTTGTGACAGGGGAAGGCTCAATCCAGATGTGTATCGAGGAATTGTCGACCTGTACGCAATACAACATGCCTGTGAAGATTATTAACCTGAATAATGCTGCGCTTGGCATGGTGAAGCAGTGGCAAGACATGCAATATGGCGGCCGTTACGCAGCATCGACCTATCAGGATTCGTTGCCTGACTTTGTCAAACTGGCGGAAGCCTATGGTCATGTTGGCATGAAAGTCACCGATCCAGCTGAATTGAAAGCCAAGATGGAAGAGTGCTTTGCCATGAAAGATCGCGTGGTCTTTATGGATATTGATATTGATCCGGATGAACACGTCTATCCAATGCAAATTCAAACGGGCTCGATGAAAGACATGCTTTTGAGTAAGACGGAGCGTACCAAGTGAGACACATTATTTCGGTTCTGATGGAAAATGAGCCCGGTGCTTTGTCTCGCGTGGTCGGTTTGTTTGCCCAGCGCGGTTACAACATAGAATCTTTAACAGTTGCTCCGACAGAAGACCCAACATTGTCGCGCTTGACGGTGACAACCATTGGTGATGATGCGGTGATCGAGCAAATTACCAAACATCTGAACAAATTGATCGATGTCGTGAAGTTGGTTGATTTGACTGAGGGTGACCACATCGAGCGTGAGCTGATGTTAATCAAAATTAAAGCCACTGGCGCTCAACGTGCCGAGGTGAAGCGGACCTGTGACATCTTCCGCGGTCAAATCGTTGACGTGAGTCCAGCAATGTATACAGTGCAGCTCACCGGAACGAGCGACAAGCTTGATGCATTTATTGAAGCCATTGGTGCTTCGGCCATTTTAGAAGTGGTTCGGAGCGGAGTCAGCGGCATTGCACGCGGTGAGCGCGTGCTGTCTGTGTAAACAGCCAACGTTAATAGAGGAAAACATTGCATGCAGATTTATTATGACAAAGATTGTGACCTGTCGATTATCCAGTCGAAAAAGGTGTCGGTAATTGGCTATGGTTCACAAGGCCACGCTCAGGCTTGTAACTTGAAGGATTCAGGCGTGGATGTCACCGTGGGTCTGCGTTCAGGTTCATCCTCAGTCGCTAAAGCACAAGCTCACGGTTTAAAGGTACTCCCTGTTGACCAAGCTGTTGCTCAGGCTGATCTCGTCATGATTTTGACGCCTGATGAATTCCATGGTGATTTGTATCGCAACGAGATTGAGCCAAATATCAAGCCGGGCGCAACACTTGCGTTCTCGCACGGTTTCTCAATTCACTACAACCAAGTGGTACCGAGGGCTGATCTTGACGTGATCATGATTGCACCGAAAGCACCTGGTCACACAGTCCGAAGCGAATACGTGCGTGGCGGTGGAGTCCCTGATTTGGTTGCAATCCACCAAGATGCATCTGGTAATGCCAAAAACGTTGCCATGTCATACGCCTCAGGCGTCGGTGGCGGTCGAACTGGCATCATTGAAACCACATTCAAAGATGAAACTGAAACGGATTTATTTGGCGAGCAGGCAGTCCTTTGTGGTGGCTGTGTGGAACTGGTGAAGGCTGGGTTTGAGACTCTGGTGGAAGCAGGTTACGCGCCCGAGATGGCCTATTTTGAATGTTTGCACGAACTCAAGCTGATCGTTGATTTGATGTATGAAGGCGGTATCGCCAATATGAACTATTCGATTTCAAACAACGCTGAATTTGGTGAATATGTGACTGGACCTGAAGTGATTAACGAAGAATCCAGATATGCCATGCGCGAGGCACTGCGTCGCATTCAGGATGGTGAATACGCGAAGATGTTCATTACCGAAGGGCAGACCAACTATCCATCGATGACTGCGCGCCGTCGCAATGATGCGGAACATCCAATCGAACAGGTGGGTGGACAACTCAGAGCTATGATGCCTTGGATTGCAGCCAATCAATTGGTTGATAAAGACAAGAACTAATTGAATGCGGGCCTAACGGCCCGCTTTTCATGATGACTCAGTCCAAAGGTATTTACCTCCTCCCCAACATACTGACCACAGCCGGATTATTGGCAGGATTCTTCTCGATTATCACAGCCACTCGTGCTGTCTATCAGGGCGAGGGTTTGTTTGAAACAGCAGCAATCGCGATACTTGTGTCTGGATTATTTGATGGATTGGATGGACGAGTCGCCCGTTTAACCAATACCCAGAGCGAGTTTGGCGCACAGTACGATTCGTTAAGTGATGTGGTGGCTTTCGGTGTCGCCCCTGCTGTTTTAGTGTTTAGCTGGTCACTGTCGGCGCTTGGGAAATTGGGTTGGGTTGCGGCGTTTATTTACGTCGCTGGTACTGCCTTACGATTAGCGCGATTTAACGTTCAACGTGAGATTGTCGATTCGAACTATTTTGTTGGGCTGGCTTGTCCTGCCGCCGCCTACTTCTTGGCTGCTGCTGTCTGGACATTGGTCGACTCCAATATTCAAGGCGAAACAGTCGCCTTAACCATGGTGATTTTGACTGCTGTCTGTGGTCTGTTAATGGTTTCTTCAGTTCCTTACCCGTCGTTTAAGAACTCAGATCTGAAGGCGCGGGTGCCGCTGTTGGCGATCATGGCGGCAGCGTTGATTTTTGCGTTTGTTTCGCTGGATCCACCGAGAGTCCTCTTTTTGCTGACGGGTTTGTATTTATTGAGCGGACCGGGGCTATGGTTAAAAACAAAATTAGGTAGCAAGCGGAATGCGGCGAAAGAAGAAGAGTAAACGCGGAATCATCGATGAAGATATTCCTGAGGTTTCCGAAAATGAAGCGAGACGCCAAGTCATCTATGGTGGAATTGGTTTCGTTGTCAGCTTAGTGCTTGTCTTGGTATTTCGGCCAGGCACGGAACATCTCCTTGAAATGATCATCCTGATCGGTTTCGTGGCGTCCAGTACTTTTGGTGGGATGAAACTTGCCAGCTGGGTTGAATCAAAAAACTACAATCTCAAAGGATAAACAATGCAAAAAGGGTATTGGGTTAGTTGCTATCGTGAAATCTATGATGCGGACAAACTAGCGGCCTACGCCGCGCTCGCCAAGCCAGCCATTGAAGGTCAGGGTGGACAATTTTTGGTGCGCGGGACTGCGGCCTATGCATCTGGCTCTGGATTAAAAGAGCGGACGGTTATTGTGGAATGGCCGACGTTAGATGCCGCTCAAGCAGCTTATGAATCCAAAGCCTACCAGGCTGCGCTAGACGCACTATCCGATGGTGTTGACCGGGACTTCAGAATCATTGAGGGTGCGTGAGTTGATAGTCACGCACAATGGCACCGATAGAAAAAACTGACTTGCGCAAACAGCTGTTCATTGGCATTCTCAAGCCATGAATATGCAATTCGCCAATGACAATCTGCTATTTGGCCTTCGACTGCCCTGATGGGCGGTTCGATTTTTCTCGGTTTCGATTCCTATTTTATTTGTTTGTTGTTGCCAAGCGGCACTGAGCCGTTGGAGAGATTAAGATGGCGAAAGATCAATTAATCATTTTTGATACGACCTTGCGCGATGGGGAACAAAGCCCCGGCGCATCAATGACGCGCGATGAAAAAGTTCGCATTGCCAAGGCCCTCGAGCGACTCCGAGTCGATGTCATCGAAGCCGGTTTTGCTGTGGCGAGTCCCGGTGACTTTGAGGCTGTGAAAGCTGTCGCTGAAGCGATTACAGAGTCAACCGTCTGTAGTTTGGCACGCGCACTGGATCGCGATATCGAAGTGGCTGCGGAGGCGATCGCGCCGGCGCCGCGACGTCGGATCCACACGTTTATCGCCACCAGTCCGATTCATATGAAGCATAAATTGAAGCTTGAGCCTGAGCAGGTGATTGAGCAGGCTATCTATGCGGTGAAAAAGGCCCGTCAATACACCGACGATGTGGAGTTTTCAGCCGAGGACGCAGGTCGTTCGGACATTGACTTCTTGGCACGTGTCTTCGAAGCCGTGATCAATGCCGGCGCCACCACCTGTAATTTCCCGGATACGGTCGGCTATAACCTCCCGTTTCAGATCGAAGAGACGGTACGCACACTCCTCACGAAAATTCCCAATGCAGACAAGGCGGTATTTTCGGTGCATTGCCATAATGATCTTGGGTTGGCTGTTGCGAATTCACTGGCAGCTGTGCGGGCTGGGTGTCGTCAAGTGGAATGCACCATCAATGGCTTAGGGGAGAGAGCTGGGAATACGTCACTGGAAGAGATTGTTATGGCGGTGAAGACGCGCTCGGATATCGTTGACGTGGAAACACACATTGATACACGACACATTGTGCCTGCGTCTCGTCTCGTGTCCTCGATTACGGGTTTCCCAGTCCAACCAAACAAAGCCATTGTCGGTGCCAATGCTTTCGCGCATGAGTCAGGCATTCATCAGGATGGTGTCTTAAAACACCGCGAAACCTATGAAATCATGCGAGCTGAAGACGTCGGTTGGAACACCAATAAAATGGTCTTGGGGAAGCACTCAGGTCGTGCGGCCTTTAAATCCAGACTGGATGAATTAGGGATTACGCTCGCTGATGATCAGGCCTTAAATGATGCCTTTGCGCGCTTTAAAGATCTGGCCGATCGTAAGCATGAGATTTTCGATGAAGATCTTCAGGCGTTGATGAATGCACAAAAAATGGAAGCAGATAGTGCTCGGTATGAACTGTCGGATCTATCAGTGACATCGAAACTGGGTATTGCTCCAACAGCGTATTTGACATTACGAGTTGATGGCGCTGAAGTGGATGTGTCCGCCCAAGGCGATGGCCCAGTTGATGCCGTCTACAAAGCCATTGAGTCGGTTGCAAATTCAGGCAGTGATCTGCAGTTGTACTCGGTCAATGCCATCACGACAGGAACCGATTCGCAGGGTGAAGTGACCGTGCGGCTTGAGAAATCTGGACGCATTGTCAATGGGTTAGGGGCAGATACAGACATTATTGTGGCATCAGCAAAAGCCTATTTGCACGCGCTCAATTTAATCGAAAAGCCTCTGGATAAGCAGCACCCGCAAAAATCTGAAGGAATCTGATGCAAGGCTTGCCACCACAGGAGTCGCGAAAGATTCTGGATGCGATGGGTATTCCAGTGGTGGTGTTGCGTGATCGTCAACCTGATGCAATGACTGATGATCACCCGACCCCTGCTGCGAGCTCCTCAATGCCTCAGATGGCCTCTGAACTGGTCAAGCAATTCGTCTCTGAGACAGTAGTAGAGATCAATCCGATTGATCCTGAGGCTCCTGCATCAAACCCTCCGGTTGAATCCACCGTACCTTCTGAGCCAGTTGAGACTGAGGCTGCTTCTAATGCAAAGCCAATTCAATTTACCTTGGTCAGTGCGGTTTCAGATGACACTTTATTAGCGTGTGAACTCCCTGAGTGGGCTGGTGGCTTACTCGAAGGGCGTCTCACAGGCCTGTGCTCAGATTTAATGCGTGCGTTGTCACCGATATCTCAAGAGAGTGATTGGCAATATTTTCATTGGCCGATCGCTGGTATTAAAGATCAAAGCGAGTCGGCCGCGATCGAAGCCTTGGATGCTTGGTTACATCGACGATGGGCAGAAACGACAGCGCAAGATCCGACCATTGTCTTGGCGGTATCGCAGTTGGATCTCTCATCGATTTTTGCCGATGCTCTGATTCTCCCGACGCTTGATGAGCTTGCTGTTTCAGCGGATCGGAAACGGCACGCTTGGCATGTGATTCAAGAGTCTCGACGTGCCTGACTCGCTGACGTTTCGATTGATGCAAGAGTTGGATCTCGACGCAGTCTGTGCATTAGAAGCTCGCGCCTATGAGTTTCCGTGGTCGAGAGCCATTATTGGCGGATGTACCACAGTTCCATACCGGATTTGGCTCGGCACGCGCGCAGGTGAGACAGTTCATGTGTGTCAGGCGTTTCTCTCGATTACGCTTGATGAAGCACATATTTTAAACGTGTCTGTGGAGCCAAGCCTGCAAGGGAATGGATTGGGGAGCCAAATGCTCGTCCATTTGATTGAAGATGCCAGGGAGCAGGGTGCACGTCAGATGTTCTTGGAAGTCCGTGAGTCGAATCCAGCAGCCATTCAGATGTACATGAACCACGGGTTTAATGAAGTGGGGCGACGGCGGCATTATTATCCGACAGCCACAGGGCGAGAAGACGCCCTGGTGTTTGGATTGCAGTTACGATTTGATCAAATCTGAGTATTTCGTTTTTGCTTGGTCGAGCGGCAGGCTATGGCCAAACCCAGGGACCGAGACTGACGTGGCGGTCATTTCTAAATCAGATCCGTCGACGATGTTCTCGCCATAATGGTAGAGGATCTCGATGGTGCCCCGATCTATCTCATGACGATATCTTTCCTGCCTTGCTCGAACTTCGTCTGAGCCTGCGATCTGGATTGGGCCATGGCGTGACTGAAGCAGTGTCGCAGTTGCTTCGGGAGATAACACAGCGGCAGTTGCGTTATTACCGCCAAATCCTTTGGCATTAATGAGCGCAGCCGAGAGTGTTTGCTCACGAGAATGTAAGACAAACTCGAGCCCCTGTTGAATGACATCAGGGGCTAATGTCTCGGTTGTTTGGATGCCGGGCGCAATTTGTGATGCAAAAGCACCTAGGCTGACCGCCAGCTGATCACCTCCGGCGGTTCCTTGAGAATGCCCAAGTTGACTCTTAACGGCACTGACCATCCACCGATCAATGCCAAAAGCTTGAGCCACGCGTGAGAGAACATCGGACTCAGTCACCCGGTTTTGAGGTGTACTGGTGCCATGTGCTTGCACCAAGGTTTCATGCGCGAGCACATCCTGCCCCAATAAATCACGAATACTGGCGGCTGCCTGGGCGAGGGTTAGATAGTTACCCGCACCTGGGGCTGAAATGCTCCGCTTGCCGCCATCGGCGTGGCTCGCCACGGTCGGTACTGAACCATAAATGGTTGCGCCTAATTCCAGAGCCAACTGGTCATCCATCAAGATGACATACTGACTGGATTCACCTATGGTGAAACCGCAATTGAGACCAAAAGGCCGGCTGGTGCGTCGGTAGTTCGGGGTTTCGGTGTCACCGAGTCCATCGAGCTCTCGAAGACCTTGGTCTTCAGCGAGGGCGCCCATCGCACGAAAGCCTTCGATGACTTCTGGCGTAATTGGGCAGTCAGCACCACCGACGATCGCGACTTTATAGCGTCCTTCTTGAATTCCATCGACTGCATTGTGGAGGTTGTAGAGGAAGCTAGCGCAGGCCCCCATGCTCGCTCCCGAGCGTCCAAGACTCCCAAGTACGTACGCGTTACTGAAATCGGCGGGCATCTGCGGATAACCAAGCGGTAGTTGTTTTGAAGTGGTTCGTTTGCCGAGCAATGCACTTTTCAGCATCCCCCCAAAACCTGATTCATCCATCTGTCCGATAGATGATCCGGCAAAGACAGCAACTTGGTTTGGCGCAATGTGATGTTTGATGTGATGCCACTGAAGCCCGGAGCTAAGCCAGCAGTCGGATAAGGCGAACAATGCTAACTGGAGCGTTCGCGGGTGATTGCGTGACGGATAAAACATATCTGGCCGAAATCCTGTCGGTGCCATTCCGGCCGCTTGGACGGATAGTTTTCGCGTACAAGGTTTCAACACATCTCCAGGTTCGATGACATATTCCGTCAGGCGGCCTTCTTTGCGACCGATACTCCAACCGATCGGTAAAGGATTTGGTATCTGAAGTGGTCCCAGCCAGATGGATGACGCTTCTTTCGTGTGGCCAAGACGATTGAGAGCTACTGCATCAGGATTAAACCAGTCGGGATGAATTCGACGGATCAGTGTATTCTCAAGGACATGTCGAGCTTGCGCTTCGTTCATTGAGATGTCGGGACCTAGACCAATGAGTGCTCCAATCTGATCAACGGTTCGAGCTGTCTCAGATGGTGTGAGGGCATCC
The DNA here is from genome assembly GCA_024640985.1 of Gammaproteobacteria bacterium. GTDB lineage: Bacteria > Pseudomonadota > Gammaproteobacteria > Pseudomonadales > Litorivicinaceae > HIMB30. The sequence goes on from JAHEDY010000005.1 coordinate 44,681, forward strand.
ATGATCAGACGTCTGAATGCTTGATGATCTGAGCTTCGGCCGGCAGCGTTGATGCCGCCAAACCCGACGATAAGTGGTAATGCAGTCACTGTATTATCCGCGATTGAAAGGACGTAATGTAACAAGATGAGGCCTTGTTGTGCTATGCAGAATCACCGCTTTTCTGATGCTTTATGGATTCCGAGTCCACATTTTGACGAAAGACCCGATTCATCGATCTCTTTGATCGTGATTCATGCCATTTCTTTGCCCCCTGGATTATTCAATCCGCTGCCGGTGTTGGCGTTCTTCCAAGGGACCTTAAATCATGAGATGGATGCCTATTTCGAGGCGATCAAAACCGTGCGTGTTTCCTCGCACTTGGTAATTGGTCGTGACGGCGCGATGTATCAGCCAGTTGCCTTTGATCAGCGAGCCTGGCATGCCGGTGAGTCGAGTTTTTCAGGGCAATCGGGGTGCAATGATTTCAGTATCGGTATTGAGTTAATTGGCGCAGAAGAGGGTCCATTCACCGATGCGCAGTATCGGGTATTAGCGACGGTTTGCCAGAGGCTCTGCCAGACTTACGATATTCCTGTTGACCAGATCGTTGGGCACCGTGACATCGCCCCTGGTCGAAAAGTTGATCCAGGAGCCGATTTTGACTACGGGAGGATTCGGCCGACGATTTAAAACGGTGGTGCGAGAGCCAGAGCCAGTGGCATCCAGACAATCGCGCCGATATTGCCGATCAACACAATTGAAGCCACACGTGTCGGTTCCTGATTGTATCGTTCTGCAATCATGTAATTGAGTACCCCCGGTGGAAGCGCTGCGAAGACCAAAAACACACTCCACTGCAGTGGATCCAGTTGCAGTAGCGGCTGCAGGGCAAAGGCAATGCCGAGCCCTAAGACCGGGCAGAGGATTGCTGCGAATAATCCAGTCCCAAAGTCGTTGGTACTCACATCTTGCATGCGAACACCCAACGCAAAGAGGACCAGGGGAATGACAATTTGACCGAGCATATCGAGAGGGATTAGTGCGATTTCAGGAATGTGTGTGTGGGTAAAGCCGACGAACAATCCAGCAAAGGTCGCCAGGATTGTTGGGATCGATAATGCGTTCAGCACTTTGGCGCGGCGGTCGAGGATGTAAAAGCCCAGCGTAAAATGTAAAAACATAGAAATGATAAAGATCACAATCATTGCGGGCATTGCTGCTTCACCGAAGGCTAACAGCACGAGAGGCAGAGCTAAATTTCCAGTGTTGGTAAACATCATGGGTGGAATCAATGTTTTGGGCTGGATACCTGTGAGCTTGCAGATTGGCCAAGTCAGAACCGCAGACCCGAGAATGATGCCGAGGGTACCTATCGTCAGTGGAAGATAGTCTGTGAGATCGACTGACTTCGATGCCAAGACCGAAAAAATCAACATGGGTACGAAAAGTTCCATATTGACTTGGTTGATGGTCGACATGTTGGGTTTGCGCCAACGACCATAAAGATAGCCGATCATGACGACAATCAATACCGGAATGACACTCCCGAGAATACGATCAAGAATGACATCATTAGCCATGTTGCATGAGGTTCCTTAGCAAGCGCCACCAGGCCGCTCGATGACAGTTTGGAGGTCCAGATTACTTCCGATGGAAGCCGTCGGGAACCATTAAGATCTCTTGGTCGATATCACTCATTCGGGTTCGGCCGCAAAGACCCATGGTGGTATCGAGTTCTTTATGAATCACTCTGAGTGCATCTGTGACACCTTGTTCGCCATTAGCTCCTAAGCCGTAGGTGTAAGCGCGACCGATCATGGTCCCTTTGGCTCCGAGTGCAATCGCCTTCAGGACGTCTTGCCCTGAGCGGATTCCACTATCAAACATGACTTCGGTTTGATGGCCCACGGTATCGACGATGTGTGAAAGCATCCGAATTGAACTCGACGCACCATCCAGTTGTCGTCCGCCATGGTTTGAGACCACAATCGCATCAGCGCCTAGGTCGGCTGCTTTTTTCGCGTCCTCGGCATCTAAGATGCCTTTCAGGATGACCTTGCCGTCCCACATTTCCATCAGTTGCCCGATGCGCTTCCAGTCCAGCGATTGATCAAAAGCCTCCGCGGTCCAGCTGCTGAGTGATGACGCATCACTAACACCTTTCGCGTGACCAACGATATTGCCGAAGAATCGCCGTTTGGTCCCCAGCATTTCAAGCCCCCAGCTGACTTTGGTCATCATGTCCGCAATGGATTTGACGGTGAGTTTTGGTGGAGCTGAGAGCCCGTTCTTCAAATCTTTGTGACGCTGCCCAAGCATCTGTAGATCGACAGTGATCACTAATGCGGAGCAATTCGCCGCTTTGGCGCGCTCCATGAGTCGACGCATGAAATCATCGTCTTTGAGCGTGTAAACCTGAAACCAAAACGGCTGATCGGTATGTTCAGCGACATCTTCGATGGAGCAAATTGACATCGTTGAGAGGGTGAATGGGATGCCAAATTTGGCCGCTGCGCGTGCTGCTTTAATTTCACCGTCAGCGCATTGCATGCCCGTTAATCCAACAGGTGCTAATGCCACTGGCATCGACACATTGTGTCCAATCATTGTGGTTTCGGTAGAGCGACCTTCCATGTTGACAGCAATTTTTTGGCGAAACCGGAGATCTTGGAAGTCGGTTGTGTTTTCAACAAAGGTTTGCTCTGTCCAGCTGCCGGTTTCCGCATAGTCATAGAACATTTTGGGAACACGACGTTTATAAATCTGTTTGAGATCCTCAATGCAGGTGATGACTGTCATCTGGATGTTCCTTTTCCTTGATGAAAATAATGGTCTGACCAGTGAATCAATTAATGCGTTAAATGATAGATATATTAACGGTTGGTCGATATCTGATGGTCAGACCACTTGGTCAGTCTTTTTGCTTCGTGGTTTCTTCCCAAAGATCATAGCAGGCCATTCCAACGACAAAAATCGCGATCAAAGCGAATGGGAGGCCGCCCCAGAATCCTGCGAAACCGGTCGAAATACTGTGCGATAGACCGAAAATAAAGGTTGCGAACAAGGCAGTGGCGATGAGCCCGAGGATTTGTTTTACGCGTTGTGAAAGCATTAGCCTTCTCCTTCATCAAATAATTCATTCGTCAACCAGTGCGCGGTCCTCAAAAGGCGCGCATCGTCTCTCATGCGTCCGATTAATTGAACGCCGATCGGTAACCCATGTTCTCCCTGCAGAATCGGAAGATTCAGGGTTGGGAGCCCCGCAAGCGTCCAAACGGTGCAGAAAATAGGATTTCCAGTATGTCCTTCATTCAACAAAGGTGCTTCTCCAGACGCTGATGGCGAAAGAATGGCATCAAAATCTTCAAAGAAATTGTCGAAGAAAGCAGTCAGCGAGTGTTTGATATCAAGCGCCTCTTGATACTGATCTTCAGAATACGCTGCGCCTTGCGTCAGCATCGAGCGCAATGTCTCAGACAGTTGATCATGACCAAATAAGCCCATGGTCTCAAATGCAGCCGCGGCTTCTTTAAGATGAATAATTCGCTGTGACTCGATCAATTGATCAAAGACCGGCGGTGCTTCTAAGACCTCGATGCGCCCTTCAAGTGCTTCGGCAATCTCGCGAAAACCTTCGGTGCAGGCGTGTTCCTGCAGGTCTTGGTAGGGAAGTGTGAAAATCGCCAAATTCGGCTGCATCGGTGGATCGGATAAATAACCTTCAACGCAGTTCGGTCGCGGAGCGGCGATACTGTGTGGATCGCGGCTATCGTGAACCGATAACACATCAACGATCGAGGCGATATCAGCAAGCGATGCTGCGAATACACCCATCTGATCGAGTGTGGGTGATTGCTCGAAGACTCCTGTTCGGGAAATAATTCCAGCTGAGGGTTTCATCGCGTAGACACCGCAGTAAGACGCTGGACGAATGACCGAACCATTGGTTTGCGAGCCAATCGCAATCGGAACTTCTCCGGCTGCCACTGCGGCCGCTGAACCGGCCGATGATCCTCCAGGCGAATGCTCCAATGAGTGAGGGTTCTTCGTTCTGGCTGGATGCAAGGCCGCGAATTCGGTGGTCTCAGTTTTCCCAAGAATGACAGCGCCCGCTGCCTCTAATGCGTCAACGAGCGCGGCGTTTCTTTCAGACACCTGTCCCATCAGCGGAGATCCGCAGCCATGCGGCATTCCTTTAACCTCAATGATATCTTTGAGGCCAATGGGACAGCCATGTAAAGCCCCCATCGCGCTGCCGTCTTTTCGCAACCAATCCATAGCATCGGCGCGCTCCAGTGCACGATCACGGTCAATATAAGACCAAGCTCCAATCGCGTCTGGTGAATCAATTTGCGAGAGACAGTGTTCGGTCCATTGCCGAGTGGTCAATTGACCGTCAGCAATGGCTACGACTGTCTCTGCGACTGTTTGCGTTGAGTCGGGCACTATGGGATGTACTCGCCAAAGAGATAGTCAGGCAACCACAACGCGATTCCTGGGAATTGGTACAAGAGCACCATGCTGAATAGCACAATTCCCAGATACGGCAATAACCCTTTAAAGATCTCTACCAACTCAATCTGATTTTTCAAGACCCCTTTCAGGTAGTAAGCAGACATCGCCATCGGCGGTGTCAGGAAGGAGGTCTGAAGGTTGAGTGCGACTAGCATTGCAAAGAAATATGGGTTAACTCCGAAAGTGTCGAGCATCGGCAAAAAGATTGGGACGAAGATGATCAGAATTTCTGACCACTCAAGAGGCCAACCCAAGACGAAGATGATGGTCTGAACCATGACGAGGAATTGCCAAGGAGCCAAATCCATCCCGAGAACCCAATGCTCGATCACATCGTGTCCTCCAAGGTACGAGAATATCGATGCGAACGTCCAAGAACCAACGAATAACCAACAAACCATGGCTGTCGCTTTGGCACACAGGAACACACTCTCCTGAATTTTTTTCCAAGTCAGCGCCCTGTAAAAAGCAGCAAGGATCATCGATCCGAGCGCACCCATCGCGGCCGCTTCAGCCGGGGTCGCTAATCCACCAAGTATCGAACCCAGTACCGTGACAATCAAAATAGTCAGCGGTAAAAATGACACCAGAAGATCTTTATAAATCTGCGCTTTTGGCGGGATATCTTCTGCGAGTGGTTTTGGTGCAATCGAAGGATTAAGTGTTGCCCGCGTAATGGCATAAACGATGTATAAGCCGGCGAGGATGAGGCCGGGGAACATCGCTGCTGCGTATAACCGTAACGGTGACAATTCAGCAATTGCAGCGTAAACGATCAACATGATGGATGGCGGAATGAGGATTCCCAGGGTTCCACCAGCACAGATCACGCCGGCAGCAAACTTCTTGTCATAGTTCGCTTTGGCCATGGCGGGGTAGGCGAGAAGGCCCATCAACGTCACAACCGCGCCCACGATACCCGATGCTGTTGAAAATACAGCGCAGGTAATTAATGCAGAAACGGCCATTGATCCTGGGAGGTTGTGCGCGGCCATTTGTAACGATCGGAAGAGACGTCCAACAATATCGGCGCGTTCGACCACATACCCCATAAACAGGAATAGTGGGATGGCGACTAATGTGTCACTTTCCATGACCGAGTAAGTGTTTTGGTTCAGCAGGTAGAAAATTTGGTTATCAAAAATATCGCTGAATGTTTGAGGGCTGCTGTAGTAGGCGTAATAGCCAAATCCAACACCCATCGCAATCAGAGTGAACGCGATTGGGAAGCCAAGTAGCACCAATACGATAAATAGGCATAACATTAAAATCGCGACTTCAGGGTTGCTCATGCTTGCACTTCCTTCTTCTCTGCTTCTTCCATCAGCAATTGCTCTGTCTCTTTCACATCGCTTAAGCGCGCCATCCACTCGTTATCTTTGATCGCTCGGATGCAACGGCAGATCTCGGCAAGGCCCTGAAGGATGAGTAAGAATCCAGCGACAGGGATGAGTGTTTTGAAGAAATAAATTTGGATTCGAGCTGGGCTATTCCAACTCACTTCTTTGTAGCGCCAACTGTCGGCCGCGACCTCTGTGCCAAACCAAAACAAAGCGAGCATGCCTGGAAAGAAGAACGTCACGTAAAGCACAAGGTCAATCTTGCCTTGCGTCTTTGGTTTCAATAATCGATATAAGAAATCACCGCGGACATGGGCGTCTTGAGCGAGCGCGTAAGGCCCTGCCATTAAGAAAAGTGCCCCGTACATCTGGATCATCATGTCCATTGACCATACAGTCGGAGCGTTCAGCACGTAACGAACAAACACCTCATATGACACCGAGAGTGTCAAAATTAAGATACACCAGCCAAAGGCACGCCCTACCCAGACGTTTAACCCTTCAATGGTATAGACAAATCGTTCCACGATTGTTTCTCCACAATAAGATTCACAGTGTGCATTTAATTGCCTTACAACAGTGTGTTGTAAGGATTCGGGCTCCAGTCCACCCAAGGGCACTGACTTTGATGTGCCACTTAGAAACTAAAAATCCCGGAGCGCTTGAGCGCCCCAGGATCGTAAATCACCGTTCGGATTAACCGAAGTAGTGATTGTAGGCCATACGATAGTCTGGCTGATTCAAGTTCAAGTAGCCCATGACGCGCTCAGCGTATGCTCTTTGCGAGTCGATCACTTTCTTGAAGAATGGATCTTCGGCATTCAGACGATCGACAACGATGTCCCAAGCCTTTAACTGCTCTTTCATCACAGAGTCAGGAGTCCGGTGAACGTTTACACCCTGATTGCGCAGGTTTTGCAAATCGTCAGCGTACCGGTTCGTGTTGTGCCAGTAGAAGTTTGAGTTCTCAGCTTCTGAAGCGTAGCGCAAGATCGCTTGCTGCTCGGCTGGTAAAGCATCGTACTTCTTCTTGTTGAACGAGATTTCGAAGAATTCCTGTGACTGGTGGAACGACCCGAGGTGATAGTCTTTCGAGACATCCTGCATACCGAAGTCACGGTCAGATGTTGGGTTGTTAAATTCTGCAGCGTCAATCAAACCTGACTTCATCGCTGGCTGGATCTCACCACCTGGCAACTGAACGACTGACATACCCATTTCCAGAAGAACGTCTGCAGCCAGACCAACAGTACGGTACTTAAGACCATTCATCTGCGAAGCATCTTTGATTTCTTCTTTGAACCAACCCATTGGCTGAGCTGGCATTGGGCTGTTGAAGAATGAAATGATGTTGAGGCCTAAAGAACCCATCAACTCGTCAAACAACTGCTGACCACCGCCGTAGTGCAACCAACCGAGAACTTCTTGTGATGACCAGCCAAAGCATGGGCCAGTTCCGAACAATGACGCTGTTTTGGATTTTGAGTACCAGTACGCAGGTACGTAGTGACATCCATCCAACACCCCGCGGTGAACCGCGTCTTGCATCTGTGATGTTTTAACGACGGAATTCACTGGAAGTAAATCAATCTTAAGATCTTTCCCAGCCATTGCATGAACGCGGTCGACATAGGCTTGCGCGTTTTCTAGGAAAATACCGCCACCCCAAGCTGCCTGCACTTTCAATGTTGTACCGCCGTGACCACCGGCGTTGACAAGTGCTGGGAAACCGAGGCTGGAGGCCGCTGCTGTTGCCGTAGCTCCTTTCAGAAACGAACGGCGATCGAGTTTTTTGCTCATCGGACTACCTTTTTTATCTATTTTTTTCTAGCGCTTATCCATATCTGCTCAATGCAGTGCGCCCTACAAATCCATCCTTGGAGAGCCGATATTGAGGATTTCGAGCCGATGTTGCAAGGCTTTTAAAAAAAAAGTGATCAGACCACTTTTCGATTGAAACTTGTTTCCAAAAACGCCAATGTGCCTTTTCGCATCAATTAAGGAAATTGAAATGGTTGACTTAAGCATTACGAGGTTATTGGTCGAACCCGTCTTGGAGCGCGCTCGCAACAATTACGCGGTTTGGCTGAATGACGATGATCATATTATGTCATCTGATGAACTCATCGCTCGGAGCCATGAATCCGATGCCCTGATGGTTTGTCATTCAGAACTCTTGTCGGCCGATGTTGTTGCCAAGCTGGGAAGCCGTTTGAAAATCGTTGCCAACTACTCGGTCGGCGTTGATCACTGTGATCTGGAAGCACTCAAATCGCGCGGGATCGTGGTGACCAATACTCCTGATGTACTTTCAGATGCGACCGCGGAAATTGCCATGTTGCTGCTTTTAGGTGCGAGCCGTCGTGCGTACGAGGGTGATCAGATGCTACGCCATGGGACTTGGAAGCACTGGGCTCCGGTGGAAATGAACGGTATTCAAGTCACATCGAAAAAGCTTGGGATTGTGGGTATGGGTCGAGTCGGTCAGACGGTTGCGAAGCGTGCGCGCGGTTTCGACATGGAAATCCATTATAGCAACCGTCGTCGATTGCCTCCTGAATTGGAATGTGGAGCAATCTATCACACTTCAGTGAAATCCTTGTTTGAGGCGGTGGATATGATTTCCCTGAATTGTCCAGCGACTCCTGAAACAGACTATTTAATTAATGCCGAATCCATCGGTTGGATGCGTCCGGGTGCGGTCTTTGTCAATACTGCTCGAGGCCGCTTGGTTGATGAGGCAGCATTAATCGATGCATTGCAGTCAGGTCACATCGCAGCTGCAGGTCTGGATGTCTTTCAGAATGAGCCCGGTGGCAATCCTGAGTTCGCCAAATGTCCGAACGTTTTGATGTTGCCGCATTTGGGGTCGTCAACACGCGAAACACGAAAGGCGATGGGTGATCGGGCGCTCGATAATTTGGATGCATTCTTTGCTGGCCAAGAGCCGAGAGATCGATTGGTTTAACTGTTTGCGCATTTTGGTCTGACCAGTTAACCTATTGGTCTGACCACTTTGCTGCTAATGAGACTGTTGCAATGCATGGATACCTGTCGACCCCTCGAGTGACGCGAGCGGCTGATGTCATTATGGACCAGATCGAGCGCTTGATTCTCGAGGGGAAAGTGCGCCCAGGCCAGAAACTACCCTCTGAACGTAGCTTAGCTGAAGAGTTTGATGTTTCAAGGCCGACCGTCCGAGAAGCCATTCAAAAACTCGAGGCGCGAGGGCTGATCCAGCGTCGTCATGGCGGTGGCACTTTTGTTGCGGAGCATGTGGGCTCAACATTCATCGATCCGATGATGGCGATGATTCAACGGTCGCCAGATGGAACCTTTGACATCCTTGAATTGCGATTTGCTCTAGAAAGTGTGGCTGCTTGGTTAGCCGCTGATCGCGCAACCGAGCGGGCTCGCGGGAATGTGCAACGTCGCTACCACGAACTCCAGGCTGCGGTGCGATCGCATGACCTCCATCGGGAAGCGAAAGCAGACGCTGAGTTTCATTTGGCGATTGCCGAGGCATCTCAGAACGGCATCATCCTTCATATCATGCGATCGATCTTCGTGCTACTTGAGGAATCGATTGTGAAAAATTTAGCCGAGCTCAATCTGGATCGAATTCGAAAACAAGATCTGGCCCTGCAGCATGAGGCGATTTATCGCGCGATCGTGATCGATCGCGATCCGGGGGCGGCCAGGAGGGCAGTCCGTCAGCATATGTTAACTGTGAGTGAATCACTGGACCGTGAACGACTTGCAGATACGAAACCGCGGCGCTTGAAAGAGTTGACACAATCGACTTGAGTGAAGTGCCGTTGTTCACCAACCAACCCAACGAGGTGAGAACTATGGCGAATACGCCAATAACAGTCGACCAGGATCCGGTCGAAACCAAAGAATGGCTAGAAGCCTATGAGTCTGTACTACAACATGAAGGAGCTGATCGCGCGGCCTACTTGCTGAATCAACTTGTTGCACGTGCCAGCCAGGAGGGAGCAAGTCTTCCGGTTGCCATGACCACACCGTACCGGAACACTATCCCCGTGCAAAAAGAAGCGCGGATGCCGGGCGATTTGTTCATGGAGCGACGCATCCGTAGCTTGATCCGCTGGAATGCACTCGCCATGGTGATGCGCGCGAACAAGTCAGGCGATGATTTGGGTGGTCACATTGCTACCTACCAATCGGCAGCAACCTTGTACGAAGTGGGTTTTAACTATTTTTGGAAAGGACCTGATCATACTGAAGGCCAGGATCTTCTGTATATCCAAGGCCATGCAAGTCCAGGAATTTATGCGCGTTCCTTTTTAGAGGGGCGTCTATCTGAAAAGCAGTTGGATAATTTCCGACGCGAAGTGGATGGGGACGGTTTATCGTCCTACCCACACCCCTGGTTAATGCCGGATTACTGGCAATTTCCGACGGTTTCAATGGGTCTCGGACCCATTCAATCGATCTACCAAGCCCATGTGATGAAGTATTTGGTGAATCGTGGGCTCTCTGATCAGCCAAACCGCAAAGTTTGGGCATTCCTCGGTGATGGAGAGATGGACGAACCTGAGTCTTTGGGTGCGATCGGTCTCGCTGGGCGAGAAGGTCTTGATAACCTGATTTTCGTGATCAACTGTAATTTGCAACGTCTCGATGGACCGGTTCGTGGTAACGCCAAGATCGTTCAAGAACTGGAAGGCGTCTTCCGTGGTGCTGGATGGAATGTCATCAAAGTTCTTTGGGGTCGTCATTGGGATCCATTATTCGCTCGTGACCGCCAAGGCCTGATGCAGAAAGTCATGGATGAAGTGGTCGATGGTGAATTGCAAAACTGCAAGGCCAAAGGTGGTGCATACACGCGCGAACATTTCTTTGGCCAATATCCGGAATTGAAAGAGATGGTGTCTGATCTTTCAGATGAAGACATTGCGCAACTGAATCGTGGAGGTCACGATCCCACCAAGGTGTATGCGGCTTATCATGCGGCCGTTAACCACACAGGACAGCCGACCGTGATTCTGGCGCAAACCGTCAAAGGGTACGGCATGGGTTCATCAGGTGAGTCAGCTAACCCATCGCACCAGGTGAAAAAGCTAGATCTGGAGAATTTGAAAAAGTTCCGCGATCGTTTTGCCATTCCGGTTAGTGACGACGACCTCAGTGATTTGCCCTATTTCAATCCAGGTCCTGAGAGTCCTGAAAACAAATATCTACAAGAGCGTCGACAGGTCTTAGGTGGTTATTTGCCCTCACGTCGGGCCTGGAAAGATCCGCTAGGATGTCCAAGTCTCGATGCGTTTAAGCAGCAGACCAAAGGGACAGGCGACCGCCAAATCTCAACGACCATGGCATTCGTTCGGATGTTGTCGACACTGGTGAAAGACAAAACCATTGGACATCGAGTGGTCCCTATCGTACCTGATGAGGCACGGACATTCGGGATGGAAGGCATGTTCAAGCAACTGGGGATTTACACCACCGAAGGTCAGAAATACATTCCACACGATGTCGACCAGGTGTTGTCTTACCATGAAGACAAAGCCGGCCAGATTCTCGAAGAAGGTATTAATGAATCGGGTGCGTTTTCAGCTTGGATGGCCTGTGCTACCTCTTATGCAAACCATAACCAACCATTAATCCCATTCTATATTTACTATTCGATGTTTGGTCATCAGCGGGTGGGTGATCTGACCTGGGCTGCCGGTGATATCCAGGCCAAGGGCTTCTTGTTGGGCGCAACTTCAGGCCGGACCACCTTAAATGGGGAAGGGCTGCAGCACCAAGACGGGCATAGCCATATCCTTGCGGGCACTGTACCGAATCAGCGTTCTTATGATCCAACCTATAGCTACGAAGTTGCGGTCATCGTTCAGCACGGCTTAAAGCAGATGTATGACGAGAACCAGAGTGTGTTTTATTACATCACCTTGATGAATGAAAACTACAACCATCCGGACATGCCTGAAGGTGTTGAATCAGACATCATCAAGGGAATGTATCTGCTGAAGCCTGCTGCGCCTAAGATGAAGCACAGCGTTCGTTTGCTGGGCTCAGGAACGATTCTGAGAGAGGTTGAGGCAGCAGCTGAAATGCTGGCTGATTTTGGCGTCGGTGCTGAAGTGTATAGTGCGACCAGCTTTAATGAGTTGCGTCGTGATGGCCAGTCGGCAGCACGTTACAACTTGTTGCATCCAGAAGAGAAAACGGCTCGGATTAGTCACGTTGAAACCATGTTGGGTGGATCTGATGCGCCAGTGGTGGCTGCGACAGACCACATCCAGCTGTACTCCGAGCAGATTCGTCCATTCCTCGGAAAACGGACCTACATTACGCTTGGGACTGATGGATTTGGTCGGTCGGATTCACGCAAAAAATTGCGTGAGCATTTTGAAGTGGATCGTCGATTTGTCACGATTGCGGCGCTCAGAGCGCTGTCGATGGATGGAAAGATTGATCCTAAAGTCGTGACGAAAGCGATCAAAGATTTCGACATCGATCCCGATCGTCTTGATCCGGTGACATTGTAAGGAGGTATGACATGACAACGATTCGTGTACCGGATATTGGTGATGCCTCGAACGTCACAGTCATTGAAGTGGCTGTTGCTCAAGGCGATACAGTCGCCGAAGGGGATACCTTAATTGTTTTAGAGTCCGATAAGGCCTCCATGGAAATTCCAGCCGACGCATCCGGTGTTGTGGGTGCGATCCATGTGTCTGAGGGTTCTGAGGTCAATGAAGGTGATCCAATTTGTGAATTGGACAGTGCGGATGCTGTTGGCTCTGCGCCTGTTGAGCCGCCTCCCGCTGAGGCTGTGACTGCAGCGCCAGTCGCAGCAGCTCCTGCGTCCCAAGAAGCCACGGCGAGTGAGCAGGTGGTTGTGCCTGACACTGGGAGTGCTGATGGCGTGACTGTGATTGAGGTCTCGGTTTCAGTGGGTGATACCGTTGCCGAAGGCGATACTCTGATCGTTCTGGAGTCAGATAAAGCGTCCATGGAAATTCCTGCACCTAAGGCTGGAGTGATTAGCGCCTTGATCGTGGCCGAGGGCCAGCAAGTGGTGCAGGGCGACCCAATTTGCGAGATGTCAGTGACCGCAGGCAGTCCAACTGCGACTCCTTCGCAAGCTCCGGCAACCGACACACCAACGACACCTGTGGCTGCTGCGCCGTCAAGCCGTGCAGGCAGTCTCGAAAAAGTGGTCGTTCCTGATACCGGAAATGCCGATGGTGTAACTGTGATCGAGGTCAGTGTTGCGATTGGTGAGACCGTCTCTGAGGGCGATACATTAATTGTTCTCGAATCGGATAAAGCCTCGATGGAAATACCATCGCCGGTGAGTGGGAAAATCGTCGCACTCTCTGTGAAAGAGGGTGATTCCGTGGCTCAGGGTGATGCGATTGCCGATGTGGAATCCACCAGCGGTTCGGCGACCCCGGCAAGTCCAGTAGCACAACCGAGTGAACCTGTGGCTCCAGTCGCTACAGCGGCCGCCCAAAGCCAGACGATAGAACCTCCCGCAGCAGAGATTTCAGGGTCTCATGTGCATGCAGGACCAGCGGTGCGTGCGTTAGCGCGTGAGCTCGGTGTGGATCTGACCAAAGTGCCGTCATCTGGACCACGAGGCCGGATCACCAAAGATGACTTGCACAATTTTGTGAAGGCGAAATTGAGCCAAAAAGAAGCAAGTCCGGCGGTCACGGGTGGAACAGGAATTCCAGCAATTCCACCGGTGGATTTTGCAGCCTTTGGTCCTGTGGAACGAATTCCCATGACCAAAATTCACAAACTCACAGCCGATAACATGACGCGCTGTTGGCTCAACGTTCCAGCCGTGACACAGTTTGACGAAGCCGACATCACAGATTTGGAAGCGTTCCGGAAATCCATGAAAGCTGAGGCTGAAAAGAAGGGTGTGAAGCTTACTCCGCTTCCATTTTTGATTAAGGCCTCTGCCTATGCTCTGGCTGAACTACCCCAGGTCAATGCCTCGATCGATCCTGCGACGGACGAAATCGTCAGAAAAGGGTACATCCACATCGGTATTGCCGTGGACACACCTGATGGATTGATGGTTCCAGTGATCCGTGATGCGGATCAAAAAGGAATTTGGGAGATTGCCGCTGAAGCATCCGAGTTGGCCGATAAAGCGAAGAATAAGAAGTTAAAACCCGCAGAAATGCAGGGTGCGACTTTTACCATTTCATCGCTTGGATCCATCGGTGGTACAGCCTTTACACCAATCGTTCCTTCACCACAGGCAGCGATCCTCGGAATATCCAAGGCATCGATTCAACCGGTTTGGGATGGAGCTGCATTCCAACCACGGTTGATGCTACCGTTGTGTTTGTCCTATGACCACCGTGTGATTAATGGTGGAGATGGTGCACGATTTACCACTGTCTTGAGCAAGGTGCTTGCTGATATCAGGCACTTGGTCTTTTGATCAAAAGCCCGGTTCGCCGGGCTTTTTTTATTGAGTGCGCGCTGATTTCCAAAAGACCTCTTGGCCACCATCGCGTCGAGCCAATTGCCGAGCCATCACGAAAAGAACGTCTGAGAGCCGGTTGATGTAGTGTTTTAAGTCGTCGCCAACGGCTTCTTGTTTGGCTAAAGCGACAATGATGCGTTCGGCTCGTCTGGCCACAGCGCGAGCCATGTGGCATAAACCTGCTGATTTTGATCCACCAGGAAGAATAAATTCTTTCAGAGCTGGAAGTTCGTCATTGAGTTGATCACACAAGGTCTCTAGATCCGAAACCATCTCTGGTTGGATCAGTTGAAATCCAGGAACTGCAAGTTCACCGCCGAGGTCAAACAAACGATGCTGAATGTCGGTGAGTGGTCCGATCAGGGGCTCGTTGTCAGAGAGTTCGGCGATGAGCAATCCCATCCAGGAATTGAGTTCATCAATAGTGCCGACCGCTTCGATTCGGAGACTATCTTTTGACGTCCGTGATCCATCACCCAGTCCGGTCGTTCCATCATCGCCTGTCTTGGTGTAGAGCTTTGTTAATCGGTTACCCATTGGAATCCTTGTGATGTGTTGAAATTTGCTCGAGTGGTTTGCGAATGAACACCAGAAGCAATAGCCCCGGAATGACCATCAATGCAGTTAACACGAAAAATAGAGGCCAATTGCCTCCCGTCCAATCGACAAACCATCCTCCGCTTGAGGCCAGTACAGTTCGACCCGCATTGCCAATCGATGCCAGTAGGGCATATTGAGTAGCCGAGAATGCTTTGCCGGTCAGCGCGGTTAAGAAACTTACAAAAGCCACGGTCGAGAATGCCGTGGTGAAATTATCGGTTAAGATCGCAAACAGCAGAATGGATTTATCAGGGCCAGCCATCGCAAGCCAGGCAAACAGTAAATTACTGCCGGCCATTGCGACGCCACCGATAAACAAACCGCGTGTTACGCCTAACCGAACATTGATAATGCTGCCAATGAGTGCAAAAACACAGGTCGCAAGTCCGCCATAGAGTTTTTGGTAGGTCCCGATTTCTTCGTTAGTGAACAATTCTTTATAGAAGACGATCGACATGCGTCCGAGAAACGCCTCACCGATTTTGAACAAAAAGATGAACACCAAAATCAAGATGGCAAGCCGTAATCCATGGTTTTTGAAGAAGTCAGCCAAAGGCTCCCAAGCAGTCACCGTCAACCAGGTGATGATGCGCTGGGATCGACTCCGTTCACCTTGGAGATAGTGAGATTCAATCTCGCGCTGTAAAGCCTCTCTGTCGGTGATTGGTTCTTTGACGAGACAGGTGGCCAACATAAAGGCGCCCAAACACCCCGCGAGCATCAAATAGACCGTATTCCAACCGACCATATCTGCGTAAGCAAAGGCGAAGTAGCCCGGGAACGAATAGCCTGCCCACCACCCAACGGTCGCCATTGCAGAGGCAGCTGGAATGGAAGCTTGATGACCATAAGAAAAATGATCGACCCGAAATGCGTCAATGGCGATGTCTTGCGTCGCGGAAAATAGCGCGATGGCGAAAATTAACATTCCGACCAGCGCGAGCTGTTCTCCTGGCGCTTGAACTGTGGCCAAAACTAAGGTCAGTACGGCCATGGCTGCCTGTGTTAGAAGAATCCAGCTTTTTCGTTGGCCGATTCGAGTGATGGAAGGAATGTTCACTCGGTCGACCAGTGGAGCCCATAGGAAGTTAAATGCGTAGATTCCGTAAGCAATGCCCACCAAGCCAATTTCGGTTCTTGAGACTCCGGCATCTTTGAGCCAAGCAGCCAACGCTGAGGCGATGAGAACCCAGGGGAACCCACTGGCGCAACCCATTAGGAAAACCCAGAGAATGCGCTTGTCGAGATAGGTTTTGAGCGTGTCGTTGAGTGTCATAAGCCGTCCGGATCAGAGTCCCATTGTCGGGAGACTGCTCCGAAAGGCAAGATTTTTAAACGCGTAACCCGCCGTCAACTTCGATGACGCGGCCATTGACGTAATCATTTTCTAAAATGAACTCGACGGTTTGTGCAATTTCATCGGGCTCACCGAGTCGTTTTGCAGGAATTCCGGCAGCAATTTTTTCCAACGCCTCTGGCTTCATCGTCAGCACCATTTCAGTCCCGATGTAACCAGGAGCAATGGCTGCACAACGGATCCCTTGACGCGCTAATTCCTTCGACCAGGTCACAGCCATTGCAGCAACGCCGGCTTTGGTTGCGACGTAGTTGGTTTGACCCATATTCCCGTGGCGAGAAATCGAAGAAATATTGATGATGCAGCCACCGTTTCCGGCTTTCACCATTTCAGTTGCGGCAGCACGCCCACACAGAAAGGTACCGGTTAAGTTCACATCGACAACCTGCTGCCAATGCTCGACGCTCATCCGTTTTTCAACGACACCGTCTTTGACCTTTAACAGCATTGAGTCACGGGTAATTCCAGCATTATTGACGACGGCGTCAAGACGCCCCGTTTGTGCAGCAATTTGCGCGAAGACTGAATCAACTTCCTCTTCTTTTGCAACATTGCAAACCCAAGTTGAGGCTGTTGCACCAGCGTGTTCGATCATCGCTTTGGCTTCAGCGAGTGAGTCTTCGTTCATATCAATGAGTGCGATATGCGGTTTCTTCGGCGCGAGTCTGAGCGCCATCGCGCGTCCAAGACCCTGCGCGCCACCTGTGATGACCACTACCTTGCCATTGAGATCCATATTTAATCCTTAAAATCTATATCCGTTTGTCGTTGCACAAAATCATTTGTTGCGATGCAATATTTTCTCTTGCAGTTTAGTTGCACTGCAAAAAAAAGCTACCCCTCTTTGGTTTGTGGTCGACAAATCTGTATTCTGGCGACACAGGAGGATGCATGCCGTTATTACTATTTATGCTGATCCCCATCGTTGAGATGTGGATTCTCATCGAAGTCGGTGGCTGGATTGGTGCATTACCAACGATCGCTTTAGTGGTGTTGACGGCAACGATTGGCTTGTCACTCCTCAAACAGCAAGGCCTCTCTACACTGATGCGTGCGCGGCGCAAAATGGATGAAGGAGCGATTCCAGCATCAGAGCTTGTCAGCGGTGTAATGATTGCTGTCGGTGGCGCGCTGTTGTTAACCCCTGGGTTTGTGACTGACGCGCTAGGATTTGCACTTCTCATCCCGCAAACGCGGCAGTGGTTGCTCTTCAAACTCATCGATCGATATCGCGACAAAATCGTGGTCGAAGGTGAATTCCATCGCGTCGATGATAGAAATTTTTAGTTCGACTGTTGAAAAAAATAAAAGCGTCCGCATCAACCGGGTTGTCCTGGGGACAGGTAGTCCCTGGCGGTTAACCCCCCACAGGTGAGCTAAGGAAAGCGTTCCAACTCATTGGGTTGGGAGGGTCGAGGAAAGGCGCAAGCCTCAGTTCATTGTCATAACGCGGAGATATCAGCAAATGAACATTCGTCCACTCCACGATCGCGTCGTTATTCGTCGCATGGAAGAGGAAACTAAAACTTCAGGTGGCATCGTGCTTCCTGGTTCTGCGGCTGAAAAGCCAAATCAGGGTGAAATCGTTGCTGTCGGTACCGGCAAGCCACTCGATAACGGAGATGTCCGTGCGATGTCGGTATCAGTCGGTGACACAGTAGTGTTCGGCCAGTATTCAGGCTCCAACACAATTAAAGTTGACGGTGAAGAGCTTCTGATCATGAACGAATCAGAGATTCTTGGCGTAGTTGAAAAGTAAGACCCCTGATAAAAGGATTTTTTAGACATGACAGCTAAAGATGTAAAATTTGGTGATGCTGCCCGTCAGGGTATGCTTGCCGGCGTAAATATTTTGGCAGACGCAGTAAAAACGACATTGGGACCGAAAGGCCGTAATGTGGTTCTTGATAAGTCATTCGGTGCACCAACTGTGACGAAAGACGGCGTTTCTGTTGCCAAAGAGATTGAACTTGCAGACAAGTTCGAGAACATGGGCGCGCAGATGGTGAAGGAAGTTGCTTCTCAAACATCTGATGTGGCCGGTGATGGTACAACCACAGCGACTGTTTTGGCTCAAGCGATTGTGAACGAAGGTTTGAAATCGGTTGCAGCTGGCATGAACCCAATGGATTTGAAGCGCGGTATCGACAAGGCGGTGAAGGCTGCTGTTGAAGCGATCAGCGGAATGGCTAAGCCATGCGAAGATTCCAAAGCGGTTGCCCAGGTCGGCACGATTTCTGCGAACTCCGACGCAGGCGTTGGCGCGATCATCGCTGAAGCCATGGAAAAAGTTGGCAAAGACGGTGTGATTACGGTCGAAGAAGGGTCTGGTTTTGAAGACGAGCTAGACGTTGTGGAAGGAATGCAGTTCGACCGCGGTTACTTGTCACCTTATTTTGTGAATAACCAAGACAATATGACAGCAGAATTGGAAGATCCGTTCGTGCTGTTGGTTGATAAGAAAATCTCGAACATCCGTGACTTGATTCCAGTACTAGAAGGTGTTGCGAAGGCTGGTAAGCCATTGTTGTTGATTGCAGAAGACGTTGAAGGCGAAGCCTTGGCGACTTTAGTTGTGAACAACATGCGCGGCATTGTTAAAGTCGCTGCTGTGAAAGCTCCTGGTTTTGGTGATCGTCGTAAGGCGATGTTGCAGGACATTGCGGTTCTCACTGGCGGTACTGTGATTTCAGAAGAGGTTGGTCTGTCGCTTGAAACAGCAACTTTGGACGATTTGGGAACAGCCAAGCGGATCCAAATTTCTAAAGAGAACACCACAATCATTGATGGAGCTGGTAAAGCAGACGACATCAAAGGTCGCGTGAAGCAGATCGAAGCACAGATTGAAGAAACATCTTCTGACTACGATCGTGAAAAGCTCCAGGAGCGTAAAGCGAAGCTTGCAGGCGGTGTTGCGGTCATCAAGGTTGGCGCTGGTTCTGAAGTCGAAATGAAAGAGAAGAAGGCGCGCGTTGAAGATGCGTTGCACTCAACACGCGCTGCAGTCGAAGAGGGTGTGGTTGCCGGTGGTGGCGTCACATTGATTCGTGCGCTACAAGCGGTTGGTGATTTGGCTGGTGATAACGAAGAGCAGAATGTTGGTATTCAAATTGCCAAGCGCTCAATGGAAGCACCTCTACGCCAGATCGTCACTAACGCCGGTGGAGAAGCCTCTGTAGTCGTTGATAAAGTGAAGCAAGGCGAAGGGAACTTCGGCTTCAACGCGGCAAGCGGTGAGTACGGTGACATGATCGAAATGGGTATTTTGGACCCTGCGAAAGTGACACGTTCTGCTCTGCAGGCGGCGGCTTCTGTTGCCGGTCTGATGATCACAACAGAATGTATGATCACTGAGATCAAAGAAGATAAGCCTGCGGCGCCAGCGATGGACCCAGGGATGGGCGGCATGATGTAAGCCGACCTTGAGGTCGAAAACCCCATTCAGTTTCTGGATGGGGTTTTTTTATGTCTATAGACTTGAAACATGAGCGCATAAAAAAACCCGCCGAAGCGGGTTTTGATCAGGCAATGCGAATTATGCGTTTGCGTATTGCTCAGCGACATAATCCCAATTGATCAGCTCCCAGAATGCCTTCAAATACGCTGGGCGAGCATTCCGATAATCGATGTAATAGGCATGCTCCCAAACATCGCAAGTTAACAATGGTGTTTTGCCATCGGTCATTGGGTTACCAGCACCAGTCGTTGATGCTAGCTCCAATTGACCCTCTGCATTTTTCACTAACCAACCCCAGCCAGAGCCAAAGGTTGTAACAGAGGTTTTGGTAAACTCTTCTTTGAAATTGTCGAATGATCCAAAGGTATCGTTGATAGCATCAGCGAGCTCGCCTGTTGGTTCGCCACCACCATTCGGTGAGAGGCAATGCCAATAGAATGTATGGTTCCAGACTTGGGCTGCGTTATTAAAGATTCCGCCGGAAGACGCTTTGATGATGTCTTCAAGCGACTTGCCTTCGAACTCGGTTCCTGGAACCAAGTTGTTTAAGTTATCCACGTAGGTTTTGTGGTGCTTTCCGTGGTGAAATTCGAGTGTTTCTTCTGAAATATGCGGTGCCAATGCATTTTTAGCATACGGCAGTGAGGGCAATTCGAATGCCATGATGACCTCCAGTGAGTTTTGATCGACATGATTGTGGGGGCTTCTCGTGACAATTCAATCTTTTCGGTAATCATGGGTTCGTTTTGTCGAAGGATTCGGTACACTCAAGTCCCTCGAGAAGGCAAATGTATGACGCGTAAAGAACCTCAGTTTAGTGACGATTTGACGACTCCGATTTCGGTATCCGATCAACGGCAAGCGGAGCCTCTGAAGTCAACGATTGAAACACCTCGAACCAACTCACCTGCGTCCCGCCAATCGAGTTCAAATTGGTTGCTGTGGCTATTTGTGGCGGTCAGTTTATGCGTGTCATTTGGAATGGCGTTCTTTGGTCTTGAGGAAGCCGGTCGATATCAGGCAGCCCTCAGTCAAGCCGAAAGTCAGGCAGAAGAACTCGAAGCGACCATCCAGCGTCTCAATCAGGCTCAAACTCAGGGGATTGGTGAATTGGCGCAATCTGACGCTCAGATGCGCAAGATGGTGCAATCGGTTGAGGCTCGTTTGAAATCAGACATGAGTGCTGATCTGACAGTGATGGCGAAACAAGTCAAAGCGTTGCAGCAAGCGCTATTGGATTCAGGAAAAACCTCAGACGCACTGGAGAAGCAAACGAAAACCCTTCAACAGAGGCTGTCGGAGTCTGAACAACGGTCGAAAACATTAGAGTCCAGGCTCGACGAATCGGTTGCTTTGTTGAGTGAGCAAGTGAACGCAGAACGAACGCGGATCGACGGGGTTGCCGGTACTCGTCAAGCGGTCATGGCTCTGAGCGAAGAAGTGCGCGCGACCAAAGAGGTCCTGACCAGGCTCGATAACCAGCTCAACGATGTGAATTCTGCTCAGTTAGACACTGAACAAACTGTGAAAGCTGTGCAGTTAAATATCGATGGGGTCAATGAACAATTGACACAGTTAGCCGATACGAATAACGCGCTGTTGGGCTTAGAGGTATTGTCTGAGGAGTTTGGGCGTCTTGCTGAGCAAGTGGGCAAACAACAGCAGATTCTTGAAGCTGTTGACGCCAGCCGAAAACAATTGACTCAACGAATTATTGATCTTGATGGCCGAGTGAATCTCGCGCTGTCACCAAAGGAGTAACAATGCGTCGCGTGGTGTTTAACCAAAAAGGTGGGGTGGGGAAATCGAGTATTGCTGTCAATTTGGCTGCAGCGAGCGCCAAGTCTGGTTTGAAAACCCTTTTGATTGATTTGGATGTGCAAGGTAACAGCACGCATTACATTGTCGGCGAGCAATCGGAACAGTTGCTAGGTGTTGAGGATTTTTTCCAGAATCAATTATCGCTGTATTCTCGCGAACCGATGACTTCCTTAATTCACCAGAGTGCCTACCCAAATTTATCTGTCATGCCCTCTGGACGAGGCCTGCTTGAACTTGAGCATAAGCTTGAGAGTCGGTACAAAATGTATAAGCTCAAAGAGGCATTGGCTGAATTGATGACAGACTTTGATCGGATTTATCTGGATACGCCGCCTGCTCTTAACTTTTTTTCGCGATCGGCAATGATCGCTGCCGACCGGGTGGTTGTGCCCTTCGATTGCGACACATTTTCCAAGCAAGCGCTGTATCAGCTGACTGAGACGATCGAAGAAATCAAAGCAGACCATAATCCGCAATTGGTGCTTGAAGCGATTGTTCCCAATCAGGTTCCGGCGCGTGCGAAGTTACCCAAGCAGCTCATTGAAGGCTTAAAGGCGGATTCACTGCCGGTCACTCAGACAACGCTTTCGTCGAGTGTGGTGATGCGTGAGTCTCATGAAAAAGCAAAGCCATTGGTTCATCTGTATGCAAAACATCGCCTGACGCAAGAATTTGAGGCGCTACTGCAAGAGCTTGAGTCGCAAGCTTGATCGATCAACAAAGCGTAGAGATCATCGATGCGCTGAATCAACTTGAGGTTGGCTTGAGGGATTTGGGCTTGTGGTCAGACGAGCGGCCGACGGCTGAGGCTTTGGCCAGTACACTGCCGTTTTGTTACGACACACTAGAATTGGAACAATGGCTTCAGTTTGTGTTTTTAGGCCGGATGAGGGAGATTTTGGAACAAGGTGATCGTTTACCGGACTCTTGCGCGATCTATCCGTACATCGAGATGCTATCGGGAGCTGGGAAAACGGTCAATCCAAAACTGGCTACGTTAATCCAGCGAGTGGATCAAAGTATCTCGAAAAAAAGTGGTAGCGGGGAGAGGATTTGAACCTCTGACCTTCGGGTTATGAGCCCGACGAGCTACCAGGCTGCTCCACCCCGCAATCGAGGCGCGAATATTAATGAAATGCAGTTGTTTCGTCAAGTAACACTTGGCAATCATTGCACAACTTTTTCTAACTGAGTGGATCTATGACATCAACGCCCCGCATTCGTGCCAATCGATACAGTGTCATGACGCTGGAGTGGCCTAAAGACAGTGGCCCATTGGACTCGTGGTTGCGTCTCCAGTGTGACAAAGCACCAGCGCTCATGCAGGAAATTGCGATCGTTTTAAAGCCTGCGATAGAGCATACTGCCAGCGAGATCGGCGAAGCGGTCGATCTCCTGGATCAGTTGGGGATTGGTTTGATCGGTTTAACAGGCGATCCTCAGCACCGGACGGTTGCTGACGAACTTGGTCTTGCCTGGTTGTCTTCGAACAATGTGACTGTTGAGGCAGATACTTCAAGAGCGGTGTCGGCCACATCGCCAGTCCCTGATCAGACTCGAAACAGCGCATTAGTGATCGAAGGTCCAGTCCGTTCAGGCGTTCAAATCTACGCGAAAGACCGCGATCTGGTGATCATCGGTCAAGTGAGCGAGGGTGCCGAAATCATGGCGGACGGGCATGTCCATGTGTATGGCCGTCTGCGAGGGCGGGTCGCAGCCGGTGTCAGTGGACAGGCCGATGCTGAAATTTTTTGCTTAACCTTCGAGCCAGAATTGGTGTCGCTTGCAGGGATGTATTGCGGATCAGACCAGATCCCCGAAGAGCTCTGGTCTGCTAGAGTAAGAGTTGGGCTTGACGGAACGGCTCAAAAATTAACATTTGCTTTAATGGGATAAAGGAGAAGAAAGCTTGGCTACCGTTGTCACTGTGACCTCAGGGAAAGGTGGTGTTGGTAAAACGACGTCATCAGCAGCTCTGGCTGCCGGTCTTGCAAAGGCCGGTCACCGCACTGTGGTGATTGATTTTGATGTGGGACTGCGGAACCTCGATCTCATTATGGGTGTTGAGCGCCGTGTCGTGTTTGATTTCGTCAATGTGATCTCCGGTGAGGCGACACTGAATCAAGCACTGATTCAAGATAAGCGCATGGAGAATCTGTCGATCTTGGCGGCAAGCCAGACTAAGGATAAAGATGCCTTGTCTGAAGAGGGTGTCGGCCAAGTTCTCGACCAATTGGCTGACATGGGTTTTGAATATATCGTCTGTGATTCGCCTGCGGGTATTGAGCGAGGTGCAACAATGGCGCTTCACTTTGCCGATCATGCGGTCATTGTCACCAACCCAGAAGTTTCGTCGGTTCGCGATTCAGATCGGATTCTGGGCATTCTGCAATCGAAATCCAAGCGTGCGAAAGAAGGCGGAAAAGTTCAAGAGCATTTGTTGATCACGCGATACGATCCGATTCGTGTGGATCAGGGAGAAATGTTATCCAAAGAAGACGTCTGTGACATCTTAGCGGTGAAGCTCATTGGAGTCATTCCTGAATCGAAAGCGGTGTTAAAAGCGTCAAATACCGGTGTCCCTGTCATCTTGGATGAAGACTCTGATGCGGGACAAGCCTACAGTGATGCGGTCGCTCGGTTTCTTGGGGACGATCGTCCGCTAAGGTTTGTCACAGCGAAGAAGCAAGGACTTCTCAGTCGCATTCTGGGTGGAGGTGACTGATGGCATTCTTTGGTCTGTTTTCAAGCAAGCAAAAAACCTCGGCAGCGGCAGCTAAAGAGCGGTTACAGATTCTGATTTCGCATGAGCGCCAGAATCGTGAGGGCCCCGATTTCCTTCCGGATTTACAGCGAGAAATTCTGGATGTTGTCAAAAAATATGTGGCGATTCGTGATGATCAAGTCGCGATCCGATTAGACCGAGTCGGTGACTCGTCCGTGTTGGAATTGAACGTCACCTTACCTGAGCGCTAGGGTGCAGATTCTCTGGTACGACTATGAAACGTCGGGCCGAGATGCAGCTGCAGATCGGCCCATCCAAATGGGGTGGCAGCTGACTGATCCCGGAATGGAACCATTGGCGGATGCACAGTCTCTTCTCATCCGTCTTCCCGACGACGTCCTTCCCTCTCCTGGCGCGATGCTAGTCCATCAAATCCTCCCGGAGAGGCATCAGCGCGAGGGTGTTTCTGAGGCTCAGCTTGCGACTCATCTCGAGAATCTCATTGTTCCGCGAACCCTAGTCGCTGGTTATAATTCGCGTGGCTTTGATGACAAGTTTACGCAGCATGTCTTTTATCGCTCGTTGCGCGATCCTTATGCTTGGCAATATGCCAATGGTCGTGGTCGGTTTGATTTATATCCGGTGGTTCTGAGTTATTTTGTGTTCGCTCCAGCGGCGATTCGCTGGCCGGAAGATCATGATGGCCGACCGCGATTTAAACTCGACCGGATTGGCCCGCTCAACCAGCTCGATCACGGGCTGACGCGGGCGCATGATGCGTCCTCTGATGTCACAGTGACGGCGCGATTAGCGCGACAACTGGCGCTCTATGATGCTGATCTATTTGCCTCTTGCTTAAAGCGGATTGATAAGCACTTTGTGACCGACCAAATTCGAGCCGATGGTCGAAGTGAGGGGCTTCTTGAGGTCACCCCCTTTGCCGGTTGGGAACGCGGATTCGTCAGAGACTGTTGGATTCCGTTCCGTTTGTCAGAACGTTCGAATGATTATGTGGCCTTTGATTTAAATCATGATCCACAAGAGGTCATGGCAGGCTTGATTGCGTTGGCGGAATCGGAATCGAGCGATCTGAGCGACACTCGAAAAGCGGCTTACGCGTTGGGTCTTCACACGATCCGAATCAATGCGCAGCCAATGTTGTTTCGTCGTGGCACTCTCGATGCCGATGTCAAAGCACGTTTAGAGGCCTTTGGTCGCGACGAGGCAATGCAAAACCGGCATCTCGAGATTTGGCAACATATTCAAGAATCACCGGCCTTTAAACAGCTGTATCAGTTGGCGGTTACCATCTTCAGTGAACCCCAACAGTCGGCTCCTGACGACGTTGACTTGGCGCTTTACGCAGGACGCTTTTTGTCAACACATGATAAGGATCTACTGGCCGGTCTCCCATTGATGGATGCAGAGGCTTTAAGCCAGTTAGATCTCGCATTTGATGATGTTCGTTACCCGGAATTGCTCTTTCGGTATCGAGCACGTAATTTTCCACGATCGTTATCTCAGTCGGAATGGAAGCGTTGGCAGAAAGTTCGTCGAGACAAGCTGATGGGGATTTCCAATGCAAAAACGGCAGCAAGTCGAGTTCAGGATGAGTTGATGGAAATCAGTCAGCGGTCTGATCTCGATCCTCATCAAATCGGCCTATTGCAAGAGTTTGTCAATTGGTTGGACAATCAACCACCTGTGTGATCCCGCTAAGGGGATAATATGATTCATCGTGGTGATTTTTTCGGTGGCGTAACAGCAGCTGTCGTTGCACTTCCACTCGCGTTGGCATTCGGCGTGGCCTCTGGAGCTGGAGCGGCAGCTGGTCTTTACGGCGCGATTGCTGTGGGGTTCTTTGCAGCGCTCTTCGGTGGGACACCAAGCCAAGTCTCTGGTCCAACTGGACCCATGACTGTGGTGATGGCTGCGGTCATTACCAACGCGGTTGCTATGAATCCCGAACAGGGCCTGACAATCGCTTTTACAACAGTGTCTCTTGCCGGCTTGTTGCAGATCGCAGCTGGGAAGTTACGCCTTGGTCGCTACTTGGTGATGGTTCCGTTTCCCGTAGTTTCTGGATTCATGAGTGGTATTGGGGTCATCATCATCTTGCTTGAGGTGGCGCCACTATTTGGTGTGGAGGGGCAGTCAAATCCGTTGCGAGCACTTCTCATGCTGCCGAAAGTCATGCATGAAATGCAGTGGGATTCCGCGGTCTTGGGTCTCGGCACGCTGGTGCTTTTATTTGTCTGGCCTAAGCGATTTCAATTATTGCCTGCTCCCTTGATGGCGTTGATTGCTTTTGCCTGCTTGTCCTTGGGTGGACCCTTTGATCGGGTGGATCGGATTGGAGAAATTCCGAGGGGGCTCCCTGACTTGGTGATGCCCTATGTTTCAATTGATCTTCTTCCGATGATTGTCGGTTCGGCATTTTTGCTGGCGGCCTTAGGAGCGATCGATTCACTACTGACTTCGCTGGTGGCAGATAATCTCACCCGGACTCAGCATGATTCCGACAAGGAGTTGGTTGGCCAGGGTATTGGTAATTTTGTGGCTGGATTCATCGGTGGGTTACCCGGTGCTGGCGCTACGATGCGGACGTTAGTGAATGTACGTCTTGGTGGGCGATCTTCGGTCAGCGGGATGTTGCACTCGATAGTATTGGCGGTGTTGATGCTCGGCGCGGCACCTTTGGCCGAGGCGATTCCTCTGGCAGTACTTGCTGGGATTCTTTTAAAAACAGGTTTCGATATCATTGATTGGGGATTTTTAAAACGAGTCGCCAGTATTCCGCTGTTCTCCAGCGCGCTGATGTTGGTGGTATTTTCCGTCACTGTCTTTGTGGATTTGATCACAGCCGTTGCGATCGGAGTATTTGTCGCCAATCTGGAGACTTTGTACCGGTTAAGTGAGGCGCATCTCCAGAAGATGAAAGTGGGTCTGTCGAGAGAAGAAATTCCTGATTTGACCGATCATGAAGCGGCAGCGTTGGATGCGCTTCAAGGGCGAGTGCTTGTTTATCAATTAAACGGGTTTATGAGCTACGGATTGTCTCGAGGGATTGCTCAGCATTTCTCGCAATTCTCAGATCACGACATTTTAATTGTCGATTTTACCGATGTGGATCACTTGGATTTATCAGCCGGCCTCACTCTGATGGAGATGATTGAAGACGCAACTCGGATGGACCGGTCGGTCTTTCTGGTGGGCGTGCAAGCGCGCATTGAACAGGAAATGAAGGCTGCTGGTATTTACGCATCCGTCCCTCAAAACGATCGATTTGATACACGACCTCAAGCAATTTCTGAGGCCGCTAGCCGTCTGCACGAAAAGCCTTCAATACCACAGGACTTTGGATCCGCTGTTTGAGATATTCCACGAATTGCTCTTGAGTGATTGCCTCCAGCGTTTGAGCTTGCATCATGCGGTCATTGAAGGGTCTTCTGAGCCCAATCGCGCTCCAAATTGCATTGGAAAGTTCTGATTGCGTCGATGGCGGATTCATAAGTTGATTTAACAAACTCAGTCGTTGACTCTCAAATTGCTCATTCGGCATCGACTTCACCATGTCTGCAAAACTGTCGAATTCCTGTTGAATGGCCGCGGCTAATTCATCAGGATTCGCTGTCGGTGATTGGACAGCTCCGGTCAAGATAGGCGTGTTGTAGAGTGGAAAGGCGGTTGCGAAGGTAATGTAGCCGAGCTGCTTCTCAGTACGCAGCCGAGTGTAAAACGGAGCTTCAATCAAATTGCCGGCCAGTTGATTCAAAATTCGAGATCCCGGATCAGTGCGTTGGTCGATGTAGAGAATGCTGGCCGCTTGATCGGGATGAGCATACGAATACGATCGAGTTCGATCGCCTGGCCAAGCATTCGTTGTGACTTCAACCGCTGGTGTATTGTCATCCAGCGGCAGCATATTGGCCCAGGAAGCTAACAGTTCTTCGCCTTCACTGCGAGAGACTGGACCATGAAGAAACATTTCTGCATGGATTCCTGAGAAAAACGCTTTTTGATACTGGTGGAAAGTGGATCGGTCAATCGCTGTGAACGCATCGTTGAGTTCGCTTTGTGCATAGGCGAAAGGCATTAATTCAGCGGTGACTTCATCGAACAACCGGCTTGATGGACGCTGCGCCTGAACGCGGGCTAATTGCTGTGACTTGAGTTGTCTCAACCGAGTCCATGTCGGCTCGTCAATCAGAGGAATGGGAAGTGCGCGCAACACGCTGTCCACCAAGAGGACCAAGGAATTGTGATAGCCGGAAAATTGCAATGTCATCCCGGACTGACTGGCTTGTGCTGAGAATCCGACGCCGGCGAGCGCAGCCTCATAGCTTAAAGTGTTGAAATGTTCATTGAGGGTATCGGCTAATAGATCACTCATGATCGATGCCTCAGGCGAACTGGCTGCCAGTGGTGTTCTGAGGCGAATGTACAAATCACTCCGCGGCTGAGCGTAACGATTCTCGGTCAGAATGTAGCCCACAGCGCTATCTGAAAAATACACTGTTAGAGGTTGGGTTTCGATGGTTGCCTTACGCGTGTTGGCGATTGGCTTTCCCGGGTCTTGAATAAATGGATTTGGAGCGGGGAGACGGACCATCTCGGATCGCTGGTTCCTCGCTGCCTGAAAACGTGTCAGCCGCGCATTCTCGAGTGCAAACCGAGCAATCGGAGTTGGGTAATACTGCGTGGTCTCGGTTGGCTCCACTTCAGGGGCAGTGATACGCACAAGCATTTGGTCAGGGATGAGCCAACTGAGCATGTCTCTGACCAGAGCCTGATCGAAACTCCTGAGGACTCGTCCTCGGGTCAACAGTTCATGAGCCGGAGTTGAGTGCAGTTTTTCTGACAGATAGGTGACGAGATTTTGTGGATCTGATTCTTCCTCAAATCGAAAATTGGCATCGGAGACGGTTTTTAACTCATCAAAACGCCATGCTTGGAGACCATCAGTTTCAACTAACCGCAGGGTTTTAAACACGTCCTCGATCACTTGATCTCGTTGCGTGTAGCCTTCGGGCGTCAGGCTGATGCTAATCGAAAATGAGCGGCTCTCGGTCATGCCCAGGCTTTCACCGGCTGAAAGGCCATTGGCATAGCCTTTGGCCTTGAGGTGGGCTAGCAGGCTATTGTCACCTTCATGCCCCAAAAGATGACCGATAAACTGCAGTGGCGCATGATGCTGAAAAGCATCCGTATCTGGTATTGGGAATAAGAGCGTCAGGCGACGCGATTCAGTTGCCGGTTGTGATTGCACGACCAGAGGTAAGCGGCTGGTATCAAACAAGGGAGTGGAAATCACAGATGGCGCGAGTTGGCGATCAGGGATGTCTGTAAAGCGATCACGAACCCAGGTCTCTAGGGTGTCCAGTGATTCTTCACCCAGCACCACGAGTGCCATTCGATTCGCAGAATATTCGTTGTCATAAAAAGTTTTCAGTGCATCCAGAAGTCCGGGTTTGTTGAGAGTGCTGAGATTGCCGGCTCCAAATTGAGCAAAAGGATGATCAGGATTAAGCCCTTGCTTGGTCGCTTCAAAACTGAGGCGCGCCGGATCTTTGAGCTTTGACTGATATTCTGAATGCACTGCGTTGACTTCTCGATCGACATAGGTTGGATCCAACGTCGGTGCAATAAAAAATCGACTAAAACGGTCAAGTGCTGGTTTGAGCGCCTTCGGGTTCAGGGAAAAGAAATAGTTTGTGTGTTCTGGCGCCGTGAATGCGTTGTGAGAGCCGGCTTGGTCGGAAATAAATTGTTGATATTCACCTGCATCAGGAAATTGATCCGTCCCTAAAAACAGCATATGTTCAAGGAAATGCGCGAGACCTGGGAATTCCTTAGGATCGTTATTTGTGCCTACGTAAACATCCATTGATGCGGCAGCTTTGTCGGTGGTTGGATCTGAAATTAACAGCACTTTCAGTGAATTTGGCAATGTCAGGTAGCGGTACTCTCGGTCACTGAGTTCCGGTGCCTCAATGGCCGCCTGAACAATGTTTGAGACGAGGACGAACATCAGTGCAATCAGTCGCATATCACCACCAATACTTATTCCAGTTTTCGGGATTTGCCCAGAACTTCGGATTGTTCCAGGCTCGGGTATGGTTATATGTGGCGAGTGAGTAATGAAAACTCAAGAGGGTGGCTCGTTTCTGGCGACAATGTTCCCCACGTGTAAACGCCAGGGCATAGAGCGCCTCTGATTCAATCGATTCGCTCACGAAGCACAGAATCTCTGGGATCAAAAGATTGCGAACCTGCCCCAGAATGAGCAAATCATCGGGAGTCTGGATCGGATCAGCAATCAAGGCGGCGCTCGGTAGTTGAGTCGCAGACCGTATCGATTTTGGATTCATCACCTGAACTTGATTCAGGCAATGGGCTTGATAATCCGAGACCACCGGGGGGGCTTCCTGACCGACAACCCAAATCGTCTCAGGTGCCGTCGATTCAAGCCAGGGCGCAAGAATTGAATCTGGCGTACGATCGTTCAACGGACTTCGGGATCCCGAATAAAACACGGAGCATCTGGTGTGGAATGCGCTTTGGAATAGCGATATCCGTCATAATCAAATGCATGAAGATCAGTCGCTGTTTGTGGGTCGGTTTCAACCATAAACCGCGCCATCAGGCCTCTTGCTCGTTTGGCGTAAAAGCTGATGATCTTGTATTCGCCATTTTTCAGGTCTTTAAACACCGGTGAGATAGTAGGTCCTTCGATTGCTTTGAAATCAACGGCTGCCGAGTACTCGTTGCTGGCGAGATTAATCAGAGGTGCACCTTTTAAGTCAGCGTTGAGCCTCTGTGTAATTTTGTTTTTCCAGAACGCAGGCAATGAGGTGATGGCCTGACCTTTAAGCTTGGTTCCCATTTCCAACCGGTAGGGACGCATGGCATCGAAGGGTCTGAGCAGTCCGTAGAGTCCTGAGAGAATGCGCACATGTCCGGTTAACCGATTGAGGGCGTCGGGACCTAAGGTCTGCACATCGAGGCCTTGATACACGTCGCCGTTAAATGCGTAAACAGCCGGCAATAAGTCGTCTGCTTGATGGTCTGGAGACCATTGTTCGAACCGCGCAGCATTTAACGCCGATAACTTGTCGGAGAGCTTCATCAGGCTGGCCAGATCCGATGGGCTGAACCCCCGCATCATGTCGGTCAGTGTGGTTGCTTCGTCCAAGAATTGTGGCGTTGTGATCGTTGCGCGATCAACGCTCAAGTCCGTATTTAGGGATTTGGCTGGCGATAAGATTGCTAACATGGATTCCTCTTTTTCTTGCGTCGACTCGGATGAAGCCGGACACTACACCTAGATTCAATATTTGGACAAATGGACTGTGATCCAAGTCACCCCTGAAATTGCGGCTGGACAATTTTTCGACGAGCTTATCAGAGCCGACGGCGAAGCTCGTCCCGGAGCGGATAGTTTACTGAAATTTCTCACCGACCTCTCTCCTGAGGTGTTATCGGAAAAACGGACAGCGCTTGAGGCTGCGATCAAAAGCCAGGGAATTTCATTTTTGGTCTATTCTGACTCCATGAATATTGACCGATCGTGGCCGTTGGACCTTGTGCCGCGTGTGATGCAGGCATCTGAGTGGCGACACACCGAGGCCGGATTGAAGCAACGGTTAAAAGCGCTCAATCTATTTTTAAACGATGTCTACAACGAACAGGCGATTTTGCGTGATGGCATCGTGCCTACTGAATTAGTCACCGAAAGTCCTCACTACATCGCATTAGCCTCTGGAATGACGCCGCTTTTTGAGACTTGGGCTCACATTTGTGGATCCGATCTGGTGCGCGACCATCGTGGCCAACTCTTTGTTCTTGAGGACAATCTGCGAGTCCCAAGTGGCGTTTCTTATATGCTTGAAAATCGATCAGTGATGAAGCAAGTGTATCCAGAGTTATTTCGGAATCATCAAATCCTTCCGGTCAGTCAGTATGCGTCCGATTTGCTCGATATGCTCAATGCGTTGTCGCCACGGCCGGTCGATCATCCCGTCATTGTGGTGTTAACGCCCGGTATCTATAACTCCGCGTATTTTGAGCACAGCTATCTGGCTCAACAGATTGGTGCCGAATTGGTTCAAGGTTCGGATCTGTTTGTGGATTCTGATGATTGTGTCTACATGAAGGCAGTCGAAGGTGTGAGCCGTGTCGATGTGATTTATCGACGGATTGATGACACCTTTCTCGATCCTGACGCTCTGAATCCTGATTCAGTACTTGGTGTTCCAGGATTGATGCGGGCATGGAGAGCCGGCAAAGTTTCGATTGCCAACGCGCCAGGCAGTGGAGTGGCTGATGATAAGGTGCTCTATGCCTATGTCCCTGAAATTATTCAATATTATTTAAATGAAAAACCGATCTTGGAGAATGTTCAGACCTACCTCTGTTCGGATCCCGAGCAACAGGCATTTGTGCTGGACCACCTTGATGAACTTGTTGTTAAGCCGGCCGATGCGTCTGGTGGATATGGCATTATGGTCGGTCCGCATGCCACTGATGAAGAGATCGTGTCTCGTCGAGCCGAAATTCTGGAGAATCCTCGCGTTTGGATTGCGCAGCCAACGCTCGCGATTTCGACCACACTCACAGTCACCGAAGATGGCGATCTAGCCCCACGTCATGTTGATTTACGCCCCTTTGTTTTGCAAAGCTCGTCTCAATGGTGCTCAACCGGTGGATTATGTCGGGTGGCATTACGCGAAGGTTCATTGGTTGTGAATTCCTCACAAGGCGGTGGTTCTAAGGATTTTTGGGTGGTTGCCGACGAGATGCAGTCTTAATGCTGGCCCGTGTCGCTGAACATCTTTACTGGCTTTCTCGTTATATCGAGCGAGCTGAGGCAACGGCTCGGCTCGCGATTGCTGCATCCGATACCATTTTAGATTTGCCCGATGGAGTTCCCTACGATTGGGAGTCTTTGATGCAAGTCTTTGGCTCGGGTGACTCAGATCCAGGAATTTCTGAAGTGGAGGTCATGGAGCAACTGGTATTGAGCCTCGAACACTCAGGTTCGATTCGGGCGTCGATTGCGTCGGCTCGGGAGAATGCTCGAGTGACTCGAGATTTGATTCCGAAAGATGCTTGGATTGCCTTGAATGAACTGCATGGGCTAATCGAACGTCAGTCATTTGCTGGTTTTGATCGATCATCACGGATTCGGTTGTTAAAACAGGTGATTTCGAGCTGTAGACTCTGGCACGGTTGCTTAGTCGCGAGCCAGGCGAGAGATTTGAGTTGGCTATTTTTGCGGCTCGGAGATCGACTTGAGCACGCAGACATGGTGTCTCGGCTGGTGGACCCTCGGGTCACACAGATGGTGCCGGGAGCGTCGACTCGATGGAGTAGTTATGAAGCCATTGGTTGGCAAAATCTTCTGACTGCGTTGGGTGGAGTGGAACTGTATCGTCACAGCGCGCGTAACCGGATGCATGGAAGCGATGTTTTGGATTTTGTGCTTCGAGACACAAACTTCCCGCAATCGATGGCTGCGGCCTTAAATAGCGTCAGAGGCTACTTAAAAAAGTTGCCGCACCAACGTGTGTCGACTGACTTGCTGGATGGGATCGTTGATGGGTTAACTAAGCTAGATCTCGAGCGTTTAACGCCAGATCTCCTGACGCAAAATATGGACTGGATTCAGCAAGGCCTTGTGACCTTGCATGGACACATTAGCGCTGAGTACTTCTTCTTCCAATCAAACAGTCCCTAACCCGTGGGTTTGCGTCGGAGAATGTTGTATTCTTCGCGTTTCCTCAAGAGTGAGCCTTGAATTTGTCTGAATCAGTTGCGATCGCAGAGCGTTTGTCGGCTTCTTCGAAGCAATGCTTGGGCGTGCGTGGCTTAACGAAATATTTTGGAGACTTCCCAGCCAATGTCGATGTCACGCTGTCAGTCGACCAAGGCGAAATCCATGCTCTGCTCGGTGAAAACGGTGCAGGAAAATCCACACTCGTCAAAATGATTTATGGGATCTTAAAACCCGATGTCGGGTCCATGGAACTCAATTCTTGCCCGTATACACCAGATACCCCGAGTGATGCGAAACATGCTGGTGTTGGGATGGTTTTTCAACATTTTGCTGTGTTTGATGCGCTGACGGTGTTGGACAATATTGCCTTGGGTTTAGATGGCCGGCTTCCCGATGTTGCGCTTGCTGACGAGATCACAGCGGTTTGTGAGCGTTATCGATTACATCTTGAATTGAACCGGCGGGTTTATGACTTAAGTGCCGGCGAAAGGCAGCGTGTTGAAATCATCCGTGCACTGATGCAAGACCCACGCCTATTGATTCTGGATGAACCGACATCGGTATTGACGCCGCAGGAGACTGAGCAGTTGTTCACAACGCTCGATCGGCTATCCGATGAAGGCCGGTCCATTATTTACATCTCGCACAAGCTTGACGAGGTCAGGGCGTTGTGTGATCGAGCCACATTAATGCGTGCAGGACACGTTGTTGATGTGGTGGATCCGAGGCAAGAAAGCACGCGCTCTCTCGGTGAAAAAATGATTGGTGAGCGTCTGAATGAAACCAAGCGAACAAAATTGCCGGCGACTGAAAAGTTAAAAGCACGTTTGACGGTTCGCGTCGGCGAGGTGTATCCCGAATCGAGTCGAAGCGCGGTGTTACGTGATATTTACCTATCGGTGGCCCCTGGATCAATCCTCGGGATTTCAGGGGTTTCGGGGAACGGGCAAGATACCTTGTTTGACGTACTGTCAGGTGAGCTCACACTACCGAATCCCGACAGTTTAGTCCTGGATGGCGAGCCGATTGCACATCTGGGGATTGAACAGCGTCGACGCAGGCGATTGTTGGGTGCGCCGGAAAATCGTCTGGGACACGCGGCGGTGCCGGATTTAACGCTGTGGGAGAATGTCATTTTGACTGCACGACAAACCCGCGGAATTCTAAAAAATGAGCATTTAATCAGCGGAACAGCTGCAAAAGCTTTTGCGCAAGAAGTGATTGAAACCTTTGATGTCAGAACAACTTCGGTGAATGCCAAAGCGTCGAGCCTCTCTGGAGGGAATCTGCAAAAGTTTCTGATCGGACGAGAGTTACTTGGCCAACCCCAGGTCTTTATCGTGTCGAATCCGACTTGGGGTGTTGATGCGAAGGCGCAGTTGTTTATCCATCAAATGTTGATGGACATTGCCGACCAGGGCGCATCCATTATTCTTTTGAGTCAGGACATCGATGAATTGCTTTCGGTGACTGATCGCATCTGTGCCATCTGCCATGGACGTCTTAGCCGTACGTTTGCGACTGAAGACATGACTCCAGAACACTTGGGAGCCTTGATGCTCGGACAGGAGATCGAGGCGTGATGTTTGTTGAACCACGTGCAGTGACTCGCTGGTATCACGAGTGGCTGGCCGTCTTGGTTGCATTGATTTTGACACTATTGACCGCTTCGGTCTTGTTGGCAGCGATCGGGCTTGATCCGCTGTCGAGTTTGCATCGAATTTTTATCAAACCGCTGAATTCTGTGTATGGGATCAGTGAATTGCTGGCGAAAGCCACCCCGTTAATCACCATTGGTGTGGCCTTGGCGCTTGGATTTCGAGCCGGTGTTTGGAATATCGGTGCAGAGGGGCAACTCGTCATGGGTGGGCTTTGTGGCGGTGCAGTCGCTCTCGCGTTCTGGGGTATTGATGGTTTTTGGGTCATGCCTCTGGTGCTTCTCGGTGGAACCGTCGGCGGACTTCTTTGGGGGGCTATTCCCGCTTTTCTCAAGGTTCGGTTTAACGCGAATGAGATTCTGGTCTCCCTGATGCTCACTTATGTGGCGATTTTGTTGTTGAGTGTCATGGTGCACGGTCCGTTGCGCGATCCCGATGGGTTTAATTTTCCCGAAAGTCGATTATTCCATGATGCGGCAACCTTGCCGAAACTCTTTTCCGCTGGTCGTGGCCATTTGGGTTTCGTGTTTGCAATCGCGTTCGCGATTGTCGGAACGTGGGTCGTCAAGCGATGGCATTTGGGGTTTGAGATGCGAGTCACGGGTCTGTCGGCGAGTGCTGCGAAGTTTGCTGGATACAGCCGTGATCGAACTGTTTGGATGGCTTTGTTGATCGGTGGGGCAATCAGCGGATTTGCCGGAGTGGTGGAAGTCACGGGTAATATTGGGCAACTGGTTCCGACGATTTCTCCATCCTACGGTTTCACAGCGATTATCGTTGCTTTCTTAGCAAGGCTGCATCCGCTCGCTGTGATTCCGGCAGGCCTTTTGGTGGCCTTGTCGTATTTAGCCGGTGAGGCTGCTCAGTTGTCGCTAGGTGTTCCGGCTGCGAGTACTCAGGTCTTCCAGGGACTGTTGTTGTTTTTCCTACTTGGGACTTCACTGTTTGTGAATTATCGAGTTCGTTTAGGGCGGGTGGCCTGATGGATTACAGCTTATTGTCCTCTATCTTGCATGCCATTTTGGTGGCTTCAACCCCGTTGGTGTTTGCAGGTCTTGGTGCATTGATCCAAGAGCGCGCCGGTGTATTGAATTTGGGGATTGAAGGACTCATGATCGTTGGCGCCTTGGCTGGTTTTGCAACTGCTCTGGCTGGTTATCCACTGTTAGTCTCCGTGATTGCAGCAGCGTTAGCCGGTTCTGCCTTGGCAGCGATTTTTGCGTTGTTGGTGTTGCGCCTGTACGCCAATCCGGTGGCGACTGGGCTTGCATTGACGCTCTTTGGATTGGGGTTGAGTGCCTTGGCTGGAGCGCAGTATGTTGGGCAGGCTGCACCTCAAGTATCAGTTTGGACAATCCCATTATTGAGTCAGTTACCGGTGGTTGGGCATGCGCTCTTTTCACACGATCCGCTGGTCTATCTGTCGATTTTGATGGCTGCCTTGCTTTGGTGGTTTTTGAAGAAAACTCGAGCAGGTCTGATTCTGCGCGCGGTCGGCGAAAATCACGCGTCCGCGCACAGTCTGGGCTTTTCTGTCATGGGAATTCGTTTTTTGGCGATAGCTGCAGGTGGTGCACTGGCTGGTATCGGAGGGTCCTATCTCACCTTGGTGCAGACACCGCTGTTTGTCGAAGGAATGACCGCAGGCAGAGGTTGGATAGCTCTTGCATTGGTAGTGTTTGCCTCATGGCGGCCTTTCCGGGTGATTGCTGGTGCCTATTTGTTTGGAAGTGTGACGATTTTACAATTGCATAGTCAGGCGTTCGGTATTTCAATACCGGCCCAATGGCTGTCGATGCTGCCTTATTTGGTCACAATTATGGCATTGGTGATGATTTCAGCCCGAGGCGAAAAGGGTTTGGCGGCACCTGGGTCGCTTGGAAAAATTTTTCGCGTATCACGTTAACTAGGAGAGTACGAACCATGAGAGGTTTGCTATTAAAAGCATTGGCTGTTTCGGCTGCCGTCTTGTTGGCTGCATGTTCTGATTCAGAGCAAACAGCATCCAATGCACCAGAAAAGTCGGCTGATAAAGTCAAAGCAGGTTTTATTTATGTGGGCCCAGTCTCAGATGGCGGTTGGACTTACGAGCACAACCAAGGTCGTTTGGCCGTTGAAGAGGCCTTCGGCGATAAGGTTGAGACAACCTTCGTTGAGAGCGTTTCAGAGGGCCCCGATGCCGAGCGTGTCTTGAGTCAAATGGCGAATGATGGGGCGGATATTATTTTCACGACGTCTTTTGGCTTTATGAATCCAACCATCAAAGTCGCGGAGCAGTTCCCGAATGTAAAATTTGAACATGCGACTGGTTTTAAACGTGCTGACAACGTGGCAATTTACTCATCACGGTTTTATGAGGGGCGTCATGTCTTGGGTCTGGTTGCTGGAAAAATGACGAAAACCAACACCGTTGGCTACATTGCATCTTTCCCAATCCCCGAGGTGGTTCGTGGCATCAATGCGGCCTATTTGGCTGCGAAAAGTGTCAATCCTGAAGTTCAGTTTAAAGTGATTTGGGTATCAAGCTGGTTTGATCCAGGTAAAGAAGCTGATGCTGCCAAAGCGCTGATTGACCAAGGTGCTGATATTTTGATGCAGCACACAGATTCTCCTGCAGCAATGCAAATTGCAGAGCAGCGTGGAATCTATGCATTTGGTCAGGCGTCTGACATGGCCGCATTTGGACCAACCGCGCAGTTAACAGCCATTATCGATGACTGGGCTCCCTACTACATCGAGCGGGTTGGCGCGATGCTTGATGGAACCTGGCAATCCACCGACACCTGGGGCGGCTTTAATACCGGAATGGTGGCATTGGCACCTTACGGTCAGGCGGTTCCCGATGATGTGCGCCAACTTGCTGAAGAGGCTCGCGTTGCGATCAGTGAAGGTCGGTTACACCCCTTTACTGGGCCGATCAATAAGCAGGATGGTTCGGCGTGGCTCGCTGCTGGTGAAACTGCAGACGATGGCACATTGCTCGGTATGAATTTCTATGTCGAAGGCATTGAAGGTAGTTTGCCGTCCTCCAATTAACTGAGCGACGGGGAGTTCTGGTCAAACTGGCGTGAGAGTCGGTTGACCAGGCTCCAAATCACCAGAGCCTCCACGCACAGCACCAAAAGTGCGGCAAACATCAAATCGGTTTGACCGCGTCCATTGGCATGGAGCATTAAATAGCCAAGCCCACTTGATGACCCGACCCATTCTCCAACAACTGCACCAATCGGTGCGACTGAAGCCGCGACGCGAACACCCGACATGGCATAGGGAATGGCTAACGGTAGTCGCACAT
>JAHEDY010000012.1 GCA_024640985.1 Gammaproteobacteria bacterium
CCACTTCGGTCCACATTTGGCGATTGCCGCCTTGTGTTGTTGGTATCTAAAAGTCATTCTTTAACAAAGGAGAACGGCTTGAGAACACCTGTGTATGGACTGACCGGCGGCATTGCCAGCGGCAAATCGACGGTGCTTGAATTATTTGATCAACTGGGCATCGAGACTCGCGATACCGATCAACTGGCACGACAAGTGGTTGATCCCGGATCACCAGGAGCTCATGCTCTCGAGCAGGCGATTGGTTCAAAATACTTCGTGGATGGCGGTCTCAATCGACGTCTTTTGCGCCAGGAAATGTATCAGTCTGTCAGCCTCAAACAAAAGGTTGAATCGGTGGTTCACCCATTGGTCCGAGCAGCCGTCACGGCTTGGATCGCCAGCGACACCAATTCCCCGTATCGCATTTTGTGTTCACCGCTTCTCATTGAAACCGAGCAACATCAGACACTCGACGGAGTCATCGTGGTCGACGCTCCAGAAACTTGCCAACTGACTCGTGGCGCTCAACGCGACAATGATTCCACAACGCGCGTTCAGCACATTATCGACACTCAACTGCCAAGGCTCACTCGCCTCAGACATGCCACCTATGTGATCGACAACTCGAATGACTTAACATCGCTTTACAATCAAGTGAATGCACTGCACGAGACACTCAAACATGACTAACGAACAAGGCCATATCGTGACTTGCCCAACCTGCAAGAACGAAGCGCGCTATCACTCAGACAATCCGCATCGTCCTTTCTGCTCAGAGCGCTGTCGATTGATTGATCTTGGTGAATGGGCTGATGAGGGACATCGCATTCCAGGGCAATCTATCCCTCCGGACTATAACGATCCAGAATCAGAGGCTCACTGAAATCCTCGGATCCCAGCCACGCCATAACCCAAGTGGTTGGTGACTTCAGTCAGATCA
The DNA here is from genome assembly GCA_024640985.1 of Gammaproteobacteria bacterium. Taxonomy (GTDB): domain Bacteria; phylum Pseudomonadota; class Gammaproteobacteria; order Pseudomonadales; family Litorivicinaceae; genus HIMB30. Next base: position 923 of record JAHEDY010000012.1, read on the forward strand.
TCCAGACAGAGCCCCCCCAAGGCGTAGGCTGGCACAGCAAGCATGGATGCCAGTTCCGAAAAACGGGCCCAGCCAAGTGGATTCATGCCCACATGACTGGGTGTCTCTCGAACAGGAGAGACGAAGACAGCATCACTTGGCCACGATCGTTGCCGTTCAATATCAGACTCGCTACGAACTCCTGATGTCACAGGCCACGGGTCGTTCAGGTCTTTGAGGCGCGCAAGAGCCTCTGTTAAGTGATCGGTCTTCCTCAAGTGCACACCACACCCTGGCTGATAACAGCTCAACTGATCAATCGTTAAAATGATGCGATGCCTACGTTCAAGGCCTGCAGTTATGGCGATTTCAAGTTCACGGCCGGGTGTCAGACCACGAAAATACAACAGACTCTGATGCTTGGGTTGAGTCGCCCAGACCGCAGGCTCCAGAACGAGGGAAGGATCATAGATCCGCACCACACGAGGTAACCCAACTGCTCTCACAATAGCTTCATTGGCCTTGGGGAACGCAAGACTCTTTAATTCGTCTGGATGAAACCACTGGATCCACTGCCCCTCGAGACCTTGAGGCTCCCCGGCAAAGACCTCGACTTCATACACCCATAAACGAATGGCTTGATCCCCATAATCCCAGGGGATCTGAAACATAAACTGGGCCGTATCGATTGTGATTCCAAGCTCTTCCTCAAGTTCTCGCTGTAAACAATGGATTGGGTTTTCGTTGGCTTCGAATTTGCCGCCAGGAAATTCCCACAGACCACCTTGGTGTGCTGTCGCATGACGTTTGGAGAGCACAATTTGCCCATTGCGCCAGATCAGCGCACAGGCGACTTGAATTTCAGGTCCGATACTCGGCATTGATCCGAACGTATTCCTTCGTGAGGTCGCATGTCATGACTCGGCAATATCCAGAACCTGCTCCCATTGCAATCCGAATGTCGATCTCTGGAGGATTCATGGCTGCTTGCCCTGCTTCCTCGGTATATTGCGGGTGACGACCTCCGTTTTGAACGATCTGCACATCATTAATCCAGACATTCACCCGTTCAATCGCAATCTCAGAAACCGGCGCACGACCGACCGCAGCCACAATCCGACCCCAATTGGGATCAGAGGCTGCAAGAGCAGTCTTCACTAATGGCGACAAGGCAACCGTGTTCGCGATCGTATGGGCGTCTGAGTCATTCAGTGCTTCTTCACAGATCACACGAACAAACTTCGTTGCACCCTCACCGTCTCGAGCAAGCATTTCGGCAAGATCGTCACACAGATCAGATAAGGCTCTGGCGAACTGCTCTGCATCAGGACTTTGTGGATCATCAATCAGGCGATGACCTGCTGTTTGAGTTGCAACCAAAGCGCACGCATCGTTGGTTGAGGTGTCACCGTCCACGGTGACGCAATTGAAACTATGATTGACAGACCCCGCCAAAATCGATTGTAGGCACTCAGCACTCATCACCACATCCGAAGCGATCAGGCCGAACATGGTCGCCATATTAGGATGGATCATGCCCGAGCCTTTGGCCATCCCGGTCAGCGTCACTGTTTTCCCCTGGATCTCACATTGAATGTGACGCAACTTCGGATGCGTGTCGGTGGTCATAATCGCCCGCGAAGCACGCTCCCAGTGCTCCACAGAGCCGTTCAGCGCTTCGATGGCTCTTGGTAGTGCATGACAGATTGACTCAACAGGCAGTGGCTCACCAATGACCCCGGTTGAAAAGGGCCAAATCGAGTCCTTTGTGACCCCTGCGTTCGCAGCCAACTCGGCAATCGTCTGATTACATGCGTCCATTCCGGCCTCACCGGTTCCCGCGTTGGCATTACCAGCATTTAATAACCAAAAACGAACATGCGGGGTTGAATCGAGATGGGCTCTAAGCACATGCACTGGAGCCGCACAAAACTGATTGGTGGTTGTCACCGCCGCACCAACAGCTCCCTCATCGAAGGCCATCAGCAATAAATCATCACGGTCTTTATTTCGATACACAGGGGCCTTGACTGCCCCGAGTCGAATACCCTGGATCGGTAGACCGCCGACTGATGATTTCATGACATTCTCATCGCGCTAAACCACCAATGATGGCGCATTAACCAATGCGGCCATGACATTGCTTGTATTTTTTGCCACTTCCGCAAGGACAGGGCTCGTTACGGCCAACTTTGTGGCTGACAGCAGGCATCGGACGGTCTGACATCTCCTGATCCGAAGAATCACGGACTGCGGTGGTCTCATCATGAGTTGCCTGTGCTTTTGCGAGTTGCTCAACAGCCTGCTGACGACGCGCTTCTTCTTGCGCTTCGATCTCTTCTTTTGACGGCACTTGAACCGCGGTCAACACGCGAACAGACTCCCGTTTGATTTGGTCAAGCATACTGGTGAAGAGCTCAAATGCTTCGCGCTTGTATTCTTGCTTCGGATTCTTTTGTGCATAGCCACGTAAATGAATCCCCTGGCGCAAATAATCCATCGCAGCCAAGTGTTCTTTCCATTGATGATCGAGAACCTGCAATAGGACCTGCTTCTCAAACCGGCGCATAGTCTCTTCACCAACGACACCGACTTTTTCATCATGGCGGCTCGTGGCCTCTCCAATGATCTTTTCTAACAGCGTTTCTTCATACAGCGACTCGTCCGCATCAAGCCAGGCTTGAATCGGCATCTCAAGCCCAAATTGGGTCGCGAATTCCTCGGTCAATCCAGGAATGTCCCACTGCTCAATCAAGCTCTGCGGAGGGATATAACTCGCAACGACCGATGTGAAGACATCCCGACGAACGGCGTCCACGAGATCAGAGAGATCCTCAGCATCCATCAGTTCGTTACGCTGTGCATAGACTTGAGTTCGCTGGTCGTTCGCGACGTCATCGTAATCAAGTAACTGCTTCCGCATGTCGAAGTTTCGGCCTTCCACTTTCTTCTGCGCTTTCTCAATCGCGTTGGTGACCATCTTGTGTTCAATGGCTTCACCACGTTGCATGCCCAGTCCCTGCATGATGGAACGCATCCGAGGTGAGGCGAAAATCCGCATCAGATCGTCTTCGAGAGACAAGAAAAATCGCGATGAACCGGGATCGCCCTGGCGGCCAGATCGTCCGCGTAACTGATTATCAATGCGCCGGGATTCATGACGCTCAGAACCGATGATGTGCAGCCCACCGGCTTCCAACACGGCATCATGACGCGCTTGCCAATCCGTTTTAATCGATTCGATCTGTGTCTCTGTCGGTGCGTCAAGGTCAGCGACTTCAGCTTGCCAGTTACCACCGAGCATGATGTCAGTGCCTCGTCCCGCCATATTAGTAGCAATGGTGATCGCACCAGGACGACCGGCTTCAGCAATGATTGGCGCTTCCCGCTCATGCTGTTTGGCATTTAATACGTTATGTTGAATCCCTTCCTTCTCGAGGAATTGAGAGAGCACTTCAGACGCCTCCACTGAGGCTGTACCGACCAACACGGGACGACCGCGATCACGCTCGGCGATGACATCAGCCACAATCGCCTCGAATTTCTCTTCCATCGTCATGTAAACCAAATCGTTATGATCGATTCGCTTCACAGGCACATTGGTTGGGATTACCACCACGTCCAAGCCGTAAATCTGCCGGAATTCGTAAGCCTCAGTATCGGCGGTGCCAGTCATCCCCGACAGACGATCGTATAATCGGAAATAGTTCTGGAAGGTAGTCGATGCCAGAGTCTGACTTTCCGGCTGGATCTCAAGGTCTTCTTTCGCCTCAACCGCTTGATGCAGTCCTTCCGACCAACGACGACCAGGCATGGTGCGTCCGGTATGCTCGTCAACAATGACGATTTGGCCATCTTGAATGATGTAATGCACATTCCGCTGGAATAGCGTGTACGCGCGAAGTCCGGCGTTCACATGGTGGAAAAGCGCAAGATTGGCTGGGTTATACAAGCTATCCCCAACTTCCAATAACTCCATGTCAGCCAATTCAGCTTCGATGAATTCATGGCCGAGCTCTGTGAGTTCGACTGAGCGATTTTTTTCATCAAGAAGATAGTGCCCTTCAACCTCAAAGGATTCGCCATCTTCAGCCATCTTGGCTTCCGTTAATTTCGGGATAATGCCGTTAATCGCTTTATAGCGCTCAGAATGGTCATCTGCCGGGCCTGAAATGATCAAGGGTGTTCGTGCTTCATCGATCAGAATCGAATCCACCTCATCCACAATCGCGAATGACAAGGCGCGTTGCACTCGACCCTCAGGGGAGAATGCCATGTTGTCTCGTAAGTAATCGAAGCCGAACTCGTTATTGGTTCCGTAAGTGATGTCGGCTGCATAGGCGGCACGTTTATCTTCCGGGCTCTGTCCGGAGCCGATGACCCCAACAGTTAGCCCCAGACCCTCATATAGGGGGCGCATCCAGTTCGCATCACGATTCGCCAAATATTCGTTCACCGTGACCACATGAACGCCGTTGCCTTCGATCGCGTTCAAATAGGCCGGCAACGTGGCCACCAATGTTTTCCCTTCACCGGTTCGCATCTCAGAAATTCGACCTTCATGGAGGGTCATCCCGCCGACCATCTGTACATCGAAATGGCGCAATCCAAGCTTCCGTTTGCTGACTTCGCGGCAGACCGCAAAAGCATCGGGAAGGACTTGATTTCGGGTCTCGCCAGAAGCAATGCGCTCGCGGAACTCATCGCGTTTGGCCGCTAAAGCCTCGTCGCTTAATGATTCAAGGCTGGATTCTTGCTGATTGATGGCATCGACTGCCTTCAGCATCCGTTTGACTTCCCGGTCGTTTTTGGAGCCGAAGATCTTCCGGACAAATGTCCCTAACATGCGTATCCTATGGTGTCTGTATTGATAAAAACGGCATTGTAGCGAATTGCGTGACCCCGGACAGCTAAAAAGCCTGAGAACTTTGATCAACCGATCAGGCAGTCATCTCGAAACATTACAACTGGAAGCCTCGATTCAGGCACAACGCGCCAAAATCATCGAATCTCTGTTACCGACTGATCTTAAACATGAGGTCGCAACCGGAGATCTCAATTCAGGACTTCTCACGTTATATGTTCCTCAGGCCGCGCTCGCAGCGCGACTTCGCTTTGAAGAGTATAGCCTGATTGAAACATTACAGAGTGACCCATTGTTCCGTGGCATCCGCCGGATTCAATGTCGTGTCAGGCCACGAAAAGCTGAACCACCACCCTCATCAGCCAACCCCACCCGATCAAACCCGAAAGCAGCCGAAACGATTCAGCAATACTCAGAAACATTGAACGATGAGGATCTTAAACGTCAGTTTCAGCAATTGGCTGCACGGGTATCGGGCAATCCTCCACCCGATCGAAGGTAACGACTTCATAGTTGGTGGGATCGAGAAACAGCTGCCTTAACAACTTATTGTTCAATGCGTGACCACTGCGATTGCCCGAATAGTGGCCGATAATTGGCCGACCCGCGAGATACAGATCACCTAATGCATCCAATACTTTATGTTTCACAAACTCATCGTTTTGACGCAGACCATCGTCATTTAAGATGCGATCCTCACCCACCACGATGGCATTGGCCATGGAACCGCCCCGGGCTAAATTGTTGGCTTTGAGATAATCAAGGTCACGCATAAACCCAAAGGTTCGTGCGCGGCTCACCTCGCGGACAAAGGATGCCTCATCGATATCGACCACGGTTTTACACTCGCCCTGATCCACAACGGGATGATCAAAATCGATGGAAAACGAAATGCGGAACCCATTGAATGGCTCCAGGCGCGCCACCTTCCCTTCATGCTCAACTTCGACAATGTGCGTGATTCGAATATATTCGCGCGGCGCAGTTTGCTCGCGCACACCGGCTGATTGAATTAAGAAAACAAAAGGTGATGCACTGCCGTCCATGATCGGAAGTTCAGGGGCATTGCACTCGACCAGCGCGTTATCAATTCCCATTCCGGACAAGGCAGATAATAAATGCTCGACGGTCGAGACTTGCACACCGTCAGGCGAAGACAAACAGGTTGAGAGGGTTGTCTGAGAGACACTGTCTGCATTCGCCCGAATCAGTACAGGCGGATCTAAATCCACGCGTTTGAATTGAATGCCATGATTTTCAGGCGCAGGCCTCAATGTCAGGTAGACCGTATCACCTGAGTGCAATCCCACTCCTGTGGCTCGCACGACATTTTTCAGCGTTCGCTGTGCAATCAATTCAATAGTCCTCCGTTAAGCCCGCCAGTTTAACAGGCTTTTCTCCGCTGCATCCTGCAAATCGGAGCCGAAGCATGGAGTTTTCTCCATTAATCAGCCTGACGACGAAGGAATGCAGGAATGTTCAGAATTCGCTCCATCTCCTGACCATTGTTTGACTCGTCAACCACTTCCTGAGCCAAGGCCGTGTTGCCTACCGCCTGGGTTCTGAGCACCTGAGGCGCTGCCGAACTGGTCGGATGATAAGCTTCTCTGGGCGCGCGTTCGAGTTGACCGTTATCAACCACTGTTTTTGGCGCCTGCGCACCACCAAGACCGGTCGCAACCACCGTCACACAGATCTGATCGCTCATCTCTGGGTCAATCACAGTCCCCACCACCACATTAGCATTGTCATCACTGATCTGCTCAACTACATGACCGACCTGATCAAATTCACCCAGCGTAAAATCAGGGCCTGAGGTAATGTTGACCAAAATGCCTCGTGCACCAGATAAATCGACGTCCTCCAACAGTGGAGAGCGAATCGCCATTTCCGCGGCTTTCGCTGCACGTTCTTCGCCAGAAGCCGTGCCTGTTCCCATCATCGCTTTCCCCATTTCACTCATGACCGTGCGGACGTCAGCGAAATCCACGTTGATCATACCTGGGCGAATAATCAAATCGGCAATCCCACGAACCGCGCCATGCAAGACGTTATTGGCTTCCGCGAAGGCCGCCATCAAAGAGGCATTTTTGCCAAGCACTGGAAGCAGTTTTTCATTCGGCACCACAATCAATGAGTCCACATGCTTTTCTAAAGCGGCAATCCCCTGATCAGCGACATGGGTCCGACGACGACCTTCAAAGCCAAATGGCCGAGTCACGATCGCCACAGTCAGAATACCCATTTCACGCGCGATTTCAGCGACCACAGGCGCCGCCCCAGTCCCTGTACCACCGCCCATTCCGGCGGTAATGAAGACCATATCGGTCCCCGTTAACACTTCAGCAATGGCTGCACGATCTTCCAATGCGGCATTACGACCCACATCAGGATTCGCACCCGCACCTAGGCCCTTGGTGATATCACCGCCTAACTGCAGCGTACGATCGGCTGGAATCGCGCGCATCGCCTGAGCATCGGTGTTGGCAACAACAAACTCAACGCCCTCAACGGCATGCTTCAACATGTGATTGACAGCATTGCCGCCGCCTCCACCCACGCCGATCACCTTAATGACCGCGCTTGATTCGATTTGATCAACGATCTCGAACATGGTTATACCCTCTCAGTTAAAAATTTCCCTGGATCCACTGTCGGACCCGATTCAACATGCTTCCCTGCGCACCAAGCCACCTCGGTTTCGGCCGAACTTCCTGGTCGCGTCCATACGCCAGAAGGCCAGCTAATACCGCATTGGCTGGATCTTGTAATAACCCATCAAGTCCTTCCTGATGGGCTTGTTTCAGCACCCGACAAGGGCACTGCAATATACTTTCGAAAACTTGAGCGATCCCCGGCAATGCCGCCGTTCCGCCACACAAGACGATGCCAGTCGACGCTTCTTCAAAGCGACCCGATTGCCTGAGCCGTTCACCCAAGATCTCAGCAATCTCCTCTACTCGAGGCTGCAAAAAGGCAGTGAGTTGTTGAAGGCTGATATTTTCTGCTGGTCGATCGGCAAGCTTTTTGACTTGCACCGTATCGGTTGGTGGAGCAAAGCTCGTGTGGGCATAGCCATACTGGACTTTTAAATGTTCTGCGTCGCCCAATGGGGTCTTCAAGGCCACTGCCAAATCATGAGTCAGGAGCTCGCCTCCCATTGGCATCACTTGCATCCATGCCGGCGCTCCCTCAGAGATCACCATCAGGTCGATGGTTCCCACGCCGATATCAGCGACACAGACTCCGAGCTCTCGCTCATCTGGCAATACCAGTTGACTCACTGCCAATGATGAGGGAACAAGAACCGCCGTATCGAGTCCGGCCAAGCGCAGACATTTTTTTAAATTATTGACGACATGCGTGGCACCGGTGATGACATGAACATGAGCCTCTAACCGATTCCCCGTCATGCCTTGAGGTGAGCGAATTCCATGCTGACTATCGAGCGTAAAGGAGCGAGGAATCACACTGAGGATTTCCCGCTCAGGCACTTGTGCTTGCGCCTGAACTTGTTCCATCGCCTGAGTCAGCAACACATCAGTGACTTCGCGATGATTCAACATCACCGTTCCTGAAATATCCTGTCCGAGCAAATGCGAGCCACCAATCGAGACCAACGGATCGGAGAGTTTAGTACCTGCCATTTGGTTCGCTTCCGAAACCGCCCGCAAGAGCGCTTCGACCACCGAGTCGATCTGAATCACGACACCTTGCTTCAAGCCTCCAGATCGCGCGCGTCCCAGGCCTCGGACAACGATTCGGCGGTTGTCAGAAAGCTCAGCGACAGCCGCTGTAATCTGACTTGAGCCAATATCGATGACCAGCAGATGACTCATTGTTGCGCCCTCCACGCGAGAGCAACGCCATTGTCATAGCGCGCATCAACTTCCCCGAGTGCTGAAAGGCGTTCAAGATCGAGGTGCGTCAACACATCACGCGCACGCGCCAGCCGTCCCAAAATATCGGTCCGACCCAATTGCAAACGAATCCCGTTTTCAAGCTCAATCTGCCAGCCAAGGTCATGACCTCTTGAGACGGAAACAACCTGAGAGAAGTCAGCAAGACGATCTGAAAACACGCCATAATGACTGTAGACCTGCATGGTCTCTGACAAGGCGCCATAGAGCTTGGGTAATGGCTCACTCACAGGCGCAGGGGGCTCAAATAAATCGCCAGAGAGCCCTAAATATTGGGTGTCGTTATAGATGGCCACCGGGCGTTGCTCGGTGATTTCAATAAGTAAAGTATCCGGCCAAACACGACGAGCCGATGCCGATGCAATCCAAGGATGAGATTCGACTTCAGAAATCACCTGACCGAGTGTTGTGTCCAGATAATTGCCATTAAATCGAAGACTTAAATCACGCATTAACTGGTCAGCGTCGAGATAGCGGAGTTCACCCTGCAATTGCACTTGCCGAATTTGCACATCCTTCAAAAGATGACTCAATCCGCTCGCCGCGATTGAGCCGGTGACACCTAAGCCGACCAAGAGCAGCATGATTTTCCAATGAGTCAGTGTGCGGTTCGCGATTTGTTTCATAGTCATGGCGACACCTCCGCATCCAGGAGAATTTGTTCAATTAACATCGGGAGATCCATTCCAGACGCACGAGCCGCTTTGGGCACCAAAGAATGGCTACCCATCCCAGGCACGGTATTGCATTCAACCAACAATAAATGGCCGGTCTCATCCATCATAAAATCGACTCGACCCCAAGTTCTGCAGCCAAGTGCTTCGAACCCTTCGAGTGCTAATTGCTGAGCTTCTGCTTCAAGTTCTGAGCTGAGGCCCGATGGAATGAGATATTCGGTCTCATTCGATTGATACTTCGCTTTGTAATCATAAAATTCAGAACTTGGTCGAATTCCAATGACGGGCAAAGCCAGTCCGCGGACGACTCCAACGGTAAATTCTGGCCCAGGAAGTAAGGGCTCCACCAACACCCGAGTGTCGTGCTTCAAAGCATCTTCAATCGCAACTTTCAGTTGATCACGACCATGAACGGCATGTGCACCGACCGATGATCCCTCATGCGCAGGCTTCACAAATAACTCAGGCCCGAGTCGCTTCACACAGATATCCGCTTGCTCCAAATCGTTCACCACGACCATCGGTGCAGTGGGTAATCCCAAGGATTCCCAAACTTGTTTGGTGCGCGGCTTATCGAAAGCAAGCGCGGATGCTCCAACCCCAGAGCCTGTAAATGGGATGCCTAATGCGCATAAAAGACCTTGCAGCACTCCGTCTTCACCTGGACGTCCATGCACCAAGTTAAAGACTCGGGTCGGTTTAGCCGCCATCAAAGGTTCTAGCAAACCGTCTTTGATATCGATCTCAATGGGTTCGATGCCAATCTCACGCATGGCTTGCGCGACGTTTTCTTTGCCGTCCCGCGAGACGTCTGCCTCAGACCCGAGGCCACCGAACAATAATGCAACGCGTTCATCAGCCCAGTTCATTGCGCACCTCCAAGGGTTGCAACCAGTTGCGATGGCAACCGACCAATTGACCCTGCGCCCTGAATCAGCACCACATCATTGGGCTCAACAAGGGCACCGACTCGCTCAATCACCTGATCAAATTCACCTTCAACGTAGGGTCGGCAATGGCCTAGCCGTCGAATACTCGCCGCCAAGTCTTTTGACTCAGCGCCAACGATTGGCGTTTCACCTGCTGGATAGACAGGCATCAGTACTAATTCATCAGCTCGATTTAATACCGACACAAAATCATCAAATAAATCTTGGGTTCGCGAATACCGATGGGGCTGAAAGACGCTCACAAGACGGCGCCCTGGGTACGCACCGCGAACGGCCTCAAAGGTCACATCAAGCTCCTTCGGGTGGTGGCCATAATCATCAATCACAGGGACTTCGACCCCTTGTTTCTGAATATGACCGGCCAGTTGGAATCGCCGACCAACACCCTGGAATTCTCTCAAAGCCTTCGTCAGGAGAGGGGGTTCCACACCCAGATGATCAGCAAGAGCGATGACTGCCAGCGCGTTTAATACGTTATGTCGACCAGGCATCGACAGCGTGACACGCAGATCTGTGCTGTTTGGGCTGATCACATCAAAGTGGGTTTGCAGACCGTCCGTGACCAGATTCACCGCTCGATAATCCGCTTCAGAGTCAATTCCAAACGTAAGAAATTTCCGACCGACTGTTGGCAGTAATTCAGTGACGACGGGATCGTCGGCGTTTGCAATCACGAGTCCATAGAACGGCAGGTTTTGAAGAAACTGCACAAAGGTTTGCTTCAGTCGTTCAAAGTCACCACCGTAAGTCGACATGTGATCGGCATCGATATTTGTGACGATTGCGATCATCGGCTTGAGAACCAAGAAGGACGCATCGCTTTCGTCGGCCTCAGCAACCATATACTGACTAGCACCGAGACTGGCATTGGTATCGGCTTGGTTCAGCTTGCCACCGATGATGTAAGTCGGATCAAGCCCCCCTTCAGCCAACACAGATGCTGCCAACGAAGTGGTTGTCGTCTTCCCATGGGTCCCTGAGACCGCAATGCCGTGCTTAAAGCGCATCAACTCAGCAAGCATTTGCGCCCTTGGAATCACAGGAATTCGAGCATCCAAGGCTGCTGATACCTCTGGATTGGTGCGATCGATCGCACTGGAGACCACGACGACTTCAGTCCCTTCAATGTTGGACGCTTGATGGCCAATGAAAATACTTGCACCAAGGCGCGTTAGTCGATCCGTGGCGAGACTCTCTCTTAAATCAGAGCCCGAAATCGAATACCCCTGGTTTAATAGGACTTCTGCAATTCCGCTCATCCCAACACCACCGATCCCGACGAAGTGCATGTGCTGGATTTGACCCATCCGATTAACCATGAGCAACCTCCAATACGCGATCAGCGACGGTGATTGTGGCTTCTGGTCTCGCGACAGATCGGGCAGCCCGAGCCATTTGCGTGAGATTTTCTGGAGCTCTGAGGATGTCGGATAGTTTCGCGACAAAGATATCGAGATCTTTTTCCTGAACAATCACTGCTGCTCCGACATTTTGCAGCTGCTGCCCATTCTTGGTCTGATGATCATCGACCGCGGCCGGGAACGGAATCAAGACCGACGGCATCGCTGCACTCGCCAGCTCCGAGACCGTCAATGCTCCGGCCCTACAGACGACGATGTCAGCCTCGCGATAGGCTTCAGCCATACGACTCACAAACGCCACAACCGTCGCGTCGAGATCTAACGCCTGATAGCGGTTTTCAACCTGATCCTGGCCTGCGACACCAGTCTGGTGAGTCACCTCAATCCCATAGTGAGCCGCCACCTCTTTGAGTTTTTCAGGTAACTGCTCATTGAATGCTCTCGCACCCTGCGAGCCACCAATCACCAACACACGAGTGGTTCCTGAGGACTGATGACCCTCAGCAATCCGCTGGCGACCGACCAAATCAATTTCTGGACGAATCGGATTACCGACGCATTCAGCACCCTCAATCACATCGGGGAATGCGGTCAACACACGTTTGGCGAATTTTGCCAAATAACGATTGGTCATTCCGGCGACCGCATTCTGCTCATGAACCACAACAGGGACCTTCATTAAACGCGCGGCGATGCCACCGGGTCCGGCAGGATAGCCACCAAAGCCAACACACACTGAAGGTTTTAGTCGCATCATCAACAACAGCGCTTGAATGATCGAGATGCCTAACCGGATCGGTCCAGTGATTCTCTGCAAGCCATGCTTACCGCGAAGACCTCTCACGGCCAGATAATGCAAAGGAATCCCTTGTTCAGGCACGAGTCGACCTTCAAGTCCGTGTTTCGAACCCATCCAGTGCACAACTTCGCCCCGCTTAATCAGCTCTTCAGCGACAGCAAGCCCAGGGAAAATATGTCCACCAGTACCGCCGGCCATAATACAAATTGGCTGTTTCATGATCGGCCTCCCTGAAGATTGTCGGCGCTGATTCGCGCAATGACGCCAAGACTGACAGCGGTCATCACCAATGAACTTCCGCCATAACTTAAGAGCGGCAGGGTTAAACCAGTGGTTGGCGCAAGTCCGATGTTGACGGCGAGATTGATGAGGATCTGCAATGCGATCAAAAGCACCAGGCCATAGGTGAGGTAGGCCGCAAACGGGCGTCCTCCAAGCTCAGCGCGTCTCCCGATCAATAAGCCTCGCCAGACCATGTAGGTCATAACGGATACTGTGAATAAGGCGCCAATCAGACCAAGCTCTTCGGCAAGGATGGCAAACACAAAATCGGTGTGGGCTTCAGGTAGGTAAAACAGTTTCTGAACGGAGTTGCCAAGACCCATTCCGAACAAACCTCCCCGGCCAAAAGCAAGTAATGCCTGGGTGATTTGATACCCCGCGCCATAACGATCAGCCCAAGGGTTAAAAATGGTTTCAATGCGCTCAAATCGGTAAGGCTCAATGATGGCAAGCACAATGAGACCGGAAACCAAGGCTGAGCCAAAAACGATGTATTGCGTGAAAGGAGCGCCAGCAAGCAACAAGACACCCATCACCGCACAACTCAAAACCAACAATGTGCCGTAATCAGGCTCCATCAACAGCAGCACGGCGATCAACCCAACCACAGCCATGGGTTTGACAAATCCACTGAAGTTTTTCCGGACTTCCTCCAATCGACGAACGAGATAGGAGGCCAGAAACAGCATCATTGTAAATTTGGCGATTTCAGATGGTTGAAGGTTGAAAAAACCAAGGCTCAGCCATCGTGTCGCACCTTTGACCGTTAAACCGATCCCTGGAATCAGAATGATTCCGAGTAAGACAATCGATGCGAACAGGAAATAGGTGGCGTAGTTGTACCACCAGCGCGTTGGAATTAGATAGGCGACGATCCCCGCAATCGAGGCAATCAGTAAGAAAACCGCATGTTTAACAGCGAAGCTGAGGGGTTGGCCGAATCGGTCAGAAGCCACTTCAATCGAGCTTGATGCCACCAGCAGAAAGCCAAGGCAAGCCAAAGTGCAGGCCGCTAGGACAAAGTGGACATCGGGCAAGCCGAGCGGGATAAAGTCCGTGCGGCGAATCTCAAACTTCACGATGCGCCTCCACAAGCTGGATAAAATGATCGCCACGCTTTTGGTAGTTATCGAATTGATCGAAACTGGCACAGGCGGGACTGAATAAAATCACGTCGCCAGCAGATGCCCGGCAGAAGGCTTCTTCAAACGCTTCGTCTAAGGTATCAACCATGGTTGCCTGATCGCCAAGAGTAACCTGAAGGCGATTGCGATCGCGCCCATAGACATAGACGTGATCGCAATGTTGTTTAACCGTTTGCGCCCATTGGGTGAGATCTGCGCCCTTACTTTCTCCGCCAGCAAGTAATAACAAACGACCTGTCGTCACCACACTCCGGACCGCGGTCTCAGAAGCGCCAACGTTGGTCCCTTTGGAGTCATTGATGCACCGAATGCCCCGGACAGGCGGAAGCTCGACCATCCGATGAGGCAATCCTTGAAAGGATTTCGCGGCCGTGATCATGGTCGATTTCTCAACACCCAAGAGATGACAAAGTCCAAATGCGGCCATGGCATTTTGGATCATGTGCCGTCCCGCCATCGGCAGATCAGCGACTGGCATCCAAGGCTCAGAACCCAGACAAATCCAGTCCACACCCTCAACAACCATGATCCCGAACCGATGAAAGTCCGGATGTTGGAGGGCGAATTTAATGGTCGGTGTTTGGTCAGGAACCAAGGGTTGCGACAGTGGATCTTCGCCATTCACAACGATCGCACCCACACCTTCAAAGATCCGGTGTTTGGCCTGGTGGTAAGCGATCATTGAACCATGCCAGTCCAAATGATCTGGACTCATATTCAGACAGGTCGCGACCGTCGCCTTCAACTGTCGAGTTCGTTCTAACTGAAAACTCGATAGCTCAAGCACAGCAATCGAGCTGTCAGTGCGATCCGCCAATAGATCGAGCGCCTGCGGACCAAGATTTCCACCGACTAACACATCTTGGCCATCGGCTTTTAAGATCTCGGCGACCAGCGAAGTCACAGTGGATTTCGCATTCGATCCAGTAATCGCGACCAATCGCTGATGATCAGGCCACGCGCGTCGAAAGACCTGGATGTCGCTAATCAACGGTGAGGTTGTTGCATGTAAACCTTCGGTATCCGGTGCAATCCCCGGACTGACAACAATTTCTTCAAACCGGTCCAGATAGTCGACTTTCAGCGGACCAAAATAGGTGGCGACTCCGGGAAAAGCGTCCTCAAAGGCCGTTTTGATCGCGTCAGATTGCCGGGTATCGGCCACTTCGAACTGAATTCCCAGATCTTGAAAATGACGCGCAACAGCGTGTCCGGTCGGACCGGCACCCAGAATTAGGCGTTTGCTGCTGGCAATCAGGGACATCAATTACCTCAACTTCAAGGTCGCAAGACCCACCAAAACCAACATCACCGAAATAATCCAAAAACGAACAATGACGCGTGGCTCAGGCCAGCCCTTCAGTTCAAAATGATGGTGAATCGGAGCCATTCGGAAGAGACGTTTTCCGGTCAATCGAAAACTGGCAACCTGCAACATCACAGAGACCGTTTCCAACACAAAAATGCCGCCCATAATGAATAGCACCAATTCCTGCCGAACCATCACCGCGACGACGCCCAGTGCCGCACCAAGCGATAGCGCACCCACATCACCCATGAAAACCTGTGCTGGATAGGTGTTGAACCACAAAAAGCCAAGGCCGGCTCCAACCATGGCCCCTAAAAACACAACCAACTCTCCGGTGCCTGGAATATATGGAATGAACAGATATTGAGAGAAAATGGCGTTGCCGGTGAGATAAGCAAACGCGCCAAGTGCCCCAGCAACCAAAACGGTGGGAAGGATTGCCAGTCCATCGAGACCATCGGTGAGATTGACGGCGTTGGATGTCCCAACAATCACGAAGTAGGTCAAAATCACATAGCCAAAGCCAAGTGGAATCAACAGATCTTTAAAAAATGGCACCAACAGTGTGGTTTCAGCCGGCGTCTTAGCAATCTGATACAACACCAAAGCCGCCACCAGACCGACCGCCGACTGTCCCAGATATTTGGCCTTGGCAGACAACCCTTTCGAGTTTTTCAACACCACTTTCTTCCAATCATCGATCCAACCGATGACTCCAAAGCCCAACATCACCAAAAGCGCGATCCAGACGTAGACATTTGTAAGATCCGCCCACAACAAAGTCGATGCCGTAATGCAGACCAAGATGAGCACCCCACCCATAGTCGGCGTACCCTGCTTGGAAAAGTGGGATTCAGGTCCGTCACGGCGGACTGACTGTCCAATTTGACGCGTTTCAAGCGATCGAATCACCCATGGGCCTACAAACAAGGCTGTAATCAAAGCGGTCAATACACCCAAGATGGATCGAAGTGTTAAGTACTGGAATACCGAAAATCCGGGTTCAAAAGTACTGAGATAATCAGCCAGCCATAGCAACACAGCTATTGCCCTCCCTGTTGGCATTGAAGCGCATCAACCACACGATTCATTTGTGCTGATCGAGATCCTTTAATCAGCATGGCATCCGTGTGAGCGACCATCTGTGAGAGGTGCGATACCGTCTCCTCGATCGTTTCGGCGTAGAAACTTCCCGCCCCGAATCCTTCAGCAATCGGAGCAGCCGTTCCAGTGGCGACGAGCTGATCAATCCCCTGAGACTTGGCGTAAGCGCCGAGTACTTTCATTTCCAAAGAAGCAGCATCACCGAGTTCACTCAAGCCACCCATCACCAAAATTCGATGGCCGGACCGATGAGCGAGCCAATCGATCGCTGCCCGGACGGCTTGAGGACTGGCGTTGTAGGTGTCGTCAACCAGTAAGCAACGCTCTAATTGAATGGGCGTCATCCGCCCAGGCTCAATCAGGGCGGACTCAAGGCCACCGTGGATATCCTCGTCGGTGGCGCCAGCAGCCAATGCCATCGCCGCCGCTGCGGCTGCGTTTTCCATAAAGTGCTGTCCAAGTGTCGGCAAACGCACAGTCATCGCAAGATCCTGAGCGTCGAGACGGACGTCCTGTTGCGACATCGGCGTCCAACGGACATCTGCCGTCTGCCGACCGAAGGTGATGACATGCCGGTGACCGGCGCGCACGCTCCATTGTTCCAACGCAGGCTCATCAGCGTTGAGAATGACCGTGCCATCCGGATCGGTGTGATCAATAATTTCACCCTTGCCTTGAATCACTCCTGCAATCGAGCCAAACCCTTCCAGATGAGCTGCCCGAGCATTCAGCAAGGCCGAAATATGTGGCCGAGTAATCGACGCCAAGTCGGCAATATCGCCAACTGCCGACGCGCCGAGTTCGAATAATGCGAACGGATGATGAGGACGCAGCCTAGCCATGGTTAGGGGAACACCTAAGTGGTTATTCAAATTTCCTTGGGTGACCAGAACCTCGTTGTGATTCAGCCGTCGCGCCATCGACAGAAGGATCGACGCCAAAAATCCCCGCGTGCTTGTTTTCCCCTGACTTCCAGTGAGCGCAAGCACAGTACCCGCGTACGACGCGCGAATTGAACGCGCCAAAGCAGTCAATGCAACTTGCGTGTCGGTAACGCAGATCGAAGGAATAACCGAAGTCGGATGTGACACCAGTGCCGCAGATGCGCCACTTCGGGCCGCATCATCGATGAAGGCATGGCCATCACGTTCAGCGATCAACGCCACGAATAGATCACCGTCTTTCGCTTGACGACTGTCAATGGCGAGTCCTGAGATGAGTGCATCGCCCATGACCTTGGCATTGAGATCACTTGCCATATCCACCAGAGATCTAGGAAGCATGTTGCACCTCCTGATCCATCAGGCCAAATAATCGAGCAACTTCCACGCGGTCAGAAAACGGCAATATTGTTTGACCAATCACTTGAGAGCTTTCATGCCCCTTGCCAGCAATGAAGACGTAATCATTTGGCGAGGCGTTCTCGACGGCGAATCGAATCGCCAACGAGCGATCAATTTCCTCGAGCATCGGTGGCTTCGTCATACCTGCGCGAATCGCATTGAGAATGGTCTGAGGCGGCTCTGAACGAGGGTTATCAGAAGTGAGCACAACACAGTCAGAGAGCTCAGAAGCAATCCTACCCATCAGTGGGCGCTTTCCTGTGTCGCGATCACCACCGCAACCGAAAACTGACCAAAGCTGACCCTGACAATGCTTGCGACAAGTGATCAAAGCCCGCTTCAGGGCGTCTGGTGTGTGCGCATAATCAACAACCACAGTCGCTGATCCCGGAGATTGAAAACATTCCATGCGTCCCGGCGCTGTCTGAAGGTGAGACGTCGCAGACAACACTTGCTCGGCTTTTGCGGGCTCGATCGCGGTCATGGCCGCCACAGCCGCAAGGGCGTTCTCAACATTAAAGTCCCCGAGTAATCGCAGCTTCAGTTGACGCAACGCACCGTGAACTGACACATCAATCAATGACCCGTCGCTTGTCGCCTCAACTGCCTTGATACTGAAATCAGCCGAAGATGATGTTCCGTAAGTGACAAGATGTGAGCTTGCCAATCGTTTCATCAAACCCTGACAAAACGCGTCATCTGCGTTGAGGACCGAAGCTTTCAGATCAAAATCTTCAAACAATCTGGCCTTAGCCTGACCGTAGGATTCCATGTCCTCGTGATAATCCAGATGATCTCTGGATAGATTGGTCATGACGGCAACATCAAACGGAATTCCATCGACACGATGCTGATCCAACGCATGGGACGAGACTTCCATGGCAACCAAGTCGACTTCACGATCCCGTAATTCGGAAAAAATCTTCGCCAAAGTGATGGCGTCTGGCGTCGTGCGATCGGAATCCACCAACTTATCCGGTCCGATCGAGATGCCAAGCGTACCAATCCGAGCCGCCTTCAATCCCAATGCGTCAGCCAATTGCGCAATCAGATGAACCGTTGTGGTTTTGCCATTGGTGCCTGTGACACCAATCACCCGCATCGCTTGGCATGGATGGTCGTAAAACGCGTGTGCCAATGGCCCGATCTGCGCCTGAAGACCAGCAACATGCAGCGCTGGCACGTGCCTTGGAACATCTCCACCCCACGCGTCATAAAGAATAGCAGCAGCACCATTGGCAATCGCGTGATCGACAAAGGCCATGCCATGAGTCTCCGATCCCTGAATAGCGATAAACAGCGAGCCTTCAGTGACTTGCCTTGAATCGAGCGTCATGTCTCGAATATCGACACCTGAGGCACGATCAAAATACAATCCGATTTGCGAAAGTAGCTGATCCAAGCGCATCAATTCGCCCTCCCTGCCAGCATCGAACTATCGAGTTTGTCCGGTGGGATGTCATAGATTCGCATGACATCATCCATGACATCTGCAAACACCGGAGCCGCAACCTGCCCACCGTAATATTGCTGTGAACGCGGATCATCCACCGAAATCGCCATCACAAACCTTGGATTCGCAATCGGCGCAAGGCCCACAAAACTGGATATGTACTGTCGACTTGCATAAGACCCGTCGGCGTATTTCATCGTGGTCCCGGTTTTACCGCCCACGTGATACATCGGAATCTGCGCACGGCGCGCAGTACCGCCCTCTTCTGTCACCGCCTGCAACATCGGCAATACCTGACGCACCGTTTTTTCAGAGAAAATCTGGACTGGCTTGGGCGTCACACCCTCGGCTAACAAGGTCAGTGGCTGTAAGACGCCATGATTTGCAAACACGCTATATGCTTGAGCCAATTGGATGGTCGTAATGTTGAGGTTATAGCCATACGACAGCGCAGCCCGATCAAGATCTCGCCAGGTGGCATAGCTCGGTAAAAAGCCCTCTTCTTCGCCCGGGAAACCGGTGGCTGTCGGCTGACCAAGACCCAAAAGAGCCAACCGATCACGAAGTGCAGACGGCTCCATCATCATCGCAATTTTAGTGGTGCCGACATTGGAAGACTTTGCAATCACTGTGGAGACATCAATTTCTCCATAGTTACTGACATCACTAATCACGTGCCCCTGAACTCGCATCCGACCGGGCGTGGTCTCGATCAGGGTGCTAGGCTCAACCAATCCAAGATCAATCGCTGTGGCGATAGTGAACGGCTTGATGGGTGACCCCGGTTCCATCAGGTCAGTGACAGGGCGATTCCGCACACGCTCAGGAGTCCGAGAAGACATATCATTAGGATTAAATGCTGGCTGTGCCGCCAATGCTAAGACCTCACCTGTCCACGCATCGACTAAGACTGCGCTACCACCGGCAGCTCGAGCTCGAGCCACTGCTTCTTTCAGTGCGCGATAGGTCAGATACTGCAGTCTTAGATCAATCGACAAGCGAAGGTCCCGACCTTGCTGCACCTCTTGGCCGGCACTAACGTATCGAACAACATTGGCTCGACGATTTCGCAAGACGTGACGTAATCCATCTTGACCAGACAACCAAGCATCATACGAAAGCTCGAGGCCTTCTTGGCCTGCGTCTTCAATATCGGTAAATCCGACTAAGTGAGCGGCAACTTCTCCGGCCGGATAAAATCGACGAAACTGGCGAACAACCTCCACGCCTTCCAAATTCAATGCTTCGATTTGGTTGGCGCGCTCTGGGGTGACATAGCGCGACAGATAAAGAAACGGTGACGGACTGCGTGCGACTCGGTCTCTCAATTTATCGGCATTCGAATCCATCAGTGGCGCGAGCTTTTCTGGCCAAGAGGAATCAGACAGCTTTTTTGGACGCACAGCAATCGCTGCAACGGGTGTTGAAATCGCCAGGGGTTGCGCAAAGCGATCGGTAATCATGCCTCGATAAGCGGGAATCTTTTGATAGCGAATCGTGATTTCATCGCCAATATCTTTCAGATGCTGCGTCTCGAATACATGTAGCCACACCAAGCGACCGCAGACCGTGATCACTAGCAATCCAAGGACTGACCCGACGAACCAAAGCCTCCAGCGACTTGATGCCTGACGTTTCTGCGCGCTCATTGCGGACGCTCCAGAAGCATCACGTCATCCATCGGAGGCGCGCTCAACGACAGACCGGACCGAGCCATGGTATCAATGCGCATATCAGCAGAAACCGCACCACGCTCGAGCATCAAGCGGCCCCACTCAATCGTCAACCGATCGCGTTCAGCGCGAAGATCTTGGAGTGCTGAGTAAATCTGTCGTGTCTGATACGCAGTTTCAATGACGGTGATCGACGTGACTAAAATTCCGCCAGCGAGAAGAATCGAGAGCCACAGATCAGATCGATGAAACCACTGCATCAAGCCGCCTCCGTTCGCTCAGCAATCCGAAGCACCGCGCTTCGCGCTCTCGGATTTTTCGAAAGCTCATCCGGACCTGCTTTGATGGCTTTACCGATCAGTTTTAATTTTGGTTGAGCAACGGTCTCAGGCAATGGCATCCTCGGATCACCCTGAGGGGGTCGAGACGCATCACGTAACGCGCGTTTCACTAATCGATCTTCCAGTGAATGGAAGGAGATCACCACCAAACGACCACCGACTTCCAAACGATTGACTGCAGCGCTCAGGCCTTGTTCAACCTCAGACAATTCACCATTGATAAATAGACGAATCGCCTGAAATGCCCGAGTGGCAGGATGCTTATTTGGATCTCGTTTCGGCTGCGCGTTAGCAATAATGCGGCCGAGTTGGGAGGTGGTCACAATCGGTTCCAGCACGCGCGCTTCGACAATAGCTCGCGCAATCCGCCGAGAAAACCGTTCTTCTCCGAACACCCATAGCACATGAGCAATCTCATCTGCTTCGGCACGCGCGATCCAAGCAGCGGCAGATTCACCATGAGTCGGATCCATTCGCATATCTAACGGACCGTCGGCCTGAAAACTAAAGCCGCGCGCCGCATCATCCAGCTGCGGAGAAGACACACCCAAATCCATCAAAATCCCATGAACCCGCCCGATGCCTAATTGATCCAACGCGGATTCGAGCGCGGAAAACGCGGTATGCACGATATGAAAGCGAGGATCAGCGGCACCTAACTCCTCCCCAACGACGACTGCCGAAGGGTCACGGTCCAGTCCAATCACACGACCAGACTGACCAAGTTCCGCCAACATCGCTTTGGAGTGCCCACCACGACCAAAAGTACAATCCAAATAGATCCCATCACCCTGAATACAGAGGGCTGTCAGCGCTTCATGAAGTAGCACCGGTATGTGACTCATCGCACCCTCCCTCTACAGTGACAAATTGGTCAATTCAACAGAGGCATCTTCGTCAACCGGCTCGTTGAGATAGGCCTCGGTCATCGAGGTCCAGCGCGCCTCACTCCAGACCTCAAACTTTTGCCCCTGACCCACAAGAATCAAACGCTTATCCAGTTCTGCGTGATCGCGATGCATCGCAGGGAGGAGGAGACGATTTGCTGCATCAAGATCAAGCTCGGTGGCATAACCCACCATGAGGTGCTGAAGGCGGCGAGCCTGGCGACTCGTTGAGTTAGGGAGCGCATTGACCTGGGCTTCGATGACTTCCCAGTCAGTCAACGGATAGAGAAGCAAACAGCGATCGAACGGATGCACTGTGAGGACCATATGGCCATCACAGCGGTCGGTGACGCGATCCCGGTATTTTGCCGGTAATGCGACACGCCCTTTGGCATCTAAGTTGATCGGGTTAATCCCGCGAAACACTGTCATCTCCTCGGTTGGGCCGGGGAGAAAACAACGTTTTCACCCACAACTCACCACTTTCTCCCACATAAGAACTCTATTTACCCACTGAGAGACAGTCAAATGACAATCTAGCCAGATCCCTTAGACTCTGAAATCGATTCTTCAAACTAGCGAACAAGTAATTGAAATAATGAATAAAACTAATTTGATCAACGTCTGAAAAAGCGAGCAAGGCATGAAGAAAAAGTAGTGTGGGCGAAAGTGGGGGAGGGAGTGGAAAAAATTGAGTCAGCCGATAAGCCGGGTTCTGTCGTGGACAATCATTCATCTAGGCATAACGTCACCGTTATGCTCAAGCGACCTACCCGAATCCAACGCGAGGCACGCCGAACGGATTCCTATTTGGTCTTGCTCCAGGTGGGGTTTACCTTGCCGTCTCGTGTTACCACTGACGCGGTGCGCTCTTACCGCACCCTTTCACCCTTACCGACATTGCCGGCGGTCTGCTCTCTGCTGCACTTTCCGTAGGCTCACGCCCCCCAGGGGTTACCTGGCACCTTGCCTCGAGGAGCCCGGACTTTCCTCTCCTGTAAAACAGCAGCGATTGCCTGGCTAACTCGCGCGCAGTGTCTACGCTTCGGGGTCATTCGTCAATTGACGATACAGCTCTCGCTTCGGAACCCCGGTTAGTTCTGAGGTTAATGCTGCTGCTTTTGACGGTGGTAACTCGCGTGCGAGGACGCGAAGGATGTGGTCTGCATCCACGCTCGAGGTCGCACGTTCAGTGCTCACACCTCCCACCAAGACGACAAATTCACCGCGAATTCGATCCGGATTCGCCTCGAACCAAGCCTCACACTCCCCTGCCACGACACGAATCAATTGTTCATGGGTTTTTGTCAGCTCGCGCGCGAACACAACCCGTCGACCGTTCGCTTGTTGATCGAGTCGCCGTGCCAAATCAACAATGCGATGTGGAGCTTCATAAAAGATCAAGGTGCCGGTGTGACCGAGTGCTTGCTCTAACTCTTTGTCTCGCGCACTGGACTTGGTGGAAAGGAATCCAAAAAAATGTGATGGCGCGGCCGAGAAGCCACTAACAGATAATGCGGCAATGAATGCGGAAGGTCCCGGCACAGGGATTACTCGATATCCTTCGCTCGCCACGCGCTCAATCAACAAACGACCTGGATCACTGATTCCGGGGGTTCCAGCATCAGAAATCAGCGCCAGCGACTGCCCGGCCTCTAATGACTCAAGCACTTTTCCAGACTTTCCCGCTTCCGAGTGCGCATTGAATGAGACCATCCGAGTCGAGACGCCAACAGCTTTAAGAATCTGACCGCTGACCCGAGTATCTTCCGCCAAGATCACGTCAACACACCTCAAAACATCAATTGCGCGCGTTGAAAGATCTGTCCACTGACCAATCGGCATTGCGACAACGTAAAGCGCAGATGGTAGAGTGGTGGATGATTGATCTTGTGACACTGTGAGCACCAATTTGTTGTTACGCGCAAAGCCTGCACGAAAAACGATGATGAGAACAAGCGCTTTAATGAGCCTGGTGTTAATTGTCGGCTGTCAACAGCAAATCAAGCCACCAGTGACCGAAATTCCTCGAGCCGAAACGACCCCCCGAGCTGCTCCACCTGCAGTTGAGGCCCCAACCGATACCCCGGCCAGTGCGCTCAATACCGATCCTGTGTTGCCTGAGCAAATCGACTGGAACCGTCGCTCTCGAGAAATCGCTCGGACTGAGTTGTCGCCGATCATTCGCGAACTCCCGCCAACGTCTTTAGACAGCGAGCGGCCAAGCGAACTCGACCCAGCCGCACCATTTGCGTCAGCGCCAGAGCCCTCTGAAGGCATCGCCTTACAGACGCCGCCAATTGTCCGGCCGATCGATGAAACACCGGAAATGCCAACGGCGCCGGCGATCCCTGAAAATCCCATTGAATCTTCAGCACTTCAGTTATCACAAAATCGTCCTGAATCAGCCATCATGACGCTGAATACCATCGATCCAAGATCACTGTCTGAAACCCAGCGAGCTGACGTCTTACGCATCAAAGCGTCTGCCTACCGTCAATTAGGGATGACCATCGCTGCTTTGCGCTTCGATGCGGAACGATTGAGATATCTGGAAGACGACCAGTTAAATGCAGAAACTCGACGCATCCTGGGTGAACTAGAGCAATTGCCCGACCGGATTCTCCTTGACCTCAGTATTGGGACCGATCTTCTGGCGGGCCTCGCTCACGCGCTTCAACTCAAAACAACGTCTGCAACCGATGTCGACGCGATTTCCCAGTGGTTACGCAAATACCGAGCGCACCCCCTGTTAAAGGCTCGCCTCATCGATTATGAATTTTTGACCGAAGCGGTTCTGCCTGCTGATTTTAAGGTTGCTGTGTTGCTTCCACTATCAGGTGACTGGGCCAATGCCGGGCGAGCGATTCGTGACGGTATCTTGTTCGAATACCAACAGCGACAAACCAATGTTGGAGTGGCTCTGACAGTCATCGATTCGGAATCTTTGACGCCTGAGCAGCTGATTGCGATCGGGCAATCGACCGATACGGAATTCGTGATTGGACCCTTACAAAAAGACAACATCGCCATCTTGCTTGAGTCCAAGCCGCGCATTCCGGTGTTACTGTTAAATCGCATCCAAACCAACGCGTTACCCCTGAAGTCGCCGACATACAGCCTGAGTCTAGCGGTTGAAGATGATGCTGAATCGACCATCAACCAAATTGCTCGGGAGGTGGATCAAGCACGGGTTGTGGTCTTTCATTCCGACTCCCCATTAGGAGTTCGGTCCGCTGAAGCCATTCGACAACAGTTAACAGTTGTCGGCGGATCCCATGCTGGCCAATTTATCCTTGATGACAAAAAGCCCGAAACAGCCATTACAAAAGCCTTTGGTGTGACAGATAGTGACAATCGTCGGCGAGAGTTATCAAAAACGCTCGGGCTTCGACTGGAGCATACCCCACGGATCCGGCAGGACATGTCTGCGGTTGTGGTGCATACCGACCCGAAAAAAGCGCAGCGTATTCGGCCGCTGTTGGATTTCTATTATCTCGACCAGACACCTGTCTATCTCATCGGCGCCTACCGAGATGACTTGCCCGAAATCGTTGAAGATCTCAAAAATACACGTGTGATGGTGACCCCCTGGGATTTAGGCACACCAGCGAAGCAAGCGCTGACATCCAGACCACTCGCTCAAGGCGTGTTCGGGTCTCTCGTTGGGGTCGGCATTGATGCGATGAGTATGGCGGTGCAACTCGGCTTTGGCGGATCGACGTCAATCCAAGGTGAAACCGGCTATCTCACATTAGGTGCCGATTCCATGATTCACCGTCAACTGTCCACCATCCATATTTCACGCAACGAGACCATCACTCGCAATCTTTGGGAGCCCTTACCATCGCTTCTGCAATCGGACCTTTTCTATGCCGACTAATGAGATTCTGGAAGAACGCATCGCAATGCGGATCGCCAAGGCGACCGATGCCTTGCAAAAAAGTTTTGAGCTGGCGCCACGCTTGGTCAGTGCTGCGGAACAACTCTCCAATTGCATTCTGAACGACGGGAAGATCCTGGTGATAGGGACCGGGTCATCTGCTGCGATCGGACAAATCTTTGCGGCTCATCTCATGCATCGTTTCGAACGTGACCGGCCCGGACTCCCAGCCATCGCATTAAACGCCGATGCCATTACCATCAGCTCATTGAGCGACGAGTCCCGCTCTGAGAAATACTCTCGGCAGGTTAAGGCTCTGGGGAAATCTGGTGACAGCTTGCTGGTTGTCTCGGCGACCGGGACACGATCGAGTCTTGTACAGGCTGTTGTCGCCGCACACGACTTAGAATTGCCCGTTGTTGCACTCACAGGCAGCGATGGTGGAGAAATTTCCCCATTACTGAATTACGGAGATACCGAGATTCGGGTAGACTCTGATCACCCCACAACAGTCCGAGAGCAACATTTGATGTTAATCCACTGTCTCAGTGAGCTCATCGATGTTCAGATTTTCGGCTAACCAGAGGAGTTCGTCATGCGTTTTTCTATGATCCTGATCACTGTCCTGATGGGCCTTCTTACCGGATGTGCGACCGTCATTGATTCCACGACATCTGAACCAATTTCGGATAATCGAGGGAGTCGAACCGCTGGGCAATTCATTGATGATGAAACCGCAGAGGTGACGATAGCGGTGAACCTCAAAAAAGCATCGCCTGAGCTAAAAGTCAGCAACATTAACGTGAAGGTCTATAACGGCGTGGTGTTAATTGCTGGACAAGTGCCTTCTGAAGATGCCCGAGAAACTGCCGGCAAGGTCGCCACTCAACATCGTGGTGTCGCTCGAGTCATCAACCAACTCGAGATCGCCGGTAAAGCGACTATCATCTCCGAAATCAACGATCTCACCATCTCAACGCAGGTGAAAGCATTGGTTCTCAAGAATCTTGGACGCAATGTGTACCAACGAACACTGATCACCACTGAAAACAGCATCGTTTACGTGATGGGGTTTGTCACCAAAACCGAAGCGGCCGCACTTGAGAACGTCGTGAGTTCAGTGCGTGGTGTCAAACGGATCGTCAGAGTCTTTGAATATATCGATTAGTCGTCAGATTTGACGATTCGAAGAGCAGGTCGCTCACGCTTGGGCGGCTCTGCGTCTGCCTGAGTATCTTCGGGCGCAGACTCGAAGGTGGGTGTCCGCGTTTCGCCGGAAGGCAACTCAGGAACACCACCGGGCTCTTGCCCAAAAGCCATGCCCAATCCAGACTCTTTACCGTAAATCGCCGTGATCGCGCCGTAGGGAAGAATAATTTCCGTCGGAATGCCCCCAAACCGCGTTTGGAACATCACGCCGAAGTCGGCCATATTCCAGCCACTGAGCGCACGAGGCGCGAGATTCAAAACAATCTGACCGTCTTTGATGTGCGTTTCAGGAACTTCTACGCCAGGATAAAAACAGTCGACAACAACGTAAGGATCCTCACCACCATCGACGATCCAATCGTAGAGGGCTCTTATTAAGTAGGGGCGTGAAGATCCTAAAGCCATTTAACTGCGGGGCATTTCTCGTTCTGCTTCAGACAAACTTGCCTGGAATGCATCACGATTGAACATCCGGTATTGATAATCCTGAAGACCCCGCGTCTGCTTTGGCGGCAACTCAACACCCAAATGTGGAAGTCGCCACAAAATCGGCGCGACGGTGCAATCGACCAGTGAAAATTCTTCACTCATAAAATAGGGCATTTCTTCGAAAATCGGTGCGACAGCCACCAACTGCTCTTTCAACTCTTTCGCCGCCGATGGCGAACGCTTGTTGTTTCGTTTGGCCGTCTCGATGGTCCGAATCAATGGCGTCCATTCATTCTCAATTCGATGCAAGAACATCCGGGCATTGGCGCGTGCCACTGGATACACCGGAAGCAATGGTGGATGGGGAAATCTCTCATCCAAATACTCCATCATGATATTGGGCTCATACAACACCAAATCGCGATCAAGTAAGGTCGGGAGATTGTTGTAAGGGTTAATTTCCGACACTTCTTCTGGAATATCGTCAGGATCACAATCAACGATGTCGACTGTCACTCCTTTTTCGGCCAACACGATGCGGACACGGTGTGACATATGATCCGTGGGATCTGAGAAAAAGGTCATAGTTGAGCGTTTCGTCACAAGTGACATAAGTATTTCAATCTCCGTAAAACAGACAAAACAGCCGGCAAAAGCCGGCTGTTCTTAGAACTTCAGGCTCGGTTGTGCTTAGTGCACATCCTTCCAATATTCGCGCTTCAATAGGTACGCAAACACAAAGAAGATCATCAGGAATAGCAGGACATAGATACCTAAGTCATGCGACTTCGCTTTTGATGGCTCACCGACATACTCGAGGAAGTTTACCAGATCATAGATCAACTGGTCGTATTCAGCTGGTGTTAACTGGCCCGTGCCATCAACCACTTCCAAAATCCCACACTGATTCTCGGTCAGCGGCTGACCTGAAATCGGATCTGTCTGCACAGAACCATTCACGCGGAT
Organism: Gammaproteobacteria bacterium; assembly: GCA_024640985.1. Lineage (GTDB taxonomy): Bacteria > Pseudomonadota > Gammaproteobacteria > Pseudomonadales > Litorivicinaceae > HIMB30. The sequence goes on from JAHEDY010000012.1 coordinate 29,497, forward strand.
CGGCGCTTCTTTACAGACCGTGCGCTGCACACCCTGCAATGGCTCAAGGACGTGCGGCATCCCGACTTTCGGGAACACTTTATTGTTCACACCCAAAGGACGTGATGGATCCACATAGAAGGTCTTCAAGTAAGTGTAAACCCAATCTGGTGAACGCTTCCGAGCCACCAACGTCAGATCAGGCGGTGGAGCACCAAACCATTCAGCAGCGCCTTTAGACGGCATGGCGATACTTCCAAGATCACCGATTTTCTTATCCGTGGGAACAATGGATTGGACCATGACGTCAAGCTCGATTCCCAAATCCATCGCGGTCCGCTCATAACGCTGATACTCAAGCGAGTGACAACCCATGCAGTAATGACTATAGGTCGCCAAGCCACGCTGCAACGATACTTTGTCATCATAATCGGGTTGAATCGACTCAAGCGGGTACGTAGGACCGCCGGCTGCGACCGCGACGGTCGACATCCACGAAAAGGCTAGGGCCAATACTAATTTCATTTCGTTACCCTCTCTGGAACAGGCTTCGTCGACTCCCATCGGGTGTACCAAGGCATGGCAAGGAAGAACAGGAAGTAAATGGCTGTGCCTGCTTGGGCTAGCGCCGTCCGAACAGGCGTCGACGGCAAGGCACCGAGCACACCCAAAATGACAAAGGCGATGGCAAACAATACAAGCATGATTTTCGACAAATTCCCCTTGTAGCGAATCGAACGCACGGGGCTTCGATCCAGCCAAGGCAAGACGAACAAGATGGCAATAGCTGCTCCCATGACAACCACCCCCCAGAACTTGGCATCTAATCCAAACATTGGGAAGGTAATCGCACGTAACATCGCGTAGAACGGCGTGAAGTACCAGACCGGAGCAATGTGTTCGGGGGTCTTCAAGGGATTCGCAGGCTCAAAGTTTGCGTGCTCAAGGAAGTACCCACCCATTTCTGGGAAGAAGAAAATCACGATACTGAAGACAAAGAGGAATACAGCAACACCAGCGATGTCTTTCACGGTGTAGTACGGATGGAATGCAATGCCATCGAGTGGCTTGCCGTTTTCATCTTTATTATCTTTGATGTCGATACCGTCTGGGTTGTTCGATCCGACTTCATGCAAAGCCAAAATATGCAACACAACCAGTCCGGCAATGACCAGGGGTAATGCAATGACGTGAAGTGCAAAGAATCGATTCAGGGTAATCCCACTGATGAGGTAATCACCACGAACCCACTGCGCAAGATCAGCACCGATCACTGGAATCGCTGAGAACAAGGAGACAATCACCTGCGCGCCCCAGTAAGACATCTGTCCCCATGGAAGGAGGTAGCCCATAAAGGCTTCAGCCATCAACAGCAGATAAATTGTCATCCCGAAGATCCAAATCAGCTCACGTGGCTTCTGATAAGAGCCATACATGATGCCTCGTAGCATGTGCAGATAGACCACCACAAAAAATGCGGAGGCTCCGGTGGAATGCATATACCGAATCAGCCATCCCATCTCGACATCACGCATGATGTACTCAACAGATGCAAACGCACCTTCAGCGCTTGGCTCATAGCTCATGGTCAGCCAGATGCCAGTTAAAATCTGATTCACCAACACCAATAAGGCGAGCGACCCAAAGAAGTACCAAACGTTAAAGTTTTTGGGTGTCCAGTACTGTGCGAGGTGATTATTCCACGCATCCATAATCGATAGACGCTGGTCAACCCATCCGACCAACCCTGTTGCTTCGGTTTTACGCAAACCCATTACGCATTCTCCTCATCAACACCAATGATCAGCACGTTATCGCTCTCATAAGTATGTGGTGGCACCAACAGGTTAGTCGGCGCAGGAACGGCTTTATAAACACGGCCAGCCAGATCAAATTTCGACCCATGACACGGGCAGAAGTAACCACCCTGCCAATCATCACCAAGATCCGCCGCACCCACTTCTGGTCGAAACTGCGGAGAGCATCCAAGGTGTGTGCAAATTCCAACCAAAACTGCAATTTCTGGGTTAATTGAGCGCGCCTCGTTGGTCGCATAAGTCGGTTGTTGTGGCTCCTCACTGTTAGGGTCAGCCACCACGCCATTAGTTGCCTTGATCGCTTCCAACATCTCAGGCGTGCGACGCAACACAAAGACAGGCTTGCCGCGCCACTCTGCGCGAATTTGCTCACCCGGAAGGATTTTTGAAATATCGACCTTCACCGGGGCACCAGCTGCTTTCGCTTTCGCACTCGGATTCCAGGAAGAAACAAAAGGAGTCGCGACACCAACGGCGCCGACTGCACTCAGTGCCGCTGTAGCACCAACTAAAAATTTACGACGCGAAGTGTCAGCTGACTGAGCCACTTCCGGTATGACTGCATCGGTCATCATGTGTCCTTGAGATCGTTGTTTCGGAGCTGATTTGCAGGCGGTATTTTAGAGAGTGCAACCTATTCAGGCAAGCGCCTTATAGCCTTTTGATCTAAAAGTTTATGTCGTTATGGCATAAAAAAACCCGCTTGAGCGGGTTTTTTCGAGTCATCCAGCGAATTAACGCTTGGAGAACTGTGGACGCTTACGCGCTTTGCGAAGACCAACCTTCTTCCGTTCGACCTCACGTGCATCACGGGTGACGTACCCGGCGCGGCGTAAATCGCCCTTCAGGTTTTCGTCATACTCCACCAAGGCGCGCGTAATTCCGTGACGAATCGCACCGGCCTGACCTGACGCCCCACCACCTTCAACGGTGATCACAATGTCAAACTTTTCAGCCATCTCAACCAATTGAAGCGGCTGACGAACAACCATGCGAGAGGTTTGGCGGCCAAAATACTCATCCAACGCTTTCCCGTTAATGGTGATTTGACCAGAGCCTGGACGCAAAAACACGCGAGCTGTCGATGTCTTCCTGCGGCCTGTTCCGTAATTCTGTGTAGTCGCCATATCGTATCCTATGACAGAGTCAAAGTTTCAGGTTGCTGTGCATCATGTGGGTGCTCTTGCCCCGCATAGACTTTCAGCTTCCGGTACATTGCACGTCCCAGTGGATTGCGTGGCAGCATGCCTTTGACAGCGAGCTCAATCACTTTCTCTGGTGAACGTTCGATCATTTGTGTGAAGTTGGCTTCCTTTAAGCCACCAGGATGGCCTGTGTGACGGTAATACATCTTGTCGGATGCCTTACGGCCAGTCACCTTCACTTTGCCCGCGTTGACAACGACAATGTAGTCGCCTGTGTCGACATGCGGAGTGTATTCAGTCTTGTGCTTACCGCGCAGGCGACGAGCAACTTCGGTTGCAAGACGGCCGAGAGTCTGTCCTTCGGCGTCGATCACATACCAGCTACGCTGTACGGTTTCTGCTTTAGCGCTAATCGTCTTCATGTTTGTCTTCTGCCTTCAGCGGCGTTCAAATTCAAAGAGGCGCGGATTATAGAGATGGACGCAGGTTTTCGCAACACTCTTTTCTCAATCCGGGCGATGCGGGCGCTCTAAATATTCGACCGACTGCATCTCAAGCAGTCGCGAGCGACAGCGATCCATCTCAAACGCCAAGCGTCCCGTCGTATACAGATCATCCAACCTGGCATCAGCGCCTAGAATTAAATTCACCGACCGATCGTAAAATTCATCAATCAAATGTAAAAATCGTCGCGTCGCGTCGTCCCCCGCCTTCATCAGTAGGGGAACACCCGTCATCACCACGGTGTGATAAATTTTTGCGATCTCAATATAGTCCGGCGCCGCGCGGCCTTGGCCGCAAATGACATCGAAATCAAACCACACCACATCTTCGGCAACAAAGCGAACAGCCACCTGACGACGGTTAATCTCAACAAAAGCACCCTCACTCTGCCTAGCCTCCGGCGCCAACGCCAGAACCGATTGCCAGATCGCATCGATCGCGCGTGAGTCACACGGGGAATAATATAACTGCGCATGTTCTAACGTCCGCAACCGATAGTCAGTGCCGGAATCCAAATGGAAGACTTCACAATGCGTTTGAATCAACGCAATCGCAGGCAGAAATCGATCACGCTGCAACCCATCTTTGTACAGATTGTCAGGCTCGATATTACTGGTTGTCACCAACGAAACGCCGCGACGGAAAAGCGCATCGAACAGGGTTCCCAAGACCATTGCATCGGTGATATCTGAGACAAAACACTCATCAAAACATAACACCTTGGCTCGGCGCGCGAACTCATCGGCAATCGCTTCCAGGGGATTCTCTGTACCTTGCAGTGCGGTCAACCGTCCATGGACTTGATTCATGAACCGATGAAAATGTAACCGCACAGCGACCCCATCCGGAAGCGAATCCACAAACAGATCCATCAAAAAGGTTTTCCCACGACCAACCCCACCCCAGATGTAAAGCCCTTGTTCTGGACGCGCCCATGATTGACGTCGAAACAAACCTTTGCGACCGCCACTCCAACCACGGCGTTCGATTAATCGCTCTGCCAACTGATCAAGTCGCTCGATGGCCATCCGCTGACGCTTGTCCGGGCTTAGCTCGCCCACCTCAACCAAGCCATCGTAGATATGTGAGGCAGGTGTACGACTCATAAAACGCCTCGCGACTGATAATGTGCAGCGACAGTGCTCTTCAGTCGCGTTAATTCCCCATGAAAAAAATGCCCTCCAGACTCCGAACGAAAAACGGTAGCACCAACACTGCGTGCATAGGTCGCGATCGCTTCAGGGCTCACGACTTCATCATCCGAATTAAAGATCACCGCTCGCGGGACATCGTGGAGTAAATCAGCATCGATCGGGAAGTTCTCAACCGCAGGTGCCACTTGCACTAGATCCAAAAGCGCGAGTGTCGGATATGCAGTCTTCAATTGTGGAATCAGGTGCGCAGCGATGGATCCGCCAAATGAAAAGCCTGCCAAGCACAAGGTTTGCACGCCCTGATCAATCATCCGCGATGCCACGGCCAACGCATCTAGCAACTCCCCCTGGCCATGATCCCAAACTCCCGCGCTTCGCCCTGCACCTCTGAAATTAAAAGCCACGGCAGGCAACCCCCCATCTCGTGCCACTCGAGCGATGGTGGTGACAACTTTATTCCCCATGGTTCCGCCATGCAGAGGATGCGGATGCAACAGCAAAAGTGCCTGTTCCGGCATCGGTTGAGCAAGATCACATAATAGCGAGGCGGTTTCGATTTGACCCACAGGTCCATCAACGAATTGGATAACTGGCGCGTTCATGTGTCTCCTTTCAGAAAGCGAAGTCTAACGACTCGCCCAAACAACGCAAACTCCGTACACTACAGAAAAATGGAGATGAAACTGTGGAATTAAATGCGCTGACCTTAGGTTCGATGTTGATGGTCTTCTTTGCCGGCGGGCTCGTCGGCTGGTTGTTACGCCAACCCAAAACAGTCACAGTCTCGCCTCCAGACCTCGAACGCGAGAGAACGCTCGCTGAAGCAAAGCACCAAGCACTGATGGATGACATCGAACAGCATTTAGCGTCAACACAAAAAGCACTCACCGACTTAGCCGACCGACAAGCAAAACTGGCAGGGGAGTTAAACGGTGAGGCGCGAACAGAGATCACAACAGACGCCGAAAGCAGCGAGACCGATGCGGTTTTACCTCCTCGCGATTACGCGGAATCGCGAGGGCAGTTGCAGTAACTAAGCGGGATTGTGGTCGTCAAAAAAGGCCACGTCCACAGGCAACGTCGACGCTAATTTCTGGCCCAGCGCCTGGACTCCATAGCGCTCTGTCGCATGATGGCCTGCGGCAATATAGTGGACGCCAAGCTCACGGGCCTCGTGGGTGGTTCGTTCTGAAATCTCACCCGATAGATACACATCCGCACCGTAATACAGCGCTTTCGCTAAATAATCCTGAGCGCCTCCGGTACAGACCACCAAACGACTTAAGGTCTCGGATCCCCGCGGGGACTCAATGACCATGGGCGCCCGGCCAAGCGCGGATTGCACCTGTAACGCCAACTGATCCATCGTCATTGCGCTTGCCAGTGGAACCGACCACAGCAACCCATTTTCCTCAACAATCGGCTGCCCTCCGATCAAGCCCAACTGATCGAGTAAGGTCTTGTTGTTGCCGAATTCTGAGTGACAGTCCAATGGCAAGTGATAGGCGATTAAGGACATCTGATGGTTCATCAGCGCACGGACTCGCTGTCCTTTCATGCCGGTTAACACAGGCGGCTCATTTCGCCAGAAATAACCATGATGAACCAACAATGCATCAGCACCCCAGGCTACTGCCTGCTGAATCACATCAGCTGACGCGGTTACACCCAGAGCCAATCGAGAAATCGTGTCACGCCCCTCCACTTGCAATCCGTTAGGTGCATAATCTTTAAATAATTCAGGTTTCATCCAATCGTCGAGCGTTTGGATCAGTGCGTGTAAACTAGTCATACAGCCTCTCTTTCAGGACGACTCATGCTACAACAAATTACTCGAATTCTCTGGCCTGTCATCACGGGGATTTTGATTGCGCTCCTTGTCATCCGCGAGTTCCCTGAGTTAACCGGGCGCACCGGAGGCGTTGAGTTGAATATTGTTGATTCACAACCCGTCTCAACTCAGATCCCAGCAGAGGGGCCTGTCAGTTATGCCAGCGCTGTCGAACGTGCAGCTCCTGCAGTGGTCAACATCTATACAACAACCATCGTCGAGACCAGAGCACATCCGCTGGCAAGAGATCCATTCTTCCGGAATTTTTTCAATCTTCCGAGCGAGCCTCGACGCAAGCGCATGGAATCGAGTCTTGGTTCAGGCGTGATTGTCTCAGGAAATGGCTATATTTTAACCAACCACCATGTCATTGCTGGCGCTGATGACATTGTCATCGAACTGAAAGATGGTCGCATTGCACAAGCGTCTGTGGTTGGAACCGATCCGGATACAGACATCGCTGTTTTAAAGGTCGAACTCAACAGTCTACCCAAACTGATCCTCACTACCTCGCCTGGCCGCGTGGGAGACTTGGTTTTCGCGATCGGGAATCCCTTTGGAGTCGGCCAAACAGTCACCATGGGCATTTTGAGTGCAACAGGTCGAAACCAAGTTGGTGTGACGAACTATGAAAACTTTATTCAAACCGATGCCGCCATCAATCCTGGGAATTCCGGTGGGGCATTGATCAACGTCCGTGGTGAATTGATTGGGATTAACACCGCAATCTTCACGCGCAGTGGCGGCTCCAATGGGATTGGATTTGCCATTCCCTCATCCATCGCCACAGACATCATGCAAGAACTGATCGACCATGGTCAGGTTATTCGTGGCTGGATTGGGGTGGAGACACAACCACTCACCGAGGATCTCGCGCGCTCATTTGGTGTGGGAAAAGATGCAGGTGTCCTGATTTCCGGCGTGTATCGACGAGGACCCGCGGCTAACGCAGACATTCTACCAGGCGATATTTTAACGCATATGAATGGCCAAAAAATAACCGACGGACGGGCAGCCATGAACCAAGTCGCGGATATCGAGCCAGGAACTGACCTACCGGTGAAACTTCTCAGAGACGGACAGTCCATCGAACGCACGATCCGTGTTGGTCAACGTCCGAACTCAGCCGCCAAGTGATCAAGCGCCGCAAATAACGCGTCGGTTTCCTCCGGTGCACCAACGGTCACGCGCAAGGTGTCTTTCAGTCTTGGATGCGATCCATCCAAGCATTTCACCAAGATCCGATGCGTCTTGAGCGCATCAAACAAGGGTCGCGCCTGATTTTCGCTACAACTCATGACAACAAAATTGGCCTCAGATGGCCAGACCTCGAATCCACGCTCACTCAATCCGAGAGTTAACCGCGCACGTTCTTGTCGGATACGTTGACTCTGCTCGTTGAGGATCGACGCATGTTCAAGTGCATACTGCACCGCAGTTTGCGACAAGACATTGATGTTGTAGGGAAGTCGCGTCTTCTCAAATTGGGAAATCCAGTCCGGATGGCCAATCAACATCCCAAATCGACTTCCGGCCAATCCGACTTTCGACAGCGTTCGCATGACAACAACGTTCGGGTAAGTCACCGCCCAGTCGAGATAATCTGCATCGGTAAAAGCGGTGTAGGCTTCGTCGATCACAACCAGAGCCTGAGTCGACTCCACGATCTCTGTCAGTCGGTCTTTCGAAAACAAATTGCCGGTCGGGTTATTGGGTTGAGGAATAAAAATCAGCGCCGGGTCAGCTTCAACTAGCCCGTCCATCCAACCCGCCAGATCGATATCCAAGGAAGCATCCAAAGGCAGTGCTCTAAAGGGAACCGAATACTGATTCGCAAGCACTTGAAACATGACAAAACTTGGATCAGGAGCACAGACGCTTCGTCCCGATCCAATCAAATTCGCAATCAGCAGCGCGATGATTTCGTCAGAGCCATTGCCGAACAACATCTCGAGCTCATCGGGGATGTTCATCCATGCTCGGAGCGGGCCCCTGACTCCATTCGCCTGTGGATCCGGATATCGATTTAAAGCACTGTGTGCAAGCCGGTCAGCCAATTCCACACGCAGGCTTTCAGGCCATTGATAGGGATTTTCCATCGCATCGAGCTTGATCATTCCCGTCGCATCCGGGACTTGATAAGCACCACTCTGACGCACGCGTTCAGGGATCAGCGATTGAATCAGATCTTCACGCGTCACGACGATACTCGGCAGAGCGTGCGTGTGCGGTTAGGCTTTCTGAATGCGCAAGCGTCGAGGCGACACCGGCGATTTGCTTGGCACCATCGGGACTGCAATGGATCACTGATGATCGCTTGATAAAATCATAGACTCCAAGCGGCGATGCAAAGCGCGCAGTGCCGGATGTCGGCAATACATGATTCGGGCCGGCGCAATAATCACCCAAGGCTTCAGGGGTATGGCGACCCATAAAAATCGCACCCGCATGATGGATCTCGGGCAACATCGTTTCTGGATCATCAACACATAATTCCAAGTGCTCTGGCGCCACTCGGTTAATCACATCGATCGCGTCGTCGCGATCTTTGGCTTCGATAAACAAGCACCGATGATTAATGGACTGCTCGATGATTTCGGCGCGCTCGAGTGTCGGAAGCAAACGCGTCATCGAATCAAGAACCTGTTCGGCAAACGCCGGATCGCAATGCACTAAGATGGGTTGCGCATCCTCATCATGCTCAGCCTGACTAAAGAGATCCATAGCGACCCAATCAGGATCCATTGGCGGCTCAACATAGACTAAGATTTCCGAAGGGCCAGCAATCATGTCGATACCCACTTTTCCAAAGACCTGGCGTTTCGCGGTGGCAACCCAAGCATTCCCTGGGCCCACAATCTTATCGACCGGGAAGACGCTTTCAGTTCCGTAGGCGAGTGCAGCGATCGCTTGCGCACCACCAATGGTTACCACGCGATCGACTTTCGCGAGATGAGCGGCGGCCAAGACCACAGGATTGACTTCACCGCCCGGCGCCGGAACGACCATTTGTACCAGAGGAACACCGGCCACTTTCGCGGGTATCGCATTCATCAGCACCGATGACGGATAAGTCGCTTTCCCACCAGGCACGTAAAGGCCCACACGACTCATCGGCCTGACCTCTTGACCCAAGACGATTCCATCACCCTGATCAGGCAGTCGCCAACTGGATTCTTTCTGGGCTTCGTGAAACGCCCAGACGCGATCTCGGGCTGTCGTCAGTGCGCGCTTTAACTCGTCTGATAACCCATCAAAGGCTGCCTCTAAAGCGCTTGCATCCAAAACCAAATCGGAAGCATAAGTCACCGGGTGATGGTCGAGTTCGCGGGTCAATCGAACGAGAGCTTCATCACCTTCGTGACGAATCGCCTGAATAATTTCAGCCACTCGCGTTTGTCGGCTTAAATCACTCACCGACTCCCAAGCGGTCAGCTCAGTGAGCCGTGCCTCGAAATCGGAATCTTCCGTGGTTAATGAAACCGGTTTAAGTTGCATGCGCTCTCTTCGTCCACTCATTCAGTCGCTCAATGATTGGAGCTATATGTTGATGACGCGTCTTCATTGCAACCCTAGACACCACCAGTCGTGCGCTGGAATATGCGATCAGATCGCGTGCTTCAAGACCATTCGCCTTCAACGTATTCCCCGTATCCACCACATCGACAATGACATCAGCCAGCCCGACAATCGGAGCCAGCTCCATCGCCCCATAGAGTTTGATTGGATCGATCTGGCGACCTTGAGACGCGAAATACTGACGCGCGACATTCACGTATTTGGTTGCCACACGAATCCGACCAGTCGCTGGGAGCTCGACACCTCGTTTGGTGGCTGTCATCAACCGACACTTTGAAAGCTGAAGATCCACTGGCTCACACAGCATGTCAGAACCATATTCAAGCAAGGTATCTTTACCCGCGATTCCCAAATGTGCGCCGCCACGTTCAACATAAGGGGGGACATCCGTGGCCCGAAGCACCAATAACCTCACGTCAGGGCGATTGGTTTCGAACATCAGCTTGCGGCTTCCGGTGAGCGATTCAGCAGGCTCAATACCGAGCTCTGCAAGCAACGGGAGGGTCTCTTCGAGCAGTCGCCCTTTGGCAAGCGCAAACGTCAATGGCTGAGTCATACACGAACTCGCTCGATATCTGCACCGAGTCGACGCAGCTTTTCTTCAATGTGCTCGTAACCACGATCAATGTGATAGACGCGGTCCACAACCGTTTCACCCTCTGCGACCAACCCGGCGATCACCAGCGAGGCTGATGCGCGCAAATCGGTACTCATCACAGGCGCACCCTTGAGTTTGTCCACTCCAGTCGTGCTTGCGGTCGCTCCATGTAAATCAATCTTCGCGCCCATGCGCTGCATTTCAGGGATGTGCATCATACGATTTTCAAAGATCGTTTCGGTCACACGACCCGATCCATCAGCGACTGCATTCAACGCCACAAATTGCGCCTGCATATCTGTGGCAAAGCCAGGGTATTCGACTGTTGTGATATCAACGGCTTTTGCTCGCTGGCCCTTCATATCCAGAGAAATTGTGGACTCAGTCCGCTCAATCTGTGCCCCGGCCTCCTCCAGTTTCAAGAGGGTTGCATCCATATGTTTGGGCTCGCAATCGGTCAAGGTGCAAGACCCACCCGTCGCAGCGGTAGCGACCAGAAAGGTCCCTGCTTCGATGCGATCAGGAATAATTCGATGCGTCCCGCCATGCAGTGCTTCAACACCGTGAATACGCAGTGTATCTGTCCCAATGCCCTCGATTTTCGCGCCCAGCGCCACAAGACAATCGGCAAGATCACTCACTTCAGGCTCGCGAGCGGCGTTTTCGATGATGGTTTCACCCTTGGCAAGAACCGCAGCCATCAGCACGTTTTCGGTACCGGTCACTGTAATTTTTTCAAACAATACCTTACCGCCAACCAATCCACCGGGAGCACGGCCTTTGATGTATCCATCAGTCACTTCAAATTCCACACCTAAACGCTCCAGTGCCTTGACGTGGAGATTGACTGGCCGTGCACCGATGGCGCAACCGCCGGGTAACGAGACTTCGGCTTCATGTGCCCTAGCCAACAGTGGACCTAACACGACGATACTCGCTCGCATCGTCCTGACAAGATCATAAGGAGCAACGACGGAATTCAGTGTGGATGCATCCAATTCAACGGAACCTGTGTCATCAAGAAGGACCTCAACACCCATCCGCCCTAACAACTGAAGCATGGTGGTCACATCGTTCAAATGCGGCAAATTCTCAAACCGCACCTTTCCCGGAACCATCAGAGCGGCGGCGAGAATCGGTAAGGCTGCGTTTTTTGCGCCACTGACTCTCACATCGCCACTCAAACGACGTCCGCCGCGAATTAAAAAACGATCCATACTTAAATACCCAATCCCTGTCGTTGATCTTTTTCGCTAGGAGTCAACGCAGTGATGGTGATCGCATGCAGCGTTCCTTCGGCGATTTCGTCGGCAATCAATCGATAAACCGCTTGCTGCCGCTTCACCCGACTCATGGCTTCAAAGTCATCACTGACTGCTTCGATCTGAAAGTTGCGGCCCTCACCTTGCACCGAGAACGTCCATCCGGTGTCTTTGGTTTCCAATAAGGTTTTGACTTCAGTGGCCAGCATCAGGTTCTCCTGTTTCAATGCAAGTCACGCCGCCGAGTTCGGCAAGCGTTTTAAATGTGGGGTTCATTCCGGTCACCGTGAGTGAGCGATCGGTCTTTTTGGCTGACTGCCACCAATACACCATGACCGCTAGATGCGCGCTCGACGCCTCCTTCCATGCGCTAACATCAATGACGGTCTCACCCTGATCAATGGCATCAAGACCGAGCGCTTTGAGTTCCGCCCAAGGCTTGGAATAGGATTCAGAATCAACCGAAAACACGACTACTTGGCGCTCACTGATTCAAACGACCAAGAATCAATGGCTCCTGTCACACTGCCCGTCGATTGGACCAGATCTGCAAACTGATTTCTCAAGGTGAGGCCAAGATTGATGCCTGCGATCACAACATTCTCAACCATCCAGCCCTTACCCTCTTCAAAACCCAATGCAAACTGGATTGGCAAAGCTTCACGACCAGGACTTTCAAGCCGTGCCTCAACGACTGCTCGGCCAGGTTTTAAGATGATCCCTTCCTCAGGCAAGACCAACTGCTCACCTCCGTAGGCCGCCAACCCGCGAGCGTAAGCATCTACCAAACTGGATTCTAAGCGGTCTGTAAAACGATCGCGTTCTGCTTCTGTGGCTTGCCGAGCAAATTTACCCATCACACGAAGAGCGACAGTCCGGTCGTTAATTAGTGGTGCAAATTGCTCTGAAATCCGGATCACCAATTCTTCTTCGGTTAACTGCCCAGCCTGAAATTTAGAGACATCCTGATAAAACGTATCGCGTGCGATTTTCAATGGTTCAACGGCAGCTTTGGGATCTTCTTGAGCCCATGCACCAATTGATAACAAACAAGCTAAGGCTGTCGCTAACCAGACCTTCATTTTTCGCTACTCATATTTAACAAAAACTTCCCAATCAATTCCTCGAGAACGATCGCTGATTGCGTATCATAAATCATATCGCCGTCAGCTAAATTATTCGGATCACCCCCTGTCGATAATCCGATGTATTTTTCACCAAGTAGGCCTGCCGTCAAAATCGATGCTGAGGTATCTTCTGAAAACTCAGCAAAATCTTGACTGATCTCCATATCAACGATGGCAGCTGCAGTCGCTTTGTCATACCGTATCCCGACAACGCGTCCGACCGTGACTCCGGCGGCACTGACTTTTGCTCGCGTTGTCAGACCGGCGACGTTATCGAAGCGGGCACTCAATCGATAGGTTCCATTGTCACCGGTCGACGCCAGACCACTGACTTCCAAAGCCAGAAATGCAAGACAGAGCGCCCCTAGCAATACAAAAGCACCCACACTCAATTCTAAACGCCGCGAATACACTTAAATCTCCCCAAACATCACTGCGGTCAGGAAAAAGTCCAGACCAAGCACCGCCAGCGATGCGTACACCACTGTTTTTGTGGTCGCCCTCGCAATCCCTTCCGATGTTGGCACCAAGTCATACCCTTGGTAAACCGCAATCCAAGTCACCACAATCGCAAACACGACCGATTTGATCATGCCATTGAACACATCATCAAAGAAATCAACCGATGCCTGCATGTTCGCCCAGAAAGAGCCAGAATCGACACCTAACCAACTCACACCAACCAAGGCACCACCCAAGCAACCGACACTCACGAAAATCAAAGACAAAATCGGCAAACTGATCACGCCTGCCCAAAATCGTGGCGCAACCACTCGACGCAAGGGATCAACACCGATCATCTCGAGACTAGCTAACTGTTCCGTGGCTTTCATTAAACCAATTTCAGCGGTCAAAGCAGACCCCGCGCGCCCAGCAAATAAGAGTGCAGTCACCACAGGGCCGAGCTCCCGTGTTAGCGATAGCGCCACCATTTGACCCAACGCCTGCTCACTGCCGTAATCAGTCAGAATCGTGTATCCCTGCAGACCCAAGACCATCCCGATGAATAAGCCGCTGACAATGATGATACTGAGCGACAACACACCGACAGCATAGATTTGGTCAACGGTCAGGCGCGCATACACACCGACATTGGAGCGACCAAAAATTGCCTGCATCAACATCAAGCTGGCGCGGCCAAGATCGGATACTTGTGACAAGGTTGATCGACCGACGCCGGCAATCCAATCAATCATGACAAGGCATCCTCAAGCGCTGGCGCAGGGAAATGGAAGCGAACGGGGCCGTCTGGGCTTCCGTGCAAGAATTGCTGAACGAGGGGATCATTAGAGCTTTGCATGACAGCCGGCGATCCCTCAAAAGCAACCCGGTTATTTGCAATCATAATGACGTGATCAGCGATCGATAGGGTTTCCTGAAGATCATGAGAGACCACCAGCGAGGTCAACCCAAGGGCCTGATTTAATTGTTTCACTAAAGACAACAACACACCCAGGCCAATCGGATCCTGTCCGGCAAAGGGCTCGTCATACATAATCATTTCCGGATCTAAAGCAATCGCCCGAGCAAGCGCCACGCGCCGCTGCATCCCTCCGGAAAGCTCAGAGGGCACCAAATCCACAGCCCCCCGCAGACCGACCGCCTCAAGTTTCATCAGCACAATCAAGCGAATTAATTCGTCGTCGAGATCGGTGTGCACCCGAAGCGGAAAAGCCACATTTTCGAAGACACTGAGTTCGGCAAATAAAGCACCTGATTGGAACAGCATGCCCATGCGCTTGCGCAACTGAAATAACTCAGCCCGCTTAAGCGATTGGACCGACACACCATCAACACGCACATCACCAGATTCGGGTTTGAGCTGCCCACCAATCAATCGCAGCAAGGTCGTTTTACCAGTACCAGACGGACCGACGATGGCTGTGATTTTCCCACGGGGAACAGTCGCATTCAGTCCGTCGTAGATCACGCGTCGATCACGACGAAAACCAACGTCTTCAATCTCAACAAAGGCTGATGCAGTCACAATCGATTCGGTTCACTTCATTCAATTAATCTGGTTGCGAGTGTAGCAGAGCTTAGCCGCAACATGTTTAATGTCGCCTCAGGTTTGGGAGTCTTTTCATGTTTTGGGCCACTGCTGCCATTATCGTTGGAATTGCACTGACTGTTGTCAGTGCCGACAAGTTTGTCGAAGGCGCAGCCAGTCTCGCTTCACGACTAGGAATGAGTCATTTTTTAATTGGATTAACGATCGTCTCTGTCGGCACCTCAGCACCAGAGCTTTTGGTCTCTGCAGTCGCCGCCTATGAGGAAAGCCCAGGCCTGGCTCTCGGGAACGCCCTTGGTTCCAACATCACCAACATTGCACTGGTCCTCGGTGCGACCGCCTGCGTCTTTCCGTTATTGATTCCGAGGCCTCTGGTCAGGCGAGAACTTCCTTTGTTGCTGTTGGTCTGTCTCGGCGTTTATGCGCTGGCCTATCGAGGAGTTTTCGATCTCTGGGCGGGGATCGCCTTAGTGGCTGCCTTGCCCGTTGTATTGCTCCAACTCATGAAAGATGAAGCCGCATCGGGGGAAGAAGCAGACATTCCAGACCTCTCATTGCCCTTGTCGATCATTCTGACCATCGGTGGACTGCTGGTCTTATTAGCAAGTTCAAAAGCCTTGGTTTGGGGCGCGACCGAAGTCGCGAGGCATTTCGGGGTGTCTGAGCTCGTCATTGGACTGACCATTGTGGCAGTCGGGACCTCGCTTCCAGAACTCGCAGCTTCAATGGCTTCAGCGTTGAAAAACAAAACCGACATGGCGCTTGGCACAGTGATTGGCTCTAATTTCTTCAATTTCCTGGGGGTCATTGGCATTGCCGCCATCATTTCACCTTTCGCCATCGAAGCCGATGTTTACACACGCGATCTCCCATGGACACTCGGTTTGACGGTCTTTTTGCTACTCATTGCCCGCTTTGGTGCGCACGGAACCTTGAATCGTTCGTACGGAATCCTTTTGCTTCTCCTGTACGTAAGCTATCTTTGGCATATCTCTGCAACGATCGTGCCGAATTAATGAGTTTTATCGAGTCAGCCAAACGCACTATCCAACTTGAATCGAAAGCCATCGCGGAACTGAATCAGCAACTCAGCGAGGACTTCAACCGCGCCTGTCAATTGTGTCTCGACTGCGAAGGCCGAATCGTGGTGACCGGCATGGGGAAATCCGGTCATATCGGGAGCAAGATCGCAGCAACACTCGCATCAACCGGAACACCGGCTTTTTTTATGCATCCAGCAGAGGCATCGCATGGTGATTTAGGGATGCTGACATCGAAAGATGTGGTGCTTGCCCTATCCAACAGCGGCACCTCCGCAGAAATCGTCTTGTTACTCCCGCTAATTCAGCGTCTCGGCACACCGCTGATCAGTATGACGGGAGACGCGGATTCAACCCTCGGTCGAGCTTCCGATGCGCATCTTTTAGTCTCAGTCGCTGAAGAAGCCTGCCCCCTCAACTTGGCACCAACATCTAGCACAACCGCTGCTCTCGTGATGGGCGATGCCTTGGCGATCGCTCTCCTTGAGACCAAAGGGTTCTCACACGAGGACTTTGCATTTAGTCACCCCGGTGGCGCCTTGGGCCGTAAGCTACTCTTGAAAGTTGATGACATTATGCATACTGGAGACGCGCTCCCTGCGGTGTCTGAAGATGCATCACTTCCCGAGGCGCTACTCGAAATGACCGCCAAACGCCTGGGATTTACAACCGTCTTAAACCAGCATCATGAACTCATTGGAGTCTTTTCCGATGGAGACTTGCGTCGCGCAATCGAAGCCGGTCATGATCTCAGGGATCGTCGAATTCAAGACATCATGACCCCAAGGGGAGCCACCATCGAGCAAGGTTCCTTGGCAGCGATGGCGGTCCGAGTCATGCAAGAAAAGCGCATCAACGCCTTAGTGGTTGTGCATGACGGGCTTCCAGTGGGCGTTCTCAATATGCATGATCTGCTTCAGGCAGGTGTTGTATGAGCGCGCAAACTGTCCGGCTCATGGCATTTGATGTTGATGGAATCTTCACTGACGGAACCCTCTATTACGGACTCGACGGCGATTCACTGAAGGCCTTCAACATTTTGGATGGTCTTGGTTTGAAACTGTTACAGAAGGCTGGGATCCAAACCGCGATCATCACTGGACGACAATCACCAATGGTTGACCGGCGATTTTCTGAGCTTGGTGTCGATTTTGTGATTCAGGGTCGCGAAGATAAAGGTCAGGCGCTTCAGAATTTAGCCTCGCAACTCGCCCTTGAGAAAAATGATCTCGGTTATATGGGCGATGACTTCCCTGATTTAACGACTCTCGATGTCACCGGGTTCTTCGCCAGCGTGCCGAACGCTCCGGTTCAGGTACAGGCCGCAGCAGCCTATGTCACTGACAATGCTGGTGGTCAAGGTGCGGTCCGTGAACTCTGCGAGTTCTTATTGGTTGCCCAAGGATTTGATCCGTTAGCGCTATATCAGGAGGATCGAGCGTGAATGGCTGGAGCCGACTGATCTTCATCGCACTTGGAGCCCTTGCTTTGGTGTTTGGACTCACCGAACCAACCACCAAAAGCACATTGGATCCCGCCTTAAAAGAAATTGCCGACCTTCGTCCAGATGCCTTTATGGAAGGGGTCTATCAGCGTCAATTTGACGCGGCCGGGCAGTTGGAGACGACGCTCGTCGCAACCAGCTTGTTGGATTTTGGTGACCGCGCCAACGCGGAACTGGTCGACCCTAAGCTTTGGCTCGAGAGGCCACCGGCGACCTGGTATATCGAAGGCGAGCGAGGGGAACTCACCGCCGATCGAAATCAAGTCTTTCTCTCCCAGAACGTCATTGCCAATCGACTCGAGAACGGGAAGGATCCATGGCATTTAAGTGGTCAGACTCTGAATTGGGACCAAACCACTGATCTCGTGACTTCAAAGACGACGACTCGACTAGTGCAAGGATCTGCAGAAAGCGTTGGCGACGCGCTGGTCATGGATCTCAATACCAATGAATACACCCTTGGAGAAAAAGTGAGGACGCAATGGCGAAGTGCTACTTCCTCGGATTAATGCTGGCAATCGCACCTGCGGTTTTCGCATTACCTGAAGACCGTGATCAACCGATTGAGATCACCGCCGACAGTGCCGTGATTAATGAAAAACAAAGCCAAGCTGAATACACAGGTGCCGTTGTTGTCACCCAGGGAACTCTCAAACTGGAAGGTGATGTGGTTAACCTAAAAACGAATGAAGATGGTGAGGTGGAGACCTTTGTTGCCAAGGGTCAACCGGCGCGCTTTGAAAATCTCAGACGGAAAACCGATCAAGAGCCTGTCAAAGGTCGCGCGCAAATAATCGATTATTCGTACGACACAGATCGCGTGGTGCTGACCGGGGATGCCATGATCACCTCTGAGGACTCAGAGTTTTCAGGCCCTGAAATCACCTATGACCTCAAGTCGGGAGAAGTCACGGCCGCCGGCAGTCGTTCGAGTCGCGTGAATATGACCATGCAACCGAAGAAAAAATGACCCAGCTCGTCGCACGCCATCTGAAAAAATCCTATAAGGGACGCGAAGTCGTCTCGGATCTGTCGATGGCGGTAAGTCCTGGTGAGATTGTTGGATTATTAGGGCCAAACGGTGCTGGAAAAACCACCAGTTTCTATATGATCGTTGGCCTGGTGAGACAAGATGCAGGGGAGATCAAAATTGGCGAGCAGGACATCACTCGAACGCCAATGCACGGTCGGGCCAAAGCAGGGCTTGGCTATCTCCCTCAAGAGGCGTCTGTTTTTCGAAAATTGACGGTCTCGGACAATCTGATGGCGATCCTTGAATTGCGATCCGATCTCTCAAACAATGATCGGCAACGCGAGCGCGAACGCCTGCTCGATGAATTCCACTTGGGCCATTTATCAGCAACCAAAGGAATGGCACTCTCTGGCGGAGAGCGGAGGCGAGTCGAAATTGCTCGAGCGCTCTGCTCTGATCCGAAATTTATGTTGCTCGATGAACCCTTCGCTGGAGTTGATCCCATTTCTGTCGCTGATATCCAAAACATCATTCGGCACCTCGCCGGCCGAGGGATTGGCGTCTTGATTACCGATCATAATGTCAGAGAAACCCTCGGCATTTGTCATCGAGGCTATATCGTGAATGCAGGCCGAGTGCTGGCGGAAGGCCCACCGGCCAGCCTGCTTGCCAACAAAGATGTGCGCCAAGTCTATCTTGGAGAACAATTCACCATGACGCTTCCCGAATGAAACAGGCACTGCAACTCAAGATCGGGCAAAGCCTGACCATGACTCCGCAGTTGCAGCAGGCAATTAAACTGCTGCAAATGTCAACGCTCGACCTCCAACAAGAAATCACTCGAGCTTTGGAAGAGAATCCTCTCCTTGAGCGTGAAGATGAAATTGAGCAGTACGCAGAGCCCAGTGACTCGGATGTCCGCGAGCAAGAGACGCCCATCGAATCGGTCGAGGTCGCTGTCGAGACTGACTGGTCAGATACCAACCATTTTGATCTCAACCGGCCGGTGACGCGCAGTGCGTCAGATGACGAATACGACAGCTTTGAGAGTCGAACATCGGAAGCGTTAACTCTCTCCGATCATTTGTTGTGGCAGCTGAATCTCATGCCTTTAACCGAACGCGACATGTTGATAGCCCGAGTGTTGGTGGATTCCATCGACGGCGACGGCTTTTTAGATGCGGACCTCGACGAGGTGACCGAGGCGCTCGGGCAAGAACTTGATGATCTTGAGTTGGATGAAGTCGAATGCGTACTGCATCAAATTCAGCGTTTAGATCCCGTGGGTGTTGGGGCTCGAGGCGTGGCTGAATCCCTTGCGATTCAGTTAGCCGCGATCGGATTGCTCGGTGGCGATGTCCGACTACCTCTCAATTTAGTTCAAAACCATCTCGACCTCCTCACCAAAAAAGATCGTCCAGGCTTGAAGCGTGCGATGAAATGCTCTGATGAGGAGCTTGATCTGGCCTTGACCCTGATTCGGTCCCTCGATCCTAAACCGGGAAGCCATATTGGCGGGAGTGAACCTGAATATGTCACTCCTGACCTGATCGTTCGGCGCAGTGATGACGGCTGGATTGTTGAGCTCAATCCAGATGCCTTACCGCGCGTCGGCATCAATCACACCTACCAAAACTTCATCAAATCGGGCGATAAAAGCGAAACTAACGACTATTTGAAGAATCAACTGCAAGAAGCGCGCTGGTTTGTTAAAAGCCTGAAATCTCGCGCAGAGACCCTGCTGAAGGTCGGATCCTGCATTGTCGAGGAGCAAATTGAGTTTTTTGAAAAAGGGCCGGTCGCAATGAAGCCCATGGTGTTGGCTGATATCGCCGAGCGGGTTGAAATGCACGAATCGACAATTTCACGAGTGACCACGCAAAAATACATGCACACGCCACGAGGCACATTAGAGCTGAAATACTTTTTCTCGAGCCATGTCGGTACCGACGCTGGTGGTGAAGCATCCTCAACGGCCATCAAAGAGCACTTAAAAGAATTAATCGGCGACGAAAATGCGAAGAAACCCCTGTCTGATAATAAGCTCAGCGAGCTGTTGGCCGCACGGGGGTTTAAAGTCGCCAGACGAACCGTCGCCAAATACCGTGAGATGCTTGGTATCGGCGGATCGAGCGAACGTAAACAAGTGTTTTAGGCTTTTCGTCAGTGACGAAAAAGCGCATAGTGGAAATGAGGCTATCGGATGTCTCAACGCATCAGAAGAAGGAGAAAGGTATGCAAATCAGCATCAGTGGACACCAACTCGACGTCACAGACGCACTGAAATCTTATGTGACAGAAAAACTGGATCGAATTGAGCGTCATGCGGAACATATCACGAAAGTGGAAATCACACTGACTGTTGAAAAACAGCGTCAAAAAGCGGAAGGCAATGTGCATGTTGCAGGGGCGGATGTGCACGCATCGGCCGAACATGATGACATGTATGCCGCGATTGACTCGATGGCTGATAAGCTCGACCGGCAATTAGTCAAACATCGTGAAAAAACCATTAGCCGGATGCACGGACACTAAAAGCGTCATACAATTGTGCAGGGCGACAAAAGGTCGCCCTTTTCAGCAGCGATAGATATCGGAATCATGCAACTCTCTGACATTATTACCCCCAGCCGGGTCGTTTCGAGCCTTGAAGGCGCGAGCAAAAAACGTGTTCTAGAACTCACCGCGGAGTTCATTGCCGACGAGAGTCAAATGGACTCCGAGGATGTGTATCAAGGCCTGATTGATCGAGAGCGGCTCGGTTCAACCGGAATCGGATACGGGGTTGCCATCCCGCACTGCCGACTGTCTTGTCTGAATGATGACGAGACGCGAGGCTATTTAATTCAGTTGAATCAGGGAATTGATTTCGACGCGATTGATGGCCAACCTGTTGAATTATTGTTCGTCCTTCTCGTTCCCGAATCAACCAACCAAGTACATCTCAATTTACTCGCCCAGCTTGCTGATTGCTTCTCTAACGATCAATTTCGACATGATTTGCAAATGGCCACCGATGCCGGCGAACTCTACGCAATTGCTTGCCAAGCATTTAAGACGGCTACTGCCTAATGCATCTGCTGATCGTTTCAGGTCGATCTGGGGCGGGGAAGTCATCCGCGCTAGGTGCCTTGGAAGATCTGAATTTCTACTGCATTGACAACCAGCCTGTCGCCTTAATTAAAGAGACAGTCAGCACCCTACTCACTGTGTCTCCAGGTCGAAATCTCGCTGTGTCCATTGATATTCGAACACTCGGACAACCTGCGGATGTTCCGGCGTTAGTGCAATCATTGAAGAATGAAGTCAGTCGACTGGATGTGGTCTTTATTGATGCAAATGATGAATCTTTGGGGCGGCGTTTTAGCGAGACACGACGACTGCATCCATTATCCACAGGCATCGAGCGCGCGCATCTGTCTGATGCCTTGCGACGCGAAAGCCAACAGCTCGAGCCGATCCAAGCCATTGCAACCTATAAAATCGATAGTTCGGGACTGTCGATTCATACGCTACGCAGTCAAATCCGGGAGTTAGTTGCTGGTGAAACAGCAACGCAACTCATCTTGAAACTACAGTCCTTTGGTTTTAAACGTGGGGTGCCAATGGATTCGGACACCGTGTTCGATGCCCGATCACTTCCGAATCCACACTGGGAATCAGGGCTTCGACCTTTGACGGGACGCGACCAACCCATCAAACAGTATCTGAACCAGTTCCCTGAAACGACTGAGCTTCTCGATGAAATCGAAGCGCACGTGAGGCGTTGGGTACCTCGTCATGCCGAATCTGGCCGACAATATTTTACGCTCTCAATCGGTTGCACCGGCGGTCAACACCGAAGCGTCTATCTCACAGAAGCGCTGGATCAACGCTTAAATGATCTCGAACTTGATAGGCAGGTTGTGCATCGCGAGCTATCATCGAACCAATAGAGGACATCTCCACGATGATTACCACGCCGGTCACAGTCAGAAACTTATTGGGCTTACATGCTCGAGCAGCCAATGTCCTAGCTCAAGAGGCCTCTCTATTTTCGTCAGTTGTGGAACTCGAAGATCCAAGCAGTCAACGTAAAGTCGATGCCAAAAGCATTATGCAGCTATTGATGATGGCGGCAGGACAAGGTAGTGACCTGATATTACATATCTCCGGAGATGACCAAGACCAAGCGAGTGTCGCACTGAAGGCTCTGTTTGATGACGGCTTTGGGGAACCCTGCGGATGAGTGATGCAATCACCGAAATCGCCGTCGAATCCAACCAAGCCAATCTTGAGCGGATTAACCTTGCGCTATCGCAAGGTGCCATTGCGCGTGCTAGACAGCTCATCAACGAAGATCTCGCAGCGCCTGATATCGCTCATCTTTTATCCTCGGTTCCTCCCAAGCAACGGACCATTCTCTGGAACTTAGTTGAAGCCGAAGAACTCGCAGCTGACGTACTTGCCTACTTAGGCGAAGAAGAACGCTCAGAAATTGTCGCTCGATTAGAACCTGAAGAGCTCGCCAACCTGATCGAAAGTTTTGAATTCGATGACAAGGTCGATCTCCTCCAGGAGCTGCCTGAGTCAGTCATTGAAGAAGTCTTGTTGTCAATGGATTCTCAAGACCGACAGCGCGTCGAAGATGTGTTGTCCTATGATGAGGATTCCGCCGGCGGTTTGATGAATACCGACGTCGTGACCGTGCGTCCAGACATCACAGTCGACGTCGTTCTTCGATATATCCGACGTTATCGTGAACTCCCTCCGATGACTGACAACCTTTGGGTCGTGAATCGTCGCGATGAATTCATCGGTCAGGTCCCCATTTCGAAGATTTTGATTTCCGATCCCAACACCACGATTCGGGAAATCATGCAGACCGAAGTCGAACCCCTGATTGTCTCCACGCATGAAGATGAAGTGGCTCAACGTTTTGAACGATTGGACTTAGTCAGTGCGCCTGTCGTTAACGAATCCGGCAAATTGCTCGGCCGGATTACCATCGATGACGTGGTCGACGTGATTCGGGCATCGGCAGATCACAGCTTGATGAGTCAAGCGGGCCTTGATGAAGATGAAGATATCTTTGCGCCCTTGGTCAGAACGGTCAAACGGCGCTCGGTGTGGCTTGGCATCAATCTCCTGACCGCGTTTTTAGCCTCAGGAGTGATTGGCATGTTTGAAGCCACACTTGAGCAGGTGGTCGCGCTCGCGATTCTCATGCCGGTGGTTGCATCCATGGGCGGAATCGCTGGTACTCAGGCGCTGACCATCGTGATTCGAGGCATGGCGCTTGGTCGCGTGGGGTCAGCCAATATTCGAGCACTTGTCAGTCGGGAAGTGTTGATCGGCACGGCCAATGGTTTGTTCTGGTCATTGGTCGTCGGTTTAGCTGCCTTCCTCTGGTTTGGTGACTTCACTCTGGGTTATGTGATTGCGCTGGCAATTATCGTGAATTTAATCGTCGCTGCGGTCGTTGGAACCTTATTACCGGGTTATCTGAAGTCGTTGCAAATTGACCCTGCGCTCGCAGGCGGCGTGGTCTTAACAACGGTCACAGACGTCGTGGGTTTCTTCTGTTTCCTCGGCATCGCAACCCTCGTCTATGCCTAATTAACTACCGGCAACCATCATTTTTTCAAAGAGCATGGAGCCTGTTGCGATTGAGCGACGCAGATCAAGATCAGACCCCACAGCGATCAAATCGTCTTTCAACATCCGGTCAAGATTCGACGCCACCGTGACTTCATGAACCGGATAGGCGATCTCACCATTTTCAACCCAAAATCCTGAGGCACCACGCGAGTAATCGCCGTTAACCAAGTTCACCCCCTGGCCCATCAACTCGGTCACGATCAAACCACGACCCATCTGGGCAATCAACGCATGGAGGTCTCGTTGACCTTGGAAGAACAGATTTCGCACACCTCCAGCATTATGCGTCGTTTGAAGACCAAGTCGGTTGGCTGAATACAAGGACAAGACATAGCTCGATAAGATTCCATCAGTCACAAACGCCTGAGACCGAGTAGCCAAACCATCACCGTCATAGGCCGAAGAACCCATGGCCCCAGGGATGAGTGGAGTTTCTTTAAGCGTGACCCATTTAGGGAATACCTGCGTGCCTAAGCGATCCAGTAAATAGCTCGATTGCCGATACAAAGATCCTCCGCTTATCGCGCTGACAAAACTCGAGATTAAGCCTGCGGCAGTTTCCGGGACAAATAGAACTGGTACCTCGGCAGTTTGGCATTTGCGAGGATTCAGGCGGGCAACTGTTTTTTCGGCCGCTTCCTTGCCGACCGCTTCTGGAGACAATAACTGGTCTGGACGCCGAGCCTGTGTGTAAGCATAGGAGCGCTCGCGACTCTCACCATCTTCAGCCAATAAGACGCAGCTCAAACCGTGGACGCTGGTCGGCTGACTGACCAAGAGACCTTCTGTGGTCCCGTGAACGGAGAGTCCGCGCGTCGACGACACCGAACCCCCTTCAGAATTCGTAATCCGGGTGTCTGCTTGTCGTCCGCAAGCTTCCACTTCAATGGCCAACTCCAAGGCATCTTTCGCACTGATGTCCCACGGATGATCCAACTCCAGATTGGGGACATCGCGAATAATTTGATCCTTCGAGGCAAGCACAGCCGCTGGATCAGGCGCAGTGACGCGAGCGATGGCTAGTGCTGCTTGAAGCGTACTTTCAAGCGCTGCATCAGAGAGATCTGTGGTAGTGGCTGATCCTCTCGACTCGCCGACAAACACCGTGACTGACAACGACTGATCTCGCGTCATTTCAAGTTTTTCTGGTGCTCCAAGTCGTGCTTGAACGTCAAGGCCAACCGATGCGCTTGCCCCCACCTCACAACCATCGGCACCGATCCGCTTGGATCGCTCTAAAATCCGAAGCGTTAATTCTTCTAGGCGGTTTTTTTCCTGTTGTGGGTTAAACTTCACGGACATGAATGACAAACGCTCCCTTCAAAATGACGATCTGATCGACGAAGAGCTCTACCGAGAGCCGTCGAAAAGTGCAAAAAAACGTGAAATGCTGGCGCTTCAGGCGCTCGGCCAGGCGTTGGCCGCGCTGTCTGACAAGCAATTTCGAAAGATTGAATTCCCGGAAGACAAGTTGCGTGAGGCGCTTGAAGCCTACCGCGATATTCCCGATAAAAAGCATGAAGCCCGACGTCGTCAAATGCAGTTTATCGGTAAAGTCATGCGAGGCGTCGAATCGGAGGGTTTGCAGGCGCAATTGGATGCGCTTGAGCACACCGATAATGCGGAAAAGCGGAAGCATCACCAAGCCGAACAATGGCGTGATCGATTGCTTCAGGAGCCCAAAGATGCGACTGCATTTTTGGATGCGTTTCAAACCGACGCGCAGCGGCTCAACCAATTGATCCGAGCGGCTCGAAAAGCACGAGAACTGAATAAAGATAAAGGCGAGGCGCGCAGTTTGTATCGCGTGCTTTATGAAGCCATCGCCCATTAAGCCGTCCCACCAACGGTGAGTCGATCAATCTTCAGACTTGGCTGACCTACCCCGACAGGTACGCTTTGCCCATTCTTGCCGCAGATCCCAATGCCTGAATCAAGAGCCAGGTCATCTCCAATCATCGAAATCGCCGACATCACATGTGGGCCATGACCAATCAACGTCGCACCTTTCACCGGCGCAGTCACTTTGCCCTGTTCGATGAGATAAGCTTCGCTAGCCGCAAACACAAACTGTCCGGAAGTAATATCAACTTGACCACCGCCGAAATTGACAGCAAAGATGCCGCGATCCACCGACTCGATCATATCCTCCTGAGTGGCATCACCAGGCTCCATAAACGTGTTCGTCATCCGTGGCATCGGAAGATGGGCGTAGCTCTCACGCCGCCCATTTCCAGTCGCAGCGACATCCATTAAGCGTGCATTGAGCTTGTCTTGCATGTAACCGACTAACGTCCCGTCTTCAATCAGTACATTGCGTTGGCTCGCGTGACCCTCGTCATCGATATTCAAGGATCCGCGACGATCCACCAGTGTCCCATCGTCAACCACAGTGACCCCTTTGGATGCCACCTGCTGGCCAATCTTTCCAGCGTAAAAGCTCGACCCTTTCCGATTAAAGTCGCCTTCCAAGCCATGACCAACGGCCTCGTGCAATAGCACGCCCGGCCAACCCGAGGCTAAAACAACGGGCATTTCACCGGCAGGACAATCGACGGCATCGAGGTTTACCACAGCCTGATCGACAGCCTCAGCCACCAACTGATCGGCATGAGCATCTGTCAGTAACCGCTGCAAATCATAGCGTCCACCGAGACCCGAACTTCCCCGCTCGCGTCGGCCATTTTTTTCAGCGAGCACCGAAACAGAAAGCCGAACGAGAGGCCGAATATCCGCACCTAAGGTGCCATCCGTTGCCGCAATCAGGATCTCTCGATAAGAAATGGACAAGGTGGCCTGGACCTGTGAGACAGATGCACTTCGAGCGCGAGCCTTGGCGTCGATTTCAAGTAAAAACGCGATTTTGTCTGTTGCAACCTTTTCTGGAATTGGGTTTTTGGCAATGTAAAGCTTTGGCGTCGATACCTGATCGAGGTTCACACCACCTCGCGGTCCGCGACCATCCTGAATGGCGATTGCGACATCACGTGCTTCTCGAATTCTTGCAGCGGTAATTTCAGAGCTGTAGGCAAACCCCTGTTTCTCTCCTGCACAAGCTCTCACGCCGACCCCCGCGTCGCGATGATAGCTCGCATCTTTGACCTCGCCATCTTCGAGCGAATAGGTCTCGGCCTCAGCACGCTCAAAGAACAAATCCGCAAAATCCACGTCGCCGACTGACAGCTCGCCAACCAAGGGTTCAAGATCATCGATTGACAGTCCGCCTGGCGCTAAAATTGACTCACTGACGGTTTGCAGGAGAGTTGGCATTCAGTTAATCCTTTTTCTTTGAGAATGGAGGTATCAGAGAGACTTGGGGATCGGCAAAGGATCCTTCAATCCTGTAGTCGGTTTTACCGACTTTAATAATTTTTGTCCCCAAGGCTTTTTCAACCAAATAAATGGCGCCGCCCACCTGAGGAGCGCCAAGCAAAACGGACGCGAGTGGCAAGTTATTGGTCAGCGGAATATCAACTTCCAGTTTTTGCTTGAGTTTCTGATCGATCAGATCGGCCTCTCCAGTCAAACGAAAACTGGCCGAGGGGCCGCTCATGGTAAATTCCGGATCAAATACCAGCTGACCCTCGGCAATGCGTGCTTTGGCGTCAACGCTGTCGAAAGCGACCCCAGGTTGCACCAGATCGAGAAAATCCAAGCGGAGTCGGCGCGTCACCGTTTCAATATTCAAAATGCCGAATAACCGAAGGACTTCCGCAGAATTCCCCAGATCTAAAAACCGTCCGTCTTTCAGGGATAATTCCACCGCACCGCGGCTTGTCAGCAGAGAAAATCCGAGTGGCGAGCCATCCCAACTCAAATTGGAGACAAAACGCCCAGATTCAGCCTCCAATAAGGGCTCATCTTCATTGACCCGCAAAATATTGCCGAGCTCATCACCTTGTGCTCTGAGTAACAACGCAGTCTGCGCCTGACCGTTTTGATAGGCCCAAGCAAGCTCTCCCTGGAAACGCTGACCATCGCGATCAAACTCAAGCGTTGTGGCATCAAGACGCGATTCACCTGACACGAGAACGACATCCATATCCTGATAGCGGGTTTCACCACGAAGTAGCGTGCTGATGCGAACTTTCATCGAGGGTAGCTCGCCCGGATTATAATCAAACAAGGGGTCGTCGCCTGGAGGGTCCAATAAACCACCGCCCTCTGGGAGCACCATTCGCTCCAAATCGATCAATAATGGACCTTCACCAACACGGCTGACGCGTCCAGCAAGTTCCGATCCATCAAACGAGACATCGAATTCTTGCGGACGTAAGACAATCGCTGTCTTATCAACCGCCAATGGGGTCTCTCCGAGTAACAGCCGTTCTGTACGAAGGAGAATCGATAGATTCGATCGATCGCCATCACCACTTGGTAAGGTCGCCCAACCGATCAGATCGGCCTCAGGTGTTATCACTTCAATTGTCAAAGGCTTAGAATCCAAGGTCCCTCGAATATCTGTCACATCAAAGACCCGGACCGAAAACGTCCGGCCATCGGGCTCGTCGGTCACATTGACGGCAACCCGGCCGATCGAGGCCTCATCCTTTGCCAGCGGATAGGGAAGACGACTACCCAATCCCTGACCATCCGTTTCCAGCGAGACGATAAACGACTGATCATCGCCACGGCCGACGATTGACCAATCGGCTGAACCAAACAACTGATCTTCGCCCAATCCCAGTTGCGCGAGACGCGCGATATTTGACGTCTTCAACCGTCCTCGGCCAATGATGTCTGTCTGTCCGTCTTTGATTGTGACCCGTGCTTCCACCGGATCACCCATCAATTGGCCCGCCAGTCGATCGGTGTATAACCCATCATTGAATCGATATTCGGCACGGCCTGTCACCTGCATCAATGGTTCGGCCAGTTGCGCTAATTCGACGGTCAGATCCTCCGACTCAATGATCACGGATCCGCTTGGATCGCCCCCGATTGGGACCGATAACGTGACATCTCCTGAGAGGCGGCCATCGAGCTTCACCGCTGAGCCCAGAGCATCAGGTTTCACGCCGGCCTGCTCAAGTACAGTGAGCGCATCCAAAGCCTCTCCCACCAGACGACCTTCAATATCAATTCGCCGGGCGTCTTCAGCCGCCTGCTTGGCCACAACACGAGTGACCAGAAGACCACCAAAATCAGACTCATTAAATTCGACCTGCGCGCGCTTGCTGACAAAATCAACAACTCCTTGCGTCCCTTTAAATGCAGGCCAAGTTGTTAGAGGCTTGAATCGATAGGAGGTCAACGGGAAGCGCATACTGAGCTCACGGCGCGTCCGATCGACTTCAGAACCCAAGGGTCCGGAATAGGAAATTCGGCCGCGATCGACAACTACCTGCTCCACCGAACGGCTCAAGAAGTCCACCACCTCATCGTCAAGGTCCAACGGCAATAGCCCTGGCAAGGCCTCAGTGGATGCTTTGACCGTTAATTCGAGTTGCATCCGTTGTTCACGATCACGCGGTAAATCAAGCAATAACGCACCTTGCACATCCTGCTCGGCACTCTTCACCCTTAAGTCCTGACCACGAAGCTTGAGCCCCTTTTCGGTTCGGTCGAAAGCGAGGATCCCCGAGAGTGACTGCTCAGCCCAAGGGGCAGGAAAAATCTCTGGCAGCGAGAAGGTGGCTGATTTTGCAGCAAACTCAAACCAACCTCTGGATCCATCCAAATACAGCTGCCCACCAACCGGACCAATCTCAGGGATCGATCGTGCCGCTTGAATTTCAAAGGCATCAATTGTTGCCGCGACCTGTGGGCTACTCTCAAGAATCCAATCAAGCTGAACCTGTTTGGCAGACAGTCTTGGTTGATTCATCGACAACAGTCGGTACAACTGGGGCTCGGGATCCAAGTCACGGATGAACTCACCCATCAGTCCGCCATCGAAATCGATCGCTGGGATCGATGCAGTCAGACGACCACCATCATAGGCGAGACCACCGCCAGATCCAGCAATCCGGAGACCCGGGGCGAGGAATTGAAGTGATTCAAACGACGCCTGAACCCTTGATCGACTGGGTAATTCAAATCGTGCTCTCAAGTCACCTGTCAGGCCTTGATCGTGATCAGCCAAACCAGTCATGCGGACAGTGCCATCGACTGGAACCCCCGGGCGGATATTGAGCCATGCTGACGCATCAACAGTTGCCGTGAATTCATCCAAACCGAGCATCGGAACCAGTGCTTGACGCAACCGCGTATGCACTCGAACATCATGAGCGTCATTGGCGCCCTGTGGATAACGCCAGTCAATTTCGATCGGAACTGAGATCTCTTCGGTGACGACCCGAGTTTGGGCTAAAACACCAACATCCGGTGTGATTTCGATCGATAAACGTTTGAGTGAAAACTCACCCAACAACACATCAAAGTTATGAATTTGAAACGCACCAATCGGTCGTATGACGTTGCGAACTTGATCGAGTAAACCCGCCCATTCAGTTGGATCGGGTATCCCTGATCCATCAGAACCGCGTTGGATGAGTTCACCTTCATCCAGAATCAACTGTCCAATCACCGGCTGCATTGACGCGATCGTGCTGGGAAGATCCAACAACATCTGCACCCGGCGCACTTCCAGTGACCCGCCATCCGTCTGGATGACAATATCGAGTGCCTCGAGGTAAGGCCCCGTCCAGGAGGCTCGCGCACTAATCTCGGAGATCGTAACTGTGGCGCCCAGCCGCTCAGACAATAGTGCCTCGATGTCCGTCCGCCAATAGTTCACCATCGGCAACGCAGCCAAAAATAGGCCTTGCATGGCTGCAAGGACGACCAAAATAATGGCCTTTGTTGTCAGTACATGCCGAATCACGACACCACAACCTCATAACGATCTTGAGAAAAATTACCATCGACCTGCAATCGAATCGGCCGATGAATAAAAGCTTCAAGATCAGCTAAGGCTTCAGACTCTTCATCGATTAAACGATCAATCACCGTCGGTGCTGCAATCACAGTCGTCATTTCTGCTGAGTAGGCGCGATATTCGGCCATCACCGCCCGGAAAATTTCATAACAGACCGTCTCGGCAGTTTTGATCTGGCCGGTACCATGGCATTGTGGGCAAGACTCTTGCAGCAAATCGGACAAACACTCGCGAGACCGCTTCCGCGTCAAGACCACCAGCCCCAAATCGTTAAACCCAGTGACACGGGTTTTCACTGGATCCTCATCGAGTGACTGCTCAAGCGTTCTTAATACCTGTCGTCGATGCTCATCGTCGTCCATATCGATGAAGTCAATGACGACCATGCCTCCCAGATTACGGAGACGTAATTGGCGACCAATGGCAACCGCGGCCTCGAGATTGGTTCGAAAAACGGTTTGCTCGAGAGTATGAGCTCCCACGAACCGACCGGTGTTGACATCGATGGTGGTCATGGCTTCGGTCTGATCAACCACCAGATAGGCTCCAGATTTGAGCTCAACCTGCCGAGACAGGGCTTTTTCGATTTCATCTTCGATTTGGTATAAATCAAAGATTGGACGATCCCCTTGATAGTGTTGAATCAAGTGCGAAAGCTCTGGCATAAATTTCGATGCGAACTGCGAGAGCTTGGTATAGGTCTCGAGTGAATCAATGATGACGCGGTCTGTTTCCCGACGGATCTGATCCCGAATCAATCGATGAGTTAATGGCAACTCTTCGAACAACAGTGCTGGCGCCTTGGCCGTCTGTTGCTCCTTCAGGATGTTGTCCCACACCCGCTTGAGATACACCAAATCCTCTTCGAGATCATCAGTGGTCTGACCATCCCCTGCGGTACGAATGATCACTCCACATTCCAAGTTTTGTGCCTTGAGTGCTTCAACGGCGATAGTTTTTAAGTGCTCACGCGTCACTTCATCATCGATCCGCTGACTAATCCCGACGTGAGTAGCAAACGGCATCAGCACCAAATGTCTCGCAGGCAGGGAAACCTCAGCAGTCAGTCGGGCACCTTTGCTCCCAACCGGATCTTTAATCACCTGCACCAATAAGCTCTGACCTTCCGTCACAAGCTGCTGGATTGAACGCTCGTGAGCCTCGTGACTTGATGGAAAATCTTTCGTGTGAAGGAAGGCGCTTCGATCAAGGCCAATATCCACAAAACAGGCCTGCATACCCGGTAACACACGAACGACCTGGCCGAGATACACATTACCAACGAGGCCGCGATGTGTGGCCCGCTCGATCAAGATTTCCTGCAACATTCCCTGTTCGACCACAGCAACACGGGTCTCAAGCGGGGTAAAGTTCAGTAAAATTTCATGACGCATCGTTCAACAAAGCCTCCAACTCAACCAGTGGAAGCCCAACAACGTTGGTGTAGGATCCGTGAATCGACTCAATAAACCGTGCAGCCAGACCCTGAATCCCATAACCACCCGCTTTATCTAAAGGCTCACCAGTTTGCCAATAGTGTAGCCGTTCTGACATCGAGAGTTGGCGAAAGGTCACATCAGTCGTGACGACCTTGACCGCACACCTGGTTTCACGAAGAACGCAGACTCCTGAGTAGACCTGATGAGTCGAACCAGACAAGCGTTCCATCATGGCGAGGAAGTCAGATTCATCCACCGGTTTATTGAGGATCACGCCGGCGGATGCGACCGTGGTGTCTGACCCAATAATCACTTCATCGGGAAACGCCTTGGCTGCCACTGCTCGCGCCTTAGACTCGGCGAGCCGTGCAACATACTCGGCAGGCGACTCATGATCGCGATAGGATTCGTCCACGTCAGACGGAATCACCCGAAAGTCAGTCGCAATCAGTTTCAGTAAGTCACGCCGTCTTGGTGACTGACTGGCGAGGATCATTGCCGCTCTGCTCCAATCTCTTGAGTGTATTGAGCCAAACCATCATAGAGCCAGCGCATGGGTGACCAGAGAACAGCGGAGACGAAAGCTTGCAACACCAGGATGTAAAATTCTGGTGATTGACCCGTCAACGTTCGCGCCCAGTAAGACACCGATGACGCAATCAACAACACCACAAACACCACGGTGGATTGTCGAACCCAGTTCACCTGACGGATCGACGGGCCCAGTAGTGTCAGTGCATAAGCAATCAACGCAAACAATAGTCCGTGTAATCCAAGTGCTGTGCCATACAAGACGTCAACAGGCAATGAGGAAATCAGCAAGAGCGTCATAGACAGCTGATAGTTCCGCATCAGACCCCACCAGGTGACAAACAAAAACCCAAAATGCGGTAACGCGAGGGTCAAAAATGCTGGATATGGAAAAGCGATCAATAACAAGGTCACAAGCCAAGTGGAGATAAAGATCATAATTCATCCTCTGACAGATCAACCATGACCAAGGACAGTCGAGCCAGTGGAGCCAGGGGTTCAGCGATTACTCTCGCGAAGGGTTGGCCCGGAGCGCGAATCACTTCCTTGACTTGAGCAACCGGAATTCCGGGTTGAAACCGTTCACCGAGCCCCGAGGTTTCTAATAAATCCCCAGGAACAATGTCCACTGTGTCGGGTAAATTCCGTAATTCAACGCGATCCATCCGCCCCACACCGGCGGCAATCGCACGTTCCCGTGTTCGGGTGACTTGCACCGGCAAATGATGCGTCGCGTCGGTCATCATCAATACATCGGATGCATGAGGGTAGGCAGCAACCACCTGTCCTACCAATCCGTCAGCTGAAATCACCGGCTGGCCTGCGGCGACCCCGGCGAGCAATCCTCGATTGATGGTCACCCGATGCACGAAGGGATCGTTGGATAACCGTTCGATTTGCGCTTGCAAGAGTCGTTCGTTAACACGCTCCTGAACGCCGAGCAGGCGCCTGAGCTCGGAATTTTCCGCTCGCAGGGTTTGCAATTTCAGCTGTTCGGTCCGGAGACGCTCGTTTTCAAGTGCTAAAGATTCCAGCCGCGTCACGATCAGCTCCTGGGATTGCGCCCAACCGAAGACCTCAGTCGAGACTTTCCCGGGGAGAAATGCGACTTGCTCAACCGGCCATAAGGCGGTCTTGATCACCTGACGCACCAAAGTCAGTGCATCGAAGCGTGAATCGATGAAAATCGTGGCCACAGAGAAGGTGACCGCAACAATAAGGCGGACCGCGGCGACACTGGTTTCAGAGAACAGCGGCCGCATGCCGTCAGATCTTAATCCGAGTTAAAGAGGTTAAATGACGCGCGATCAATCAACTCGAGCGCTTTACCACCACCGCGGGCAACACAAGTCAAGGGATCGTCAGCGATCAACACCGGTAATCCAGTCTCTGCCGCTAACATCTCATCCAATCCTTTCAACAACGCGCCACCGCCAGTCAAAACGATTCCACGCTCCGCAATATCCGAAGCCAATTCAGGCGGTGACTGCTCTAGGGCGTTTTTGACGGCCGCTGTGATTTGTGCAAGTGGCTCAGACAGAGCTTCTTGAATTTGATTCGACTTTAAGGTCAGTTGCTTCGGAATTCCTTCAGCCAAGTTACGGCCGCGGACATCGATCTCGTGCTCGTCTTGCATCAAGACTGCCGTGCCGATTTCGTGCTTGATTTTTTCCGCAGTCGAATCTCCAATCAAGGTGCCAAAGCGGCGGCGGACATAACCAACAATGGCCTCATCAAAGCGGTCACCACCGATACGGACAGATTCCGAAAAGACGATCCCATTCAGTGAAATAATTGCGATTTCAGTGGTGCCGCCACCGACATCAACCACCATGGATCCACTGGCATCATCGACAGGAAGATCCGCACCCAAAGCAGCAGCCATGGGTTCTTCGATCAAATAGACTTCGCGCGCACCTGCTCCGAGAGCCGACTCTTTAATCGCACGACGCTCCACTTGAGTCGATTGTGCCGGAACACAAACAAGGACTCGTGGCGATGGACGAATAATCGAGTTTTCATGCACTTTGCTGATAAACAGCTGCAACATCTTTTCAGTGACATGGAAGTCGGCAATCACCCCATCTTTCAGAGGCCGAATCGCGACAATATTCCCTGGCGTTCGACCCAGCATCCGTTTGGCTTCAATCCCGACAGCAGCAACAGACCGTTGGGTTCCAACGGTACGGATCGCGACGACCGACGGCTCATCCAGTACAATTCCTTTCCCTTTGACGTAGATCAGCGTATTCGCTGTCCCCAAGTCGATCGAAATATCGTTCGAAAACAATCCGCGTATGGCTTTAAACATGCAAGCTGTATCCTGTTGGGCGTGCGCAATAAAAACGGGAGTTTAGCTGACCCGCTCTCTATACTGAAGCCTTATGCTAGCATGCGCGATTCGAAATATGATTTTCAATGACGGAGAAACCTATGTCGCTGACGAGCGATGACGTCAAACGCGTCGCCAAATTGGCCCGCTTGGGGCTCACGCAAACAGAAACCAACGAGACATTGACGCAGTTAAATTCAATCCTTGGATTAGTTGATCAAATGCAGCAAACCGAGACCGATGGAGTCGCTCCTCTGGCGCACCCGCTTGAGTTGACGCAAACACTCCGAGCCGATCAAGTCACCGAAACCAATCACCGTGAAAAATATCAATCTGCGGCACCTCATGCGGAGGCTGGGCTGTATTTAGTACCGAGGGTTGTTGAATGAGCCAGATTACAGACCTCACTCTGGCTCAGTTAAAGCAAGCACTTGGCGACGGTGATCTGTCGAGCGTCGAGATCACCACCGCGTTTTTAGACCGCATTGACTCACTCAATCCAGAGCTGAATGCATTTATCACCATCAGTCATGAGGATGCATGCAAGGCAGCAGCGGACGCGGATGCGGCCAGAGCCAAGGGCAAAGCGCCTGCATTCGCGGGCCTTCCCATGGCCCATAAAGATCTGTTTTGTACCGATGGAACACGGACCACGTGCGGCTCAAAAATGCTGGCCGACTTTGTCGCGCCCTACGATGCGCATGTGGTCAGTCGTTGTCAGCAAGCTGGGCTGATTTCCCTTGGCAAACTCAATATGGATGAGTTTGCGATGGGCTCGTCAAACGAAAACTCATTTTTTGGGGCGGTCAAAAATCCCTGGGATCTGTCACGTGTTCCAGGGGGAAGTTCTGGAGGGTCAGCTGCGGCTGTTGCAGCACGGATGACGCCCTTAGCGACAGCAACAGATACCGGTGGATCGATTCGTCAGCCGGCAGCATTGACAGGGACTTCAGGGTTAAAACCAACCTACGGGCGGGTGAGTCGATTTGGCATGATCGCGTTTGCATCGAGTCTTGATCAAGGGGGATTAATTGCTCACACCGCCGAAGATATCGCGCTCGGTCTTGGCCTTATTGCCGGTCATGATCCCCGCGATTCAACCTCGGCAGATCAAGCCGTTCCTGATTACACCGCGACACTGAATGATTCGCTGAAGGGCAAGATCATTGGGCTGCCCGCTCAGTTTTTCGATGAGCGCTTAGATCCCGCCATGCGACGATCCATGGATGATGTCCTTGATGTCTTCCGCTCACTCGGCGCAACAACTGTCGACGTGTCACTGGACCATATCGCCGAAGCCATTCCAGCCTATTATGTCATTGCTCCGGCTGAAGCCAGTTCAAACTTATCACGCTTTGATGGCGTCCGTTTTGGCTATCGAGCCGACAATCCAAAAGACTTAACAGACCTTTATGAACGCTCACGAGGCGAAGGCTTTGGGAGCGAGGTCAAACGTCGCATCCTCATCGGCACCTATGCCTTATCGGAAGGCTACTACGACGCCTACTACAAGAAGGCTCAACAAATCCGCCGTTTAATCAAACAGGATTTTGAACAGGCATTGAGTCAGTGTGACCTGTTATTCGGACCGACCACGCCTTCGACTGCCTTTGTCATTGGCGAGAAAACCGCTGACCCCGTTGCCATGTATCTTGAAGATATTTACACCGTCGCGACGAACATGGCGGGCTTGCCAGGCGGCTCATTCCAAGCACCTTTAATTGATGGATTACCTTCTGGTTATCAGCTCACAGGGCCTGCTTTTGGGGAGGGTGCGATCTTGAATGCTGCACATCAAATTCAGACCGCGACTGACTGGCACACATTGCGTCCGGAGGGTTTATAAGATGTACGAAGCTGTCATTGGTCTTGAAGTCCACGTTCAACTCTCAACAGCATCCAAGATTTTTTCAGGCTCATCCACCGCCTTTGGTGCCGAACCCAATACTCAAGCATCCTTGGTTGATTTAGGAATGCCAGGGGTTCTGCCAGTCCCTAACGCGCGAGCCTTTGAGATGGCAGTGAAATTCGGTCTGGCGATCGATGCTGAGATCGGCAAAGAGTCTGTGTTTGATCGGAAAAACTATTTTTATCCAGACCTTCCCAAAGGCTACCAAATCAGTCAGTTTGAAAAGCCAATCGTCGGACCTGGTCGAGTCACGATCACGTTGGATGACGGCACCACAAAAACCATTAATGTGACGCGTGCGCATCTTGAAGAAGATGCTGGTAAAAGTGTTCATGACGCTTTTGATGGCATGACGGGCGTTGATCTCAATCGCGCCGGCACGCCGCTCTTAGAGATCGTCTCTGAGCCAGAACTCCGTTCAGCCAAAGAAGCTGTGGCTTACCTGAAAGTGATCCACTCAATCATTCGGTACCTTGATATTTCCGATGGCAATATGGCTCAGGGCTCTATGCGCTGTGACTGCAACGTCTCGATCCGCCCCAAAGGATCAGAGGTCTTAGGGACTCGGACCGAAATCAAAAACGTCAACTCATTCCGCTTTGTCGAAAAAGCCATTAACACCGAGATTCATCGTCAAACCGAAATTCTCGAGGACGGTGGTCGAGTGATTCAGGAAACACGGTTGTATGATCCTGATAAAGACGAAACACGGTCGATGCGCTCAAAAGAGGAAGCAAATGATTATCGCTACTTCCCTGATCCTGATTTGTTGCCTGTGATGATCGACGACAGTTTCATCGAGGCATGTCGGAACACACTTCCTGAGCTTCCCGAAGCACGTCAAGCGCGTTATATCAAGGACTATGGCATCACAGACTATGATGCCGGCGTGTTGGTCGCTGACCGCGACGTTGCCGACTATTTTTCAGAGGTCGCCGACACCTCAGGTGAAGGGAAGCTCGCTGCAAACTGGGTGATGGGAAGTGTCTTAGCCGAACTCAATCAAACGGGCAGTGTGATTGCTGATTTTCCTGTCAGCGCGAGACAACTTGCCGACCTCATCAGTCGCATCAAAGACAACACACTGAATTCAAAAACTGCGAAAACGGTCTTTGAAGCCTTGTTAGTTGGTGAGGGTGAAGTCAACGCCATCATCGAAGCCAAGGGGTTGGTGCAAATGACCGATACCGGTGCCATTGAGGCCATCGTTGATGAGGTCATCCAGGAAAACCCAGATCAAGTGGCGAACTACCGTTCGGCGCCTTCCGATAAGCAAGGGAAGATGCTCGGCTTCTTTGTCGGACAGGTGATGAAAAAGTCACAAGGAAAAGCCAATCCACAAGCAGTGAATCAAATCCTGAATTCAAAGCTTGGCAGCTGATCCACAGACCGAGCATGCGGGGTCCTTCCGGTACCGGAAGGACTTCCATTCCATGGTCTTGGCATGAAAGCGCAATAAACGACCCACTAAACGGTCAGGCCACCCCAAAAGAACACCTAAAACTTCAACCGCCTGCAAACTCCCCAATGTGCCGACAACAGGTCCAAGCACTCCAGTTTCAGAGCAAGTTGGTTCAAGTTCCGGGACGTCAGGAACCAAACACGCATAACAGGGATTGCTCTCCTGCCGGGGATCGATGGTCGTCAGCTGGCCCTCAACACCCAAGGCGGCGGCTGAGACCACAGGTCTCTGATGCAACACAGCCAAGCGGTTCGCCAAAAACCGCGTCGCAAACCGATCCGTGCAATCAGCGATGCAATCCGACGATTCAATCAGTGAAGACACATTCTGATCATCGGCGTGCGCTCTGATCACCTCAACATCAACCCAGGGATTAATCCCCAGAATACGCTCTTTTGCGGAGTCCACCTTGGATTGGTGAAGACTCGCCTGACTGTGAATCACTTGTCGATGCAGATTGGTCTCATCAACAGTATCTCCATCGACCAGCGTCAAACGCCCAACGCCCGCCGCTCCTAAATACAGCGCTAATGGACTTCCCAGACCACCCAAACCAAGGACCACCACATGGGCGCTACGAAGCCGCTCTTGACCATCGACATCCACATCAGAAAGGAGGATTTGTCTTGCGTAATGCAGCAGTTCATCATCAGTCATCATCGTTTTTGCATCCTGGTTACCCGGTCTCGTCCAGCCAGATCTTGATGCGTCTGAATCGAGCGCCAACCCGATTCTTCTGCCATCGCCCTGACATCATGAGCCTGACGATGACCATGCTCAAGGCATAGATAGCCATTGGGGTTTAAGTGATTCATCCCATCACTGACAATCCGGCGGATCAATTCCAATCCCTGCGCATTCGAAAACAAAGCGATCGCAGGCTCATACAATCGCACGCTCGAGTCGATCTCCGGATCATCCCAAGCAATGTATGGCGGATTTGCAGTGACCAGATCATAGCAACCAAGCCCGTCAAACAAATCTGCTGTCAAGCAATCCACAGGCAGTCCAAGTGCCTGAGCATTGGCCTTGGCGCACTGAACTGCATCGGTCGACAGGTCACTGAGCGTCACATGACAATTTAGATGACGCGTTTTTAAGGCGATTCCGACGGCACCGGATCCTGTACATAGATCGTGAATGGTGGAGAGATCATTGTATTCGATCAACTGCGACGCCGTTTCGACAAGGATTTCCGTATCAGGTCTCGGGATCAACACGTTAGGCGATACCGAAAGCCTTAAGCCGTCAAAATCAACCACACCCAAAATATAGGCAACCGGCTCACCGGCTTGAGTACGCTTCGCCACCTGATGCAGTCTTTCAATCACAGCCTCTGACAGCGTTTGATCCGATTGAAGCACTTGCTCTGTGAGTGACAACCCCAGAATCTCTGAGATCACCAACTGTTGCTCGCTAGTGCTCCAAGCTGCCGCCCGAATCGGATCCGAGCGAAGCACCTCCGATAAGGTCATACGCCAGTATCAAGGCCCGCGAGAAGCTCGGCTTGATATTCCTGAACCAGAGGATCAATGATCATTTGACAAGCACCATCCATCATTTCATCGAGGCGATACAGTGTTAGATTGATGCGATGATCTGTCACCCGACCCTGCGGGAAATTATAGGTTCGAATGCGCTCCGAGCGATCACCTGAGCCAACCAGCGACTTCCGTTCACTGGCTTCTTTCGCTTGCTGCTCTTGACGGGCGGCATCCTCGAGACGCGCCTGGAGCAGACTCAGTGCACGAGCCTTATTCTTGTGTTGTGAGCGTTCGTCCTGACACTCAACAACGACTCCAGTCGGAATGTGTGTAATCCGGATGGCGGAATCGGTCTTGTTGACATGCTGCCCCCCGGCTCCACTGGCCCGAAAGGTGTCAATCCGCAGGTCTTTCGAATCAATGGTGGTTTCGGCCATGGGGTCCGCTTCAGCCATAACAGCCACTGTGCAGGCAGAGGTGTGAACACGACCTTGAGACTCAGTGGCGGGAACACGTTGCACACGATGCGCGCCTGACTCGAATTTCAGTCGACCATAGACGCGATCACCGGCAACTTTCATGATGACTTCTTTATAGCCACCAAGCTCTGCCTTGGACTCTGACAGCACCTCAGCTTTCCATCCTTGAGTCTCAGCAAACTTCAAGTACATCCGTGCAAGATCACCAGCAAACAAGGCTGCCTCATCGCCTCCTGTGCCCGCACGAATTTCCAGAAACGCACTCCGTGAATCTGCCGGATCTTTGGGCACTAACGCGATTTGCAGATCGGCATCGAGCGAATCAAGTTCTGCTCGTATCTCAGGGATTTCGCTCTCTGCTAACTCCTTCATCTCCGCATCATCACCCGTGAGGTAACTGTCGAGCTCCTCAAGATCTGCCGTCAAACCTCGTCGGCGTTGAACCAGTTGAACCACCGGCTCAATCTCACTGTATTCCTGCGAATAGGCAACAAATTGCTTTTGATCACTGATCACATCTGGGTCAGCAAGCAAGGCAGACAGTTCCTCGTGTCGGTCAACAAGTTGATCCAACCGATTGATCAATGATGGTTTCAATCAGAATCCTCTGTTTCATCTATCGAAAAAAGGCGATGCGTCGCATCCAGAAGTGAAAGGTCACCTTGCTCAGCAGCACTGCGCAAAGCGACGGTTGGCGCATGGAGAAATTTGTTCGTCAGGTTACGGCTTAATTGCGTCAGCACATCTGGCGCCGGCTTCCCGGATTCCAGTGCTTTTAACGCACGAGCCAACTCT
Source organism: Gammaproteobacteria bacterium (assembly GCA_024640985.1). GTDB lineage: Bacteria > Pseudomonadota > Gammaproteobacteria > Pseudomonadales > Litorivicinaceae > HIMB30. Next base: position 70,972 of record JAHEDY010000012.1, read on the forward strand.
TGTTCGGACAAATCCTGAGTGCCGTCGCGAAGTTGTTTAATGGTATCGACCGCACGATATCCTCGAATCTCTCGCTGCCAATCGTCCAACGCTTCACGGATCAGGGCTTCCGCATGTCTGGCCGCTTCCTGCCGCTGCTCTAAACCTTCTTCAACCACAGCCTGCAAATCATCCACCGTGTAGAGATAGACCGAATCGATCTCTCCCACTTCAGGCTCGATATCCCGAGGGACAGCCAAATCCACCATAAACATCGGTTTATGGCGTCTGACTTTTTGGGCTCGTTCAACCAGCCCCTTACCTAACACAGGCACCGAAGCGCCAGTTGATGCAATGACGATGTCTGCATGCTGAATACGATCACCTAATTCCGTCAGCGGCCAGGCATAGCCATCAATCGAAGCCGCTAAAATTTCTGCATTCGCCAGCGTACGGTTCACCACATCGGTCCCACGGACGCCTTGGCCATTTAAATGTTCAGCAACCAACTGAATCGTCTCACCGGCACCCACTAAGACCACTTTGCAGGAGGCGAGGTCAGAAAAAATTCGGCTCGCCAAATTGACCGATGCGTACGCCACTGAAACAGGATTTCGCCCGATTGCAGTCTCGGTGCGTACCCGTTTTGCGACCGATAGGACTTTCGAAAAGGCTTGCTCGAGTTCGGTTCCACAGGTCAGGGCATCCCGAGCCGTTCGGATCGCATCCTTGAATTGACCTAATATCTGCGGCTCACCCAGCACCAAAGAGTCGAGGCCAGATGCAACTCGCATCATGTGTTGGGCGGCTTTCAGGTGTTTAAACGAGTAGATATGAGGAGCTAAAGCATCGGCCTCTACCGAATGATAATTCGCGAGCCACTGAACCACTTCTGGTTCACCCTCACCATCAATCGCTAAAAAGAGTTCCGTTCGATTACAAGTCGATAAAATCGCACTCTCTCGGACACCCGGAAACCCTTTGATCAGTTCCGCCAAAGCATCAGGAAGCCGCTGCGCATCAAAAGCAACCTGCTCACGCAGTTCGACTGGCGCCGTGGTATGGTTAAGCCCGAGAGTTAAAAGAGCCATTTAAGAAACGATGAAACCCATATCTAAACAGTGGCCGGATTGTAGCAGAGCTTGCGCGCTCTTGGTCTTCCTAACCATTGCTGGCTGCCAGCCAACAGGCACCTTACAGACGGAATCCGCCGATCGTGCCATGGAAAGCACGATCGAATCGGCACAACCACGCGAGATCCAAACGCCAGCAGGGCTCATTTTACTGGCGGAAGCTGAACTGACTGCTGGACAGACAGACCAAGCAATTCTTCTGTATCTAAAGGCAGCTGCCAAAAGCACGAACCCAGAGGTTGCAGAACGAGCGGCCTTTCTTGCTCGACAAGCTGGAGCGGATGTTCAAATTGAACAGGCACTTGATCGCTGGAAAGCCATTGATCCAGATTCACGAGGCGCTCTGGAAGCCTCGATTATTTTCAACGCTGAGCGGAGTCGGCTGGATGCACTTGAAGATTCACTGACTCAGCTTTTCGCGTTAGAACCTGACTATCGCGCGCACTGGTTGGCAAGTTTCTGGGCTGGACTGGAGCCTGATCGCCAAATGGCATTGTTAAATGCACTGACGCGAGTCGGAAGTCAGTCGAATAATGGTTCATTAGCCATGGTTGTCACCGAAGCCAAAAATCGAGTCGCTGAGCAGACAGGGACTGACTGGCTCGATGCATGGATCGAATCCCACGTGCCGCCAGCCAATGTGGTTCTATTTCGGTCACGCCTTGAATTACCAGATCGACAACGGGCGATCGCATTTATCGAACGCTTCACGGAGGTGAAGAGCGACCTCAATGTCCGAGCCCAATTGGCGCGCTGGCATGGTCTTGAGGGGAATCGAGAAACTGCTCTTTCCATTCTTCGCTTGGTGATTGAGGAAGACGGAAATCGGTATCCAGATTTACTGACCCTTGGTCTTCTCGAGATGCAGTCAGGCAATCTCGACACGGCAGAAAAGCATCTCAAATCCCTACTCGCATCTGAGCAGTATCGTTCCAATGCCTACTATCACTTGGGCGAAGTCGCGATCCAAAACAACCAAGACGATTTAGCGATCGACCGTTTCCTGCGTGTCGATCGAAGTGAACTTGTCATTGAGGCCAGAAAACAACTGGCAAACCTGGCCATCAAACAAAAGACACCTCTCAAGGCTCATCGGTGGTTCTCCGAAGCCCGACTGCTGTTCCCGAATTTCAAGCACGAACTATATCTGGCCGAAGCGCAATTCCAAACGGCCAATCGCATGGCCGATGCTGCGATTCCAGTGCTAACCGAGGCATTAATACGGGAACCAGACAGTGTCGAAATCCTCTACACGCGCGCTCTCGCCTACGAACAATTGAACGACATCAGAGGCGCAGAAAATGATCTTCGAAAGATTCTTCAACTCAAACCCAACGATCCCGATGCGTTGAATGCACTCGGATACACTCTGGCTGATCGAACCGATCGATATGATGAAGCACTCAGTTTGATCGAAAATGCGCTGGCACAAAAACCGGAATCAGCAGCTATTCTGGATTCCATGGGTTGGGTCCTGTTGAAACTTGGTCGCCTTAATGAGGCTGAGCCTTACTTCGTTAAAGCCTGGGAAATGAGCCAAGATCACGAAATCGCTGCGCACTACGGCGAACTACTCTGGCGACTCGGCCAACAGCAAAAAGCCCGCGAAATTTGGGACATAGGCTATGAATCGATGCCAGAAAGTGACAAGATTCGCAGCACAATACAGCGGTTAACAAATTCGTGAAGCATTTCATCCTCACTCTATTTATTAGTGCAACCCTGACCGGTTGCTCTCTCATGCCATGGTCATCAGACGATGATGCTGAGATTTTGACGTTTCTTCCCGCAGATCAGTTGAGTCAATGGGACCTTACAGCCAAGTTTTCAGTCTCCACAACTGAAGGAACCGAATCTGGCAGTATTCGCTGGATCCTGAATCCATCAGAAGAGCGTTTAGATGTGCTGTCACCGACGGGATCGGTTGTTGCGCAACTGACGGTCACCGAATCAGAAGCACGCCTTAAGACCGACGACCGCGAAACCGTAGCAAAAGATGCCGACACCCTGTTTCGTGAAGTGATGGAAATTTCACTGCCTGTGAATGCATTGCGCTATTGGGTACGCGGTCTCGACGCGCCAAACATGCCCCTGGAATCGGTCGAGAAAGACGGTGAAGGTCGCATTACAGAGCTGGCTCAAGACGGATGGCAACTCGCCTACAATGGGAATATTTCGATCGAATCGGGCTCACATCGATTTGAAGTACCAAGACGCCTGACTGCAACTCGTGGAGACGTCGAAATTCGCTGGGCCAGTACTGAATGGCAGGCCATTACCAAGTAACTCAACCCTCAACCGTGCTGGAGGGTGGCGTCCAAGCTGCCGCTCCCGCCAAGATTAATCGTTTTCTACATATCGTCGGACGTCGAGCAGATGGCTACCACCTGCTTGAAACGGGTTTTCAATTCGTGCAATGGTGTGACTGGATCCATTTTCGTCCATCTGAGATTCCAGGGGTCCACATGTTGCACGATCCCCTGGGGCTTGGCGAACAGAATCTCGTGTTCCAGGCAGCGTCTCAGTTACTCGACCAAACGCATCACGGTGTCGAGATTCTGATTGAAAAACATCTTCCGTCCGGCGGTGGTCTAGGGGGAGGATCGTCAGATGCAGCAACAACATTGGTTGCCTTGAATGACATCTTTCATCTCGGACAGTCAAACGAGGCGCTGCAAGCGATTGGACTCAGGCTTGGCGCGGATGTTCCTGTCTTTATTTTTGGATCCAGCTGCTTTGCCAAAGGCGTTGGCGAGAAATTTACAGAAGTGCATTGGCCGGGCACTCAAGTTTTGATTGCCGATCCGCAAATTCATGTGTCAACACAGGGAATTTTCCAGCATCCAAAGTTGACAAGAGATACCCCCTCTTGCAGAATCCGCGCCTCGCAGTTGGATACAACACACAACGATTGCGAATCACTTGTTCGAGACATCTATCCGGCCATTGACCGCCTGATTGATCAATTGCAAGTGTTCGGGGAGCCGAGACTCACGGGAACAGGCGGATGCGTGTTTGTCGTCGATCCGGTCAACGCCGACTCTGCCGAAGCCATCATTGGTGATGCTGCAACGGTTCAAGTTGGTCTCCTGAGTCATCGATCAATGTTGTATACTTGCGGCGCAAACGCGTAACTGGGGTGTGGCCAAGTGGTTAAGGCAGCGGGTTTTGATCCCGCCATTCGTAGGTTCGAATCCTACCACCCCAGCCATTTTCAAACCGCTCGACGCTCAAGGAGTCACCCGTGGCCCAACTGATGTTGTTCTCCGGTAACGCCACACCAGAGTTATCCAAAAAAGTATCTGATTACCTCGCCGTTCCGCTGGGTAATGCCAGTGTTGGTCGTTTTTCTGATGGTGAAATCGCTGTCGAAATCGTCGAAAATGTGCGCGGGCAAGATGTGTTTGTCTTGCAATCAACCTGTGCGCCAACCAATGACAATTTAATGGAATTGGTGGTTTTGTGTGACGCACTTCGTCGCGCATCAGCATCACGAATCACCGCGGTCGTCCCGTATTTCGGCTATGCCCGCCAGGATCGACGTCCACGCTCCGCTCGTGTGCCGATCACGGCAAAGGTGGTGGCTGACATCATGGTTGGAGTTGGAATCGACCGAGTGTTAACCGTTGATCTGCATGCCGACCAAATTCAAGGGTTCTTCGATGTCGCCGTTGACAACATTTATGCCACCCCAGTGATGCTCGACGATATCCAACGCAAACAACCCAAAGATGCGGTGGTCGTCTCCCCTGATATTGGCGGCGTGGTCCGGGCTCGTGCAATGGCTAAGCAGTTAGACAGCGATCTCGCAATTATTGATAAGCGTCGCCCAGCCGCAAACCAGGCGGAGGTCATGAACATTATTGGTGAAGTTAGTGGTCGCACCTGTTTGATCGTTGATGACATCGTCGACACGGCTGGCACACTGTGTAATGCAGCCAAAGCACTGAAAGAAGAAGGTGCTAAAGAAGTCGTCGCCTATTGTACGCACCCGGTCTTGTCCGGCCGTGCGCTTGAGAATTTGAAAGACAGCGCGCTTGACGAATTAGTGGTTACTGATAGTATCCCGGTCCCCGCTGCGATCATGGACACCGGCCGTGTCCGTGTAATCACTATTGCAGAACTACTTGGCGAGGCTGTACGCCGCGTCAGTAATGAGGAATCCATCAGCGCGATGTTTCGCTAACTGAGGGTTGAAGAACGTTTTACTGGTCGAAGTAAAACGGAGACATTGAAGGAGAATGAAATGTCTGATTATCGCTTGTCCGCGCAGTCGCGCGAAGAAGCAGGGAAAGGTTCGAGCCGCCGCCTGCGTCGACTAGAAGGTCTTGTTCCAGCCATCGTGTACGGTGGAAAGAACGCGCCCAAGTCGATTCAATTGGCTCATAAAGATCTGAAGCGTGCTCTTGAAGAAGAGGCTTTCTACTCATCGATCATTACGCTTGAGATCGATGGAAAAGATGAGCCAGTGATCTTAAAAGCGCTTCAACGTCATCCAGCAAAGCCTGTGGTTTTGCATGCTGACTTCCAGCGAGCATCTGCGAACACGATTCTTAAGGTGCACGTTCCCGTGCATTTCTTGAATGAAACAACCTGTAAGGGTGTGAAGTTGCAAGGTGGTGTCATTCACCACGATGCGGTGGAAATCGAAGTTTCGTGTTCACCAAAAGATTTGCCGGAATTCATCGAAGTCGATTTGGCTGACATGGAAATGGATCAGGTGATTCACCTGTCTGACATCAAAGCACCAAAAGGCGTGACTTTTATTGCTTTGGCCCACGATTCAGACCTTCCAGTTGTGAGCATTCACAAAGCGAAGGGTGCGTCAGCCGATTCAGAATCAGCTGCTGATGCAGCAGAAGGTGAGTCTGAAGGCGGCGAGTGAGCAGCTACAAGCTCATCATAGGGCTCGGGAATCCGGGTCCTGAATACGCAGAAACCCGGCATAACGCCGGGTTTTGGCTGTTAGACGCCCTGGCAAAGCAAACCTCGACCTCCTTGATGGCTAATGCGAAATTTTTCGGGGTTGCTGGCAAGGGGTTTGTGGGCTCCCATGCGATTCATTTGCTCAAACCAATGACTTTTATGAATCGCTCTGGACAGAGTGCGCTGGCACTTGCCCAATTTTACAAAATCGAACCGAGCGAAATCCTCGTGATTCATGATGAGCTTGATATTGAACCCGGGCAGATTCGTCTCAAACAAGGCGGTGGTCACGGAGGTCATAACGGCTTGCGTGATCTCCATCGTGTGTTTGGTCCGGACTATGCGAGAATTCGGGTCGGCATTGGTCACCCGGGGCATAAATCAAAAGTTCACGGATATGTCTTAGGAAAAGCGACCGCGGAACAGCGCGGCCGGATTGATGAGGCGATGGATCACACCCTTAGTTTTATTCACGACATCGTTCAAGGCACCTGGGATCAAGCCATGAACGCCTTGCATCAGCGCTAAAGGAGACAGCATGGGTTTTAAATGCGGTATTGTTGGATTACCAAACGTTGGCAAATCCACACTGTTTAATGCTTTGACGAAAGCCGGTATCGAAGCGCAGAACTTCCCTTTTTGCACCATTGAACCCAATGCGGGCGTTGTTCCAATCCCAGATCCACGACAAGACCAACTCTCAGCAATCGTCAAACCAGAGCGTGTCGTACCGACAACGATGGAATTTGTCGATATCGCAGGTCTCGTCGCGGGAGCCTCTAAGGGCGAAGGACTTGGTAATCAGTTTTTAGCTAACATCCGGGAGACTGATGCAATCGCTCATGTCGTTCGTTGTTTCGACGATGAGAACATTGTGCATGTCGCTGGCAAGGTCGATCCAGCATCAGACATTGAAATCATCAATACCGAACTTGCCTTGGCTGACCTTGAAACCGTTGAGAAGCAGATGCACAAGGCTCAAAAGCAAGCCAAAGGCGGCGATAAGGATGCAAAAGTCTTGATGACTGTCTGCGACAAGATTTTACCTCACTTAAATGAAGGTCGGCCTGTTCGATCAGTCGATCTCTCAGATGATGAGATGGATGTCGTCAAAACGCTTCATTTACTGACCATTAAGCCGACATTGTATATTGCAAACGTGGCAGAAGATGGCTTTGAAAATAATCCATGGCTGGAAACGGTCCGAGCAATTGCAGCCGCTGAAAACGCTGAAGTTGTTCCGATCTGCAATAAGATCGAATCAGAAATCGCTGAACTCGAAGATGACGAGAAAGCCGAATTTCTTGAAGAACTAGGGCTTGCTGAGGCAGGTCTTGACCGAGTGATTCGAGCAGGTTACGCGCTATTAGGTCTGCAAACGTATTTCACAGCCGGGGTGAAAGAGGTTCGCGCATGGACCATACCCATTGGCGCCACCGCACCTCAATCTGCCGGAAAAATCCACACGGATTTCGAAAAAGGCTTCATTCGGGCAGAAGTGATTGCCTTCGATGATTTTGTGAATTTAGGTGGCGAGCAAGCGGCCAAAGATGCAGGTAAATGGCGGCTCGAAGGAAAAGACTACGTTGTCAAAGATGGTGATGTGATTCATTTCCGTTTCAACGTCTAAACTTTGACAGAGGTGAGAAACTTCAGTATCTTTCGCGCCTCTTCTGAATGGCTATGTAGCTCAGCTGGTTAGAGCACAGCACTCATAATGCTGGGGTCGCAGGTTCAAGTCCCGCCATAGCCACCA
>JAHEDY010000021.1 GCA_024640985.1 Gammaproteobacteria bacterium
GCCTGTGTAGGCTTTGATGGAGCGGGTAGAGGGAATCGAACCCTCATCACCAGCTTGGAAGGCTGGGGTAATAGCCTTTATACGATACCCGCAAGCTATTAAGGGTGCGGATAGTAGTGTTTTGACGATGTCTCGTCAATGTCTTCTCTTCGCGCTTGAATCGATTAGGATGTTGATTTAGAGATGTGAAAGGAGAGTTTCATGCGGTTTGTTTATCGTTCGTTTTGTGCGGGGACTTTCGCTCTCATTGCGGTGTCTGCGTCAGCAGAGAGTACTTTTTCGCTGACATCGCTGACGCCTGATGTGGCCTTGAAGTTGGCAACTGCCGCTCGTGAGTCCTGCAATGAGCAAGGTTATCAAGTGGCAGTTGCTGTGGTTGATCGCAGTGGTTTATTACAGGCGTTTGTTCGCGATCGTTTTGCCACACCGCATACAGTCGAAGTCGCAGAAAGGAAAGCATGGACTGCATTATCGTTTCGGATTCCAACGTCTGAAATGGAAAAGGCCACCAATCAAGAAACGACAATGATGGGGATCCGTCATGCCTCCAACGCCCTCATGGTTGGCGGGGGATTACCAATTGAAGCCGCTGGAAGTCTCTTGGGTGGTATCGGTATTTCTGGAGCACCTGGCGGCGACTTGGATGAAGCGTGCGCCGCCGACGGATTATTAGCGATTGAAGATGACTTGCTGTTTTGAAAATAAAGGGGCGTAAGCCCCTTTTTCATGGATTGACGACGGTCAAGCCGAAACTTTGCCAGGACTGCATTCCGCCTCGGTACCATTTGATTTTGTGTGCGGGATAACCAAGCGTCAGAAGTGTTCGGATATTGGTTGGCGATTGCCCGCACCAGGCCCCGTTACAATACAGAATCAAGGTTTTGGCATTCGAATAGTCCCACATGCCATCGAGTGGTATTGCACCAAACGTGCTTTCGAAAATATCCGAAATGGTAAACATGTCTGACTTTTTGACAGACAACGTGGTCCAAGGGAGATTGATAGCGCCAGGGATCATGCCTTTTTCAGCCCAGTCTGGAGTTCTTGAGTCGATCAAGAGTCCGTCGATCTCACCGAAATTGATCTTTTCAAGCAGTGACAGCAATTCGAGCTCACCGATGGTCTCAACGCCAGGAGCGAGATCCATGGGTTGGATGCAAAATGGTGGGCACGGTCTTGAGGTCAGCGCATAATCGGACACGATGGTATTCGCGTTATCTTGATTTCGTTGAATGATCACGGGCTGACCCTGATGCATCACCTCTTGCTCCATGAGTGTTGATGTCAGGCCGACAGGCTTCGCATGACTTCCTGCAAAAGCGATCGATGACAAGCTCAAAGCCGCAATGAATAGTCCGATGAGTCGCATATGTGTTCTCCTTGATTCACGTTTTGAATCTAAATACTCAAGCAACGCTTGTCTAGAACACCTTCATCTGTTCTCCACCATCTCACCCCGATTACTCCCATCTGTTGCATCAGTTCTGGTTTGTAATGCACGCATTGAAACGAGGGGAGACTCACAATGAAACATGTATTGATAGCTGCAGGATTTGCGATGAGCGCGACAACTGGAGTGTTCGCGAATGACGATTCAAAGATGCCAGAACACATTGGATTTGGATCAGGTGCTGCCGTGGGTGCAGCTGTTGCCGGCCCAGTCGGCGTTGTGATCGGTGGAACGTTGGGCGCACTCATTGGCCATGACGTTGTGCAAGAGCGAGTACTGGCTCGAAAGAACCAGGAGCTTGCAGATTTGAATCGTGAGATCTCCGGAGCACGATCACAGTTGGCCCGTCTGAATGCCGAGCAAGCGAAGAGTCAGGCGGAAATGGCGGCATTTCGTGAGCTGTTGACAGACTTGTCGGTTGCTGTGCATTTCGATGTCAACTCAGCGATGACCGCTGGACAGTATCGCAAAGCACTGGAAGCGGTCGCAAAAGCTTCACACTCGATTGATGGTCTGACGGTTCGCCTGATAGGGCATGCCGATCCACGAGGTACGGAGACTGATAACCAGCACTTGAGTGAGGCACGAGCTTCGTCCGTCGGACAGGTGTTGCAAGAAGTGGGAGCGTCCCCGATGACCATTCAAGCCGAGGGTCGTGGTGAGAGCGAAGCGTTGGCTGATGGACAGTGTGGATTTTACGCCCTCGACCGCCGCGTTGACGTTCAATTGAGTTTCGACAGGAAACCAACCCATGAAGGTCTTTATTCCGTACGTTGATGAGAGCGGGGGTGCTGATGTACCCCTTGTTCCCTTTAACCATCAGCTCATGCGCGTCGTTCGCTTGGAACCTGTAGGAGAAACAACCGATGCAGTCTGCCAGGTCATCATGGAAATCCAACCAGACCATACCCAATATCATCTCGAGCCAAAAACGCGGTATGGTGACACTCAAGGCTCGGGAACAACTAACCTTTGAGTTAACAGGAGGCGCGATGAACTCACATATCGTAGTGGTTGAGGACGATGTGGATCAGCTAGCCAACTATTCGTACGCGCTGACCAAAAAAGGCTTTACCGTTTCCGGCTACGAATCGGTCGATGAGATACAGCACGCGCTATCTGGCCAGCCAAGTTTGGTGCTTTTGGATATTCACTTAGGCCGCGATCCCGACGCTGGATTTGGAATTTGTCAGTGGTTATTAGATCGCTATCCGGGTCTTCCGGTGATTTTCCTGACCAGTCGGACTGATGAGATTGACCAGATTTTTGGCTTACGCTTAGGAGCATGGGATTATTTAACAAAACCCATCTCGACGGCGCTTTTGGTCGAAAAAGTGGCTGCAGTGTTAAAGCGTGCCAATCGCGCCCGACGCGGTCTTGATACCGTTTTAACCGATGGTGGTTTAATCGTTGATCCAGATCGCGCTCAGGTCTCCTATTTTGGTGAACCTGTGAGTTTAACGGTCACCGAACTTGCCATTCTTGAAGCCTTAATGCGCGCGGAAGGAGCGATTTTGACCTATGACCAACTCGCGGAGCGAACACGACAGACGGTGGTGACCAACAATACCTTGAGTACGCACATCAAGCACATCCGCCGTAAATTAAAAGCGATTGATAATTCATTTGACGCGCTGATTAATGTCTATGGAACCGGCTATCGTTGGGAGTCACCGCCTGGATGAGATTCAGTCTACGGATCAAACTGTTTTTATTTGTTCCGGTGTTCGCTTTGGTGCCTTGGCTTGGCTACCAAACCTTTCAAAAGCTTCAGACGTTCGCCACCGAGGCCCAGTCTGAAGCTTTGCGCGTTTTGGCACAGAGCCTCAAGCCTGAGCTGGATGCACTAGTCCGTCCCGATGCACAACCGGGTCTCAGAATCACCCCTGAACCCATGCGTCGAGAACCCGTCTTGGACGGATTTTTTGATGAGTGGCCCGAGGCGAATGATGCGCTTGTCGATGAACGTATCCGCCTGAAAATTGGCCAGTTTGACAATCAGGTCGCTTTTGCACTCGAAGTCCGAGATTCCACACGGTTCTATCAAGAGCCACTGTTTGGACGTTCTGAAGCCGTTCCCTTTGATGCGATCCGATTGCAATTAAGTGGCCGTCAATCGACCACGGTCGTTGAATTAGCGACAGAAGGATCAGGGGCTTTTGATGCCAAGGTATCAAGTCAACCTTGGCCTTTGAGTCCAACGCTTCGGGTGACGTCATACTGGTGGGAATTTTCAGGCGGTTACCGACTGGAATGGGTGATGCCGGTGTCTCAGGTGATCAACCGACAATTGCAATTAAGCCAGATAGATCACAACTGGATTGAACCGAGCACGCGTCAGTATCAGTTCAGTATCCAACCGCTGGCTGCGCGTGTGCAGCAGTTAGCGCGCAGACTTTCTGGCGAGACACGGCAGATTATGGTGGTGGATGCCGACGGGTATTTGATTGCGAAAACCACACCGCCCGAGGAAATGCCCTCATTGCTTCGATCCGATGCCTGGCAATCGAGTGCAGTGATGACCGACCAAGATATTCGGATCAACGTGCCCTTAATGACTGAAACCGGCCGTTATTCGGTATTGATTGCCGCTCCCACCAGTGAAATCGTCGGCTCCGCTCAGCAGGCACTGGTGACTCTAGCTTGGCAGACACTCGGTGTGCTTGGTCTCCTCATTGTTGGTCTTTCGATTTATTCCGGTCGTTTGGCTGAACGGATTACACGTCTCCGGAAAGAGCTGAAGTCCTATTTGGACGGGCGCGGACGTTTTGCCCGCGAGCCTTCTCTTTCTGACGCCAAGACCTCAGATGAGGTCGGTGAATTAAGTCGAGATATCGAACAAGTGTTGCGTGATCTGGCTCGCTATACGGCTTTTCTCGAACGGATTCCTCGGACGCTGCGTCACGAACTCAGTAATCCCATGAGTGCAATTCAGACGAGTCTGGAATTGTTGTCAGATGAACAGGACCCAGAACAACAAGCGAGACTGCGAGCCACTGCCGAACGAGGGATTCAGAAACTTGAATCGACGCTTGCAAAAGTGACCGAAGCGGCAAGCCTTGAGGAAGCATTGCGCGATGAAGATCAGCATCGCTTTAACGTCGCACGTATCACCCGTGATGCGGTGGCAAGTATCGAGCGAACGGTGGCGGATCGAACCTGGGTGACCGAAATCCCAGATGAGACCATCGTGATTCTTGGTAACGATCTACGGTTTGAGCAAATGCTTGATAAGTTGTTGGATAACGCTTGTGATTTCACACCCGAGGGAGGTGTCATTTCTGTGGGCGTAAGCGATCAGATCAACTCCGTGTCGTTGTGGGTAGAGAACGAAGGTTCTTCGCTACAGGTTCAGGATGGTGTGGATGCCTTCCAGATGTTCTCCGGGACTCGTAATGATTCGACAGGGTCTCACTTAGGGCTTGGTCTTTACGTGGTCCGCTTGATTGCAGAATCCATGGGTGGACAGGTTGCAATCGGCAACACAGAACGCGGAGTGCGTGTCGAGGTGACTGGTCTGCAGACCCCTTGAGGAGTGTCATCGTTTGTTCATATTTCTGTGATGGAGTGTCGACTGGATGACAGGAGTCAACGATGGTTGGGACGACGAATTTAGAACACGCACTGGAACTAGAAGACATTTTTGACGAGCTCTATGAGCTGGAACTCGAAGATGATCTATTGATCTCGAAAAAAGTTCGGGAAGTGTATCAATCGGCTCGTCCACCGGAGATGGACCGACGACTCTATCTGAGAGAGTTATTAAAACTGCAGCTGGAACTGATCAAGTTGCAAGACTGGGTGGAAGCGACTGGAGAGCGCGTTTGTGTTCTTTTCGAAGGCCGGGACTCTGCTGGAAAAGGGGGCGTCATTAAACGGATCACTCAGCGCTTGAATCCTCGAATTTGTCGGGTGGTTGCGCTGAACAAGCCATCCGAAAAAGAACGCACGCAATGGTACTTCCAACGCTATGTGGATCATCTTCCTTCTGGCGGCGAAATCGTTTTGTTTGACCGCTCCTGGTACAACCGAGCAGGAGTCGAACGTGTGATGGGATTTGCCAGTCATACTCAAGTGGATGAGTTTCTCTCTGATGCTCCCGAGTTTGAGCGCATGATCGTCCGCTCCGGTGTTCGACTGGTGAAATACTGGTTCTCAATCACGGATGAAGAACAACAGTTGCGATTCCTGATGCGAATTCATGATCCCTTGAAACAGTGGAAATTATCTCCGATGGATCTGCAGTCGCGGGTTCGGTGGGAGGAATACACCAAGGCCAAAGAGGCCATGTTTGTGCGGACAAACATTCCCGAGGCTCCTTGGTATGTGGTTGAGGCTAACGATAAGCGACGCGCTCGCTTGAATTGCATTGATCACCTGCTTGGATTGATTCCTTATCAGGAGGTTCCACGCGAAACGGTGACGCTACCGGAGCGAATGTCGGATCCGAACTACGAGCGAAGTGCCTTGCCTCGAGAGTTGTACGTTCCCGAAAAATACTAAGTCATCGATCCTCTGGTATGCTCAAGCTTTGGAGGATCGATGCGCATCAGTTGTCTTCAGTACACCGCAGAGCCTGATTTAGCTCTCTCAGAGTCGCGGCTATATCCTTTGCTTGATGAGGCAGTGGCGGCTCGGGCGTCTGTTGCCTTGTTGCCTGAGTGCGCTTTATTTCTCTCATCAGATCAAGCAGCGTCTCGGGCTCACGCGTTGGCGATTGACTCTCCACAAGTCGAGCGCCTGCGGAGTTATGCCAGCACCCATCGCATCACGCTGATCGTTGGGTCGTTGATGATGCAAATTGATGACCAGATTCTGAATCGCACGTTAGTGATCGACGCTGAAGGTCAAATCCAAACGACCTACGATAAGATTCATCTCTTTGATGTCGATCTGGCATCCGGTGAGAGCTATCGCGAGAGCGCGTTATTTGACGCAGGAACCAAGCCGCAATTGACTCGAATCAACGGCTGGAGTGTGGGGCTTTCGATTTGCTTTGATCTGCGCTTTCCATCGCTGTATCGGCACTATGCACTGGCTGGTGCCGAACTCATGGTCGTGCCGGCAGCCTTCACCAAAACCACAGGTGAAGCGCACTGGGATACCTTGTTGCGTGCGCGAGCCATCGAAAATGGATGCTTTGTTGCCGCTGCCGGTCAGTGCGGCGTGACCCGAGAAGGGCGTGAAACTTATGGGCATTCGGTGGTTTACGACCCTTGGGGCCTTTGTCTGGGCAAGCTGGATGATTCGCCTGGTGTGTTAACCATCGAGATGGATCGATCCAAAGTGGAGACCGTTCGAGCGAGTGTTCCTGTGATGTCGCAACATCGTGACTTTAGGGCGTGACTCTGAGAAGTTTGCCTCGGGTTGAGTCTGTGAGAACGTAAATCGCACCGTCTGGGCCTTGTCTGACATCACGGATACGCCCGACTGTCTTCTGTAACAGTCGTTCTTTCTGTTTGAGCTGTCCATCTTCAAAGACCAGTCGAACGAGCATCTGGGCTTTAAGTGCGCCGACAAATAGACTGTCTTGCCATTCAGGAAAGCCTTGCCCGATGTAGAATGTCATGCCCGAGGGTGCGATGGATGGGTTCCAATAAAGCAGTGGTTGTTCGAGGCCTTCTTTTGAAACACCTTCGCCGATCGTGGTTCCGATTCCATAATTGCGACCATAAGTGATGGTTGGCCAGCCATAGTTGAGACCGGGTTCGATCCGATTGATTTCATCTCCACCCTGGGGACCATGCTCGTGGACATACAACACGCCATGGGCGTCAAACGCGAGACCTTGGGGATTGCGGTGACCAATCGAATACAGCTCAGGTCGATATTGAGAGTCGCCCACCCAAGGATTATCGGGCGGGAGACTTCCATCCAAATGCAGACGCACCACCGATCCGGCGGTATCGGTGGGATCTTGAGCTCGCTCCCGATCACCGCGATCACCGATGGTCAAAAACACATGCTGATCGGTTAACGCCAATCGACCACCGAAATGATGACCTGAGTCCGTTGTCAGAGCCTGAGCAAAGACTCGTTCAACCTCCAATAATTGATCATTGACCAGTCGCCCGCGCCACAGTTCTGTGCCGGTAGTGTTGTCTGAACGAGCGCCAGACAGGGCTAGATACACCCAAAGATCGTTTTTCATTCGTCTGACACGAACATCAAATAGACCACCCTGTCCGCGGGCTGTGACTGCCGGTACGTTACCGATGGTTTGACGTGTATTGGTTGTGAGGTTGACGCGGAGTAAGCGACCTCGGCGCTCAGTGATGAGAACTTCCTCTTCACTGATCCAGTCAATCGACCAGGGCCGATCTAATTCTTCGAGGATCGTTGTGACGCGCGGTGATGCAGTGACAGCGAGGCTGAATGCGAGAAGAACGGCTGTCACTATCAAGACGAAATATCGGGTGTATGGAAACATGCGCTCTCCGAAAAAACTGATAGAAATATGCCGATGGATCTATCGATTTTCAACCACTCAACGTACTCTTTGGTCAGTGCATGAGATGGAGGCACTTGAAATGAAACAGTGGATGATCAGCGGCGTCTTGATGGTGGCTTTAACCGGTTGCGCATCACAGGCGATCAATGAAATGAACGTTGGCTTAGGAAATGCGATGGGCCAACACATCAGCGGCCTTGAACGTGCGCTTGGGAAGCCTGTAGAAGTGGTAAGAGAGGGGAGCCAAACACATTATCGCTGGTTTAAAGAAAGCCACATTGAACCCTGTAATGTGGACGCATGGGCGGATGTGGAGGGGCTGATCAGAAAGACCCGCTGGAGCGGCTATCGAGGTGCATGTGAAGAATTTGCAGGTGGATTGAGTCGGGTGTTTCCAGGCCAATAAGAGGATCTCCGTGACCGATGCGGGCGGCGCCACCCCGTCTGCGGGAAGACTTTGTGTGCGATCAGTTTCGGTTGGATGATTTGCATCGGTCTGCAATGAGAGCTTGCATTAAAACTCCATTTTGCCAATGGCCTGGCGAGTAAATCGCACAGTTGGTGGCCGGCGAGATTCGCTCGTTTAGGGATGAATAATGGATCGAGTGGGAGCTGACTGAAGTCGGGTAGGTGATGTCCAAGAGGATTGGCTTGTTTGAGGATTTGATCAAACTCAAGGCAGGCTGCCTGGTCTTGCCGTTTACCGCGGCTTTCGAAAATCACTTGCGTTAGTCGTCGGCTTTGGTTGTTGGCCGCCAAAAACTGACGAGTCCGTTCTAAACAAAAGCGGATCGCAAGATCATAGGGGTCAAAAGGGTGGGCGTACCGGCGAGTTAAGGCGATTTTGTCAATGCAGGCGCTAATCACTGCAACTTCGGTCTGTTCAATCCAAGCCAATAACTCCTGCATCCAGTGTGAATAGACGTCGCCATCGGCAAGGATTGCGAAAGCTCCCGTTTTGCGACGCATCTCGGATTCGTGGAGAACGAGATCTGCGTGACCGAAAAAATCGATTTTGAGTTGGTGTAAACGCGGTACGACGAAGTCGATGTAATGGTCCTTTCGGATAAGACAGAACACCAGATTCAACATGGGAAATCGGGGGTCGATGGGATCGAGATTGGCATCGCCTGATTCATCGACGAACACGACATAGTCGCCGATGGTTGATTGAGAATCGAGTGACTCGAGATCTGTACAGGCGCTTGTAGCCCCCTGAATGCCTGAGTTTTGAGAAAAAATTAACCGGTTCATGTTGAATCCTCCTGGCGACAGGTTAGTCCGTTCGTCAGGGCATCTGTTGAATCTGCGAGAGATTGCTGACGCATTTGTCAGTACCGAAGGGATTTTGTGTTGCAGGTGCGAAAAATTTACTGAAATTTGAGTTTGAGTCTGGCGATTCGACCCAACTCTTCTTATAATCATCCACCGCTATCGGCATAGGTTCTTATGCCATAAAGTTTGAACGCCTTCTGAATACGTCGGAAATTTCAAGGTAGGAATGGACTCGATGATCGAGATCAAAACTGGGCTGGATTTGCCCATCAAAGGATCACCCAAGCAGGAAATCGGAGAAGCCAATGCAGTGACAAGTGTCGCGATTGTCGGCTCTGACTATCCCGGAATGAAACCCACGATGCTGGTCCAAGAGGGTGATCAGGTGAAATTGGGTCAGCCGTTGTTCGCTGACAAGAAGAACGAGGGCGTTCTATTTACAGCTCCTGGTTCTGGCGTCGTCACGCAAATTAACCGCGGAGAGCGCCGAGTTTTCCAATCCGTTGTGATTGAACTGGATGGCAAAGAGACGGCGGTCTCTTTCAAAGCGCATGCCGATCTAAGTGCGTTGGATCGAGAGGCGGTGGTTGCACAATTGGTTGAAAGCGGCCTCTGGACCACCATCCGTCGTCGCCCTTATGAAAAAATTCCAGCGATTGACGCGGTTCCTCATTCGATTTTCATCAATGCGATGGATACTCATCCGTTAGCAGGTGATCCGGCGTTGGCGATTGCACGTCAGCCGGATGCCTTTGTTGATGGCGTGGCTGTGATCTCGACTTTGACCGAGGGGTCAGTGTTTGTGTGCCGAGCACCTGATGCATCCTTTGATACGGGGACGGCGACTGTTGAGACGTTTGCAGGCAAACATCCTTCGGGACTGGTTGGTACACACATTCATCACCTTGATCCTGTGGGTGAAGGAAAAGAGGTCTGGCATTTATCCGCACAAGATGCGATCGCAATCGGACGCTTATTTAAAGATGGCGTCTTATCGACTGAGCGCGTAGTGAGTTTGGCCGGCCCCTCTGTGAAGCAGCCACGTTTGGTGGTGACCCGGGTTGGAGCTTCGCTTGAGGATTTGACTGCTGGTGAATTGATCGATGGTCAGCATCGCGTGGTCTCGGGCTCGATTTTAGGTGGCCGGACGGCTACTGGTGTTTCTGGATATCTCGGTGGTTACCATCAACAAGTGTCGGTGTTAGAAGAAGGCACTGAGCGCGTTCCATTTGGCTGGTTGTCACCTGGAACCAATAAACATTCGGTGATGGGGATCTATCTGTCCAAATTGATGCCGAAGAAGCTGGTTGATTACACCACCAACACCAACGGATCGCCGCGTGCGATGGTTCCAGTGGGAGCCTATGAGAAAGTGATGCCTTTGGATATTCTACCGACGCAGCTGCTTCGCTCGTTGATTGTTGGCGATACCGATATGGCGGTGAAACTCGGCGCGCTTGAATTGGCAGAAGAAGATCTCGCACTGTGTACGTATGTGTGCCCAGGGAAATATGAATACGGCCCGATTCTTCGGGACAACCTCACAACAATTGAGCTGGAGAGTTGATGATGTCACTACGTGCATATCTCGACCGCATTGAGCCAAACTTCCACCCAGGGGGTAAATACGAGAAGTTTTACGCGCTCTATGAGGCAGTGGATACGATTTTTTACGCACCAGGAACGACGACGAAGTCGTCGGCTCACGTTCGCGATGGGATCGACCTGAAACGGATCATGATTACGGTTTGGTTGTGTACCTTTCCGGCGATCTTTTTTGGTGCTTACTTTTTAGGTCAGAACGCTTCGGAAGCCATTGCTGCTGGTGCCATGGCGCCTGATGGTTTGCGTGGAGCTTTCATTGAAGGAATGGCAGGTGCCAACTATTGGATGAATCCCTCGCTCTGGACGAATCTGGTCTATGGGTTTGCCTATTTCCTACCAATTTATGCAACCGTATTTATTGTTGGTGGATTTTGGGAGGTGTTGTTTGCCTCAGTCCGAGGACACGAAGTGAACGAAGGGTTTTTCGTTACCTCGATTCTGTTCTCATTGACCTGTCCACCGGATCTGCCGTTATGGCAGGCGGCACTCGGGATCACCTTCGGTGTGGTGGTTGGCAAAGAAGTCTTTGGCGGTACCGGTAAGAATTTCTTGAACCCCGCGTTGACTGGACGTGCATTCTTATACTTCGCCTATCCGGCGCAGATCTCAGGCGATGCTGTTTGGGTTGCGGCTGACGGATACACAGGTGCATCAGCACTTGGCATGATGGCGCAAGGTGGCGTTGAGGCGTTGGCTTCAGCGAACCAAGTGATTTCAGACTTCACCTGGTTCGATGCCTTCATTGGTAATGTCCCGGGTTCGATTGGTGAAGTATCGACTTTCGCCATCTTACTGGGTGGTGCGGTTTTGTTAGTACAAGGAATCGCTAACTGGCGAATCGTGTTGGGTGTGTTCCTCGGAATGGTCCTGACGTCGCTGCTGTTTAATGGCATCGGTTCTGACACCAACCCAATGTTCAATGTGCCGTGGTACTGGCATTTGGTCGTCGGTGGCTTTGCTTTCGGCATGATCTTCATGGCGACAGATCCTGTGTCCGCATCCATGACTAATGCGGGTAAATATTGGTACGGCGGTCTCATTGGATTGATGGCGGTACTCATCCGAGTGGTGAACCCAGCATTCCCAGAAGGGATCATGCTGGCGATTTTATTTGGTAACTTATTTGCGCCATTGATTGACCACTTTGTGGTCCAGGCCAACATCAAGCGAAGGGAGTTGCGCAGTGTCGTCCAGTAATGAATCCACCCAAAAGACCGTGACGGTCGCATTGGTTTTGTGTTTGGTGTGTTCGATCATTGTGAGTGCCGCGGCCGTGATTTTGAGGCCAGCCCAAGCAGTGAATGAAAAAGCCAACATGCAGATGAATATTTTGGCTGCAGCCGGTCTCTACGATCCCAATCAATCGATTGCTGATCAATTTCAGATTGTGACGACGCGGCTGGTGAATATCGAGACTGGTGAATTTGTCGAAGATATGGATGCTGAGCGTTATAACCAACGTCGAGCAGCGAAAGATCCATCGATGAACCGTGAGCTATCCGGTGATGAAGATATCGCGTCAATCAAACGCCAAGCGAAAATCGCCAAGATCTATTTGATCGAAAACGGTGAGCAGATTGAGAAAATCATCCTGCCAATTCATGGTTACGGCCTCTGGTCGACGCTTTATGGATTTATGGCCTTAGAAGGTGACGCCAATACCGTTGCTGGCCTTGGTTTCTATGAGCATGCCGAGACTCCGGGTCTTGGTGGTGAAGTGGATAATCCAAACTGGAAGGCTCAGTGGACGGGTAAGCAAGTCTACAAGGATGATGCCGTGGCCTTACGATTGGTCAAAGGCGGTGCGAGTCGCTCAGATATGTACGGCGTCGACGGTCTCTCAGGAGCGACATTGACGTCGCGTGGGGTCGATAATTTATTGAAATTCTGGATGTCAGACTCGGGCTTTAAGCCGTTTCTGGATAATTTGAAACAAGGACGGATCTAATGGCGAAAACGAAAGAACTGTTGTTCGACCCGGTCGTCAACAATAACCCGATCGCGCTTCAGGTACTGGGTATTTGTTCTGCGCTTGCCGTGACATCGAGTATGTCGGTGGCATTTGTGATGTCACTGGCTGTGATTGCAGTGACTGCCTTTTCAAACTTATTTGTCTCGGTGATCCGTTCGCAGATTCCGAGTTCAATCCGAATCATTGTGCAGATGACGATCATCGCTTCTTTGGTCATTGTCGTGGATCAAATTCTGAAAGCCTTTGCTTATGAAATCTCGAAGCAATTATCGGTGTTTGTGGGATTGATTATCACCAACTGTATTGTGATGGGTCGTGCGGAAGCCTTCGCGATGAAGAATGGTCCACTGGACTCCTTTATTGACGGGATTGGTAACGGTCTTGGCTATGGCGTGATTTTGATGGTCGTCGGATTCATTCGGGAATTGTTTGGTTCCGGTTCGGTCTTTGGCATCGAAATTTTGACCAAAGTGACGGAAGGTGGTTGGTACTACACCAACGGCATGATGTTACTCCCACCTTCGGCGTTCTTCATCATTGGCTTTTTAATCTGGGGAATCCGTGCATGGAAAACAGCGCAGGTTGAAGCCGACGAGTTCAAAATCGCCCCAAATAGCAAGATGAAGGAGGCTTAAGATGGAGCATTACATCAGCCTTTTTGTAAAGGCGATTTTCATTGAAAATATGGCGCTCGCATTCTTTTTAGGGATGTGCACATTCTTGGCGCTGTCCAAGAACATCAAAACCGCAGTCGGTCTTGGGATTGCAGTCATCGTGGTGCTTGCGATCACTGTTCCGGTGAATAACCTCATTCTGACTGGGTTATTGAAAGAGGGCGCATTAACCTGGATCTCTCCAGAGTTAGCCAATGTGGATCTGAGATTTTTGGGGCTCTTGTCCTACATCGGTGTGATTGCAGCCTTAGTGCAGATCCTCGAGATGTTCTTGGATAAATATGTCCCTGCGCTCTACAACGCGTTAGGGGTATTCCTGCCATTGATTACAGTGAACTGTGCCATTTTGGGCGCCTCTCTGTTTATGGTGGAGCGTGATTACAATTTTGGTGAGTCAGTGGTTTATGGTTTAGGCGCAGGTGTCGGTTGGGCACTGGCGATCACGGCACTGGCAGGTGTCCGTGAAAAGTTAAAGTACTCGGATGTACCGGATGGCCTCAAGGGATTGGGTATTACGTTTATCACAGTCGGACTAATGTCACTTGGCTTTATGTCCTTCTCTGGCGTATCACTCTAAGGAGCATAGAACGTGGAAAATATGACCATTATCCTGGGCGTTGTGATGTTTACCGTGGTCGTGATCGGTCTGGTAGCGATCATTTTGGCTGCCCGGTCGAAGCTCGTGTCTTCTGGAGACGTGACGATTACCATCAATGACAATCCGGATCAGAGTATTCAGGTGCCAGCCGGCAGTAAATTGATGAACACACTGGCTGATGCCGGGATTTATCTCCCATCGGCTTGCGGTGGTGGTGGCTCATGCCAACAGTGTCGGTGTGTGATTAAGTCAGGCGGTGGCGATATCCTGCCAACCGAAGCGTCTGCCTTTACCAAAGGTGAAGTGAAAGAAGGCTGGCGTTTGTCCTGTCAGGTTGCTGTGAAGCAAGACATGAATATTGAAGTCGAGCCCGAGCTCTTTGGTGTGAAGCGTTGGGAGTGCGAGGTGGTCTCGAATCCCAACGTCGCAACCTTCATCAAGGAATTGACACTGAAACTCCCAGAGGGTGAAAACGTTGATTTCCGTGCTGGCGGTTACGTTCAGCTCGAGGTCCCACCTCATCACGTGAAGTTTTCGAACTTTGAAGTGGAAGAGGAATACCGTGGCGATTGGGAGCGGTTTGGATTCTTTAATCTAGAGTCGAAGGTGAATGAAACCGTGGTTCGGGCCTACTCAATGGCTAACTATCCTGAAGAGCGCGGTTTGGTGAAGTTCAATATTCGGATCGCGACACCACCTCCAGGAACCGATTTACCTCCAGGTCAGATGAGTTCATACACCTTCAACTTAAAACCAGGTGACAAGATCACGGTCTTCGGTCCCTTTGGTGAGTTCTTTGCCAAAGACACGGATAATGAAATGGTCTTTATCGGTGGTGGTGCCGGGATGGCTCCGATGCGATCGCATATTTTCGATCAGCTGAAACGATTGAATTCCAAGCGGAAGATTTCGTTTTGGTATGGCGCGCGCTCCTTGCGTGAGGTCTTTTATGAAGACGAATACGACCAGTTGGCCAGCGAAAACGAAAACTTCGAGTGGCACTTGGCGCTTTCTGATCCTCAGCCTGAAGATCACTGGGAAGGGAAAACCGGTTTCATCCACAATGTGGTGCTCGAAAATTACCTGAAAGATCACCCGGCTCCTGAGGATGTTGAGTACTACATGTGTGGACCTCCAATGATGAATGCAGCCGTCATTAAGATGTTGAAAGACCTTGGGGTCGAAGATGAAAACATCATGCTGGATGACTTTGGTGGTTAACGCCATGCGTTCCTTGAGAAATGCCGCCATTTTGGCGGCATTTTTTGTCTTGCCCGTGCTTGTCGGTTGTTCCAGCGAATTGGAGATCAAAAAGTTGTCAGGGCGCACCATGGGGACCAGTTGGTCGGTGGTGATCGCCAATCCGATTGCATCTCATGACCAAGATGCGTTGCAAGCGGAGATCGAGGCGGTATTACTTGAAGTCAACCGCCAGATGTCGACCTATGATCCGGGAAGTGAGATCTCTCTGTTCAATCAATCCAATGACCTGAACACTTGGTTTCCTGTTAGTGAACTGTTTGCTGTGACCACCGCAAAAGCCTTGGGGTTTTCGGAGATCTCATCGGGTGCGTTTGATCCAACCGTCGCTCCCTTAGTCAATCTTTGGGGTTTTGGTCCTGATGCAGGGTCTGATGCGTTACCCTCAGATCAAGTCATTGATGAAACCAAAGCACGCATTGGTTTTTCCGCTGTGGCTGTGCGCGCACCAGAGGCAGATGGCGGAGCGGCGATAAAAAAACGCGAGCCTCGCAGGCTGGATCTATCGGCCATCGCCAAAGGGTTAGGCGTCGATCAGATCTACACCTTACTCGACGATCAGGGCTATGCGAATTTCTTGGTCGAAATTGGTGGTGAAGTTCGCGTCAAGGGCGACAAAGATGGTCTTGGATGGAAAATTGCCGTTGAAAAGCCAATCAAAGGGGAACGGGCCGTTGAAGAAGTGCTGTCGTTAAAAAATGTCGCGCTTGCAACCTCGGGCGATTATCGAAACTATCGAGAAATTGACGGAGTCGCCTACTCACATACCATTGATCCTTCTACCGGCCGACCTGTGACTCATCAACTGGCCTCAGTGACGGTTGCGGATTCAGAATGTGCGATGGCCGATGGCTGGGCCACGACGCTGTTGGTGTTAGGACCGAAGAAAGGCTATGAATTGGCGGTCTCCCGAAAAATTCCAGCCATGTTCATTGAACGGTCTGGTGATACCTTTATCGTGAAGCAGACTCCACGTTTTGAGCGTCTGTTGGCAGGAGAAGTGGAATGAATCTGGGTTTATTTCTGACCGTCTTTGGCGTGTTCTCATTTTTAGTCGCGATCATGGCGATTGGTGTCATGATGGGCCGCCGACCGATTTCCGGCAGTTGCGGGGGAATCGGCCGAGTCAATGGCGAGGATGGCGAATGTGCCATTTGTGGTGGCGATCCCATCAAATGTGAAACTGCGATCAATGAGAAAAGTGTCGTGGGGACCAGTTCATTTACAGATGCAACCCGAACACGGATGAAGGACGATACACAAGGA
>JAHEDY010000018.1 GCA_024640985.1 Gammaproteobacteria bacterium
ATTGTTTCCAAAGGAGTTCAAAAAATTCTGAGCGATGCATCGGACAGGGTCTCACTGATGATATTCGATAGTCCTAGTGTGGCACATCTTGGAAATACCAGGCGCTCAACCGAACTTGAATTGCTTGGATAACATTCGGGACTTGGGTACTTGCTGCATCTTCAGATAGCTCACGACATTCCCGAGCATCAGTGGCGGTCCACACAGAATAAATAGCCAACTCTGTAACTGCTCAAGCGAGAGCGAGTTGTCGGGTAATTGAGCATTGATGACACCACCAGTCTGTCAATGCCAGTTCTCATCGGCCTCAGACACCACGTAAATCGCGTCATAGGCCTTGTCTGTTCCTCGTTCAGCTATAGAAAAAGGGAATGGTACCGATAGGTGATGTATGAATCGATCCGTATTAGTGAAGCAGAGCCTGCTCCGACACCTTTTGTTCGCATTGGTGGGGTTACACCTTGTTGGTTGCGCTCCATCCTTAGTTACGCAGCAGGCTGTCGCTGAGTACCAGACAGTGGCAGTCAAAGTGTCCATCGGTGATGCGAAGGATCATGTCTTGTCGATCCTTCAAACCAGCCAAGATGTGATTCCTGCGCATTTCAAAAAACGACCTGAACGGTATTTGAGCTACGGTGTGCCGGTTGAGATTCATTTCATGCGAACCGATTTAGCCTCTGGAATGGCGAATGAGGATGAGGACTTTACGCCCTACCTGTTTAAGAGCGACGTGTTGGTATCGGTCGGTTGGCGGTATGTCAGTACGACAGAATTCTTAGACAGAGCTCGAGAAGCGATGAGCGCCGGTGGCGTCAAGGCTGATCAAGATGTGGTCGGTGATCGACGATAGCTTACCCTTTCTGAGCGATTTCTGGTCTGATCACACATCGTGACTGAATTCGAAAACATCCAAGGCGACTCGTCGTTTCGATTTCATTGACGCCGACCCATCTGTTCGTCACAGTTTGCCCGACTTCAGATGAGACCTGTGTGAAATCGACGGGAAGACAATGGAAGGGATTGCTAAAACTCTCGCTACGATGCTGCTTGGAACCACAGTGCAGCTCGATGAATCAGCGTATTTCGAGACGAGTTGTTATGCCTTGGTGTATTCCCCAGAACCACATGTGGTTCTTGAGGGAACCTGCCTAGCCAAGCCCTTTGATTCCGTCTGGGAAACTGCAGAGAGTTTTATCTTGCCTTTGGGTCCTCGAGATTATGAGGCAAGTCAGGGCGCGCATTTCTTTTTTCTGATCCAGAAAAAAGTCTTGGGGAAGACCTTTTGGTCCGCTCAATGGAATGATCATCCAGCGAAGACTGAAGCCACAACATCACTTGGTGACGACTTTGATTTAGTGATGGGTGACGGGTCGAGTCACCTTGAAGATGATGTGTGCTGGGTAAATGACCAGGCGAAAATTTGTTTTCGCCTGCCGATTTCTCACTCTCCGTAAGTCATTGTCCGCCATCGTCAAATGGTCTTAATACGCAGAGTTATGTTTCTTCGGCTTTTAATTTTCAGTAATGTAACTGGGTCTTAAATTGAAGGCAGAAATAAAAATAATTTGCGGAGAAAATTATGACCAATCAAAAGAATGGTATCTCTCGTCGCTCGTTTTTGAAGGGCTCAGTTGCTGCAGGGGCAGCACTCAGCGCTCCAGCACTCTGGGTTCAGGGTGCCTACGCGGGTGGCCACGGGTTCAGAAACGACCCAACCAATAAAGCGACCGTCACCCTCGGCTTCAACGTTCCTCAGACCGGAGCTTATGCGGATGAAGGTGCGGACGAATTGCGTGCATTTAAACTTGCTGTCAAACACCTCAATGGTGAAGGTGACGGCGGCATGATGCAAACCATGAAGCCAATGAATCTGAAGGGTAACGGTATCCTTGGAAAGAAAGTTGACTTTGTGACCGGTGATACACAAACCAAATCAGATGCCGCTCGAGCATCTGCTAAGCGGATGATCGAAAAAGATGGCGTCATCATGTTCTCTGGTGGTTCATCCTCTGGCGTGGCAATCGCTGTTCAAGCGCTCGCGCAAGAAATGGGCACGATTTTCATGGCAGGTTTGACGCATTCAAACGACACCACCGGTAAGGATCGTCGTCGTTACGGCTTCCGTCATTTCTTTAACGCGCACATGTCTGGTGCTGCCTTGGCTCCAGTGCTTCAAGCAGAGTATGGTGATGACCGTCAGGTGTACCATTTGACCGCGGACTACACTTGGGGTTGGTCTCAAGAAGAGTCGATCCAAAAGGCCACAGCTGCACAAGCAAACTGGAAAACAGTGAATGCGGTTCGTACGCCTCTTGGCGCAGGTGACTTCTCGCAGTACATCACACCGGTATTGAATTCGGGTGCAGACACATTGGTTCTTAACCACTACGGTAAAGACATGGTCAACTCCCTGACACAGGCCGTTCAATTCGGACTGCTTGATAAGCAGGTCAATGGCAAAGATTTCCAGGTTGTCGTACCGCTGTTTTCGCGGTTGATGGCTCAAGGTGCCGGCGAAAGTATTAAAGGCATTATCGGCTCAACAGGCTGGAACTGGAGCCTTCAGGACGCTGGCTCCCAAGCCTTCACAAAGTCATTCGGTCAGGAATATGGATTCCCTCCATCACAGGCGGCCCATACCTGTTACTGCCAAACGCTTCTGTATGCAGATGCCGTAGAGCGTGCTGGAACATTCGACCCTGTTCAGGTGATCAAGGCACTGGAAGATCATGAGTTTGACGGCATGGGTAATGGACCTTCACTGTATCGTGGTGCTGATCACCAAGTCTTTAAGAACGTACTTGTCGTTCGTGGTAATCAAAATCCATCAAGCCAGTTTGATCTGCTGTCGGTCGTCGATATCGTTGATCGGGACCAGGTCACCTATTCGCCAGACTTATACGCTGGAGATTTAGGACCTTACAAAGTTTAAGACAAGAAAGTGATGACTTTCGAAGTCTAATTCTTTGAACGAAACGGGAGGGTGCCTCCTCCCGTTTTTTATTTCATTACAGAGAGAATCGAAGTGGACGCGATATTTCTGCAAATCCTAAATGGATTAGATAAAGGTGGGGCTTATGCGCTGATTGCACTTGGCCTCACATTGATTTTCGGTACCTTGGGGGTGGTCAACTTCGCCCATGGTGCATTGTTTATGCTCGGCGCATTCTGTGCAGTAACGGTCAATAAAGTGATCACGCTGTCTGCGAAGGTGCGCGATGAGTCGGTGACATTCTTCGAGGCGTACAAAGATGTTCCCTATCTGGAAATGTGGCTTGGAGACACGGGTTCTTTAATCATCGATTGGTCGATTCCAATATCATTGGTGGTTGCGATACCCGTGATGCTTGGGGTTGGGCTCGCGATGGAGCGTGGTTTGATCCGGCATTTTTACAAACGTCCACACGCCGATCAGATTTTGGTCACCTTTGGCCTTGCAATCGTCTTACAAGAAATCGTGAAGGCTTTCTATGGGGCGAATCCAATCCCTCAAACAGCTCCTGACTTCTTTTCTGGAACTGTGAATTTGGGTGGTTTGATTGGAATGGATCTCACCTATCCGACGTGGCGATTGGTGTATTTCATCTTCTCGATGGGGATCATTGCTTCGGTCTTCTCTTTCTTGCAGTTTACAACATTCGGGATGGTTGTCCGGGCCGGGATGGCTGATCGTGAAACAGTGCAATTGCTGGGTATCAACATCACCAAGCGGTTTAGCGTCGTTTTTGGTTTGGCGGCGGTCGTCTCTGGCCTCGCGGGGCTGATGTACACACCAATTCTCCCGCCTGATTATCATATGGGAATGGACTTTCTTGTGCTCTCCTTTGTCGTCGTTGTCGTCGGGGGGATGGGATCTCTCCCAGGAGCAGTGGCAGCTGGTTTCTTGTTAGGAATTTTACAATCCCTCGCGTCGATGACAGAAGTGAAGTCAATTTTCCCGGGTATTGATCAAATTATTATTTATTTGATTGCGATGATTGTTCTGCTCGTTCGTCCACGTGGGTTGATGGGTCGTAAAGGGGTAATGGAGGACTAATTATGGCGAAATCAACAATCACTCCGCGTTCTGATCTCATCTTATTTTTGGGATTTACTGCCGTTGTCCTGCTGATGCCCCTCTGGCTTCAGCCTCTTGGGGCGGCCTACCCAGACTTAATGCAGAAGTTTGCTATTTTTGGCCTGTTTGCGATCGGATTTAATATCCTATTTGGACAAACTGGATATTTATCCTTTGGGCATGCGGCCTTTATTGGTGTCGGTTCCTATGCCACCGTTTGGGTCTTTAAGTTGATGACCATGAACGTCATCCCAGCGATGATCTTTGGCGTGTTGGTATCAGGGGTCTTCGCGTTAGTCATTGGATTTGTTTGCCTGCGTCGAACAGGAATCTACTTTTCGATTTTGACACTGGCTCTCGCTCAAATGTCCTACAACCTTGCGTACTCGGTATTGACGCCAATCACCAACGGTGAGACAGGACTGCAACTGACCACCAAGGATCCACGATTCCTTGATGCCGTAATGGAGACTGGTTCTGGGATTCCTCCCACGAATGTCTTTGGTATCGAAATGAGTGCGTGGGATGGCCTATTTGGATTTTACTTCTGTGCCGCGTTTTTGATTCTAGGGTTCTACATTTCGATTCGGATCACTCGGTCATCTTTTGGCTCTATGCTCCGCGGAATTAAGACCAATCAAACACGGATGATGTACACAGGTCTCAATACGAAGCCCTATAAACTGGCTGCTTTTGTGATTTCGGGGATGTACGCTGGTCTCGCGGGTAGTCTGATGGCGGCTGTTGATCCGCTGGCCGGAGCGGAACGCATGCAGTGGACAGCATCAGGCGAAGTCGTGTTAATGACCATCTTAGGTGGTATCGGAACCTTGGTGGGTCCGGTGATTGGAGCTGCGGTTATTAAATATGCAGAAAATATTTTCTCTGCGATCGATAAATCGGTCTTGATCGACTTATTTTCGTTCATGCCAGACGCCATCGGGTCAGGACTCGCTGCTGTCACTTCGTTATTTGTTGGGAAGGGATGGCACTTAACCCTCGGTATTCTTTTTATGCTCGTCGTGATCTATCTCCCAGGAGGCATCATGGAAGGTATCGAGCGAATCAAGCGTCGGTTCTTTGCTAAAGATCACGCAAATAATGACGCTTAGGAGGCGAGAAGATGTCGAATATTCTTGAAATTTCAGCCGTCAATTTGTCATTCGGCGGATTGAAGGCACTCGACGACGTCAATTTGACCGTGAAGGAAGGAACAGTCCACGCCATCATCGGACCCAATGGCGCGGGCAAATCAACCTTGCTCAACAGCATTATCGGAAAGCTGACCATTGACTCAGGATCTATCCAATTCAATGGGAAAAGCATGCTGGGTGTCCAACCGCATGAAATCAATCAGCTCGGGATTTCGAGGGTTTTTCAGACCCCAGAAATTTACAGCGATTTGACCCTCCTTGAGAATATGATGATTCCATTATTGGCTCATCGTGATGGTGCGTTTAAGCTGAATTTGTGGTCTCGCGGCGATCAACAGCGCGATATTCTCGACAAGGCTCAGCATTTCCTTGATGACATGAACCTATGGATCAAGCGTGACGTCATTGCTGGTTCGTTATCTCGGGGTGATAAGCGTCGTCTAGAGTTAGCGATGTGTTTGTCACAGGAACCGAAGTTGTTGTTGCTGGATGAGCCGACTGCCGGCATGGCTCGAGCGGATACAAACAACACCATTGATCTACTGAAAACGATTGCTGGGCGTGGGATTACGATGGCGATTATCGAGCACGATATGCATGTTGTCTTTTCGTTGGCTGAGCGCATCAGCGTCCTTGCTCAGGGACATGTGATCGTTGAGGGATTGCCCGAGGAGATTAAGGGCGATCCACGAGTGAAGGAAGCTTACTTAGGAGGAGCTGAAGTATGACCGAAGAGCGCGTTTTTAAGGGGCCAACAGAGATCGTTAAAACAACGAACCTTGGTACTCCGACCGCTTTCTTTTCAGTTGCTGATATTCATGCTTACTACGCTGAGTCATATATTATCCAGGGTGTCAGCTTCAACGTTCACGAAGGAGAAATCCTCGCGTTATTGGGTCGTAACGGTGCGGGAAAGACCTCAACCTTACGAGCGATCGCGCGTTGTGACGATCCTGAGGTTCGTCGTGGAG
This sequence comes from Gammaproteobacteria bacterium, assembly GCA_024640985.1. Taxonomy (GTDB): domain Bacteria; phylum Pseudomonadota; class Gammaproteobacteria; order Pseudomonadales; family Litorivicinaceae; genus HIMB30. The sequence continues at coordinate 6,183 of JAHEDY010000018.1, forward strand.
AAATCTGGCTTGATCATGAGCCATTGCACACGAAGAAGGCCTATCAGGCAGCTCAACGTGGAGTTGCTTTGGTTCCTGAGGACCGGCGGATCATTCCAGGTTTGTCAGTCGAAGAAAATCTGATTCTGGCGCAGATTGAAGAGCCAATTGGCTGGGGTATTGAGCGTATTTATGATTTATTTCCACGCCTCAAAGAACGTCGAAATCAAGAAGGGGTCACGCTTTCTGGTGGAGAGCAGCAGATGCTTGCCGTGGGTCGAGCGCTTGCGCGAGATGTGAAGTTGTTACTGCTTGATGAGCCCTATGAGGGACTCGCGCCCGTCATTGTTCAGGAAATCGAGAGAACATTGAGGGAAATTAAACAGCTGGGTATTACGACAATTATCGTTGAACAAAATGCGGTTGCTGCTTTAAAACTTGCCGACCGCTCCGTCATTATGGATACGGGCTCTGTTGTGTTTGATGGATCTGCTGAAGAGGTCCTCGACGATGAACAGCTAAGACACGATTATCTCGCGATATAAAAAAACATCGACGAGGGTAGCCGCGTCGATGCTTCCAGTGAGCTTCCAATCACTGTTAGCATGACCTTAACATGCTCGACACCCAACTACAAAACGTCGCCCGCCGATGACCTGCGTGCTGCTTGGATGACCGAAAGAGTCTTTTGGTCGAACGCGATGCGATTGAGCATTGGATTAACTATCTGCTCCAGCGCCTAATTGTTTAGAGATTTCTTCGCCATGCCGGGCGGTCTCTTGTCCGAGTTGCACAATGAGTTCATCGCTCATGCGCGCGACGGGTCCAGAAATGGAAATCCCAGCAACCACTTGGTTGTTCGAGTTAAAGACGGGGGCGCCAATACAGCGCATTCCAATAAATCGTTCTTCCTGATCAAACGCGTAACCGACGTTACGAATACGTTTCAATTCTTGAATGAGCTCGTCCACCTGGACCAGCGTATGTTGCGTGAATTGCTCAAAGGGCGCTTTTTCCAGTTGTGATCGCTGATCAAGTGGATCGCTAAACGCTACGATCACTTTACCGATCCCAGAAGAGTGCCATGAGCTTCGCGAGCCAGGTCTGAAGAAGGCTCGGATGGCATGATGGGTCTCATGTTGGGCGATGAAAATCACTTCGGACTGATCGATGACACCAAGATTGGCGGTCTCACCCGTTTTTAACGCCAGATCCTTGAGCACAGGTCGGGCAATACTTAGCAGTTTGGCAGCCCGCGGGAAGGCGCTGCCAACCCGAAATGCCTCGATACCAATCGACCAAGTTGCATCAGATTTGGATTGACGAACAAATCCATGAGATTCGAGCGTCAGTAACAAACGGTGCAGAGTCGCTAGTGGCATCTCAAGATCAAGCGATAAGTCATTGAGCGAGATCCCATCTGATTCAGCGATCCGTCGGAGTGCACTTAACCCCTTATCGAGTGCTTTGGCGGGCGCGCTTTCGATCGCCGTTTGACGCGGTCGACCTCTTGGTTTCTTGATATCAGCCGCGCTCATTCGTCCTCCTAGGATGCTTCTTTGGCCCAAATTTGGCTTTGGGGTCCCAATCAAAATTTTTCATTTTTTATTTTTATCTAATTTTTGGAAAATTTATTCCATTGTTTTTATTGAATTTTTTTTTACCAAAAGAAAAACATTATTTCTTTTGAATAAATATACGGAAGTGTTGTGAGGCCGTAAAGTGCGGCTATAAATATAAAGGAGTGTTTGATGAGCGACTCAAACCCAGTGTTTATTCCAGGCCCAACCAATTTACCGGAATCGGTCAGGCGGGCAATTGATTTACCAACGATTGATCATCGATCACCAGCATTTGCCGAAGCGATGCCGAAGCTTTTCGCTGGTCTGAGATCCATTTTTGCGACAACAAGCCCGCATATTTTTGTATTCCCATCCACCGGTACAGGTGGCTGGGAGGCCACTATCGCCAATACCTTGTCTCAAGGCGACAAAGTATTGGCCTGCCGGCATGGGGTGTTCTCTGATAAATGGATTCGGATGTGTGAAGCCTTCGGATTGATCGTCGATGTCATCGAATGCGATTGGCGGGGCCCAGCAGATCCAGCACTGATCGAAGCGGCATTACGTGCCGACCAAAACCAGTCGATCAAAGCGGTGCTCGCAACCCACAATGAAACCGCAACCGGCGTTCGAAGCGATCTCAAGGCGATTCGTGAGGCAATCGATCGGGCCGGACATAATGCCTTGTTCTTTGTCGATGGAGTTAGTTCTATCGCATCGATGGATTTTCAGATGGATGCGTGGGGCATTGACGCCGCAGTCACGGGTTCTCAGAAAGGGTTCATGATGCCGGCTGGATTAGCCATTGTCGCGGTCAGCGAAAAAGCGATAGACGCAGGCAAGACAGCAACTCTTCCTCGATTTTTCTTTGATTTTAAGCAAATGGGCCAGATGACCCATCAAGGTGGCTTCCCATATACCCCCCCAATGCAACTCCTGGCGGGCTTACAACACTCGATTGATTTGTTGTTAACCGAGGGACTCGATGCGGTGTTTAGCCGACATTTTAAGATGGGTGAAGGAGTGCGACAGGCTGTGAGTGCTTGGAACTTGAGTCTGTGTTGTGAGGATCTGCAGTATGCCTCTGATACGGTGACAACCATCATGGTTCCCGAGGGCTTTAATGCGGACCGGCTGGTCGAGCATGCCTACTCGAGATATGGCATGTCCTTTGGCGCCGGTCTCGGGAAACTGGCTGGCCAAGCCTTCCGGATCGGTCACCTCGGGATGTTATCTGAGGCCCAGGCGCTGAGTGGGCTTGCCGTGATTGAGATGGCAATGAGGGATCTGGATTATCCAATTGTGAGCGGAAGCGGTGTTGCTGCGGCCGAAGAGTGGTATCGCTCGGCATTGAATATGGATGCCGTGCGACCTGTGATCACAGCAGCCACCTGCGAGGATGTCGCCTGATGAATGCATCGATTGAAGACCAATTGAACCCAGTCAAATGTGTAGGAATGGAAAAGGTGGTGGGTGCATCTGACCTTACTATTGATCATATGTTGCAGGCGCGACAGCGTATTGCTCCCTACGTCCATAACACGCCGATTCTCACTTCGACCTATCTCAATGAACGAATTGGGGCGGAACTCTTTTTTAAGTGTGAGAATTTCCAAAAAGCGGGCGCTTTTAAAGTTCGAGGTGCCTGCAACGCGGTGTTCGGTTTAACTGATGAAGATGCGGCACTGGGTGTGGCCACACACTCATCGGGAAATCACGCACTCAGTTTGTCTTACGCAGCCGGCCGCCGAGGGATTCCTTGCCATGTGGTGATGCCAAAGACGGCACCTCAGGCGAAAAAAGATGCTGTTCGAGGGTACGGTGGGCTGATCACCGAGTGCGAGCCCTCGACGACGAGCCGAGAGGCAGTGTTTGCTGAAATTCAAAGTCAAACAGGTGCCGAATTTGTGCACCCATACAACGATCCCCGAGTGATTGCAGGACAAGCGACGTGTTCGGCGGAAATGCTCGAAGCTATCGATGGACTGGATTCTATTGTCGCGCCAATTGGCGGAGGCGGCATGATTTCAGGAACGTGTTTAACAGTCAGCCATCTCGCACCAAAGATTGAGATCTTTGCAGCAGAGCCCATGCAGGCTGATGATGCGGCTCGATCATTTCGAGCCGGCCACATCATCGCTGATGATGCGCCTGTGACGATTGCTGACGGTTTGAAAGTGCCGTTGAAGGACAATACTTGGCACTTTGTCTCGCATTATGTTGCAGATGTTTTGACAGCCTCAGAAGAAGAGATCATTGAAGCCATGAAGCTCACATGGCAGCGGTTGAAGATTGTCATGGAGCCCAGTTGTGCTGTACCCCTGGCAGTCATTTTAAAAAATCAGGATGTGTTTCGTGGCCGACGGATTGGAGTCATTGTGACCGGCGGAAATGTCGACTTAGATCGATTACCTTGGATGAAGTGAGAAAGATAATGAACAGTGCAGTGAATTGGAATGATTTAGAGGTCGGATATGATATTCCGGCTCGGGTTGGTATGCGCGAAAGTGAAGTGCAGACACCTTGTCTCGTGGTCGATCTGGATGCGCTTGAACGCAACATCAAAAAGATGGGTGACTTCGCAAAAGCCAATGGCATGCGTCATCGGGTCCACGGCAAGATGCATAAGTCAGTGGACGTGGCTCTCCTCCAAGAAAAGCTTGGTGGATCCTGTGGCGTTTGTTGTCAGAAGGTGAGTGAAGCCGAAGTCTTTGCGCGCGGAGGCATCAAAGATGTGCTGGTTTCAAACCAGGTCCGTGATCCAGCCAAGTTGGCACGATTAGCACGCATTCCGATGTTAGGCGCGCGCACGATTGTCTGTGTTGATGACTTGGCAAACGTTGCCGAACTGTCAGCGGCGGCGACGGAAGCAGGAACTCAGATTGAGTGCTTGGTTGAAATTGACTGCGGTGCGGGTCGCTGTGGCGTGACAACGACGGAAGCTGTGGTCGAAATTGCGATTGCGATTGATCGTGCTGATGGTCTGAAATTCGCAGGTATTCAAGCCTATCACGGTGCGATGCAACATTTAGATTTGTATTCAGAGCGTGAAGCCAAGATCCAAGGCGCGATTGCGATGGTACGAGACGCAGTCGATGCGCTCGCTGAACATCAACTGACATGCGACATCGTCGGTGGCGGTGGAACTGGTTCGTATTACTTTGAAGGGGCGTCTGGCGTCTATAACGAGCTTCAATGCGGTTCTTATGCCTTTATGGACGCCGATTACGGTCGGATTCTGGATGATAAAGGCCAGCGGATTGATCAGGGTGAGTGGGAGAATGCATTGTTCATTCTGACCTCTGTGATGAGCCACGCGAAGGTTGACAAAGCGATTTGTGATGCCGGCCTGAAAGCCCAGTCAGTTGACAGTGGCCTTCCGGTGATTTTCGGTCGTGACGACGTGAAATATGTGAAGTGCTCAGACGAGCATGGAGTGATTGAGGACACCCATGGCGTGCTCAAGGTCAACGACAAACTGCGTTTGATCCCTGGTCACTGCGATCCGACCTGTAATGTACACGACTGGTATGTTGGTGTGCGCAAAGGTGTTGTGGAAGTGGTCTGGCCAATTTCAGCGCGCGGTAAAGCATATTAATCGCTGAAATATCCAAACGGAGAGAAGGAACACCATGCAGATCATTACTGAGCATCAAATTGCTGAGATTTTGGATCCGGAAATTGCATTTTTTGCTGTTCAGGATGTCTTTAAGAGCATGGAAACCGAAGCCTGGAATTTCCCAGTGGTTCGAGAATCATTGGGGTTTCAGGATGCTTTGTATGGGTTTAAATCTGGATTTGATCCAGCCTCCGGTGCGCTTGGCCTGAAAGCAGGGGGGTACTGGCCTCACAATGCTGACAAGGGACTTGCCAATCACCAATCATCCATTTTTTTGTTTGATCCAGAAACGGGCCAGTGCAAGGCCCTGTTGGCAGGAAATACCATTACTGCATTGCGGACCGCGGCTGCCTCTGCTGTCTCGATTGATCGCTTGGCGGTGGCCAATCCAACCACCCTGGGTTTAGTCGGTACGGGGCACCAGTCGATCTTCCAATTAGAGGCTGCTCTTCGTGTGAGGGCTTTTGAACAGGTCAAGATCTGGAACCGTTCTAGTCGCGATCTCACCAAGCACCAGGCTCTGGCTGAATCCTACGGAGTGGCCTGCAACGAGGCCAGTCTTGAAGAAGTGGTTCGAGAATCTCAGGTCATCATCACCATCACCTCCTGTATGGAAGCTTTGTTCCCAAGTGATTGGGTGAGCCCCGGGACTCACATTGCTGCGATGGGGACGGATACCAAAGGGAAGCAGGAGCTCGATCCTGCCCTCAGCCAGCGATCGAAACGCATTACCGATGAAATCGCTCAATCTCGAACGATCGGGGAATTCCAACATGTGTCTGCTGACTCAGAGATTTTGACCATCGGTTCCATCCTTCAGGGCACGGCGACGGGTCGAACAAGAGACGATCAGATCACAGTCTTCGATGGCACAGGGGTTGGACTTCAAGACTTGGCCTGTGCGCAAGCGGTGATGAAAAGTCTAGGAGCCTCCTAATTTGAGCGTCTCTCAGGCCCCGCTAGCCGACTTTTATTCAGATACCCAGACCCTGCCAACCCACGACATGCTGAAAAGTGTGATTGGTGTGAAAACAGGCGACGAACGTCATGGTGCTTGTCCGACCACCAATGAACTCTGTGATCGCGTAGCCGATCTTTTTGGGATGGAGTCTGCGGTATTTCTGCCCTCTGGCAGTATGTGTAATCAAATTGCGATTGCCGTTCACACCCAACCGGGAGACGAAATCATCTGCTCTCGTGAGAGCCATATTGTGTTCGCCGAAGCCGGTGGGCTCGCGAAACTGTCAGGCGCCATGGTGTCGGTGATTGACTGCGAGCGAGGTCTATTTGAAAGCAGGGATGTCTCCCGGCTGTACCGTCGCCCATCATCCTTTGCGCCACGCACGCGACTGGTGGTGACTGAGCAGACATCGAATCTCGGTGGAGGTGCTATTTGGCCAGTCGAACAATTGGCAGATGTGGCAAAAACAGCCCAAAAGCTGGGGCTTTCTGTGCACATGGATGGAGCGCGTGCGCTCAATGCGTCTGTTGCCACCGGCATCGATCTCGCCACCTATGCTGCTCATCATGACAGCGCTTGGCTTGCCTTTACGAAAGGACTGGGTTGCCCTGTGGGTGCTGTGCTGGCGGGATCCAGAGATTTTATTGAGCGTGCATGGCATTTCAAGCGGATGTTTGGTGGCGCAATGCGTCAGACTGGTGTGTTAACAGCGATGTGTTTACACGCACTGGACCATCATGTGGAGCGATTGTCTGAGGATCATGCACGCGCAAAGCGGATTGAAACGCGATTGGAGGGCTGTGAATTATTCCGTCAGGTGTATCCGGTTGACACCAATATTGTACTCGCAGAAATTGATCCGCGATTTGGGGTTTCAGCCTCAGAACTCAAAACGTTTTTAGCTTCTCGGAATGTTCAGGTGATGGCCGTCGGCACTTCAAAGATTCGAATGATCAC
>JAHEDY010000013.1 GCA_024640985.1 Gammaproteobacteria bacterium
TTGCAGCAGAAGCATTGATCCTCTGATCCGGAAGCCCACAGCAATGACGAGATTTGGAAATTCCACGCGCTTCGTTCCGTGACAATGAGGGGAGTTGGACAGGCTCTGATGAAAAGTCGCCTAATCGCCCGTTGCTTCAGTATAATTGTGTGATGAAACTCGAAACCTTACTGAAAAATTCGCTGGTGACAGCGCTCAATCCGTCCGTGCTTGAATTAGAGAATGAGAGCCATGGACACAATGTTCCAAAACATTCAGAAACGCACTTTCGATTGGTGATTGTTTCTGAACACTTTAACGAGCTGTCTCGCGTGAAGCGACATCAACTGGTGTACAAAGCAGCCGATGATGCGTTAAAGCAGGGAGTGCATGCATTGGCGATGCAATGTTTTACGGAATCTGAATGGGCTGAAAGCCCCGCGCGTTTGACATCGCCGCCATGCAAAGGCGGAATGAAGAAGGATCCTCGATGAACCAGTTGGTTGTTGCCGCACTGTATCAATTTGTTGAACTCCCCGATTATCAAGCATTAAGAGCGCCTTTGCTCGATACCTGTATGTCGCACGATGTTCAGGGAACGCTATTGCTCGCTGAAGAGGGGATTAATGGCACGATTGCAGGCCCTCGCGAAGGGATCGATGCGGTTCGCGCATGGCTGGATGCGGATGGGCGCTTTGATCGACTGGAATATAAAGAGTCCTTGATGGATGCCGATGGAATTCCGTTTTATCGGATGAAGGTGAAATTGAAGAAAGAAATTGTCACTTTAGGTGTTCCAGGAATTAGTCCAAAAATGCAAGTGGGCCGCTACGTGCAACCCGAAGATTGGAACGCGCTTATCCTCGACCCTGAGACAATCACCATCGATACCCGAAATGATTACGAGTATGAGGTTGGAAGTTTTAAAGGCGCGATCAATCCAGAGACCAAGACCTTCCGCGAATTCCCTGAGTGGGTTGCGCAACATTTAGACCCAAAGAAACACAAAAAAGTGGCGATGTTTTGTACCGGTGGCATTCGCTGTGAGAAGTCGACGAGTTATCTTCTGGATCAGGGGTTTGAAGAGGTATACCACTTAAAAGGTGGTGTCTTGAACTATTTCGAACAAGTTCCGCACACCGACAGCACTTGGGAAGGTGAGTGCTTCGTGTTTGATAACCGGGTAACCGTCAATCACAAATTGGAACCCGGCGACTTCGATCAATGCCATGCCTGCCGTCGTCCGATTACCGAAGAGGATCAGTTGCGACCGGAATTCGTGTTGGGTGTTCAATGCCACTTCTGCGTGGACGAACATTCAGATCAACAAAAAGAACGGTTTCGGATGCGCCAGCGACAGATTGAGCTCGCCGAATCCCGCGGTGAACGACATGTCGGTATGGACCCGCAAATCGTCAAACAGCGACAGGAGGCGGCTCGACAGGTTAGAGCTGACCACAAAGCACAACAACGTCAGTTGGAGGCCGCGAAAGCCAAACGCGCTTAGTGGGCGAGCGGTTCAATGACCTCTTCGACAAAGGCGCGTGCACCTTTGGCGACGTTTTCCGCCCAGTGGTCGGCGGCATCCTCATTGGCGTGATCTGAGATGTACTTCCAACACTGAAAATGGACCGAGAACAGCCTCGCGACTTTCGCCAGTGCATAAGCTTCCATGTCCACAATGTCGGTCACAAGCTCCGGTGGAGTGGTGACAAAATGATCCCCTGTTCCTAGGGAAACACCCGGGCCGCCCAAATCAATATGGCCCGTGGTATCAAACGGGGTATGACCCAGCTCGAAGCCTAACGGTCGCACGTCCATATCACGTTGCACGATGTGATTGACTCGGTTTAAACCGGTAATTGAGGGATTCAATGCGCCGGCTGTTCCATAATTGATCAAGTGGATAGGACGGGTTTCAAGCACCGCTTCAGTGGCGGCGATGGCTGCATTGACTTTCCCCACACCGGTATAGAGCACATTCCATCCTGCGACCAATTGCGTCGGAAGTTCGTCCTCCAGTGCAACCACGATCAAGGTGTTCTCAGGCTGAATGAGAGGATTATTCATCGTAGACCTGCAGACTTTTGACCGGCGCTTGAAGATGCGAACGACCCTTGAGTAACTGGAGCTCAATCAGGACCACAGTGCCGACCACTTGAGCTCCTGAGTCGTTAATTAGACTTTCCGTTGCAGCCAAGGTTCCGCCGGTCGCTAGTAGGTCGTCAATTAACACGACGCGCTTACCCTTGAGGTCGCGATCCTTTTGCACGGCAAGGGTAGCTTCACCATATTCGAGTGCATAGGATTTCTCGCGCACATCACCGGGTAATTTCCCCTGTTTACGGACCATCACAACCCCAAGGTCCATCATCAGTGCCACTGGGGTGGCAAACAAAAACCCTCTGGAGTCGATACCGACCAAGACGTCGGGTTGCCATTCATCGATTGCATCTCGGATGAGTTCGCAGACCGCGCGTAGCCGATCAGTTTGCTCGATGATCGGTGCGATGTCGTAGAACAGAATCCCAGGCTTTGGAAAATCTGGATAGGTCTGAATCCAAGCGTCGAGGTGGTTTGACATGGGTGGCCTTAATAATGTGGTGGTGGGGTGGAGTCGTCGGTGCCCCCGAGAGAGGACATCTGCGCAATCAGTGGACGAATCAAGTGGGCTAGAGCCTGTAACTCTTCAGTGAGCTTGTCACGATCTCGATTGAGCGACACCACCTCGCGATTCAATGCGTCGATTTGATCCTCGAGAAATGCGATGCGAATTTCTAAATCAGACAGAGTCGAGTCTTTGCTCATCGTCTTGTAAAGTCCTCTTCTAGACCATACTACTTAACTAGTTTTTACCTTTGGAGTTTCTCATGCGTAAGCCACTAGGCCAACTGTTCTTGTCACTTGTTTTATCTGTTATCGGTTCACTTGTTTTATTGTTTTTATTGCCATCATTCGGAATGGAGCCAAGTGTTGGCTCTGAAACCGAAGCCGGTGTTGTCATTGCGATTGTGATTTTGGTTCTGCTTTACGCCATGGGAGCACTTCAGTCAGTCATTGCCAACCGTCGATTCGAATCGATTCCCTCAGGTCCGCGGGAAGAGGGCACGGTCAAATGGTTCAACTCCACGAAAGGTTTTGGCTTTATCACACGGGAAGATGGTGAAGATGTGTTCGTTCACTACCGCTCGATTCGTGGTCAAAATCGCTACTTGTTGCGCGAAGGTGCGATCGTCAGTTACGTGCTGGGACGATCAGGAAAAGGACCTCAAGCAGAAGATGTGGACTTAGAGGACTGATCAGCCGATCAGTTCCTCCAATAGGCCCCGATAGAGGTCTTTCAGACGTGGGAGGTCGGAAATTTTGACCTCCTCGTCAATCTTGTGGATCGATCGGTTGATCGGGCCTAATTCAATCAATTCACAGCCAAGTTTGGCAATGAAACGCCCATCAGACGTGCCCCCCCCGGTCGAAAGGTCAGTCTCAATCCCTGTTTGCTCCCGAATGACCTGACTGGTCGCACGCGTCAATGTGCCCTGAGTGGTTAAGAAGGGCTCGCCGGACAGATTCCATTCAATTGCGGCAAGGATGCCAAGTTGCTCGATGATCCGTTGCGTGACTTGTTGGATCATCTCGCCTGTCGTTGAGGTCGAAAAGCGCCAGTTACATCGGAATGCAGCGGTCGCAGGGACCACATTGGTTGCTCCGGTTCCAGCATCAATGTTGGAGACCTGAAAGCTTGTTGGTGGGAAAGAGTCATTGGTCTTTCCATCCCAATCGGTCGCTACCAGTTGGCTGATGAGAGTCGAAGCGCGGTGGATGGGATTGTCGACGAGTTCAGGATACGCCACATGCCCTTGGGTCCCTTGCACTGTGATCAACGCGTTCAAAGAGCCGCGTCGACCCACACGAACCACATCGCCGAGTGTCTCTTTAGAGCTTGGTTCGCCAACAATGCAGTAATCGATGGCTGGGGTGTTTGAGGCCTGTTGGCGTTCTTTCAATAATTCCACCACGGCAACTGTACCGTGGGTCGCAGGGCCTTCTTCATCACTGGTCAACAGGAAGCTGATGCGTCCTGAGGGTTTAGGGTGCGTGTTGAGAAAGTCTTCAACAGCCACCACCATCGCCGCCAGCGAGGATTTCATGTCAGCAGCACCACGTCCGCGAAGATGCCCGTCATCGGTGATCGTCGGAACAAAGGGATCAGAACTCCATGCCTTGATATCTCCGATCGGGACCACATCGGTGTGGCCTGCAAAACAGACCATCGGACCCTGTTCACCATAAGTCGCCCAGAGGTTGGATACACCCTGTTGGTCGATACGCTCGAGCGTAAAGCCAAGCCGCTCTAAACGCGTACCGATGACGGTCAAACAACCAGCATCCTTGGGAGTGACCGATTCCCGTCGGATCAGTTCTTCAGTCAGTTGGAGCACTGGGCAGTTCATGAACATCCTCAATTATTGGAGTGTAGTTCGTCGTTCAATGCAACCGCTGACTTGTTCGCAAGACACTCGATTTCGCCTGTCACCGAATTGCGGCGAAACAGTAGATCATCCTTGCTGGCCAAATCTCGTGCTTTGACAACACCGACCGACTGACCCTCTTTATCCAGAAGTTTCACCTTCGATCCTGATGTCAGATATAAACCCGATTCAATGGTGCAACGGTCACCAAGCGGAATGCCGAGGCCTGCATTGGCACCTAAAAGACATTGCTCACCGACAGAAATCACGATGTTACCGCCACCTGAGAGCGTGCCCATGGTTGAACAACCGCCGCCAAGATCCGAACCATCGCCGACCACAACCCCAGCAGAGATGCGGCCCTCAACCATGGATACGCCAAGGGTTCCTGCATTGAAGTTAATAAAGCCTTCGTGCATCACGGTGGTCCCTTCGCCGAGATGCGCTCCTAGGCGGACTCGAGACGCATCACCAATCCGGACGCCTTGTGGAACAACGTAATCGGCCATGCGAGGGAATTTATCCACTGAGTGGACCGTTAAGACCTCCCCATAAGCACGGGCACGCGTTTGTGCGTGGGCGAGCTCTTTCACATCAATCGGCCCTTGGCTAGTCCAGGCAACGTTCGGGAGTAATCCGAACATGCCATCGAGATTGGTCCCGTGTGGTTGAATTTTCCGCATCGAGATCATCGAGAGTTTGAGGTAGACCTCGGGAACTGAGGAGGGCTTTTCATCAGAGGCCAGCGCACAGATGACCAGTGGTTGTTCAGATCCAGCCAAGGGAGTGAGGGCCCGCAATAATCCTTCGGCGTCGCCATCATCGCTGTCTTCAAGAGCTTCAAGGAAGTCATCAAGATCATCGGCTGTGATCTGACGCGTCAGATTCGTCCCGTCCCATCCGAAAACTTCTGCGATGATCTGCACCACAGCAGGATCGGGTCTGCAGAGTGCTTTCGGATAATAGGTGTCAAGCCATTGATCGTCTGAGTTCTGGTGTCCAACACCAAGTCCAAATGCAAAACATTCCATAGGGATATCCTTAAGCGCTTAATAAATGGGGAATTGTGGCCCAGTGATCGGGATGAAAGCCAACCGTCATGGCTTCATCGTTGACCAGCAATGGTCGCTTGATCAAGGTGGGCTTGGCAGCAATCGCGTCGACACGGACCGCTCCCGAGAATTGGTTTTTGACGTCTTCTGGAAGTTGCCGATAGCTCGGGCCTCGGGTGTTGACCAAGGCATCACCGACGCCCTCGAGCCAACGATCGATTTGCTCAGGTGAGGGCGGGTCTTTCTTGAAATCGACAAAGGTGTAGGCGATGTTTTTAGCGTCAAGCCACTGAAACGCTTTTTTCATCGAGTCACAATTTTTAATGCCATAGACCGTCAGAGCCATCGATTACCTCGTCATAAATCGTTGAATGCGTTGCAATGCTTCGCGGCAGGTGTTGGGTTCGGCGACCAGAGCCATCCGCACAAAACCAGCTCCCGGGTTGACCCCATCGACTTCACGCCCGAGGAATTGGCCGGGAAGCACGGTCACACCAGTTGCCGCATATAAGTCACGACTAAAGGTATCACAGCCTGTGGGTGTCTTGGCCCAGAGATAGAATCCGGCACCGGGGTCATGGCTGTCGAGTTGATCACCTAAAATGTCAGCCGCAGCTTGAAACTTTTCAGCATAAAGCCCTCGATTCACCATCACATGATCCTCGTCAGACCAAGCAAGTTCCGAGGCTTTTTGTACGGCCATCGACATGGAACAACCGTGATAGGTTCGGTACTTAAGGAAAGGTGCGATAAACGAGGCATCCCCTGCAACAAAACCCGAACGCAACCCGGGAAGGTTGGAGCGTTTTGACAGGCTATGAAAGACCAGACACTGACTGTAGTCGCGATGTCCCATCTGCGCACAGACTTCTAATAACCCCGGAGGTGGCGTGTTTCGATAGATCTCAGAGTAACACTCATCAGAGGCCAGCCAAAAATCAAACGCGTTCGCTTTTTTAATGAGATATTCAAGGGTCTCTTCATCGATGACAGTCCCACTTGGATTGCCAGGTGTGCAGATAAAACAAAACTGACAATCCGCCCAAACACGATCAGACACAGCACGATAGTCAGGCTGTCCTGATGCATCGATCGGCAAATAATGCGGTGTCAATCCGGCCATGAAAGCGGCGCCTTCATAGATTTGGTAGAACGGATTGGGCATCACCAAGAGTCCACCAACCGTCCGATCAGCCGCCGCTTGCACTGCAGCAAAAATCGCTTCTCGGGTTCCATTGACGGGAATCACCTGTGTCTCAGGGTCGATTGGTGAACGGGTTAACGAAAAGCGCTGGTCGAGCCAAGAGGCAATGGCGGTACGGAGCGTTTCAGTCCCTTTGGTTGTTGGGTATTTTGCGATCAGACCCCTGTGCTCAGTCAACGCATCAAGCACAAACTGAGGTGGTGCGTGTTGGGGCTCCCCGATGGATAGTGGAATTGGTGTGACGCCTGCTGGAGGCTGAATCCCTGAAAGCAGGGCAGCCAATTGCTCAAAAGGATAAGGTTTTAACCGTTGAAGGTCAGGATTCAGCATCTGACAAAGCTCCACTTAAGGCGTTGAGCTCATGCTCAAGGCGTTCTTTGAGTCGATCAATGAAATCGGTGTCATACAGATTGTCACCTTGACCGTCGGTGACGTAGAACACGTCCTCTACACGCTCACCTAAGGTTGCAATTTTTGCGGTTGATAGATCGAGTCCAAACTCCGCAAACACTCGCCCCACGGCGGTTAATAATCCAGCTCGGTCCGGCGCCACGAGTTCAATCAGCGTTCGGCGTCCTTCAAGATCAGGGCGAATCATGACCTTGGCAGGTAGGTTGAAATACTTGTGCGCACGCGGTGTCCGACGCATGCCGGCTTGATTGATGTATTGTCCTAACGCCGCTTGTTCAAGGCCTCGCAGGAGTCTTTCCTGGTCATCGGCATCAGTCACCGGTTGACAGGTCGGTTCATGCTGCACGATAAAAATATCAATTGAACGACCGGCTTCACTCGTATGCAGCTTGGCATCCAGCACCGATAAACCCAAATCCGAAAAACAGGCAGTCAAATCAGCAAAGAGATGCACGCGGTTGGGCGTGGAGACCAAGACCTGTGTTGAGCCAACATCAGTCGCTGTCTGGTTGGCTGCAATGGCGATGATGGTTTCATCAGGTTTCGCATCGATCAATGTTTCCAGATGCCACGCGAGCTCATCGGAGGAGTGGCTGACAAAATATTCTTGGGACCATTGATCCCAGAATGCGGCTGCAGGTGAACGAATCGATGGCCGAACTAGCGCTAAGGCATCGGATTTGGTCTCTTCAATATAGGCACTGCGTCCTGGAAGTGAATCCAAGCCGAGAGTCAGAAAATCTGTGGTGCCATGATACAGCTGGCGGAGCAGGGTCGCACGCCAACTGGTCCACAATTCTGGGTTGGTCGCGGTGATGTCGGCAACTGTCAGACACAATAAGTAATCCAGACGGCGCTGATCACCGACAATCTCAGCGAAAGCTTTGAGTTCATCAGGATCTGAAATGTCTTTTCGTTGTGCGGTCATTGACATTAATAAGTGATTATTGACCAACCAACTCACCAGACGCGCATCGTACTCTGACAGGCGATGATGCTTGCAGAAGTTATACGCATCAATGGCTCCGAGTTCAGAATGATCGCCGCCACGACCTTTGGCAATGTCATGAAAGAGAGCCGCCAAGTACAACAATTCAATTTTCGGTAATCGTTGAGTCAGGCGAGTCACCACTGGGTAGTCCTGCTCGACGGCCCCTGTGTAAAAACGCGTGATGTTACGGATTAACTGAAGCGTATGCGCATCGACCGTGTAGATGTGAAAGAGGTCATGTTGCATCAGTCCCATGATCGGACCGAATTCGGGGATATAGCGACTTAAAATTCCGTAATAGCGCATCCGCCTTAAGATTTCAGGAAGTTTCGAGGGGTAGCGCATCAACTCCATGAAGTAACTGATATTGACCAAATCATTTCGGAAAGCGTCATCGATGAGGTGACGTGCTGTATACATTTGGCGGGTGGTCGATGCGCGAAGACCTTTCAATTCTGGATTCTGCGCCAGTAAAACAAAGGCTTCCAACAGTGCGGATGGGTGGCGTTCGAACCCGTTGGGATGCATGAGCTCCAAATGGTTATTTTTGATCTGCCACCGACTGTTAATTTGCGTTACCGTCGCGTCTGAGGGATCTTTTAGGACCGTTTCTTCGAAATTTTGCAACAACATATCGTTGAATTCACCGATCCGAAGAGTCATCCGATAGACCTGCTTCATGAAGGCTTCGATCTGTTTTTTTGCGTCTGGATCGTGAAAACCCATCATCTTGGCGACGGCCGCCTGAAGATCAAATAACAAGCGGTTCTGTGCACGGCCTGCTGCGATATGCAGCGCGAAGCGTGTGCGTTTTAAGAATTGTTCAGCCTCATCGAGCAACCGAAATTCGTTTTGCGTTAAAAGGCCTTCGTCCACTAACGTAATGAGTCGAGTGGTGCGGAAATGTCTGCGAATGACCCAGATGATGGTGTGTAAATCGCGAAGACCACCAGGTGCATTTTTGATATCGGGTTCCAAACGATTGTCTGAGTCATCATGTTTGGCAAAACGGTCTTCTTGCTCTTGGACCTTGGCATGGTAAAAGGTTTCGGTACTCCACCCTGAATCATCGAATGCAAGCGCCTCAAGCTGTTTCAGCATTTCGATTTTGGCGCTGATTGGCCGGCATTCGATCAAGCTGGTTGCAATCGTGATGTCATCGCGGGCCAATGCTTGGCAATCATCAAAGGAGCGGACGGCATGACCAATGTCGAGATTGAAGTCCCAGAGTCTGGTGGTGAACGCAGAGATTGCCTCCGCACAGGCATCAATCACAGACTGTTCACCCAGAATCAAAATGTCGATGTCGGAGTAGGGATGCAGTTCGCCACGTCCGTAGCCTCCGACTGCGAAGAGTCCAAGTGGTTGCTCATGGAGGTTAGCGTCGGTCCATAGTGCGCTCAACAGGCGATCCATGACCATTGCACGACCACCGAGTAGGTAATCGATGAAGATGCCGTTGCTGAATGCATCGGCCAGCAATTGATGCTGGGCCTTTAAATAGTCTCTGATTCCCGCAGGACTCAGATCTTTGGGTTCGCCAAGCTCGGTGGAGATTGGACCGGTAATGAGCGCCATCAACCAACCCTTGGAAAGGTTTCATCGCTATCGCGATAGGTCAGGATCTCGTAACCGGTGCCGGTCACGAGGATGGTGTGTTCCCACTGTGCCGACAATTTCCGGTCTTTCGTGACGGCTGTCCAGCCGTCCGATAACACGCGGGTGTGTCGTTTACCCTGATTGATCATCGGCTCGATCGTGAAGGTCATCCCTTCTTTTAAGGCAACGCCTGTGCCTGGCCGGCCATAATGAAGAACCTGTGGGTCCTCGTGAAAGACTTTACCGATCCCGTGCCCGCAAAATTCTTCGACTACCGAATAATAATGATTTTCTGCATGCGTCTGAATCGCAAATCCGATATCACCCAGTCGAGCGCCGGGCTTGACCAGTTCAATGCCTTGATACATACATTCTTGCGTGATCTGAATTAATCGATCTGCAAAGGGCTTCACCTCGCCAACTTTGAACATCTTACTGGTGTCGCCGTGGTATCCATTTTTGATCACAGTGACATCAATGTTGATGATATCGCCGCGTTTTAGCTGTTTTTCATCGTCTGGTATGCCGTGACAAACGACGTGATTGATACTGGTGCAAATCGATTTCGGGAAACCGCGGTAGTTTAAAGGAGCGGGAATTGCGTTCTGCACGTCGACAATGTAGTCATGGCAAAGGCGGTCTAACGCACCTGTTGTGACGCCTGGTTTGACGTGTTCTCCGATCATGATTAGACATTCGGCGGCCAATTGACCAGCAATGCGCATGCCGTCGATATCTTCAGGGGTTTGAATGCTATGGGCCACGGTGACTCCTTAAACGAAGCGCGTAGTATGCCAGATGTGGCATTCCAGTAGAAAGTTGTTATAATTCGCGCCGCTTTAACTCGCGTTACCGTCATCAACCTGTCATGGGGTGCCTTGTAAAAGGTCATGACAGGGGCTGTATCGCATTTGATTTAACCCCTGACAAGGAAATTACTCATGGCAAACGTCAGCATGCGTGATCTGCTCAAGGCAGGCGCACACTTCGGACACCAGACTCGTTACTGGAATCCAAAAATGGCACCGTTTATCTTCGGTGCGCGTAACAAGATTCATATCATCGACCTCGAACTCACCGTTCCTGCTTTAGATAAAGCGGTTTCGATTGTTCGTGGCATGGCTCAGAGCAAAAACAAAGTCTTGTTCGTTGGCACCAAGCGTGCTGCGAGCAAGATTGTGAAAGAGCAAGCTGAGCGCTCAGGTCAGCCATACGTCAACCATCGTTGGTTGGGTGGCATGTTGACTAACTGGAAAACGATTCGTCAGTCAATCAAGCGTTTGAGAGAACTCGAAGCGAAGATGGGCGACGGCACATTAGAAAAGATTTCAAAGAAAGAAGCCCTGGACCTCTCTCGCCAGCTCGAGAAATTGGAACGCTCGATCGGCGGTATCAAGGATATGGGCGGCCTTCCTGATGCGATCTTCGTGGTTGATGTCAACCACGAGAAAATCGCGATTCAAGAAGCCAATAAGCTAGGGATTCCTGTGATCGGTATCGTGGATACCAATTCAGATCCTGATGGTGTCGATATCGTGATCCCAGGCAACGACGATGCGATTCGTGCGATCGAATTGTACTCAGCGGCCATTGCAGATGCGTGTATTGAAGGTGCAGCTGAAAGTCTCGGTAAGAGCGATTACGTCGAAGTTGCTGTTGACGCAGAAGCTCCCGCGGCTGAAGCGGCTGAGAAAAAGGCTCCAGCGAAGAAGAAAGTGACAGCAAAGAAGGCTGCTCCGAAGAAAGAAGCTGCCGAAGACGTGGCTCCGGCCGAAGAGGCTGTTTCTGAAGCCCCTGTTGAAGCAGTCGCTGAAGAAGCACCTGTTGAAGCGGCTGCTGAAGAAGCACCTGCAGCTGAAGTCGCCGAAGCACCTGCTGAAGATGCGACTGAAGAAACAAAAGACGCTTAATTTTTGATGTAAAGAGGACAGTATGGCTGCTATTTCAGCTTCAATGGTTAAGGAACTGCGCGAGCGCACGGGCCTTGGCATGATGGAATGTAAAAAAGCACTGGTCGAAGCCGACGGTGATCTTGAACTGGCGATTGAAAACCTGCGCAAGTCATCTGGGATGAAGGCGGCGAAGAAAGCGGGTCGTGTTGCGGCAGATGGTGTGGTTGCTGTCGCCGTGAATGCTGGTCAAGGAACGCTGGTGGAAGTGAATTCAGAAACCGACTTCGTGGCTCGTGACGACAACTTCCTAGCCTTTGCCGAAAAGATCGTCAGTCAGGCCGCTGCCACCGCATCGACTGACGTTGCCGAATTGATGGCTGGTGATCTTGAAGATGCGCGTTCTGCATTGGTTCAGAAGATTGGTGAAAACATCACAGTTCGCCGGATTGCCAAGATCGATGCACCTGTGGTTGGTGCTTACGTGCACTCCAATTCCAAGATTGGTGTATTGATTGGTTTGGATGGTGGTTCAGAAGAGCTTGCGAAAGACATCGCAATGCACGTTGCCGCTGTCAATCCAATGGTTGTGAATCCGGATGATGTGGATCCTGCCATCATTGAAAAGGAAAAAGAAATTTTCGCTGCTCAAGCGGAGAATTCTGGGAAGCCTGCTGAGATCATCGAGAAAATGATTGGTGGCCGGATCCGTAAATACCTTGCAGAGATCAGCCTTGTTGAGCAACCATTCGTGAAGAATCCAGACCAGACTGTGGGTCAGTTAGCGAAAGCCGCTGGCGCAACAGTGACAGGTATGGTTCGCTTTGAAGTGGGCGAAGGCATCGAAAAAGAAGAAGTCGATTTTGCTGAAGAAGTCATGGCTCAGGCCCGAGGCAACTGATTCGGAATCGTAAAAAGGCCGCTCACGCGGCCTTTTTTTTGGAGGAAATATGGCCAAAGGTGAACGTTCAGTGCGTTACAAACGAATTCTATTAAAACTATCCGGTGAAGCCCTTGCTGGAGGCGACGGATTTGGCATCAGTCCGCAGGTCTTAGATCGAATGGCTCTGGAAATTGGCCAGTTGGTTGGTATCGGTGTGCAAGTGGGTTTAGTGATCGGTGGCGGGAATTTATTTCGTGGCGCCGCATTGCACCAAGCCGGTCTCGATCGGGTCACGGGTGACCATATGGGGATGCTCGCGACCTTAATGAACGCGCTGGCCATGCGTGACGCACTTGAGCGTTCCTCGATTGCATCGCATGTCATGAGTGCAATCCCCATGAGCGGCATGGTTGAACACTACGATCGCAGGCGCGCCATGCGATATCTTGATCAAAATGACGTGGTGATCTTTGCAGCAGGAACCGGAAATCCCTTTTTTACAACTGATTCAGCCGCATGCCTTCGCGCCATTGAAGTTGACTGTGACCTGGTGTTGAAAGCCACCAAAGTCGATGGAGTGTACGATTCTGACCCCGTGACGAATCCAAATGCGGTAAAATACGATGTTTTAGATTACGAGACTGTGCTGGCAAAGCAGCTTGGCGTCATGGATTTAACAGCAATTTGTTTAGTTCGTGATCACGGCATGCCAGTTCGGGTCTTTAACATGAATAAACAGGGTGCCCTGGTCTCGATCGTTCGCGGTGAGAGCGAGGGGACGTTGATTGATGAAGGAACTGATGCGTGATTAACGACATTAAAGCTGATGCTAAATCTCGAATGGAAAAATCTCTCGAAGCCCTTGGTCATGCGTTTGCCAAGATTCGAACCGGTCGAGCTCATCCATCGATTCTAGACGCCGTTCGTGTCGATTATTATGGATCCGATGTTCCTGTCAGTCAGGTTGCCAATATTTCTGTTGAAGACGGGAGAACACTTGCCGTGACTCCTTGGGAAAAAAGCATGGTTGGCGAGATTGAAAAGGCCATTATGAAGTCGGATTTGGGCTTGAATCCGGCGACTGCCGGTGAGGTTATTCGGGTTCCGATGCCGGCTTTGACGGAAGAAACGCGCAAGGGCTACACCAAGCAGGCGCGTGCCGAGGCAGAGCAATCAAAAGTCTCCGTGCGTAACATTCGTCGTGACGCACTGGCTGACGTGAAAGAGTTGCTGAAAGAGAAAGAAATTACTGAAGACGATGACCGTCGAGCAGGTGATGAGATCCAAAAACTGACCGATGACATGGTAAAACGCATCGATCAGTTACTTCAGGACAAAGAAGCCGACTTGATGGAAGTCTGAGGTTCATGACGGAACCTCGCATCCCCGGGCATATTGCCATCATCATGGATGGTAATAACCGATGGGCCAAACAGCATGGCAAACGCAAACTGTCAGGCCACGCAGCAGGGGCTGATGCATTACGGCGTACCATTCGAAAGTGCATCGAGCGTGGCGTGCAGACGTTGTCGGTGTTCGCGTTCTCGAGTGAGAACTGGAGCCGACCCAAGCTTGAAGTCGATGGTCTGATGCGTTTATTCGAAAAATCGTTGAATGATGAGATTCCAGAACTGATTGAGAATCAGATTGCCATTGAAGTCATTGGTGATCGCTCGAGATTTTCAGCGTCACTGGTAAAGGCGATGGTGCGAGCCGAAGAGGCAACAGCTGGCGGAATGCGTTTGAAATTAAACATTCTTGCCAACTACGGCGGACGCTGGGACATTGCCGAGACCGCTAAACGTTTGGCACATCAGGTGCAACAAGGAGTGCTGACGCCAGACGCCATTGATGAGCGGGTGTTTGAACAGCATCAGAATTTGTTCGGACAAGCGAGTGTGGATTTGATGATTCGCACCGGTGGAGAGCACCGGATTTCCAATTTCTTACTCTGGCAATCTGCCTATGCCGAGCTCGTTTTTAGTGATGTCTTATGGCCGGATTTTGATGGCGAGGCCCTCGATGCTTGCTTGTTGGAATACGCCAATCGTGAGCGTCGCTTTGGGCGAACCTCAGAACAGGTGAAAGGTCACTGATGCTGAAAGCACGCGTATTAACAGCTTTAGTGCTTTTGCCAGTGGCACTGCTGATTCTTTTTGTGCTTCCGGAAGATGCTTTTGCCATGAGTGTGGGTCTCATTGTTTTGGTTGGGGCTTGGGAGTGGATTCGGTTGTCGGGTCTCGTGAATCGAGTGCTGACTTGGATGCTATTGGCGTTATTTGCCGGAATTCTGGTTTGGTCTTATCTACTGCCGCCCGTTTATGTGCCGATGCTCTTGGGTATTGGGTGCATTTTTTGGATCGGTGCAGCCGCGATGGTCATGATGTATCCGAAGAGTAAAGAGCAGGTCGGCGGACAGCAGATGAAGCTCGGTTTTGGATTGCTGGTTCTGATTCCGGCCTATGTGGCGCTCCTGTACCTTCGACGGCATGACGCACATTTATTGTTGATTGCATTATTGGTCACCATTATTTGGGCAGCTGATGTGGGGGCATATTTTGTGGGTCGTCAATTCGGTACCACCAAGTTGGCACCGAATGTCAGTCCAGGGAAAAGTTGGGCTGGTGTGTTTGGCGGGATGGTGGTCGCGCTCGGGGTTGGTATGGTTGGCGCATCCATCGGTGAGCCTTCCGATCATTTGTTTTCCCCCGTGGCCTGGTCGGTATTGATTGGCATTGTTGCCATGACCGTGCTGTTTTCCGTTCTCGGTGATTTATTCGAGAGCTTAATCAAGCGTGAACAAGGCGTGAAGGACTCGAGTTCGTTACTTCCAGGCCATGGTGGAGTCATGGATCGCATTGATTCTTTGACCGCCGCAACGCCGATTTTTGCGCTGTCGGTCTATTTGACTGGATGGCCTTGGGTATGACCGAAGGAGTCGCGCTTTTTGGTGCCACAGGTTCGATTGGTGAGTCGACCCTGTCGGTGATTGCAGCGCATCCAGAGCGATTTCATCTGGAGGTCGTCAGTGCGCATCGATCAATCAATAAGTTAATTGGAATCATCGAGCGATTTGAACCGAAGCATGTCATTTTGACCGATCAGTCGAAAGCTGATGAGTTCATGGAAAAGCTGCCAAAACACTTCAATGGATCCTTGGCTTTCGGTGAGCACTCATTGACTGAAGCAGCAAGTGCAACCGATGTGGATGTGGTGATGGCAGCGATCGTGGGAGGTGCTGGGCTCGTATCGACCTATGCTGCGGTCAGCAAAGGGAAGCGTGTTTGTCTCGCCAATAAAGAAGCTCTGGTGATGGGCGGTGACTTGATGATGACCGAGGCCCAGAAACAAGGGGCGCTTCTGTTACCCATCGATTCTGAACATAACGCAATGTTTCAATGTTTGCCGGAATCCTATGTCGTGGGGCAGCCGATTGCGGGATTAAAACAACTGGTTTTGACCTGTTCTGGGGGACCCTTTCGAGAATGGACGCCAGAGGCGATGAGGCAAGCAACGCCCGAGCAAGCGGTGGCACATCCGAATTGGTCCATGGGCCAGAAGATTTCCGTGGATTCTGCCACGCTGATGAATAAGGGTCTTGAGCTCATTGAGGCGACCTATTTATTTGGGGTCTCTGAGCAATCGATTGAGGTGGTGATCCATCCGGAGTCAACGGTTCACTCGCTGGTTGAATTTGTTGATGGATCGATGCTCGCACAGCTTGGAAGTCCTGATATGCGGATTCCGATCGCGCATGCACTCGGTTTTCCCGAGCGTCTTGACCTGAATGTTGAGCGGCTGTCGTTGACCAAATTAGCTAATCTGCATTTTGAAGCAGTCAACCACGAGGCATTTCCCGCATTGGCCTTGGCTCGACAAGCCAGTGCAGACGGTGGTGATCGGCCGATTATCTTGAACGCAGCCAATGAAATTGCTGTTCAAGCGTTTTTGAAAGAGAGAATTGGTTTTACTGAAATTACTGAACTTGTGTCCGATTGCTTGAATCAGATCGATCGACAGCCTATATCCTCTATTGATGATGTGCTCTCAGTTGATACGATGAGCCGTCATATTGCTGATCAGTGGATTTTGGAGCGCGCATGATAACGACGATTCTCGCCACCATTATTGCCCTAGGGGTATTGGTGACTGTGCATGAGTTTGGCCACTATTGGGTGGCAAAACGGTGCGGCGTCCGCGTTCTCCGGTTTTCAGTGGGATTTGGGCGTGCGCTGTATACCTGGAAAGATCAGGCTGGAACCGAGTTTTGTATCGCTGCGATCCCACTTGGCGGCTACGTCAAAATGTTGGACGGGCGAGAGCGAACGATTGCAGAAGATGAGCGTGACGAGGCCTTTGATCAAAAGTCTGTCGGGCAACGGTTCGCGATTGTCGCGGCTGGTCCAGCCATTAACCTCATCTTTGCGGCTCTCATTTATGCCTTGATCAGCATGATTGGGGTGCAGACACCTGTCCCTATAGTCGGTGAGCTACCCACGGTCACTGCGAGCAAAACACGTCTTCCAGCAGAAATCGTGTCATTTGATGGCCGCGAGATGGAGTCTTGGGAGCGCATCTCGATCGCGATGGTAGATGTGATCGGTGATCAGACCACGGTTCAAGTGGGTCTTCGGCCACTCGACTCGACGATTGTGAATCAAGTCACGATGCCGGTTCCTCGGGATTTGATCACCGACGAAAGTCCGTTGGTTGCCTTTGGGGTGAGACCCTGGTCACCACCGATTCCGGCGGAGTTGGCCCGAGTGATCGCCGGTGGAGTGGGTGAAGCCTCCGGTCTCCTTGCCGGTGATCGGATCACTGCAGTCAATGGGGACCCAGTGACGGATTGGTCTGAGTTTGTTGCCGCCATCAAGGTCGCCTATGGCTTGTCCACTGAGTTAACTCTTGAGCGTGGCGATCTGATGCAGACGCTGGTTGTGGTTCCAGAGACCCGAGAAGGCCCTGATGGACCCTATGGATTTTTGGGTGTTGCGCCTGTGGTGAAGCCCTTGCCTCCGGAGCTCATCCGGACCGTTCAGGAACATCCGATCAAAGCGCTCTGGGTTGGTGTCGAGCGGACGGTTGAGATGAGTTGGCTGACCGTTGAGTCCATCGGCAAGATGATCACTGGTGCGTTATCACCGGAGAACTTGAGTGGCCCACTGACCATTGCTAGAGTGGCTGGAGATTCAGCGAGCTCTGGTTGGTATGCCTATTTAAGTTTTATTGCTTACCTGAGTGTGAGCTTGGGCGTCTTGAATTTACTGCCGATTCCTGTGCTTGATGGCGGGCATCTGGTATTTTTCGTGGTGGAATGGTTGCGAGGTAAGCCAGTCTCAGAGCAGGTGCAGATGCAAGGGATCCGTATTGGCATGGCGTTGTTGATGGGATTGATGTTCTTTGCCTTTTATAATGATTTGATGCGGTTATAGAAAAACCGTCGAACCAGGAAGTTCACACATGCGTTGTACTCTACCTCTGAGCGCTCTTGCGCTCGCTCTTGCGATTTCTGCTCATGCTGCAGAACCCTTTCAGGCATCTGACATCCGGATTGATGGCCTAAAGCGGGTATCCTCGGGTTCTGTGTTCGATGCGTTGACCATCCAGCCGGGTGATCGAGTGACCGATGCTGATATCTCAATGGCCACCCGTGCGCTGTTTGAGACTGGCTTTTTTGATCAAGTGGAAGTGCGTGCAGACGGCGACGTGCTCGTGATCGAAGTCACCGAGCGTCCTGCGGTCTCTCGTATTGATATCGAAGGCAACCAAGCGATTAAAACGGAAGATCTTCTCGATAGTCTGCGTCGTGCAGGGATTGTCGAGGGTGATGTCTTAAAGCGGGCAACCCTTGATCAGTTAGAGCAAGCAATTCAGCGCCAGTACACCAGTCGTGGTCGGTACGATGCGACCGTGAGCTCAGAAATCATCGAGCAGGACAGAAATCGTGTGGGCTTGAAAATCTCGATCTATGAAGGTTCGGTGGCCACCATTTCACGAATTGCCATTGTGGGTAATGAAGCCTTTGATGACGGTACGCTGTTGGATGAAATGTCCTTAACAGAACCTGGTGTCTTTACCTGGTTCTCCGGCTCAGACAACTATGAAACCGAAAAACTGAGTGCCGATGTCGAAGCCATCCGTTCCTACTATCTCAATCGGGGCTATGTGAACGTTGAGGTTTCTGAGCCTCAAGTGGAATTGTCCGAGAATTTAGAAGACGTGTTTATCACCATTACGGTGAATGAAGGTCAAGAATTCCGAGTTGGTGCTGTGAATGTCGGTGGTGACCAGCCGATCGATCTATCGGCTGCTGTTGAAGAAATGACCCTGCAGACCGGTGAAATCTTCAGCCGCCGCCTGGTGAACGAAGCAGTCAATACCATGAGCAAAAAGCTCGGGGATGCCGGTTATGCCAGAGCCCAGGTTCGCGCAGTTCCCGAAATTAATGGTGAGACTCAGACCGTTGACGTCACCTTGGTTGTGACTCCCGGACCGCTGGTCTACGTTCGTCGTGTTGAATTCCGTGGGAACACCGACACCTCGGATGTTGTGTTGCGGCGTGAGATTCCGCAACTGGAGGCCTCAGTGAGTTCAGCCGCGGCCATTGAGAAAGGACGAATCAACTTACAGCGTCTTGGATTTTTCAGTCTTGTCCGTGCATCAACCCGTCCTGTTCCAGATCAGCCCGATCAAGTCGATGTGGTTTACGAAGTCAAAGAGCAAGCCTCAGGTTCATTATCAGCCAGTGTGGGCTTCAGTCAGGGTGAAGGTGTGTTACTCGGCGCGGCGGTCAGTCAGAAAAACTTCCTGGGATCTGGTAACGCCTTGTCATTCAGTTTGCAAAGCTCAAGCTCCACCAAGGAAGCGCGGTTTTCGTTCACCGATCCGTACTACACCATTGATGGTGTGAGCCGAGGTGTGGATCTGTATTTCGCGCAGACCGATTTTGATGACACCGGGACTGCCGATTACTCCACCGATGAGACGGGTCTCGGTCTGACCTTTGGGTATCCGGTGAGTAATGAATCTCGCATTAGTACAAGCTTTGCTGTGCAAAACACGAATCTTGATGCCAAAGCCAGCGGTTCACGAGCGAGCTATATCGATACCTTTTTCACCAGTGAAGGACTCAGTAGTAGTGCAACAACGGCGGATTTCGTTGAGTACAAGGTCGGCGCTGCCTATAGTTTCGACACATTGAACAAAGCCTTTTTGCCGACTGATGGGACACGGCACCGTTTGAGCTTCGACCTGTCGATTCCAGGATCAGACCTTGAATACTATACGGCGAGTTATCTTGGAGAGACCTATATTCCGGTGCTCGAGCAAGAAGACGTGAGTTTGAAATTTAAGACACGGCTGGGCTACGGAGACGGCGTCGGTGACTCTCAAGGACTTCCGTTTTTGAAAAACTTTTTCGCCGGTGGTATCCGGACAGTGCGTGGGTATACCTACAACAGTCTGGGTCCGACAGATAGCAACGGAGAACAAATCGGCGGTAACGTATTGATCACAGGTACAGCCGCTTTACAGTTCCCAATGCCCGGTGTGAAAGAGACTGATCAGGCTCGTTTATCTCTCTTTGGTGATGCAGGGCAGGTCTATGCAGACAATGCGGAGCTTGGCGATTTACGGTACTCAGCTGGCTTGGCATTAGCCTGGATGACCCCGATCGGTCCGCTGTCCTTCACTTACGCATCGGCACTCAACAGTAAATCGACAGATGAAACCGAAGGCTTTCAGTTCTCGATCGGTTCCACGTTCTAATGCGTTATACGTTAGCTGAGCTCGCTCGGTTGACGGCAACTGAGTTGGTTGGAGAGGGCACCATCGAGGTGTCTGAACTTGCGTCTTTAGCGCGTGCCACAGAATCGAGCTTAAGTTTCCTATCCAATGATTCGCGTCGTCATGAACTCGAAGCAACCAATGCAGCTGCGGTCGTTGTCTCCAAAGCCTTAAGTGATGACATTGCTTGTGGTCTGATCTCAGATGATCCGTATCGAACCTATGCTGAGTTGTCTGTGTTATTTGATGAGAAAGGCATTCCATTTGCCCACGGAGTGCATCCGACAGCAGTCATCGATCCCACTGCGGTCATTGCCGATCATGTGTCGGTCGGCCCAGGAGTGGTGATTGGTGCTGATGTTGTCGTGGGTGCAGGCTCAGTGATTGGCCCGAACGTCACGGTCTATCCCAACACTCGGATTGGGCTCGATTGCTTGATTGGTGCAGCAACCGTTATTGGTTATGACGGGTTTGGGTTTGCTAAGTCATCAAGTGGCTGGGTCAAGATTCGACAGCTTGGTGGTGTCTTGATTGGTGATGACGTGGAGATTGGGGCTGGGTGCACCATCGACCGCGGCGCTCTCGATGACACCGTGATCGACGATGGGGTCAAACTCGATAATCAAGTGCATATTGCGCATGGTTGTCACTTAGGGGCTCGAACTGCGATGGCAGGTTATGTTGCCTTAGCCGGTGGGACGATCATTGGTCAGGACGTCACCGTCGGCGGAATGACTGGCTTTACGGGACATTTGTCGGTCTGTGATAAAGTACACGTCGGTGCCAACGCACTGGTTACCCAATCGATTACGACCCCGGGCGCGTACTTAGGTGGCGCTGGGGGTGTGATGAAAGCCGAAGATTGGCGCAAAAATGCGGTTCGTTTTCGGCAGTTAGACGCAATGGCGCGTCGACTACAGATGCTTGAAAAGCAACTGAATACTCAGAGTAAGGACTCGTAATGCTTCTGGATATCAAGGAAATCCGTGAATACTTGCCACATCGTTATCCATTTTTATTGGTGGACCGCGTGGTGGAACTTGAGGTCGAAAAACGGGTAAAGGCGATTAAAAACGTCACCTGTAATGAAGACTTTTTTAATGGCCACTTTCCGGATCATCCGGTGATGCCTGGTGTGTTGATCATTGAAGCACTGGCACAAGCAGCCGGTGTTCTCGGGTTTAAAACCATGGACAAAAAGCCTTCCGAGGGATCGATCTATTTGTTTGTTGGAGCTGATGATGTGCGGTTTAAGCGTCAGGTGGTGCCGGGAGATCAATTGATTCTTGAAGCGGAAGTGTTGCGTGTCCGGGCGGGCGTTTGGAAGTTTGGTTGTCGCGCAAGCGTTGATGGCGAAACTGTTTGTACAGCTACCATTTTGTGCGCGGACAGGAAAGTTTGACGACAATTCATCCACAGGCGCTGGTTGATCCAAAAGCAGAACTTGCTGATGACGTTGAGGTTGGACCGTTTGCCATCATTGGACCTGAGGTCACAATCGGTGCTGGTACCGTGGTTGGCCCGCATGCCATTTTAAAAGGTCCCACCACCATTGGTGTGGGCAATCGAGTCTTTCAATTCGCCTCTGTGGGTGAAGACTGCCAAGATAAAAAATACAAAGGGGAACGCACTGAGCTTGTCATCGGTGACAACAATGTCATTCGTGAGGGTGCGACCTTACATCGTGGAACCGCTCAAGATCGAGGCATCACCAAGATCGGTTCGAATAACTTATTGATGTGCTATGTGCACGTGGCTCATGACTGTGTGATCGGCGACAACATTATCATGGCCAATAACACGGCTGTTGCCGGACACGTCCATGTCGGTGACGGTGCCATTCTTGGTGGCGGTACGTTGGTGCACCAATTTTGTCGGATCGGACAATTTGCCATGACAGCGGCAGGGACCGTGGTCCTTCAGGATATTCCTGCTTTTGTGACCTGTTCTGGGAATCGGGCCGAAGCCCACGGAATGAACGTGGAAGGGATGCGTCGTCGAGGGGTCGACAGTGATGCGATCAATCGTCTGAGAGAGGCCTATAAAACCGTTTATCGTCGTGGTTTGACGTTGGATCAAGCGATCGCAGAACTCGGGCAAAATCATGTTGGATGTCCTGAAGTAGACACATTTCTTGACAGTCTTAAGTCTTCGCAACGAGGCATCGTTCGCTGATGCAAATCTGTGTGGCAGCTGGAGAAGTCTCCGGCGACCAGATTCTCGCTCCCATTCTTTCTCGCGTTTCAGAGTCTGCTGCTGTGACCTTCAGTGGGATCGCCGGACCCCAGATGATAGCCGCAGGTACCTACCCACTCTTTCCCATGGACCGACTGTCGGTCATGGGCATCATGGAAGTCTTGCCACGCATTCCGGAGCTCCTCTCGATTCGCCGACAAATGAAGCATTACCTCAAAGCTTCAAGGCCCTCGGCGTTAATTACCTGTGATGCACCAGATTTCAATTTACCGCTCTGTGCCTATGCAAAATCCTTGGGAATTCCGGCGATTCATGTTGTCAGTCCATCGGTATGGGCTTGGCGTCGTCATCGGATTCCAAGGATTGCAAAACAACTGGACCGATTGTTGTGTGTCTTTCCCTTTGAGCCCGAGCTCTATGCGAATACCGGTTTGCACTGCGATTTTATTGGTCATCCATTGGCCGCAGACATTCAGTTTAACCCTGATCCCGCCGATGCTCGCCGTGCACTGGATTTGCCAATGAGTGGACCGATTCTCGGAATTCTTCCAGGCAGTCGGAATGCCGAAGTGAAGCGATTACTTCCATTATTCCTTCAGGTCTTTGATCGTCTACTGGATGAGGATCCGGATTTGATCGGTGTAATTCCAGCAGCCAGCGATGCGCTGACTGCAGAGATTCAATCCAAGGTTGCCGGCCGACCCTGTCGGGTGGTTTCTGGTCAATCACGGCAGGTGATGGCAGCATCAACAGCGGTTTTGCTGGCTTCGGGTACGGCTGCATTAGAGTCTGTCTTAACAGGTCGACCCACAGTCGCTGCTTATCGAATGAATCCCTGGACCTACCGACTGGTCAAAGGAAAGCTCGAGACCGAATTCGTGACACTGCCGAATTATTTGGCGCACCAAGCTCTGATCCCTGAGCTCATCCAGGATCACGCCACAACACAAGCGATCGTGAGCGCGATTCAACCCCAACTCAAAGAGGGTGTTTCGGATCTATTTTTAGCCCAGGCGCGGTCAATTCACGAGACCTTGACAGGAGATGTGACTGCTAGGGCTTCACGCGCGATTCTGGATGAGTTGTTGTGAGTCTGATGATTGGCGTCGATGAGGTTGGTCGTGGGCCTTTGGCGGGACCAGTTGTGACCTGTGCGGTCTTGTGGCCAGAGGATCATGGGATGATCGCGCTTGATGATTCGAAGAAATTGTCGGCCAAAAAACGCGAAACTCTGGTTCCTTTGATTCGCGACAAAGCCATCAAAATCAGTTTTGGGCGTGCTGAGGTGGATGAAATTGATCGCCTCAATATCCTGCATGCCACGATGCTTGCCATGGAGCGCGCTGTTGCGGGATTGGGAGCAGTGGATGCGCCGATACGCATCGATGGGAATCGAGTGCCTGATGGCTTAAAGGGACGTGCATTGGCAGTCGTGGGTGGCGATGGTCTGATCGCTGCGATCTCAGCCGCTTCAATTCTTGCTAAAGTGGCACGGGATGAGGAAATGACGGCATTGGCAGAGATGTATCCTGGCTATGGGTTTGAAGGTCATGCGGGATATCCCACCAAAGCGCACATCCAGGCGCTTGAAACCTTGGGGGTGAGTCCGATCCATCGGCGATCGTTTGGACCTGTTAAACGCATTTTGGAGAACGCATGACGCAGTTTGTCCACTTGAGGACGCATTCTGAGTATTCCATGGTCGATGGCCTCTTTCGGGTCAAAGAACTGGTGAGTCGAGTCGCCGAATTTGGGATGCCGGCGGTGGCTTTGACGGATGAATCGAATCTCTTTGCCTTGGTTAAATTTTATCGAGCCTGTCTTGCGCAGGGGATCCAGCCCATCATTGGTGCAGATTGCTGGGTACAGGGGGATGAGGGCTTCGGGCGACTGACTTTGATCGCCATGAATCAAACGGGATATCACAACCTGCTTGAACTCTTGTCACTGGGTTGGCTGAAAGGACAAGACGGTGACTATGCATTACTGGATTGGACTTGGGTCACTGAGCATGCCAGTGGCTTGATTTGTTTGACAGGTGCCACTGAGGGTGAAATCGGTCGTTTAGTGGCCGCTGGACAAACCGACAAAGCCGATGCAGTTCTTGATAAATACCACCATCTCTTCGGTGATCGGCTCTACTTTGAGTTGACGCGCGTTGGATTGTCTGGTGAGACAGTATTGATGCAGTACGGTGTTGAGGCAGCAGATCGTCGACAGATTCCGTTAGTCGCCACCAATGTGGCCTGTTTCAAGGCGGCTGATGATTTTGAGGCACATGAGACCCGGGTTTGTATCCATGACAGTGTGACTTTAGATGATCAGCGCCGGGTACATCGTCACACGCCTGATCAATGGCTGAAACCACAAGAGGCGATGGCTGAACTCTTTTCAGATTTGCCAGATGCTGTCGCCAATACTGTACAAATTGCCAAGCGATGCGGTGTTGAATTGACGCTTGGAACCTATTTTCTCCCGGAATATCCGGTTCCAGAGGGTATGACGCTTGATGACTTTTTCCGTCAATTTTCTCACGAAGGCTTAACAGCCCGCATAGCGGCTGCCGCATCTTACGGGCAGACCCTGGACGAGTCGGTTTATCGCGCGCGGCTGGATTTTGAGGTTGATGTCATCCTGCAAATGGGGTTCCCAGGGTACTTCTTGATCGTTGCGGACTTTATTCAGTGGGCCAAAGGCCAGTCCATTCCGGTCGGTCCAGGGCGGGGTTCAGGAGCTGGATCAATCGTTGCCTGGGCGTTAAATATCACTGATTTGGATCCGATTGCGCATGAATTACTGTTTGAGCGATTTCTGAATCCAGAACGGGTATCCATGCCTGACTTTGACGTCGACTTCTGCATGGAAGGTCGTGATCGGGTGATCGATTATGTAGCTGAACGCTATGGGCGTAACGCAGTCAGTCAGATTGTTACCTTCGGTTCAATGGCCGCAAAAGCGGTGGTTCGTGATGTGACCCGGGTGCAAGGGAAGCCCTATGGTCTCGGTGATCGATTGGCCAAACTCATCCCCTTTGAAGTGGGGATGACACTGGATAAAGCTTTCGATGCGGAACCGCAGTTAAAAGAATGGGTTGAGACTGACGAGGAAGTTCGTGAAGTCTGGGACATGGCGTTGAAGCTTGAAGGATTGTCACGGAATACCGGAAAACATGCCGGTGGTGTCGTGATCGCGCCAGGGAAGTTGACGGATTTCACAGCGCTACTCTCGGCTGAAGATGGATCCAGTTTAGTCACGCAACTGGATAAGGACGATGTCGAAGCCGCCGGCTTGGTTAAGTTTGATTTCTTGGGGTTGCGGACTCTGACGATCATCGATTGGGCTCTTGGGTTGATTCGTGAGACTCGCGGTGAAGCGCCTGTCATCGAACGCATTCCGATGGATGAGGCCAAAGTGTTTGAGCTTTTATGTCGGGGTGATACGACGGCGGTGTTTCAGTTGGAATCGAGAGGCATGAAGGAGTTGATCCGTCGCCTGAAGCCGAATTCCTTTGAAGATATCGTGGCTTTAGTGGCGCTCTTTCGCCCGGGTCCTTTGCAGTCGGGGATGGTGGATGATTTTATCAACCGGAAACACGGCCGAGCCCGAGTCGAATATCCTCATCCGGATCTTGAGCCGATCCTGAACAACACCTATGGCGTCATTTTGTATCAGGAACAAGTGATGCAGATCGCACAGGTGCTTGCTAACTATTCACTCGGCGGCGCGGATCTACTGCGTCGAGCCATGGGTAAGAAAAAACCCGAAGAGATGGAGAAGCAGCGCGAGATCTTCCTCAAAGGAACCGCGGAGCGGAATATCGACGCAAAGCTTGCGGGTTCGATTTTTGATCTGATGGAAAAGTTCGCTGGGTACGGATTTAACAAGTCACACTCAGCAGCCTATGCCTTGGTGTCTTATCAGACCGCGTATTTAAAAACCCATTATCCAGCGGAATTCATGGCGGCAGTGTTGTCATCGGATATGGATAACACGGATAAAGTGGTGCCTTTGATCGAGGAGTGCCGACGCATGGGCTTGGTCGTCCGTCCTCCGGATGTGAATGCGGGTGCGTTTAAGTTTTCGGTCAAAGATGGCGAAATTATTTATGGCTTAGGTGCGATCAAAGGTCTCGGTGAAGGTCCGATTGGACAGTTGGTTGAGGCACGTGCCAACGAGGGTCCATTTAGTGATGTGTTTGATTTTTGTCGTCGGGTGGGCACCAGTAAAGTGAATCGCCGAGCGCTTGAAGCACTGATCCGTGCGGGTGCCTTTGACTCACTCGACGAGCCACGCTGGGTGTTAATGGCATCGCTTGAGGATGCGATTGGTCAGGCAGATCAGGAAGCCCGCAATGAAGCTGTCGGCATGGAAGATTTGTTTGGCTTAGGTGCAGAGTCGAGTGCGGCGTCAAGCGCTGATCCCTATCAACATCATCGACAGACCGTGCGTTGGACCGAGCGCGACATCTTGCGTGGAGAAAAAGAAACGCTCGGTCTGTATCTGACCGGCCATCCCATTGATTGGTACGCAGATGATCTCAAGGGATTGGGGGCGAAAGCGCTCGAAAATCTTGAGAGAACCAAAGACAGTGTGCGGGTTGCCGGTCTGATTGTCGGTCTTCGCGTGATTCGCAACAAGCGGGGAGAGTCTTTCGGTATCGTCACGCTTGATGATCGAACTGCCCGAATGGATGTCACGGTGTTTGCCGATTTATTTGCTGATTGTCGTGACAAACTCGCTGACGACTCCTTGGTTGTGATTGAGGGTGATGTGAGTTTTGATGAATTCACCAACGGTTTAAAGATGCGTGCGA
The DNA here is from genome assembly GCA_024640985.1 of Gammaproteobacteria bacterium. Taxonomy (GTDB): domain Bacteria; phylum Pseudomonadota; class Gammaproteobacteria; order Pseudomonadales; family Litorivicinaceae; genus HIMB30. The sequence continues at coordinate 27,272 of JAHEDY010000013.1, forward strand.
ACAAGGTGGAGACCCTAGAGAATGCGCGGAAAGAGTCGGCATCAGGACTGAAGATTCATTTGGAGACGCGGGCGCCCGCATTTGCCGAGACCTTACTTTCCAAAATTCAACCGCATTTGGGCGGTGAGTGTCCGATCGTAATCGCGTACAATGCGGTCGACGCTAGTGGCGAAGTGGTCTTGGGTGAGCAGTATCAAGTGCACCCGAATGATTCACTGCTACTGGATTTACAGGAGTTGCTCGGTCAAGATCGAGTGCAACTTGAGTTTGCCGCAAGGACACAAAAACGCGCATGAATCCAAACTATCTCGATTTTGAACAACCCATTGCAGATCTTGATTCGAAGATCGATGAGTTGAAACATCTGTCGACAGAATCTGGAATCAATATTGCAGAAGAAGTTGCGCGTTTGCAGACCAAATCCAAATCGCTGACGGAAAAGATTTTTTCGGACCTCACGATTTGGCAAAAAGCACAGCTTGCCCGTCATCCGAAGCGTCCCTACACCTTTGATTATGTCAAACACCTGATTGATGGTTTCGATGAGTTGCATGGCGACCGTTTGTTTGGTGACGACCAGGCGCTGGTTGGTGGCATCGGTGAATTTCGTGGTCGTCCCGTGATGGTGATTGGTCATGAAAAAGGACGAACCGTTAAAGAGAAAGTTGCTCGGAATTTTGGAATGCCACGGCCAGAAGGTTATCGCAAGGGTCAGCGCCTAATGCAGATGGCAGAACGCTTTAAGATGCCGGTGTTGACCTTGATCGATACACCGGGTGCGTATCCAGGAATTGATGCTGAAGAACGCGGACAAAGCGAAGCCATCGCGAAAAGTCTTGCGGTGATGTCGCGCCTGAAAACACCGATTGTCACCTCAGTGATTGGTGAAGGTGGTTCAGGTGGTGCATTGGCGATCGGAGTCTGCGATAAGCTATTAATGCTCGAGTTTTCGACCTATTCGGTGATTTCACCTGAAGGCTGCGCGTCCATCTTATGGAAGAGTGCAGCGCATGCACCAGAAGCCGCGGAAGCCATGGGGATTACAGCGGATCGTCTCTTCTCCCTCGGTTTAGTGGATCAACTGATCCGAGAGCCGCTTGGTGGGGCGCATCGTGCGCCTGAGCAAGCAGCATCTGCACTTGGGGATGCTATTGAAGCGCAGTTGGATATCTTAAGCGGGTTGTCGGCTGAGCAGTTGTTAGAGTCTCGATATCAACGATTGATGCAATTCGGTGTCGGTCGCAGCTGAGGGGTTAATCAGGCCGCACTGGCCGGGGCCTGATTATCGGGTCCATCTGATGATTAGCGGTGGTTCAGACTCGATGGCACTGATGGCCTTGGTGGCCGATTTCGCCAAGATCGTTCCGCGAGAAGTCATTGTGCATCATTGCCATCACGGTGTGATCGCTGCAGCGGATGACTGGTTAAGCTTCGTCGCTGCCGAAGCCAAACGCCGCGATTTTGGGTTCAAAGCTCATCGGCTCGCGCTTGAAATGGGTCCAGACTTTGAGGCAAGAGCACGGAAAGCACGCTATGACTCGGTGATGAGTGACGTGCAATCCGGTGATGTGGTGATGACTGCCCATCATCGGGATGATCAGGTCGAAACGCTATTGATTCGGCTTTCACAGGGTTCGGGTTTGATTGGCTTGGCTGGAATTCCAGTCATGCGTCCATTTGGCCGGGGCCTCTTGATTCGACCTCTGTTGTCGTTATCAAGAAAGCAATTGAAGCAAGTCTTAGTGTCCAGAAACCTTCAGCACATCACCGACCCTTCCAATCAAGATCCCGCGTTTTTACGCAATTACATCCGTCTTCAGTTTTTGCCTGCGTTATCCCGTGTTGCGCCGCACGTGCGAGAGCAACTGCTGTTGTTATCGAAGCTTGCCACAGACCGTGTTTTTCAAGCCGGAGAAACGCTCGGTGAGCGACTCCCGGTCCTAGGTGTCGAATCGGTTGAGGTCGCAGCGACACAGACCTTGATTGCTTGGCAAGTGCGGTTTTTTGCGCAAGCTCATGGGAGATTCGCACCTTCGGCGTTGCAAACGGCGGAATTTGCACGTCAATGTGCAGAGGCTGCCGATGATCGCTTGCCTGAGGTATCAATCGGGTCTGATGTGACGATTCGGAAGTGGGCCAATCAGTTGTATTGGGTGGATTGGCAGACGCTTGGTGATGAGGCTTCAGAAGAAGTCGAATGGGTTGGGAAATTGGAGCCCAACCAATCCAAGGAGATTCGTTTTCCTAATGGGGTGTTGAGCTTAACGACGGGTGCAGCATCTGAAGATATCGCGGTGTATTGGGGTGTCCAAGGACGCAGTTTTCGGCTCGGAAGAAAGCGACCGATGCAGAGTTTAAAGCAATTGGCGCAAGCCCATGGTGTCCCGCCCTGGTTGCGTCAACGGACCCCGTTGATTGCGATTGCTGATCAAATCATTGGTTGGGGTCACACCGATTGTCGTGAGCAGAGTTTGATTCCACATTCTTTGCAATGGCAGTGGCGCTTTGTCCCTAGGAATACAGCGTGTTCCCCTGTATCCTAATCACCCATCCCAAACTGATGTTTCCGTCACTCTGTTGGCGGGCTTACCAAAAGGATTGTAGGTCAACATGAATCGATTCGTGTTCGTGACCGGCGGGGTGGTGTCTTCGCTCGGTAAAGGAATAGCTGCCGCTTCGCTTGGTGCGATTTTAGAGGCCAGGGGCCTTAAGGTCACCATGTTGAAACTGGACCCTTATATCAATGTTGATCCAGGCACCATGAGCCCCTTTCAACACGGTGAAGTCTTTGTCACCGATGATGGTGCTGAAACAGATTTGGATCTGGGTCATTACGAACGGTTCATTCGAACACGCATGACACAACGCAATAACTTTACCGCTGGTCGCGTGTATGAAGATGTCTTGCGTAAAGAACGCCGTGGCGACTATCTGGGTGGAACGGTCCAGGTCATTCCTCACATCACCGATGAAATCAAGCACAAGATCATTGATGGGGCTCAGGACGCGGATGTCGCGATCGTTGAGATCGGTGGAACTGTCGGTGACATTGAATCACTGCCATTTTTGGAAGCCGTCCGTCAGTTGCGTCAGGAATTGGGGTCTTCACGTGCGCTATTGATGCATTTGACTCTTGTGCCCTACATCGCAACAGCTGGTGAAACCAAAACCAAACCCACCCAGCACTCGGTCAAAGAGTTGCGCTCGATTGGTCTGCAACCGGATGTATTAATTTGTCGCTCAGATCATGAAGTAGACATCTCAAGCCGTAAAAAAATTGCGCTGTTCACCAACGTTGAAGAGCGTGCCGTCATTCCATTGAAAGATGCGGATTCGATCTATCGAATACCGATCATGCTGCACGAGCAAGGATTGGATCAGTTAATCGTTGATAAGTTGAGTCTTGAGTGTGCCGATGCTGATTTAAGCGAATGGGTGCGGGTGGTTGATGCGCATTTGAATCCACTGAAATCGGTGGAAATTGCCATGGTTGGAAAATACATGGATCTGCTTGATGCCTACAAATCGCTGATTGAAGCGGTCATCCATGGTGGAATTCAGACTCGGACTCGAGTGAATTTTCGATACATCGATTCGGAAGACATCGAGAAACGTGGCCTGCAATTACTCGACGGAGTCGATGCGATTTTGGTTCCCGGTGGATTTGGCGAGCGTGGGATGGAAGGCAAAATTGCCGCGGTCTGCCATGCTCGGGAAAATAAAATTCCGTATTTGGGTATTTGCCTTGGCATGCAAGCGGCTGTCATCGAATTTGCACGCCATGTGGCAGATCTTGACGGAGCGACATCGAGCGAGTTTGAGCCGACCGCTGAACATCCGGTGATTGCACTGATCACCGAGTGGACCAAAGCAGACGGAACACGTGAGATTCGAACCGAAGATAGCGATCTGGGTGGCACTATGCGCTTGGGTGCTGAGGAGTGCCGTTTGACTCCGGGTTCGAAAGTGGCTGAAGTCTACGGAGCTGATTTGGTTAGTGAACGACATCGGCACCGCTGGGAGTTCAATAATGATTACTTAGATCGATTGCAGGCGGCGGGGCTTAAAATTGCGGGGCGCTCAACCGACAATTCATTGGTTGAAGTGGTCGAAGTGGATGATCATCCGTGGTTTGTGGGCTGTCAGTTCCACCCAGAGTTCACATCCACCCCGCGTGATGGACACCCACTGTTTACGAGTTTTGTGGAGGCGGCTGTCACTTACTCCAAGGCGGGCGAGAAAGAGAGCTTATTTTCATGAAGTCAGTGATCGAGATTCAGGGTATGCCCTGTTCCAACAGCCATCCGATGATGCTGTTTGGCGGCATGAATGTGCTTGAGTCCCGAGAGCTCGCGTTTGAGATCGCAGAACAGTACGTCGCGGTCTGCAAGAAGCTTGAGATTCCCTATGTGTTTAAGGCAAGTTTTGATAAGGCGAATCGGTCGAGTGTCAGGAGTTTTCGGGGGCCGGGTCTTGAGCAAGGTCTGACTTGGTTGGCGGATATCAAAGCACATTTTGATGTGCCGCTGATCACGGATGTTCACGAGCCGGAACAGGCGCGAGCTGCGGCCGAGGTCTGTGATGTGATCCAGTTACCTGCGTTTCTGTCACGGCAGACGGATTTGGTGGTGGCGATGGCGGAAACCGGCGCCATCATCAATGTGAAGAAAGCCCAGTTTTTAGCTCCGCATGAAATGCAACATATCATCAACAAGTGTGCCGAGGCTGGTAATGATCAGGTGATTCTGTGTGAGCGGGGCTCGAGTTTTGGCTACAACAATTTGGTGGTCGATATGCTCGGATTTGGCATCATGAAACACATGCAAGTGCCAGTGATTTTTGATGTGACTCACGCACTGCAAAAGCCTGGTGGGCGAAGTGATTCAGCAGATGGGCGTCGCGAACAAGTGACTGAGCTTGCACGATCCGGAATCGCTGTTGGCTTGGCTGGACTGTTTTTGGAATCGCACCCAGATCCTTCGAGCGCGAAGTGTGATGGGCCATCGGCTTTGCCACTGGATAAGTTAGAACCCTTCCTTTCTCAATTAAAGGCCATTGACGGCCTTGTGAAATCCTTTGATATCTTGGAGACCAACGCGTAATGACTGCAATCGTCAAAGTAATTGGCCGTGAAGTAATGGACTCTCGCGGTAACCCGACAGTAGAAGCTGATGTCGTTTTAGAATCAGGTGTCATCGGCCGTGCTTGTGCTCCATCCGGCGCATCCACAGGCTCCCGTGAAGCCCTTGAGCTTCGTGACCACGATGGCAGTCGATATCTCGGGAAAGGGGTACTCAACGCAGTGGCTAACGTGAACAGCGCGATCGCTGAGCGTGTAGTAGGTATGGATGCTGCCGACCAACGCGAGATCGATGATGCGATGATTGCTCTGGATGGGACCGACAATAAAGCCAAGCTTGGTGCTAACGCGATGCTGGCTGTGTCGTTAGCGGCGGCGCGTGCGCACGCTGAGGATCAGCAGATGCCGCTCTATCAGCACATTGCGAATCTGCACGGCAATACCCAACCACTGACGCTTCCAGTTCCGATGATGAATATCCTCAACGGCGGTGAGCATGCTGATAATAATGTTGATATTCAGGAATTCATGATTCAGCCCGTCTCCGCGACCAGCTTTTCCGAAGCGCTTCGCATGGGTGCTGAGATTTTTCATCATTTGAAAAAGGTCTTAATTGCCGAAGGGATGAATACGGCCGTTGGTGACGAGGGTGGTTTTGCTCCGAATTTGCCATCCAATGAAGCCGCGTTAGCGGTGATTGCGAAGGCTGTTGCGAATGCTGGATATCAGCTCGGAGATGACATTACGTTGGCGTTGGACTGTGCTGCGAGTGAATTCTTCCGAGACGGTCAATACGATCTTGCCGGTGAGGGGCGCGCATTTGATTCAGAGGGTTTTGCCGATTATCTCGGCGGACTTTGTGATGCCTATCCGATCGCGTCGATTGAAGATGGAATGGATGAGAGTGATTGGGATGGCTGGGCGTACTTGACGAAAACCTTAGGTTCACGTTGTCAGTTAGTTGGTGATGACTTATTTGTGACCAACACCAATATCTTAAATCGAGGGATCGAAGAGGGTGTTGGCAATTCAATTTTGATTAAATTTAACCAAATCGGCACCCTGTCTGAGACCTTGGATGCCATTGGTATGGCTCAGAAAGCGGGCTACACCGCCGTGATTTCGCATCGTTCTGGTGAAACAGAGGACACCACCATTGCGGATTTGGCGGTTGGGACCTCTGCTGGTCAAATTAAAACCGGATCGCTGTGCCGTTCTGACCGAGTGGCGAAATACAATCAACTGCTCCGAATTGAAGAGGCCCTTGGCTCGAGTGCCAAATATGCCGGCCGCGGAGCCATTTTTGGACAATCATGACCGGTAAGTTTGTCCTCGTCGGTCTTGCGATTCTGTTGGGTCTGTCTCAATACCAATTGTGGTTTGGGACAGGCTCGATTTCAGAATTGCAACGACTCACGGATGAACTCCAAAAACAAGAGGCTGCCAATCAACGACTCACCTCGCGGAATGACGAGCTTGTTGCTGAAATCAACGCATTAAAGAACGATCCCGAGGCAATCGAAGAACTCCTTCGGTCTCGCTTTGGGTACGTCAAAGAGGGTGAGACCTTCGTTCGCTTGTTGCCCAAAGGGGACTTGCCGAGTGAGTAAGTTCTGGGCGGTGATCCCAGCTGGAGGTCGGGGGCTGCGTTTTGGATCGCAAGTGCCCAAGCAATACATGACAGTCGCTGGGATGGCGGTCTTAGATCACGTTTTGCATGCGTTTTTGAAATTTCATGCGTTTGAAACCATCGTGGTTCCGGTCCCGTCGGAGGACTCACGATTTCATGATCTCACCGCTTCGACTGATGATCGGATTGTGGCGATTGTGGGTGGCCAAGAGCGAGCCGATAGCGTCTATGCAGGACTTGAATGGATCGTTGCGCAAGGCGCGGATCAGCAGGATTGGGTGTTTGTTCACGACGCGGCACGACCATTGATTACCCAAAATGAATTGCACGCTTTACGCGATGCGATTGATGCACCAGCTTGCCCGGGCGCGGTCTTGGGTGTTCCGGCGGCAGATACCTTAAAGCGCGTTGATCAAATCGGTCGTTGCCCTGAAGAGTCAGATAGTTGTATTGCAGAAACCCTAGACCGGACCGGCCTTTGGCATGCCATGACACCACAGGTCTTTCGGCTTGGTGGGTTAATGGAGGCGTTGGTTCGCGCACGGACATCAGGATTTGTCGTGACCGATGAAGCACAAGCGATGGAGGCAGAGGGAAGTCTGCCATGGCTGATTCGTGGGCGACGGTCCAATATCAAGTTGACCTATCCGGAGGACTTGGAGTTGATTGAGGCCCTTTTGACTGCTCGGGAGGAGAGATCTGCGTGATTCGTATCGGACAAGGATTTGATGTTCATCGGGTCGAAGCTGGCGATGGCATGACCTTGGGTGGATTATGGGTGCCCTGTGCGCATCGAGTGGTCGCCCACAGCGACGGCGATATCGTGTTGCATGCGATTATGGACGCGATGCTCGGTGCACTGGCCTTGGGTGATATTGGGCAGCTCTTCCCCGATACAGACGCGAGCTTTCAAGGAGCAGATTCTGCTGAGTTGACCCGAGAAGTACGCCGCTTGTGTCTTGCGAAGGGGTATTCTGTTTCAAATTTGGACGTCACGATCCTCTGTGAAGTTCCAAAAATCGGACCGATTCGAGAGACCATGCGTCAGTGTATCGCGGATGTTTTGGAGACTGTGGTTGATCAAATCTCTGTGAAGGCAACGACCACGGAGCAACTCGGATTTATCGGTCGTGGCGAAGGAATCGCTGTGATGGTTTCTGTACTGATGCGCGCGCATTGAACTCATTGATTTACGGACAGCGATCCATTGCTCTGTCGCTGTTGCCAAAAGCTCATGGAGACGCTGTCTTTCAAGGTCATTATCGGTCGGTCGCTGATGACTTCGTGGTGACCGAGGACTTGGGTTATGAGCCCGAAGGGACTGGCCCTCATTATTGGGCTTTGATTCGTAAGCGAGGGATTTCCACCGACGAGGCAGCCTCACGTTTAGCGACGTTCGCCCGAGTCTCACGAAAGGATATCGGGTACGCAGGCAAGAAAGATACTCATGCGCTCGCGACCCAATGGATCAGCCTTCCTGATACTGCCGAGATTCATGAAGGTGTGGTGGACGCACAACTCGACGTCTTACGGCTGACCCGCAATCAGCGAAAATTAAAGATCGGACAGTTGGCTGGCAATGGGTTTCGGCTGCGACTTCAAGGCGAGGTCATCGGCGAGCTTGAGGAGCGACTTCAGCAATGTCGAGAACACGGAGTGCCAAATTATTTCGGGTTGCAGCGATTTGGGCGATCGGGATCGAATTTGGATGCCGCCAGGCGTCTCGCGCGACGTGACCCGAAGGGTCGGCGTCGACTGCATCCGAAAGATGGCATGGCGGCCTCTGCAGCCCGCTCAGCAGGATTTAATGCTTTACTCGCACAACGGATAGAGACCGATCAGTGGCTCGCAGTCAACGTGGGTGACGTGGTGTCTTTGGCCGGACGCGGCAGCCATTTTTCGGTGACCCTAGATGAACTGTCCAGTGTGCAGTCTCGGATTGCTTCTGGAGCCTTGGATCCAACCGCACCGATGGCTGGAAAACAATCAAAAACATCGGCGCGACAGGCGGAGTCTGAAGCGATGGTTTTAGGAACCGATCCTGAGCTTCTGGACTGGATGAGAGGTGTGTTTCGAGATGAGGATCGACGAGCGGTCAGACTCTTGCCGAAGCATTTGGAAGCTGAACGATCAGGGAATACACTCGAGTTATCGTTTTGGTTGCCCAAAGGATCATTTGCCACGGCGTTGTTAAACGAATTAGGGATTTTGCAGGAGGCACATGCACGGACTACTCCATGAGCGTGGTCAAAGTCGCTTAGTGGAGACACTGGGTGATTTAGGGATCAACGATGTTTTCGTGTTGGATGCATTTCGTCGCGTTCCACGCCATTTGTTTGTGGATCCAGCAGTGGCTGATTCCGCCTACAGCGATGTGACATTGCCACTTGGGCATCAACAAACGCTATCGCAGCCTTCGGTCGTGGCCCGCATGCTTGAACTTTTGCGCGGTGGACGGCCATTGGGTCGTGTCCTTGAAGTTGGCGCAGGTTCGGGATTTCAGACTGGACTCTTAGCGCACTTGGCGGAGCAGGTATTTGCCATAGAACGGATCACCCCACTGGCGACGGAGGCCCGGAAACGCATGGATACGCTCGAGCTTGAGAATGTCGTGATTCGACATGGTGATGGTCTCTTGGGTTGGCCGGAATTCGCGCCCTTTGATGGCATTATTTTGGCTGCTTGTCCTGAAGCTGTGCCTCAGAGCCTGTTTAATCAACTGGCTGATGGTGGCCGGCTAATTGCTCCGGTCGGCTTGGGCCAGAAGCAACAATTGATTCTCTATCGTCGTGACGGTGACTCGATCGAGGAAACTCCGCTGGATACCGCCTTCTTCGTTCCTGCTCTGGCGGGTCTCCAGTGAGCTGGTGGTCAATTTGGTTGCGCGGCCTGGCAATGGGTGCAGCTGATGCGGTACCCGGTGTCTCAGGCGGAACAGTGGCTTTTCTCACCGGTATTTATGAGCGATGGCTTGCCGTCTTAACATCGATCACACCAGCACTTTGGACGGTGTTTCGACAACAGGGGCTAAAAGGCCTCTGGGTGCGACTCGATGGTGGCTTCGTTGTCCCTTTGGTGGTTGGCATATTGATGGCCTTAATCACCGTATCGCATTGGATCAAAGACTGGTTGGATACGGTTCCCGAGCGCGTTTGGGGATTCTTTTTTGGACTGGTGATCGCCATGGGGATTGCGCTGTTGTCCGATCTTCGGGGCTCAATGCGCGCTAAAGATTGGGCGTGGCTCAGCGTTGGGGTCGTCATTGCTCTGATTCTGGGTTTGCAAACGCCACAGTCCGCTGATCCTGAACTCTGGGTGTGGCCTTTCGCTGGAGCCATGGCTTTGTCAGCGATGCTATTACCTGGGATTTCAGGGAGTTTTCTGCTGCTGTTAACCGGGCTGTATCCGGCATTAATTGGTGCGGTGAGTGATTTTGATCTGACCATTTTGGCGTTGTTCATCAGCGGTGGTGCGGTTGGGATTTTATTGATGGCGCACGTTTTGAAAGCGTTGCTCGCGCGTTATCACACCGAGGTACTGAGTGCTTTAACCGGTGTGGTTTTTGGCGCTTTGGTCCGCGTCTGGCCTTGGCAAGGTGCTGCTGATGATGATGCCTTGCTGTTGATGGTCCCAGACAGTGAGATGTTTTGGATTCCATTTGGATTTGGGGTTTGTGGATACCTTTTGGCATCATTGGCATTGAAATTCTCAGCGCAGAAGGGGCCTTCCATTCGATGAAACGACTCTGGATCTTGTGCATGCTCGCAGGTTGCTCAGCACCCTATGAAGTGCCGACCGATCACCTGGGTCGCCCGCTCGAGCGTGTTCAACCAAAAGTGACGACCATCGATGCTGGTAATCTCGATGCTGAAGAAGCTGGCTCAAGCTATGTGGTGCGACGTGGAGATACGTTGTTTTCCATTGCCTGGCGTTTTGAGCAAGATCCAGATCTTTTAAAACGACGCAATCAACTGCGCTCTGACCTGATTCAGCCGGGTCAATCATTAACGTTGAAAGGTGACATCCCCCCGGAGCCCGAACCTGAGGTTCAACCAACACCGAAACGACTGACACCTCCAGTGATTAAGGCCGAGCCAGAACCGCTTCAGAAGCCGAAGCCGAAGGAGGCACCGAAACCGGCTGTCAAGCAAAAGCCGAAGTCCCAAGTCAAGGCAACGCCAGTCCCGCAGTTGACCGGTTGGCAGTGGCCTGTCAGTGGACCAGTCCTCGAGGCGTATTCTGACAAAACGCGATTCAGTCGCTCCCTCCAATTAGGCGGGCAGGTTGGGACGCCTGTCAAAGCCGCCGCGAGTGGTCGTGTGGTCTACGCTGGCGATGGTCTGGTCGGCTTCGGAAATTTGGTGATCATTAGTCACGAAGGCAAGTTATTGAGTGCTTATGGCCACAATCAGAGCTTGAGTGTGAAAGTTGGTGATGTGGTGACGATCGGTCAAGTGATCGCTAAGATGGGCTCAACTGGAACCGATCGTGTGAAGCTTCACTTTGAGATTCGAAAACAAGGCAAGCCGATTAATCCGGTATCACTGCTACCTAAGCGCAAGTCTTAGCCCTTCAGTCCATCACGCTCGACCCTGAGGCCCCGTTATAACTGAGCTCCCACGACAAGGAGATCGTTATGATTGATTCACTCTCGAATGCCAGTTATCTCAACCATTTGAATCAGCATGAGCTGATGACCGCTCAAGAAGAACTTGAGCTTGGTCGGCAAGTTCAACAAGGCTGTTTTCAAGCCCGTTCGGAATTTATTGAGCGGAACTTAAAGCTCGTCATTAGCATCGCAGGTCGTTATCGCGGTCGAGGACTTGATGTCGCTGATTTGGTGGAAGAGGGCAATCTTGGCCTGATGCGGGCTGTTGATAAATATGATCCAGAAATGGGCTATCGCTTTTCAACCTATGCCGCCTGGTGGATTCGTCAGGCGGTGGAGCGGGCCTTAATGAATCAGGCCAAAACCGTCCGAACCCCGATTCATAAGCAGCGAGAGATCCGACAAGAGCGGAAAGCGCGAGAGTTGGAAAATGAGTGCTTGCCAGGCTATGCCAAACGTAACCTCAATCATTGGTTCAACCCCGCTGAGCAAATCATTTCTTTGGATCAACCCATTGAGAATCTGGACGGAGCCACTGGAGTCGATTTATTGGAGTCTGATGAGCCCTCGCCGGAGGCTTCGGTCGTCAGTCAACAAGACCGTGAAAACGTTGCCGCTTGGTTGAACCTGCTACCAGATCTCCCGAGGATGGTCTTGATGAGACGCTATGGACTCGATGGCCGTGATTGTGAAACCCTCTCTGCGATCGGTGAACGCCTAGGCACGACACGTGAGCGGGTTCGTCAGATTCAGGTTGAAGCCCTGCGACTGCTGCGCCGGATGGTCGAATCGGGACGCATTCCGGCTGATGTTGCCATTCTGGATTAAATTAACCGCGATCGAGGTGGTCAATCTTATTGGCCACTCCGTCCCACTCGTCGGCATCGGGGAGTGGGTCTTTTTTCTCAGTAATATTCGGCCAGACACGCGATAGCTCGTCGTTGATTTCGATAAACGCCTTTTGATCTTCAGACAATTCATCCTCAGATAAGATCGCGCCTACCGGGCACTCAGGCTCGCAGAGTGCACAGTCAATGCACTCATCAGGGTTGATCACAAGAAAGTTCGGGCCTTCATAAAAACAGTCCACTGGGCAGACTTCGACACAGTCTGTGTATTTACAACGGATACAGTTATCGACAACAACAAATGTCATGGGTCTCTCCTTTGTGCGGCCAAGATTCTATGCGTTTGTGTCGGAATCGCCAAGTGACTCACGAGCTTTTAAAACCAGTGCCTCGAGAGTGGACCAGGCTTCTCGCGGTGATAAATCGTCGGGATCGATATGAGAAAGCTGTGTCACCAGTGGGTCTGGCGGTTGATGAAAAAGATCTGCTTGTGGCGCTTGGGATTGATTCAGGGTCACTTGTTGTGATTCGAGTTCGGCGAGATAAGAGGCGGCGCGCCCAATGATATGGTCTGGAACACCCGCTCGCCTGGCGACATGCAAACCATAACTTTGAGAGGTTGGCCCGCTCATCACCCGGTGAAGAAAAACGATGTGATCGCCACTGACTTGCGCCGTGAGGTGCACATTGAAAGCGGTTGGTTCTGAGTCCGGTAAATGGGTTAATTCGAAATAGTGTGTGGCAAACAGCGTGAGTGCTCGATGTTTGGCCAGTGCTTCAGCCGACGCCCAGGCCAGTGCTAATCCATCAAAGGTGCTGGTTCCACGACCGACCTCATCCATCAAGACCAGCGATTGGTCGGTGGCTTCCGCCAAAATCGCCGCGGTCTCTGTCATTTCGACCATAAATGTCGACCGTCCTCCGGCGAGATCATCAGAGGCGCCAATCCGAGTAAAAATCCGATCGATCGGACCAATCGATGCCTGGTCGGCAGGAACAAAGCTACCGATGCGGGCTAAAAGAGCAATGAGCGCTGTCTGTCGCATGTAGGTCGACTTACCGCCCATATTGGGGCCAGTGATGAGTGAGAGTGACTGATGGGCGTCTAAGTGGACATCGTTGGGAACGAAAGGATCGGTGTTGGCTTTTTCGATGACCGGGTGACGTCCTTGACGGATGTTGACTTCAACCGTATCTGAAAGAACCGGCTCGACCCAGCGTTCGTGGCTTGCGACCAAGGCTAGGCTATTGAGGACATCAAGTTCCGCGAGCGTCTGTGTTAAGTGTTTGAGGTCGGAAATCGCATCCATCAATGGGTCAAATAATGCCTCGTACAGATGCCGTTCTCGGCTTAAAGCCTGGCTTTCCGCCGATAAGGCTTTGTCTTCAAAGGTTTTGAGTTCAGGAGTTGTAAAGCGCTCGGCATTTTTTAATGTTTGCCGTCGTTGGAAGTGCAACGGCACCTCTTGAGTCGCCAATGTGGCCTTGGAGATTTCAAAGTAATATCCGTGCACGCGGTTATAGCCGAGCTTTAAGCTATTGATTCCCGAGGTGGTGCGCTCGGTGTTCTCCATCTCGGTCAAAAGACTCGAAGCATCGCGAGAGAAACGTCGTAATTGATCAAGTTCTGCGTCATAGCCTTCGCGAATAACGCCACCGGCGCTAATGATGAGAGAGGGTTCACTCTCCAGCGCGCTGTGTAGCAGGGTTTTCACAGCCTCCAATAAGATGATGCCCTGGCCAAGTGCCTGGATAGAGGCCTCGTCGGATTGCATCAGTCGCAACTGCAGTTCAGGGAGCTCATTGAGACTGTCGCGCAATCGAGTCAGATCTCGAGGTCGCGCGGACTTCAGGCCAATCCGGGCGACAATCCGCTCCAGATCCCCGATCCGCTTGAGATGATGGTTAATCACCGACGTTAGGCCGGATCCGATGAGTGCTCGAATATGATGAAGTCGTTGTTGCGGGATGGTTGAATCTCGGAAAGGAGTCGAGATCCAGCGAGCCAATTCCCGACTACCCATGGCTGTTGAGGTTTGATCGAGGACCCAAAGCAAGGTGTGTTTACGATCCCCCCTCAGTGTTCGGGTTAATTCCAGATTTTTTTGCGTGGTTTGATCTAAGACGACTCGATCATCATCCCGAACCAACTGAGGTCGAGAAAAATGCATCAGCTCTGTGCGTTGCGTGTCATGCAAATAGGTCAGAAGTGCTGCTGTCGCCTCCAGACCTTGATCACTGACATCGCTTAAGCCAACACCGCGCGCATCCTTGACCTGATAGGTGCGATCGAGTTCACGTGATAACTGATCGAGCGTGTAATGCCAGGCAGGAACCATCACTTGGCGGGTCTCGGTGTGGAAGAGATCTGCCTCTTGGGTGAGGCACTCTTTTGGTTCAATCCGTGTGATCAGGCTATCGAAGGCCTGCTGGGACAGTTGATCGTAAATCAATATTTCTCCGCGTGAGACGGATCCGAGAGCCACTGAATATGTCAGACCGTGCGTGTTCAGTGCAGCCACCCAAAGTTCTTGGCCAGACTCGACAAAGGCTTCATCAGTGACTGTTCCCGGTGTCAAAATTCGGGTGACTTCACGAGCGACCGGTCCTTTCGATTCTCCAGGAACACCGACTTGCTCACAGATCACCACGGCGTATCCTGCGTTTAACAACCGAGCTTGATAGTTTTCCGCGGCATGATAAGGAACCCCCGCCATCGGGATCGGTTCGCCAGCAGATTGGCCGCGGCTGGTGAGCGTAATCTCCAGCACTTGCGCCGCCACTTTGGCATCTTCGAAAAACAATTCATAAAAATCGCCCATGCGATAAAACACCAGCGATGTCGGATAATCATCCTTGATCGCTAAATATTGCTGCATCATGGGAGTGTGCTGAGACGGTGGGGCTTTTTGATCCATCGTGGCATTCTAAAGAAAAGACATGGATTGGTGTATGACTTCAGAGCTTTTGATGGTGTTAAACAAGGTGCACTCGGAATTACTTGCTCGTCAGCAGACGGTGTCAGTGGCCGAGAGTTGCACAGGCGGACTCGTGGGTTCGGCCTTGACGGAGCAACCCGGATCATCGGGGTATTTTTTGGGTGGTATTCAGGCATACGCCAATGCCATCAAAACTGATCTACTTGGGGTGAGTCACGAGACGTTGCTGTCTTTTGGCGCAGTGAGTGAGGAAGTTGCTTCGGAGATGGCGCAGTCGATTCGGCGTTTGAGCGGTAGTGACTGGGCGATTTCGACGACTGGGATTGCTGGGCCAGACGGTGGGTCTGAGGAAAAGCCGGTGGGTACTGTTTGGATTTCAGTGGCAGATTCAGAGGGTGTTTTTAGCCAGAAGCTGACCTTGGATGGCGACCGATCAGCAATTCGCCATGGCACCGTTTTGGCGGCCTTGACGCTTCTCCTTGAACACCTTCTCGATGAGGAGACAGATCTTTAACTTCAGTCGATCGCCCCAATTTTGAAATTCGGGTTCTTGGATGGTCCAAGGATCGGTATACTTTCACGTTTTTGGCGAGTATTTGGTCGAGGTCGATATGCCAATTTATGAATATCAGTGTTCTGCATGCGGGCAATCGCATGATGCATTACAAAAATTGTCCGACGCACCCTTAGTTGACTGTCCGGATTGTGGCCAACCTGAACTGAAGAAAAAAATCAGTGCGGCGGGTTTCCGCCTAACCGGTGGTGGTTGGTATGAAACCGACTTTAAAACCGGTGACAAAAAGAAAAACTTGTCTGGCGACAGTCAATCCTCAGGAGCCGACAAGCCTGCGGCCTCAGACAAAGCATCTGAACCGAAAAAACCCGCATCTAGTAAAACGGAATCGGCCGCATAGGCCTTTTGAAAAAGGAATTAGTATTCATGCGCACCCACTACTGTGGCGAACTCAACGCCAAGCACATCGGTGACACAATCACTGTTTGCGGCTGGGTTCACCGCCGCCGTGACCATGGCGGAGTGATCTTTCTTGACCTGCGAGATCGGCAGGGACTCCTTCAAGTGGTCGTTGATCCCGATACCAAAGACGCCTTTGCGACTGCGGATCGAGCACGATCAGAGTGGGTCATGCAGATTACGGGGCTGGTGCGCGCGCGACCTGAAGGGACAGTGAACGCAGACATGCCGACCGGTGAAATTGAAGTGTTAGGCCGTGAAGTGCGAGTTCTCAATACAGCCGACACGCCACCATTTCAATTGGATGAGCATGCCAAGGTTGGTGAGGAAGTCCGCTTGAAGCATCGGTACATGGATCTTCGTCGACCAGAGATGCTCGAGAATTTAATGCTCCGCTCTCGAGTCACGACCTTTGTCCGAAATTTCTTGGCGGGCCATGGTTTTGTGGATACTGAGACGCCGGTTCTGACGCGTGCTACTCCCGAGGGTGCGCGTGATTATTTGGTTCCTTCCCGGGTTCACAAGGGTGAATTTTTCGCGTTACCACAGTCGCCACAGCTCTTTAAGCAGCTGTTGATGGTGGCGGGACTGGATCGTTATTTCCAAATTGCCAAATGTTTCCGTGATGAAGATCTTCGTGCTGATCGGCAACCTGAGTTCACACAGATTGACCTTGAGATGTCATTTGCCGATGAAGAGGCGGTGATGCGCTTGACCGAATCGATGATTCGAGACTTATTTCAGGCTGAAATGGACGTTGATTTAGGAGCCTTCCCGAGGATGCCTTACGCAGAGGCGATGGCTCGTTTTGGAAGTGATAAGCCTGACCTTAGAATTCCTCTAGAACTCATTGATATCAAAGATTTAATGGCTGAGGTTGATTTCAAGGTCTTCAGTGGTCCAGCGAATGATCCAAATGGCCGTGTCACGGTTCTGAAGGTTCCGGGCGGCGCCTCCATTTCGCGCAAAGAAATCGATGATTACACGAAATTTGTCGGTCAGTACGGTGCGAAGGGTTTAGCCTGGGTTAAGGTGAATGCGCTCAGTGAGGGTCTTGAGGGCCTGCAGAGCCCGATCTTGAAGTTTATGCCCGATGACGTGGTGATGGCGCTGATTGAGCGCGTTAATGCGGCTGATGGCGACATTTTATTCTTTGGCGCTGACTCCACGCGTGTGGTTTCTGATGGCCTCGGTGCACTGCGTGTCAAGCTTGGGCATGATCTGAATCTATTGACGCATCAATGGGCGCCGTTGTGGGTTGTGGACTTCCCCATGTTTGAAGATGCAGGCGATGGTCATGTTGCTGCGTTACATCATCCATTTACGGCTCCAACAGTGGATGCTGACACATTGAAAACCAAGCCGTTGGATGCGTTATCCCGCGCCTATGACATGGTGCTCAATGGCACCGAATTGGGGGGTGGATCGATCCGGATTCACGATCAAGCCATGCAACAAGCTGTCTTTGATGTGTTGAATATCTCTGCTGAAGAGCAGCGTGAGAAGTTTGGTTTCCTATTGGATGCGTTGCGCTACGGCGCACCTCCACACGGTGGTTTGGCCTTCGGTTTGGATCGATTGGTCATGTTGATGTTGGGAGCGACGTCGATCCGCGACGTGATTGCATTCCCGAAAACGCAATCCGCGACTTGCTTATTGACTGATGCCCCAGGGGTTGTCAGCGCAGAACAGTTAAAAGAAGTTGGTGTGCGGATTCGTCAGGATAAAACGGAGACGATGTAATGGCAGGTCATAGTAAATGGGCCAACATTAAACATAAAAAAGCAGCGCAAGACGCCAAGCGCGGCAAGATTTTTACGAAATTGATTCGCGAAATCACGGTGGCTGCCAAGATGGGCGGAGGTGAGCCTTCGGACAACCCGCGATTGCGAGCGGCGATTGATAAGGCGCTTTCAGCGAACATGACCAAAGACACGATCCAGCGTGCGATCGACCGCGGTGCCGGAGGTGGCGACAACGATCACGTTGAGGAACTCACCTACGAAGGCTATGGAGCCGCCGGCGTCGCGGTGCTTGTGGAAGTGATGACCGACAACAAAAATCGGACCGTAGCTGAAGTTCGGCACGCATTTAGTAAGTGCGGTGGTAATCTCGGAACCGATGGCTCGGTCGCTTATCTGTTTACGAAGCGTGGTCAGATTTTGATTGAACAGGCTGATGAAGACGCGGTCATGGAAGCGGCGCTAGAAGCTGGTGCTGAGGATGTGATCACCCAAGACGACGGTTCGATCGATGTTGCGACGACTCAAAATGATGTGGTCGAAGTCAAAGATGCACTGATTGCCGCTGGTATTGAGGTCTTGGCGGCTGAGGTGGCTTTGGTTCCCTCAACAACCGCAGAGCTTGACGAAGAGAGTGCTCCGAAAGTCATGAAATTGATCGATATGCTTGAAGATCTGGATGATGTGCAAAACGTCTATACCAATGCGAACTTCACCGACGAGTTGCTTGAGTCTCTGGCCTGATGCGTAGAATCCTCGGCATCGATCCAGGCTCCATCAAAACCGGATGGGGCGTGATCGAAGTGGAGGGTAGCCGCGTTGTTTATTTGGAATCTGGCATTCTGAAACTGGGTTCCGGTGCGATGTCCGATCGGTTACTGACATTACACCAAGGTCTGGCTGATGTGATGCTTCGACTTCAGCCCACCGAGTGCGCGGTTGAAGAAGTCTTTCTCGCGAAAAATTTTCAATCGGCGTTAAAGCTCGGTCAAGCGCGTGGCGTGGCTTTGTTATCGGCAGGCACTGCATCGATTCCCGTCAAAGAATTTGCTGCCAAAACTGTCAAGCAGGCGATCTGTGGACAGGGACAAGCGAGCAAAGCTCAAATGCAAAATATGGTCATACGGATCCTCGGGTTATCAGACAATCCAGGCGAGGATGCGGCGGACGCACTCGGTATTGCGCTCTGCGCTGGGTACAGTAAAGATGGCGAGGGTGCTGATGCGCGATTTCGATTGTCATCGCGCTCGCGCTCGGGAAGCCGTTGGCGCTTAAAGGAGAGTCCGAAATGATCGGTCGAATTACCGGCATACTCTTAGGAATCGAGCATCAAACTGCCTTGGTTGATGTGGGTGGCCTTGGCTATGAAGTTGAATGCCCAGTCAGTACGCTGTGTGAACTCCCGGCGGTTGGGCAACAGATCACGCTGCAAACACACTTTGTCGTTCGCGAAGATGCGCAACTCTTATATGGGTTTTTAACCCACGAAGACCGCGAGTCATTCCGCATTTTAATCAAAATCTCAGGCGTTGGTCCGAAGCTCGCAATCGGTGTTCTTTCCGGTTTGTCCGGTGACGAACTGGCCTCGGCTGTTGAGCGTGATGACGTGGCCACATTGACTCGCCTCCCGGGAATTGGCAAAAAGACGGCAGAACGATTAATTGTTGAATTGCGTGGTCGAATGAGCTCCAGTGGAACCTCAACCGTGAATCATGCCGCCTCACCGATTGAAGAGGCTGTTCTTGGGTTGATCGCTCTTGGTTACAAAGAAACCGAGGCAAGAAAAGCAATCGACCGATTACCCAATGATTCAGAAGCGACACCTGAAAGCTTGATCAGAGCGAGTCTCAAACAGATGTTACGTCAACCATGAGCGAACGCATTATCGAGGGAGAGTCTTTGCCAGAGGATGTGCGTATTGAGCGCGCGGTCCGGCCGAAAACGCTCTTAGAATATGAAGGTCAGCCTAAGGTGCGTGACCAGATGCAGCTGTTTGTGGATGCCGCCAGAAACCGCTCCGAACCCTTAGACCATACATTGATCTTTGGCCCACCAGGGCTTGGTAAAACAACACTTGCCAATATCATCGCCCATGAAATGGGGGCCTCGCTGAAATCGACTTCGGGTCCTGTGATGGAGCGTGCCGGTGATTTAGCAGCAATTCTGACGAATCTCGAGGCTGGTGATGTGCTGTTCATTGATGAGATTCATCGACTTTCGGCCTCTGTCGAAGAAGTGTTATATCCCGCAATGGAGGATTATCAGCTCGATATTATGATTGGCGAAGGGCCAGCAGCACGGTCAATCAAATTAGACTTGCCGCCATTTACATTGGTTGGTGCAACCACTCGAGCCGGACTATTGACCAGTCCGTTACGCGATCGTTTTGGGATCGTACAACGTTTGGAATTTTATTCGGAAGGCGATTTGGCGAAAATCGTGGCGAGGTCTGCCAATCTTATGGGGGTGGAATGTGAAGCTGATGGAGCGTTTGAAATCGCCAAACGCTCTCGTGGAACCCCAAGGATCGCAAACCGGCTTTTGCGCCGGGTCAGAGACTTTGCTGAAGTCCGGGCCGATGGTGTGATTACCAATCCAGTTGCTGATGATGCCTTGAACTTATTGCATGTCGATGCGCGTGGGTTTGACCAAATGGACCGCAAGCTATTATCGGTCCTCGCCAATCACTTTAATGGAGGTCCTGTGGGGATTGAGTCGCTCGCGACCTCCTTAGGTGAAGAACGCGGTACGCTCGAGGAAGTGATCGAGCCGTATTTGATTCAGCAAGGCTACCTTCATCGAACGCCTCGTGGTCGAACCTTGACACAGGCAGGATATCAAGTGGTCGGACTGGCAGGTGGGGCAGATGACTTGTTTCAGGAATCCTGATGCACTTTGAGATCCCTGTTCGGGTCTATATTGAAGATACCGATGCAGGCGGTATCGTGTTTTACGGCAATTACCTGAAATTTTTTGAGCGTGCGCGGACTGATTTTTTACGAAGCATTGGGATCGAGCAGTCACAGACGATTCAAGATAACCTGATTTTTGTGGTGCGTCATGTTTCGGTGGGCTATCAAGAGCCGGCTCGACTTGATGACAATTTAGGAATTTCTTGTGCGGTAAAGTCACTGCGTCGAACACGTGTTATTTTTGAGCAAGAAGCCCGTCGACAATCGGACGGCGCTCTCTTGGTGCACGCAGAGGTGGAAGTTGTTGCCGTCACTATGGATACTTTGAAGCCTCGGGCGATGCCTGAACCATTGATGAATACTTTAACCATGACAATTGAGAAAACTGATGTCTGAAGAACTCTCTATCCTTAGCCTCGTGTTGCAAGCCGGACCAGTCGTTCAATTGGTCATGGCGACACTGGTCCTCGCTTCTGTCTTTTCATGGGTGGTCATTTTTCAGCGCACTCGAGTGTTATCCCGGGCGCAAAAACATGCCCGATTGTTTGAAGATACCTTTTGGAGTGGTGCCGAGCTCGTGGGCCTTTATAAGCAGGTTGCGAATTCACCCAACTTGATCGGCCTTGAAGCCGTCTTCAAAGCGGGTTTTCAGGAATTTACTCGACTGCGCCAAGATGTGAAATCAGACCCAGATGCGGTGATGGAAGGCGTTCACCGGGCAATGCGTGTCGCGCGAGCCAAAGAGGAAGAGCGCCTTGATGCCCATTTACCATTTCTGGCAACGGTCGGTTCGATCAGTCCGTATATCGGTCTCTTCGGGACGGTCTGGGGGATCATGAATTCCTTCCGGGGTTTGGCTGCTGTGAAGCAGGCGACCCTTGCAACCGTCGCTCCAGGGATCTCGGAGGCTTTGGTGGCAACAGCGATCGGATTATTTGCAGCGATTCCTGCAGTCATTGCCTATAACCGGTTTACGGCCAAGGTGGATAGTCTGGCGATGACCTATGAAAACTTCGCTGACGAATTTGCGGCAATCCTGCACCGTCGCGTCCATCAGCGGGGTGAGTGATGGCGCGTTTGTCGCGACGGAATCGAAAACGACTGGTCTCCGAGATTAATGTGGTGCCCTACATTGATGTGATGTTGGTGTTATTGGTGATCTTTATGGTGACCGCGCCAATGCTGACCCCGGGAGTGCCGATCGAGCTTCCAGAGGCCTCGACTGAACCACTGCCGGTTGATGCTGACGAAGAACCTCTGGTGATTTCGATGAATGGTCAAGGACAGCTATTCATCAATATTGGTGGGGACGGTGAGACTGCAGTGAGCCTAGGCGTCATCAAAGATCGCGTGATGAAAGTGCTTGCGGCAAAACCAGGAACTCCAGTCCAGCTTCGTGGTGATCAGGGTTTAGACTATGGAACCGTGATGGAGGTGATGAGCGCACTGCAAGGTGTCGGAGTCACATCCATCGGCTTAGTCGCGGAGACCCCCTAGTGGACCGTCGGGGCGAGAATCTGATTCGTCCCCTGATGCTCGCCATCGGCTTGCATATTATCCTGTTATCGACATTTTTTATTGCCGTCTCACCTGAGGCCAAAACGATCACGCCGCCACCTGTTGTGGTGATACAGGCGACTGAACTCACCTTTGCTCCCTCTGCTGCTGCAGAGGCGCGAGCGAAACAGAAGAAAGCGGAAGAGAAGAAGCAAGCGGAAGAGAAGAAGCAAGCGGAAGAGAAGAAGCAAGCGGAAGAGAAGAAGCGAGCCGAAGAGAAGAAGCGAGCGGAAGAGAAGAAGCGAGCCGAAGAGAAGAAGCGAGCCGAAGAGAAGAAGCAAGCCGAAGAGAAGAAGCAAGCCGAAGAGAAGAAGCAAGCGCTTGAAGAAGCATTTAAAAGGGCGGAAGCCGAGGCGCGGGCGTTAGAAGACTTGGAAAAACAAAAAGAGGAAGCTGAGCTTGCTCTTTTAAATGCTTTAGCTACTGAAAAAGCTGCAGCTAATGTGATCGATGCCATGACAACTAAGATCACGCGTGCGTGGCGGAAACCTCCGGGTTACAAAGGTGGGGTCGAGGTTCTTCTTAGAATGTCTCTCGCATCAAATGGAGAACTAGTGGATGTTACTGTCGTTGGAGGTAGCGGTAATGTATCGTTTAACCGATCTGCCGTTAACGCAGTGAAACGAGCGGCGCCATTCGATGAAGTGAAACAATTTGACGCGGCTACGTTTGAGGAAAAGTTTAGATCGATTACCGTTAAGTTTAGACCGGAGAGATAGGCAGTGATGAAGAAAATACTTCCCTTTGTTATAGCTTTCTTGGTTGCCATGCCAGTACGTGCTGAGTTGGTGATTGAGATTACGAGAGGCGTTGAAAATCCCTTCAAAATTGCGGTAGTTCCATTTCGGGTTAAAAGTGCCGGTGCGTTCGACGCAGATTTGGCGAGACTGATCGAATCCAATCTAGAGCGAAGTGGGCAATTTGTCCGAGTGCGTCGGGAAACCATGCTGTCTCTACCGGGTCCGGATGATCAGATCTTTTATCGAGACTGGAGGGCAATAGATTCCGAGTATACGGTCGTTGGTTCGTTAGAACGAGGTAATCAAGGCTTAATCGTTCGGTTTGGGCTATACGATGTTTATGGGGAGAAATTGGTATTTCCGATGGAGCGTATTCCTGGGGAAATAGATTCACTTCGTGATATTGGGCATTATATTTCTGATCGTATTTATGAGGCATTGACCGGATTAAAAGGGATTTTCTCGACCCGCTTGCTGTACGTATCAGCTGAGCGTCGTTCTGAGAAGGATCAGACGTTTAAGTTAATCCTGTCAGATGCTGATGGCGGTCGGCCGCAAACCATCTTTCAGTCCTCTGAACCGATTTTATCACCTGCTTGGTCTCCTGACGGTTCACGGGTTGCCTATATGAGTTTCCGAGGTAAGCGCGCAGGGATCTACGTGCAGACTTTGGCAACCGGCGAGATACAGAAAGTCTCAGATTTTCCGGGGCTCAACAGCGCGCCATCATTCAGTCCAGATGGCAGAAAACTCGTATTAACGTTATCTCGTGACGGCAATCCCGAACTGTACGTTGCGAATCTTAGGACAGGGCAGTTAGACAGGATGACCAATCACTTTGCGATTGATACAGAAGCGTCCTGGTCTCCGGATGGACGATCCATTCTATTTACATCAAGCCGCGGCGGTAAGCCGCAACTCTACATGATGAATGTGTCCGATAAGACGGTGAAGCGCGTGACTTTTGACGGGGATTACAACTCCAATGGCGCTTTTACCCCTGATGGTGAGAGTATTGTGTTTGTTCATCGGACCAATGACCGGTTCCATATTGCACGAATGAATCTCAAAACGCGTGAGATTCGGATCTTGACGGAGACTGATTTAGATGAATCTCCGAGTGTCGCTCCGAATGGAACTATGTTAATTTATGCAACGTCAAGCGAAGGGCGAGGACTTTTAGGGCTCGTTTCCATGGACGGGAGGGTGCGAGTTCGGTTACCTTCTGCCAGCGAGAGCGTAAGGGAACCAGCGTGGAGTCCGTTTTTTAACTAAAAAAGAAAAACAATTGCGTTTTCATCAATGTTAAATAGGGGTGATGGAATGAATATTTTAAAGCAGGCAAAAACTGTAGGGATCATTGCGATTTTAGCAGTGCTTGCGGGGTGCGCCGGTCAAGTTAATGAGTCAGCGCAGGGGCCTTCAAAGGTAGAGTCTGATGCTGAAAGAGCGGCACGCGAAGCTCGGCAGGCTGAGTTTCTAGCTAAACAGGAAGCTGCCAAGGCCGACCAGCAAGCAGCGAATTTGGCTGCGAAGACTGCGGAACAGCTACGAAACAATGCGATGGCTGCGGATACGCTGTTCTTTTTTGGGTTTGATAAATCAGACCTTTCGCAAGACGCACTTGATGATTTGGATGCGCATGCAAAGTATCTGGCGGCTGATCGATCTGCAAAAGTTCGTCTCGAAGGTCATGCAGATGAGCGTGGTTCGCGGGCTTATAACTTAGCCCTCGGTGAGCGTCGTTCGAATGCAGTGGCGCGTTACCTTGTGATTCAGGGCGTCAATCGGTCGCAAATTGAGTCGATGAGCTATGGTGAGGAGCGTCCATTGTCATTGTCTCGTGACGAGAATGGTTGGTCGCGGAACCGTCGTGTTGAGCTGATTTATCAGTAATCGATGCGGCTAGTTCAAACTGCTGGCGCCGCCGTTGTAATGACCGCGGCGTCTTTGTTTTCGTACGCTGAAGAGCCATTTAGCGCTGAGTCTCTGCGTCAATCGCAAGCTGAACTTCTGCTCCAGATCGATCAGTTGCGCCAAGAGACACAAGCGCTTCGTGGATTGATGGAGGAGTTGTCGTATCAGCTTGGCCAGATGTCGTCAGATCAAAAAACGCGTTATCTCGATCTGGATCAGCGGTTAGGTGAGTTGGTTCGCATCCAAAAAGATGCGGTCACAGCTCAGTCGACGCAGATCACGCCAGTTCCGGGAAGTGCTGTTGAGGGTCCTGATGGTTCTGTGACAACTCAGAATCAAGCTCCTCAAATTGCTGACCAAGACGCCTACAATGCGGCCTTCCAATTAATTCGTGAGCGCCAGTTTGAGGGTGCGTTAAGTGCGATGGAATCATTCGTTCAAACTTACCCTGATAGTGATCTTGTGTTGGATGCGCGTTTTTGGCGTGGACAGGTCTTTGATGTGTTGGGTCGCGACCAAGAGGCGATTGAAGCATTCAAAAGCTTGACGTTGGTAGCGCCGGACTATCGCCGGATTCTACAAGTCAAAGTGAAGTTAGGTAAGTTGCTGATCAAAAATCAAGACGTCATGAACGGTCGAAAGATCCTTCAGGAAGTGATCACGAAGGCGCCTGAGAGCGTTGAGGCGGGCTTGGCCTCACGTGAGCTCGAGAAGATCAACTGAGTACACAATGACTGAATCTCTAAGCCTCCGCATCACGGAGGTTTTCACCAGCCTTCAAGGCGAGGCTCTAACGTCGGGTCTGCCGACGACCTTTATTCGATTGACGGGATGTCCCTTACGTTGTGTCTACTGTGACAGCGAATATGCCTTTCAAGGCGGTGAACACTATTCGATTGTAGAGTTGGTCGCTCAGGTGGAAGACGCTGGTGTCCTGCGAGTCTGTGTCACCGGAGGAGAGCCTCTGGCACAGCCTAATTGTTGGTCATTGTTGGCTGCGCTTTGCGATGCAGGGTTTGAGGTGTCTCTGGAAACATCTGGAGCGATCGATATCACTGATGTCGACTCTCGGGTCTCAGTGGTCTTGGACGTAAAAACGCCAGGCTCTGGAGAGTCGTCGAAGAACCTCATGTCGAATTTGACTCTTATAGAACCTAAAGATCAAATTAAGGTTGTAGTGACGAGTGCTGATGATTTTCGTTGGTTTGAACTATTCTGTGATGAGCACCCAGAAGTTGTTCAAGCCGGTGCCATTTGGATTTCGCCTTCCTATGGTGAAATGGATCTGCAGATCCTTGCGGACCTGATCGTTCAATCGAGACACCCGTTTCGAATGCAGTTGCAACTCCACAAGCAAATTTGGGGTGAGGAAAGCGGGCGATGATCGGTCAACCAAAAGCGGTCATTCTGTTGTCTGGAGGACTCGATTCAGCCACGGTGCTCGCGATGGCGAAATCGCGTGGTTTTGATTGTTACACCATTGGTTTTGATTATGGGCAAAAGCACAATGCAGAGCTGCGTGCTGCACATCGAATCGCAGAGACCATGGGTCAGAACCCACATAAAGTGATTCAGCTTGATCTGAGAGCGATTGGTGGATCAGCGCTCACTAGTGATGAATTCGACGTCCCTGTCGGTGGTGTTGCCGAATCAGGAATTCCTGTGACCTACGTGCCTGCGAGAAACACTGTATTTTTATCGATTGCGCTTGGATATGGTGAAGTGATTGGTGCAACACATCTATTTATCGGAGCTAATGCGGTCGATTACTCTGGATATCCCGACTGTCGCCCGGAGTTTATCGAGCAATTCGAGCGTCTCGCCAATGTCGCCACTGCGGCTGTCGATGGTGGTGCTCGATGGGTGGTTGAAGCTCCGTTGATGAAGATGTCGAAATCAGACATTGTGAGGACAGGAACAGCCTTGGGCGTGGATTACAGCCTCACGGTTTCGTGTTACCAAGCTGATGACAATGGAACGGCCTGTGGAGCCTGTGATGCGTGCCGGTTGCGCCATAAAGGTTTTTTAGACGCGGGGCTTCAAGATCCGACCGCCTATCAGGTGGGCATTTCTCCAAAAATCTAAAAAAATCCCTGAAGTGACTTGCCAAATTCGTCTTGGCCGGTATCATACGCGCCCTATTGGATTAACTCTAATCCTCGATGTGGGTCGTTAGCTCAGCTGGTAGAGCAGTTGGCTTTTAACCAATTGGTCGCGCGTTCGAATCGCGCACGACCCACCATTTTTTCTTGTAAAACAGTCGTTAAAGTCACAATCCTTGACCAGTTTTATTGTCTGGAATCATTGAGAGACTTGTAAGCGACTGCATTGAAGCACGTGCCACATCTCAAAGCATCGCCACTTCCATCGAGACGACTATGACAGCATCTGTGGGGCGTTCTACCACATCTCCTACCTAGCAAATACGATAGGCAAGGGTTATAGGCCTCATCAGATGAAGAACTTTGCATTGAGTCTCCCATTTTAATTATTCTTGTTTTCACTCGTTGTCATAAATTTTGTATTTTTTCGATCAAATCACAAGGAGTAAATATGCGCTTAGGTGTATTTCTCGGATGTTTCTTGTTTTGCCCCTTCTCGATTGCCGCTAGTTTTGACGATCTAGTCGAGCGCGATGGGGTTTATTATCAAAAATCAAGTCAAGTTCCATATACCGGTCAAATTGACGGAATTGAAAAAGGTTTGATCCGCAATGGAAAGAAAGAGGGGCTGTGGACGACTTTTTTCAGTGATGGGCGAGCCCTCAGCAAGGCACATTTTAAAAATGGTATCCTCAATGGCCACTTCGAGTCATACCAGAGTAATGGTGATGTCAGGGCCATTGGCAATTATAAAGATGGCAAACGCTCAGGGGATTGGGTGACCTATCAATCCAGCGGAGAAGTCTGGCAGACACTATCGGGAACCTTTATAGATGGCGTCAAAGTCGGTAATAATTGACTCCTCGATAAACTCTTGTGTCTCTATGTTCCGTCACTCTTATTTGAGTGGGGTATACGCAGTCTTAGTGACACTGTTTCCCCTCAGATAAAATGCTAAAAAGCATTCTACAAACGTTTTTCTTGAGTCTCATTCTATCAAAGAGTACTAAGAAAGTGACTTCCCAATGAAAGAAGCGCAATGCAAATTGGTTGGAACTTTGCCAAAGATATTTGGTCACAAATAAACACATACAATAAATATAAAGGGGTATGATTATGACTAAGATGTATTGCGTTGGCACGTATTCTTCCACGGCATTGAAGGGCT
This sequence comes from Gammaproteobacteria bacterium, assembly GCA_024640985.1. Classification (GTDB taxonomy): domain Bacteria; phylum Pseudomonadota; class Gammaproteobacteria; order Pseudomonadales; family Litorivicinaceae; genus HIMB30. Next base: position 55,489 of record JAHEDY010000013.1, read on the forward strand.
TTGTGGCGAACCCAACTCAAGATAGAAAACAGATCGTTGAGGCGATGACTGCGTCGACTGGGATTCATTTAGTTGATTTCCACATTACTCGGGGTGTTTTTGATTTCGTTGCCGTTTGCGAGGGGACCATTGAGCAAGCCATGGCAATCAAGATCGCAGTAGGTTCAACAGGATCATTCGATCAATTTCATATTCTTGAGGCTATCGATATTTCAGGAGCTGCGACTTTAGCGCAAACTACGCTAACAAATTACGTTCCGCCTCAAGGAAAATAAGATACACCTAGTCCCCCGAGTGCCCTAGCGTCTCGGGGTGTTAGGTTTCTTGGTTCATTGATTTACTCTGGGGTTGTGAAGACCCGTCCATCCAATCCTAGCGATTCCCGCATAGTCCAGACTGAACCGTCTTTTTTCTGACACCGAATGGGCGTCTGATAAGAAACTTGCATAAGTGATGCCAAATCGAGGGGGGGGGTTACAAGCCTGATCACACGAAGAACTATAGGGGTTTGGCTCCTGCAAGAGCTGAACAACATAAACTCGTGTCTGGTTTTGATTGACCCCTAAAAACAGGTCAAATGAACGGTGTAAGTAATTTTTTACTCAGCCGAGTTCTTATTCGGGTAATGTTTGTTTCCATAAATTTCATATTAACTGTCAAAATATTATGAGCAACGTTGCCCGGAAACACCGGGCTAAAGGTGAATCTCTTCAACCGCTACGTTCACTGGTGCCGTTTATAGCGCCCTACAAGGGCGTTTTAGCGGTAGCAGTAGCGGCGCTACTCATCTCATCAGCGGCGCTGTTAGCTATGCCAATAGCTGTCCGAAATGTGATCGATCAAGGGTTTTCTGTTGAGGATGCCGCTAATGTAGATCGTTATTTTTTGATTTTGCTGTTATTCGTTCTTGTGATTGGGTTTTTCGGTGCAGCGAGAGCGTATCTCGTGAATTGGCTCGGGGAAAGAGTAGTTGCTGACCTTCGGAGTAAAGTCTTTGCTCATGTCATCTATATGGACCCCACATTCTTTGAAACGACAAAAATCGGAGAGGTCTTGTCTCGTCTCACAGCAGATACGACTCTGATTCAATCTGTATCCGGAGTGAGTATCTCGATTGTTCTAAGGTCATCGATTCAGTTTATCGGTGGTTTGATGTTGTTGGGTTACACCAGTCTTGAGTTACTGGGTATTCTACTTCTTCTGTTTCCATTGACTTTGCTGCCAATCATTATCGTAGGCCGATGGTTACGAAGGCTTTCACGCGACAGCCAAGATAAAATTGCAGATGCGAGCGGCCAGGCCGCTGAGATACTTGGGAACGCAGAGACAGTTCAATCCTTCGCTGCAGAAAATCTTGAAATAGAGCGATTTTCTATTTCTATTCAGGAAAGCTTTCGAGCAGCTGTCCGCAGGATGAAGGTGCGGGCGCTGTTAACGATGGTTGGTTCAGTCAGCGTATTCGGCGCATTGGTTTTCGTGCTGTGGTTAGGGGCGAAAGAGGTACTAGCAGGGACGATATCCGGTGGTGAGCTTGGTCAATTTGTTTTATACGCGATGTTGGTTGGAGTTGCCGCAGGATCCTTGAGTGAAGTCTGGGGTGAGGTCCAGCGAGCAGCTGGCGCTATGGAGCGATTGACAGAGTTGTTGCAGATGGAATCGAATATACGGATACCTGAAGTCCCAGCCGAGTTCCCCAATCCTTGTAATGGAACCATCAGTTTCGAACAGGTAGATTTTAGCTATCCGTCTCGAAAAAATGAATTTGCGATTAAAGATTTCTCTCTTGATATTGGGCCGGGGGAACATGTTGCGTTTGTTGGGCCGTCAGGAGCAGGTAAAAGTACTTTATTTCAACTATTACTGAGGTTTTATGATCCTCAGTCGGGTCGAATTTGTATTGATGGGATCAACATCAACCGTGCCGACCCCAAGGACTTCAGATCCTCCTTGGCGATGGTTCCTCAAGATTGTGTAATCTTTGGTGATAGCGTGGTGGAGAATATTCGTTTTGGTCGTCCAAACGTGACCGACGCGCAGGTCGTTGAAGCAGCTATGGCCGCGTCGGCTCATACGTTTATAAGTCAGCTTCCCGATGGATATGAGACCTATCTGGGAGAGAGGGGGGTGAGATTATCCGGCGGCCAGAAACAGCGAATAGCAATTGCTCGTGCAATTCTTGCGGATCCGGCTATTTTGCTCCTCGATGAGGCTACTAGCGCTCTGGATGCGGAAAGTGAGCGCTTAGTCCAATCCGCTCTGGAGACATTGCAGAAAAATAGAACCACCTTGGTCATTGCGCACCGACTTGCAACGATACTCCAGGCCGATAAGATCGTGGTTTTGAATGCTGGTAGAATTCTTGATGTTGGGAGACACAGTGAGCTTGTGACCCGCAATGCGCTCTATGCAAAGATGGTCGAGTTACAGTTCAGAGAAACTGCCGCACAAAACGTGGAAAAATAGTTGCTGTAAAACGTGGGCGGTCGCTTTATGCCAAGTCTGGTATGCTATCTGAGCAGCATAGCTGGTCGTTTTGAATCAGTTGGTCGCGTATTTGAATCTCTCGACTCAGCAATCCTCAATGTTTAGAAGGATGCGATTGGGATATTTTGATCAACGAGTATGTCATGCAAATGCCGGATATGCGATGGCGTGATTTCACAACAACCACCAACGATC
>JAHEDY010000029.1 GCA_024640985.1 Gammaproteobacteria bacterium
GCTGACATGGTGAGTGCGTTTGACATCGATCGTGTGTCCCTTGGTGGACCAATTTTTGATGTTGATAAGCTGACTTGGCTGAATGGTCAGTGGCTGAAACACTCACTCACCGATGAGCAATACCGAAAGCGTTTGACTGAATGGATGTGTCCGGAGTCATTCTTTGCGTCGATTCTGCCGCATTTGAAATCCCGTATTGATGTATTTTCGGAGGCAGGCCAATGGCTGCATCCACTTTGGGTAAAAGATGTGCCTCTTTCGGAGGAAGCCTTGGGTGCTTTAGGTCTCGAGCAGGATGTTCTCGCAAACGTGTTGCAATTCTTGGTGTGGCGGTTTGAATCCTGTAGTCCCTGGAATCGTCAGGTGGTTGAGCAGGAAATCCGATGGGTAGCCAAGGCAGTGGGGCTGCAATTAAAAGACGTAATGCCTCTGGTGTTTGTGGTGCTCAGCGGAACGCGCCAAGCCATCAGTGCATTTGATCTAGCTGTACTATTGGGTCCTGATCGCACGCGTGCTCGGGTCCGTGCCGGGCTAGATTTTATTGGTGGAGTCTCCAAGAAGGGGGCGAAGCGTCTTGAAAAAAGCTATCAAGAAGCACTGAGATCCATTGACACGGAATTGGATGCAAACTAACCTTCGCGTCCTCTTGAAATGGGGCTATAGCTCAGCTGGGAGAGCGCTACAATGGCATTGTAGAGGTCGGCGGTTCGATCCCGCCTAGCTCCACCATTTCAAATTCCGTGTTCTGTACGAACGTCTTTCCTAGGCGATGATCGGTTTTCCGCTTGGGCAGATTAGTTGATTGCTAGAAATCACTATCGTAAAGCTGTTGTCCGATAGCGATCAGCACGCTATTTAAGGCGAATCATTGCATCAGATGCTCATCGACCCAATCCACCAATAATGATGGAGTCGCTAACCCATCACGAGTTCTATGGGATTTGCGGACAACAATTTTGGGGTAGGAGTATCTATGAACGTCAGTAAGTCGCTTGAGTACGCCTTAGTGATTGGTGTCTGGACGACATTTATATTTGTGATCATAAGCCCTCTTGTCTCCGAGCATTACACGAGCGTCACGATGTTCGCGCTATTTGTGCCCTTGGTTACTTATTGGGTTCTGCGCGAAAGGCTCCTGATTTGGGATAACGATGACACGGACCATCAGTAAGGCGTTGTTCATTCAGAAATGCTGGTGGGTTTGGAGTTCGGCTGCCTGAATCTTGAGACGTTTTGGACTCAATAGCACTGATCCCAGATCGGCAGTCCGGATTTTGTTTTGAATTGATTTAGGGAAACTTGAGTGACTGCGATCGTTGAAGTTCGAGATCTCACTAAACGATATGATGGCGAGAAGCTCGCGCTCAAGAATCTGTCATTCAAGATTGCGGCGGGAGAAATCATCGCGTTACTTGGCCCCAACGGCGCCGGCAAGACGTCTTTGATATCGACGATCTGTGGGCTGACGACGATGAGTCAGGGAAAAGTGTTTGTGAGTGGGTTTGATGTCCAATCAGACTATCGGAACGCAAGATCATTAATCGGATTAGTGCCTCAGGAGCTGATGCTTGAGCCTTTTGAGACAGTCATGGGTACAGTCTCGCTGTCACGAGGCCTTTTTGGAAAAGCGCCTAATCCGTCTTATATCCGAGGGATATTGGAGCGTTTATCTCTCTGGGATAAACGGGATTCGCCGATCAGAGAGCTGTCGGGAGGAATGAAGCGCCGCGTTCTGATCGCAAAAGCACTCAGCCACGAGCCCAAGATTCTATTCCTCGATGAGCCAACTGCTGGGGTGGATGTCGATTTGCGCCGCGATATGTGGCGACTCGTCAAAGATCTCCAGCGCGATGGTGTCACGATTGTTCTTACAACCCACTACATTGAGGAGGCGGAAGAAATCGCGGACAGAATTGCCGTGATTCATGATGGACAGATCCTCTTAATTGAGGACAAGAACTTACTGATGAAGCGGCTTGGCAAAAAGCAGTTGTTGGTCGAATTGGCTGACCCAATTGAAAGGTTGCCGAAGTTACTAGAAGACCTCGGAATCAAATTGCACAACGAGGGACGCGGATTGACATATACCTATGACATGGAAGTTGAGCAAACCGGGATACCAGAGATCCTTGGTGCTCTCAAATCGGAAGGTATTCGGTTTAACGACGTGCGTACAGAGCAGAGCTCATTAGAAGATATTTTTATCGAACTAATCAAGGATCGATCAGTATGAATTACTACGCGATCAGAGCCATTTACACCTTTGAGATGGCAAGGACCTTGAGAACCCCTTTACAGTCATTTGCGTCTCCGGTGATCTCGACGATTCTGTATTTTATTGTATTCGGGTCAGCGATTGGTCATCGCATGATTCCAATCGATGGTGTGTCATATGGGGTATTTATCGTTCCAGGACTCATTATGTTGACTGTGATGACGCAGTCCGTCGCGAACGCCTCTTTCGGTATCTATTTCCCCAAATTTTTGGGAACGATTTATGAGCATTTGTCTGCTCCAATTTCACCGTTTGAAATAGTGACCGGTTACGTCGGTGCGGCGGCGACCAAATCAGCTGTTGTCGGCTTGATTATTTTGGGGGTGTCATTTTTGTTCGTGCCCCTTGAGATAGCGCACCCCGTTCTTATGATGGGTCTATTATGCTCGACTGCCTTCTGCTTTTCTTTGCTCGGATTTATTCTTGGGCTCTGGGCGAGGAATTTCGAGCAATTGAGTTTCGTGCCGACACTGATCATTACCCCATTGGTATTTTTAGGTGGAAGTTTTTATTCCATCGACATGTTGCCATCAATTTGGCGAGACGTGAGCATGCTTAACCCGGCCATGTATTTGATATCTGGATTTCGTTGGGCATTCTTTGGTAATTCGGATGTATCCATCCAGTTATCAGTCGTTTTTATCGGTTTTTTTATCGCTACGTTTTTAGGGATCATCTGGTGGATTTTCTCGACAGGATACCGTCTTAGGAGTTAACGCTCGCGTCATTTTTCGTCATCGTCGACACTCTGATGTCGACAGGTGAATCAGATTTTCCAACTCAATTCGCCTCCAGTTGGTAGTTGAGGTTTTGGAGTCTCTTTTAATCCTAAGCCGGCATCGTTATGGTTGAACCGATCAGCGACGGTTAAGATTTAAGGAGGTGTTGTATGAAATTAATTTATGTACTGGTCTATTTTCTTCCCGGCACATTTGATCCGGTCGAAACCGGTATGCAGTTTGATACCTTGGATGAATGCAATGCAGCTGCATTTGAGATGGCGGATTCGTTTGAGATGAACTATAGCCTTCAGTGTGTCCCACAGGACTCTGGAGAAATCATTCCGCGTGTGTCCTTGAATTAAACGACTGCGCCGCATCAATTCGATAAGTCAAACGGATACTGAAATAAACCAGTGTGATCTGGTACGGTTTTCGACAAATTATTGGATGGTGACTCATTGCGCAACGCATCAAACCTCTCAGACTTTCGGTTAGTTCGTTTTGCACTGGGTGCACTTTTCGTTTTAATATTCGTTTTAGTAATAACGATAGAACTCTTTGGAAGGGTAATATGACGAAGCTATACGAACCGTCTCTACCGAAGCTGATGGAAGCAATTGCGACCGAAGCGAGCGGCATGAGAGGCATGGACCGCCGTAATTTTCTTAAAGGCGGCATCGCGGCAGTAGCTGGACTTTCGAGCGTGCAAATGATTCCGAAAGCCAACGCATCTGCAAATCTTCCGCCGAACCTCCCTGAGTGGCAAAGCTATCTTGGACGGGGTGTTGTGGCTAAGCCGTATGGCGATCCTTCTGAGTTCGAAGATCTTCAGCGTCGGACCGTTCCCTGGTTGACAGCTGATGCAGCATCGTCGATTTCGATGACGCCCTTACAGGATTTGGAAGGCATCATCACGCCGAGTGGTGTGGTGTTTGAGCGCTACCATGGCGGGATTCCAAATGTGAATCCGGATCAACATCGATTGATCATCCACGGCCTGGTTGAGCGCCCTCTGGTTCTCACCATGGAAGACCTGAAGCGATTCCCGACTGTGTCAGAAATTCGGTTCATCGAATGTCCTGCGAACGGCGGTATGGAATGGCGTGGTGCGCAAATGGAGGCGTTGCAGTTTACGCACGGAATGTTGTCATGCTGCGAGTGGACCGGTGTCCGTCTGTCGACGTTGCTGGAAGAAGTGGGTGTTAAGCCTGAAGGCAAGTGGATCTTGGCCGAGGGTGCGGACGCTGCTGGTATGTCACGTTCGATTCCGTTAGAGAAAGCGCTTGATGACACCATTATTGCTTGGGGTCAGAACGGTGAGGCCTTGCGTCCAGAACAAGGATACCCACTGCGGATGCTGAACCCAGGTTGGGAAGGGAATACCTCCGTGAAATGGCTACGTCGTCTCGAAATTGGGGATCAGCCTTGGCATCACCGTGAAGAGACCTCTAAGTACACAGATTTGATGCCAGACGGTCGTGCACGTCGTTTCACCTACGAGCAAGAGTGTAATTCGGTCGTCACATCGCCATGCCCAGAAAATCCATTGCAGAAGCGCGGCTTCGTTGAGATTCGTGGGTATGCGTGGTCTGGTCGAGGTAAGATCAAGGCGGTCGACTTATCGTTTGACGGCGGTGTGAACTGGCAACGTGCAGAACTTGATGACCTTGTTTTGTCGAAGGCTTTGACGCAATTCAGATTCAAGACACAATGGAACGGTGAGCCTTGGTTGCTGCAGTCGCGTGCAATCGATGAGACAGGGTATGTTCAGCCAACATTAAAGCAGTTGCGTGATGAGCGTGGCGGATGGTCGATCTATCACAAAAACTCAATCCATACATGGAACGTTACGGAAAGCGGAGATGTCTTCAATGTTCAAATCTCTTAATTTGGGTGTCGCTGCCATTGCGTTGGCGATGTCAGGCGCAGTGTCAGCTGGACCTCTTGGCATCGGCTCGACCGCAACTGCAGAAATGATCGCCGGCTGGGATATCGATATTCGGCCGGACGGAACTGGTTTGCCAGAGGGTCAGGGCTCGGTGGCTGACGGTGAAGGGCTCTACGAAGCAAAATGCGCGAGTTGTCATGGGCTGTTTGGTGAAGGCGCTGGTCGTTGGCCGGTGTTGGCAGGTGGTGAAGGAACGCTCGATACACTACATCCTGAGAAGACTGTTGGGTCCTACTGGCCCTACGCGTCAACGCTTTGGGACTACATTCATCGGGCGATGCCTTATCCTGCGCCGCAATCACTGACAGATGACGAGGTCTATGCAATTTCTGCGTACGTTCTGTATTTGAACGACATCGTGGACGAAGACTTTGTTGCTACGAAAGAATCGTTTGCTCAGGTTAAGATGCCGAATGAGCCAAACTTTTATATCGACAACCGTCCAGATGTCCAAAATACGCGGTGCATGGAAGACTGCGCGGATCCTAGTGAATTCACGATTGTTGCAACTGTCAACGGGGTGACGCCGACGGGTCACTTCAAAGAAGATTCGGGAGTTGCAGCGAATCATTATGGCGGCGATGAACCGAAAGCGGCCGCTGTTGAGGTTGCGTTATCTGACGCGGCTACAGCTGGTCAAGCGGTCTATGATAAAGCCTGTCAGGCTTGCCATAACATGGGGATTGCCGGCGCACCCAAGGTGGGTGATGCGGGAGCCTGGGTTGATCGGATCGCGACTGGGATGGAGTCATTGCATAGCAATGCAATCAATGGCTACCAAGGTCCTAATGGCGTTATGCCTGCCAAAGGTGGCAATATGTCGTTGTCGGATGACGAAGTAAAGAACGCAGTCGCGTATATGGTTGAATCGAGTCGATAGGTATGGTTCGATTTATTTTTCAAAAGGAGAGGAAATTATAATGAAAGGGCAACTCCTAACGGCAATCTTGGCCTCAGCTTTGATCGCCCCTTTGGCATCTGCCGATTCGGTCGCTGAAGGTAAGTCGATCGCTTGGGATCGTAAGAAAGGTAACTGTTTGACCTGCCACATGTTTGAGGGTGGTCAGCAGACCGGAAACGTCGGTCCACCAATGGTCGCCATGAAAGCACGATTCCCAGAGCGTGAAGCGTTGGTCGAATATATCAAAGACCCAACCAAGCGTAACCCGATGACGGCGATGCCGCCATTTGGTAGGAACCTGATTCTCACCGAAGCAGAGATCAATAAAGTCGTTGATTATCTGTACACACTAAATTAATCAAAACAGAGGAGAGTTGCGATGGATCGTCGTAGCGTATTGAAAATTGCTGGAGCAGTATCGGCTGCGACAGGTGCGATGTTCGCGGTGCCACGTATGGCGCTTGCGGCTTATTCAGATGCGATTTTTAAGCAGAAGGCAGGCGCTGACGCTTTGCAGAACGCCTTTGGTGCCAATGCCACCACGCCGAGTGATCAGGTCAAACTGAAGGCTCCTGATATCGCGGAAAATGGCGCTGTAGTCCCTGTCTCTGTCGAGACAGATATGGATGCGGAGTCTATTGCTATCCTGATCACTGAAAACCCATCGCCGTTGGCGATTACTGCCGACATTCCTGCGGGAACAAAAGCGATGGTTAAGACACGGTGCAGGATGGGTAAAACAACCCAGGTGACTGCGGTCGTCAAGTCTGGAGGGAAGCTGTATACCGCTTCTAAGGAAGTTAAAGTCACAATCGGCGGCTGCGGCGGTTAATAGGAGGTCAACATGTCATCAATTCGTATCAAAGCTAAAGACCGTAAGGGGCTGGTTGACGTGAAGTGCTTGATGAAGCACAACATGGAGACAGGTCTGCGGAAAGACAAAAGCGGCAAGAAGATCCCTGAACATTGGATTCAGGACGTATCTGCCGAATCTAATGGAAAGGTCGTATTTAGCGCCGCGTTTAATACGTCCATTTCGAAAGACCCCTATCTCTCGTTCGCGTTTTCTGGCAAGAAGGGCGATAGTTTGAAGATTTCATGGAAAGACAATACCGGCGTAACGGATTCCGCCGAGACCGTAATCAAGTAACTGTTTGGAGACAGGGCAATGAAAAAAATAATTAGTCACGTTGCTTTTGGTTTGCTGGGTCTTTCAGTATCAGCGGCAGCAGTCGCTGGTCCTGCCGAGGATCGTGCAGCTTTCCAGAAGTTTTATGAGAACCGTTTCCCGGATACTCCGGTATCTGACTTCCAGAACGGCGTGTATTCAATCTTACCTTCGGCTCGTGCGCAGTGGGAAGAGATCGAGGAGTTCCCTCCCTATGAGCTTGCGATCGAACGTGGTGAAGAGATCTATAACAAGACCTTCGCTAACGGTAAGTCGTTGGCCAGCTGTTTCGGAGATGACGGTGCGGTGCGCAGCCAGTATCCGAATTGGGATAAAGAGCGTGGCATGGTCGTGACGATGGAGCTTGCGATCAACGAGTGTCTCGAAGCCAATGGCGAGAAGCCATTGAAGTATAAGAAAGGCGCCATGGCAGACGTGAGCGCGTTTATGTCGTACAACTCACGGGGTCAGATGGTTAACGTTGAAATTCCATCAGATGATCCGAGAGCGCTGGCAGCTTATGAGAACGGGAAAGAGCATTTTTATACGAAGCGCGGCCAGCTGAATTTTGCGTGTGCGGACTGCCATATGTACACCGCCGGCAACCTGTACAGAGCCGATACTACATCTCCAGCGTTTGGTCACGCGACGAGTTGGCCGGTGTTCAGGTCAAAGTGGCAGGCAATGGGTACGTTGCACCGTCGCTTCGCTGGATGCCATAACAACATTCGTGCGAATCCATATAAAGCACAAGGGGAAGAGTACCGGAATCTCGAGTACTTCGTGACCTATATGTCAAACGATCTGGAATTTAACGGTCCAGCGGCTCGGAAATAGGAAGTTGATATGAATCATGGATTGAAGGCATTGGCAGTTGGTTTGGCTCTATCAGTATCCTCCGCGTTTGCGGGTAGTGGTACTACTGCCGAGCATATCGAAGCGGCAACGGCCGCATATAAGAAAGTCGCTAAAGAGACCAGCTATCAGTGGACGGTGACCGTGCAGGCGATCAAAGCAGCCCAAAAAGCTTTGGACGCCGGTGACGACAAAGGTGCCCGTGAGCTAGCACATCACGCGATGGCCTTGGTTGAGGCGACACGGACTCAAGCGAAGCTTGAGTCTGAAAACTGGAAGATGCGAGTACCTAAGTAAACCGCGAGGTTTGCTACGAAGAACGCGATCTTAGGATCGCGTTTTTTTTCCGAATTTATGCCGTAAACCTCGCTTACTCGTTATGTTTGATGGTTTCTAAGAAGTGGGCCTGCTTCGATTTAGAAAAAGCTGACTTGCCTTGGTGCAGCTTAAAAAGATCTGCCGAATAGAGCGAACACAGAGAGTTGGACGATACTCGAAGCTCGAATCACCAATTCGATACGAGGAGCTACTCATTACACGAAACGACAAGTTGATGGTTGAAATTTAAATGTAAAAAAACCGCAAGACCTTGCGGCCATTGCGGTTTCGGAGGACAAGGCTCATTAATTAGGCGGTTTGGCCCGGATAATCTGCCATCCCCGGATTATCAATCATGCCAACGACTTTTGGATGGTTAATCTTTGCCAAGCGAAGAACATCATCTGAGTCTCTGTTCGCAAGGATGTAGTCACGAATAATGTCCCAAATCAAACGACCATCAGGGGTGCTGTTCACAGTCGCCCAGCCTGTGACTTTGTAAGTTTTGGTCGGCTCAATGGGTTCGCCATTATCCAGACGAGGCTCTGTAATTCGTTCGCCGAGACCCTTGAGTGGAGCAATGGTGTAATCCATCCCACCGATACGGACCATGTCTCCACCTGATTGTAGATAGGGGTCTGGATCAAAGAGGTTGTCGGCTACAGCTTCAAGGGTGTTCATCAACTGCTCGCCAGTCATTTCAGAGACGTAGGTCTCAGAATAGGTCGTTGCGACTTGGCTCATCACATCATCCATGGTGATCCAATCGCCTTCGAGCGTCGTGGTACCCCAGCGAACACCTGCAGACATTGCCACGTCTGCATCATATTCCCAGCGGAGTGCATTACAGATCACTTGATCCCAAGTACCCATGAAGTTGCCGCGACGGTAGAGGAGTCGGTCTGCTTTCGCGAGTTTCTCGGTCAAAATCTCATCATAGGTTTTTCCGACCCATGCTGGGGTGTAAAAGGCGTCTTTGCGGCGGCTCTGAATAATTTTGTCTGAGTACTTAGTTTGGCGCATCTGGGAGATGAACGACTCCATCTCTGGATCAGCCGCTAGCCAGTTAGTGATGACCGGGAACATCTGGTAGGACAAATCTTCCAGTTGACCATCGCCAAATTTGAAGTCCATGCAGCCAACGAACTTGCCGTTTGAACCGGCGTTAGTGACCCAGCAATCATGGCCAGCTGGGTTTTTGACTTTGACTGGCAATGGACAACCATCGTGGGTGTGACCTCCAAAAACCGCGTTGAGTCCAGGAACCCGTTCAGCCATTTTGATATCGACATCCATTCCGTTATGTGACACCAAAACCACTGCGTCAGGCGACTCGTCACCGCGAATCTGCTCAACAAGCTCGGCCATGTCATCTTCACGGAGACCAAATGACCAATCAGGGAAGAATTCTTTCGGGTTTGCGTTTGCGGTCCGAGGGAATGCCTGGCCAACGACCGCGATCCGTGCACCATTAATTTCTTTGATGACATAGGGTTGGAACGCGTGTCCAGTGTCTTCGTCGTACAGTCCCCGTCCATCAAAGCGCTCGACGAGAGCTGGATAGTCATCGCCGAACAGTGAATCTTCGAGTACACGAACGTTCTGGCCGATAAAATCACCTTTAAAGAGTGCGACGTTTGAGAGGACTTCGTCTTCACGATAGGTGAATTCCCAGTGGCCGACCATGACATCAATACCCAAGATATTCGATGCCTCGACCATGTCTACCCCGCGCGTCCACAGTGAGGTTGCCGATCCTTGCCACAAGTCACCACCGTCTACGGTCAAGGTCTTGTCTTGGCCACCGGCTTGATCGCGCAGGCGATCCAGCAAAGTTTTCACATGGGCGAATCCACCGGTTCTACCGAGCTGTTCTGCGTGCTTGGCGAAATTCAAATAAGTGAACGCGTATTCTTCGGGAGAGCCAGGTTTGAACCCATTCGCATCAAGGAACTGTTGTCCGACGATATGCGGGAAGCGACCATAGGCATCGCCAACCCCCAAATTGACATTGGGTTCGCGGAAATAGACGGGAAGGAGTTGGCCATGAACATCGGTTACGTGCAGAAGTCGCGCGTCGCCTTCCATCGGTTTGTCATAAAATCCATCAGGCGCTGCCTTGCTGGCGAGCGCTCGGGAACTATAGATAGCTGGAATTGAGCCGGCTGCTGCTGCGGCCGCCATCAGTTTCATAAATTGACGACGATTGAGTGTATTCATGCTTATCCTTGCGGTCATTTTAATGAATTCCTTGAAGGGCGGAGATGCTGTGCTAGCATCAGTTTCTCCGTTTTTCTACGTTCGAGTTTAAGTCGATTGCCAAAGATCCTTCAAAAACTTTCGTTATTCTTTACAGTTATAAGCATATATTTACCAGTTTCTGCAGACGTTGTGAAGCCTGCCTTAGTTGAAATCAGCGTGTTCGCTGATGGGCAGGCGATTGTCGAGATTCGCACCAGTATTGAAGCGCTACTGACTGGCATCAACGGTCGATACCGAAATACGCAGGAGGCGCCGAATGCTGAGCAATATGACGCTCTCCGAGAGCTTGAAGCCGAAGCGTTACGAGTCAAGTTTGAGGGATTTACCTCAACGTTTTTGGATGGAGTATCGCTGGTCGTCGATGGCAATGAGCTTCCTTTATCCATGGGTCAGATCGATATTCCGCCGCCGGGCTATACCAAGGTGCCCCGCGCTAGCGTGATCCGCCTACTCGGACGTGTGCCAGAAGGCTCTCAGTCACTACAATGGTACTACCCCCTGAAGTTCGGTGATCAAGCCGTCCGGGTGCGGCAGGTCAACCGCGCAGCCGGAGAATATCATTGGTCCGGACATCAATGGATCAAGAACGATCAGATTTCTGATCCGTTTTCGCTGAGGGACGTGTTTACCAAGCCCACATTTTGGTCAGTGGCGACCATGTATATCGAGACAGGTTTTCTTCATATTGTTCCCAAGGGGCTCGATCATATTTTATTTATCTTGGGCATCTTTTTGATGTCTATGCGTTTGCGACCTCTAATTTTACAAGCCACGATGTTTACAGTGGCCCACTCAATCACATTATCGCTGGGAGTTTTTGGGCTGGTCTCCTTGCCACCACAGGTGATTGAACCTTTGATTGCGTTGTCGATCGCTTATGTCGCTATCGAGAATCTATTCATGGATCGGCTAAGTCGTTTTCG
>JAHEDY010000032.1 GCA_024640985.1 Gammaproteobacteria bacterium
CGGCTCCTGATGGTGTGCGCCCTCCTAGCCGCAGCTCTGTGGATTAACCTGGCCACGGCGCTAAACGCGCCCGTCTCAACGACCCACTCCATCGTCGGGGGCGTCATGGGCGGTGGCGCGGCGGCGGCTGGTCTTGCTGTTATCAACTGGCCAACTATGGCAAAAATTGCGGCGAGCTGGGTGATCTCACCCGTGATCGGTGGGCTTATCGCCGCGCTGATGCTGTTCATAATTAAAAACCGGATCCTGTATCGACACGACCGTCTCCAGAGCGCAAAAACCTGGGTACCCATCCTGATCGGTATCATGGGTGGTGCGCTCGCGGCCTACATGGCGATGAAGGGTCTGAAGAAGATATGGAAGCCCTCCGGCGAGACGATCATATTGACCGCTGTCTTGTCGATGGTTGTCGCCTGGGCTTTATCGAAACCCTACATCGCAAACAAAGCTGCCTCTCTCGGTAACCGCAAGAAAGACATCTATAAGCTGTTCCATCTGCCATTGATTATTGGGGTCGCGCTCCTATGCTTTGCCCACGGGGCCAACGACGTCGCGAATGCGGTAGGGCCGCTTGCTGCCATCGTCTCGACCCTCAACGAAACTAACACATTGCAGGCCAAGGTGGGGATACCGTTATGGGTGATGGTGATAGGCGCCATAGGCATCGCGCTCGGCCTAGCCCTTTTCGGTCCCAAGCTGATCAAGACGGTCGGCGAGAAGATCACGAAACTAAACGCCGCACGGGCCTACTGTGTCGCACTCTCGTCCGCGGTGACAGTCTTGATAGCAACCACGCTGGGGCTCCCCGTGAGCTCAACACACATCGCCATCGGTGCGATCTTTGGTGTCGGGTTCCTGAGGGAGTTTCTGGAGCACCCCAAACGCGCCGGGCGGTTCGTGGAACGTGCACCGAGCGAGTCGGTCCAGGCCAAGCAAGCAAACCCAGAGGGTAGATCGAAGCGGCGCCTCGTCAGGCGTCAGTTCGTAGTCTCAATCGCGGGCGCCTGGGTAATCACAGTACCGGCCTCGGCCGGTCTCGCGGCTGGGTTGTACTGGTTGGCCTCGGGCCTCTAGTCGACACCGGCAATATTGCGGGGGTATCCGGCCACACAGACGTGGCCATGATGCTCCCGCCTCCGGAGATCAAGTTTCTCATCAGCGGTAACTCAGTACCAATAGTTATCCTCTTGACGGTTGCATAAACGCCGAGGTCGTGCGGAAATCAAACCATGCAATGTGTCTTTTCCAACGATCTCAATACGCTTGTCGAAACCGTGGCAGGTGTTCTCTCGGCCGAGAGCTTTAGATCGCCGCTATCGCCCGATTGGTTAATCGTTCCTAACCAAGATACGGGGCGCTGGTTGCAAATTGAGCTGACAAATCGTTTAGGAAGCCTGGCCAATACCAAGGTCACCACATTATCTGAGTTCCTGTGGACGATGTCTGACACGCAACCCGACAAACAGTTTGAATCTGATTTGTATTGGGCCATCGCAACAGTTTGGCGACGACAACATCCCGAACTCGCAGAGCCTGAGTACTTACAGCAAGTGTGTGATGTATTCGAGTTGTTCCAACTGTATGTCACTGAGCGGCCTGATTGGTTAGTCAATCCCGAGAAAACCGGTCTGCCAATACAACAGTCTGATGCGTGGCAAATCGATCTCTGGCGAGAAATCGAACCTCAACT
The DNA here is from genome assembly GCA_024640985.1 of Gammaproteobacteria bacterium. Taxonomy (GTDB): domain Bacteria; phylum Pseudomonadota; class Gammaproteobacteria; order Pseudomonadales; family Litorivicinaceae; genus HIMB30. The sequence continues at coordinate 1,691 of JAHEDY010000032.1, forward strand.
TCCAACAGCGCCCCATCGGAAACTTATTGATTCAATCAAAGAACCAAATTCAGAACGCCTCGATGTAATCGCGCGTATCATCATTTTTAATCCAGACCGCCTATCAGCTCTCGCACTGAACGCCCTAAGATCATGGACTCACAACACGCCATGCTTTTTGTGCATTCAGTCTCCATCGCCAGAGCTATGGTTTACACAAGGGGCGCTTGAGCTCCCCGAGACACACCCTGTACTTGCAGATCTGTGCAGGGAAAAAGCCAAGATTTTTTCGATGCTTGGCGACGATGAGACGATTGAAGGCTATAACCAGAACGCCGCAAAAAGCGCGCTTTCCGAACTAAAAACCCACCTGTTTCAAAATAAAAAGGCACCCATCACGATTGATCAATCGATGTCTTTAGTGAGTGCGACAAGTCCAACACAAGAGGTCGTCGAGTTGAAACAGTGGCTCATCGATTGGTTGAATGCCGATCCAACTCGAACCCTGAACCATGTGCATATCGTGACCCCAAATCCGGCACTGTACGGACCGATCGTACAACGCATTTTCCATGGATCGGATCTGTTGCATCGACTCCCAACCTCACCAGACCCCTTGATTGTGCAACCCATTGAAGTCGCAGCAATCAAACTCTTAGCTGAGATGGAGCGCACAGGCTTTAGAGCCGGTTCTGTCTATACATTTTTGTCAGACATCACGGTGCGCGAAACACTCAAACTCAGTGACCAACAGTTGAGACAGATTCGAAGTTGGCTGATCCAGTCAGGAGCACGACGGGGCCTGACAGGGTATCGACATACCTTGCAGGCTGCCAAACAACGGTTATTAAAAGGGCTGATGGCAGATCCTGATGCTGCGTTTCTTAGCGATAGCACCCCGACAGAATCTATCGAACAAACCGACGGTCTCGATCGGCTGATAGGCGTCTTATCTGCCATCGAACAGATTCTGTGTGCTCCAGATGTCATGCCGCTTCAGGAAGTGATTCAACTCATTGATCGCGCGGTCAATCGGCTCACTCTAGGCAAGGTTCAGACCCTCAATCTCGCACCATTCATCACCCAATTTACAGACGCCGAAGTCAGTAAAAAATCCGTTTTTCAATGGATGGAACTGAGCCAAAAAACCGGACTGTCTCGGCCGCTTGCTTTAAATGATCAACTCTCAGTGACAGCACCGCAAACGATCCGCAGTATCCCAAATCAAGTGGTGGCGATACTTGGAGCAAATCACGATACGTTTCCCCAAGATTCGAATGAACACCCGTGGGATTTAGTGGCAAAAATCCCTCGTCCTGGCGATTTAATAGAGTCTGAAAAAGAACGCCAAGTGCTTGCCGACATTGTGCTCAATACCGAGGATCGATTATGGATCAGTTGGATTGGTAAGCACCCCATCCACCAAACTGAAGAGCTTCCAGGCCCAGGGATCGTCTCGCTGATTGATTGTTTCAGGGGCTCAAACAATACTTCTCCAATGATGGAATTACCGTCGGGTATCAGTCTCGATAGCCATCAGATTGCTGACTCTACTATTGATACTGCTGGGCAAGTGATTCAGCACTCATGGACAATCCATGAGTTTCTCTCGGTTGCAGCCGAACCAGCGATCGCATTTCTGAAAGAGAAGGGTGCTCGCATACGTGCATCCGAATTTCCAGAATTAGATATCGAACCATTGAGTATCGATCCATTAAATGCCTTCAAAATGAAGCAAGGTTTCGTAGAGCAGGCTCTTACGCTAGACACACTCATCGAATTCTTGACGCAGTATCCCGAACTCCCTGATGAGATCGATTTGAACGGTGCACTCGGGGACTATGCCCCTTCTCTCGTTGCTGAAGCCTTTGCGATAAAAGAAGAACCTGTCGAGACATCGGAGTTAACGCTTGGTGAATTCACGGTACACATCGATGGGATCGCGTCGATCGAAGCGCCTCGAATTATTATCAAATCGTCGATTGATGGCGTGCGAGGCCTCCGCGCACTTCTCGAAGGACTCGTGCTGTTCGCAATTGAGTCAACAGAAGAGAGTCTTCGCCTTGTGACATTTAATAATCGCGTGACACCATTCGGTCCAATTCCGGTCGAGGAAGCTCGAGAGCTTCTGACACAGTGGCTCGCGGCCATCGCCGATAGAGGAACCCCTTGTCCGTTAGTTGCGCCACTTGCGTTGAAGACAGCTCGAGCACTTGCTAAAGAGGAAGAAGCAAACACTTGGATTCACTGGAGCGACGAGACGCTCGCGCATCATCCCGAATACCAGCGGGTATTTCAAAATGATCCACGCGTTTCAGAAAAGCACGTGGATCTCGTGAGACGTCTAATCAAACCGCTGCTCAACTATCTAGGAAAATCGCGTGGAACGCTTTAAGCCAGAATTACTTCCAGGCTCTGGACGACATCTGATCGAAGCGAGCGCGGGAACGGGTAAGACTTACGCACTCATGTCACTCATGATGCGCGCTCTGGCAGTCGATGGTCACCAGCCTGATAACTGTCTACTGATGACATTCACTCGAGCATCGACTCGAGAACTCAGGGCACGTGTTCGGGAACGGTTGATTGACGAAATTGATCAACTCTCTCGCGGCCAATCAGAACTCACCGCGACCTATCCTGAATTGTCAGAAGCCATCGGAATCGAGCGACTCAACCACGCACTTCGCCAGATTGATGCGATCAACATACAAACCATTCACGGCTTTGCGATCCGTTTGATCAATGACTTTGGACCAAGCATCGGCATCACAAGTTTTCCTGTGGAGACTGACATCGAGAGTTTGCGTCAAGAAGTGGCTATTGATTGTTACCGACAACTCCTCAAAGAGCAGGGAGTGGAGATTATTCGGTCCCTCACGGGTGGACTGAAAGCATTCGTGGGCCATGCTGAGCTTGCATGGAAACCGATCGATATCATTAATCCACACACCACCATCTGCCCTGACCTCAGTGGAATCACGTCCGAATTCACTGAGCGAAAAGATGCGTTATTAGCAGATATCGACTCTCTCTTCGCTCTCAAAGGGATGACTCGTAAATATCTCGAGGGACATTGTACCGCCATCGAAAAAGCGACGACTCGTCAGGAGATTCCTGAGAAAAGTGCCAAATATTTTTTAGACCGGGAAGAGAAGTTCCAAGGCACTGTATTCGATCAATGGATCGAGCTCGTTAAACCATCTGACATCGAAGTCCAATTTCGGGCCTATTGTCTTTATCAGTTACGGCAACAATTTCGGCGCCGACTCAATGAACTCGGAATCACAGACAATGATCAGGTAATTCGTGATGCGGCTCAAGTTGCGACACGACTCGCAAATGAAAGGCCCAAACACACACTCATACTCGTCGATGAATTCCAAGACACCGATCGACATCAATGGGCCATGCTTGACCATTTGTATCCGGATGAGCCAGGACGGTTGATGGTCATGGTCGGCGATCCTAAACAAGCAATCTATCGATTCCGTGGCGCCGACACTGCGTTCTATCACCAAATCCGCAAGAGCCTTCCGGATCAAAGCCTCTGGTATCTCGATACGGTCTATCGTTCTTCACAGACTGTAGTTGATGGACTCAATGCGCTGTTTGACTGTAATTGCCCCGTGGGTAGGGAATTACAATATCACCCACTCAAAGCTGGGCGGCCCAACGAAATCCCGCCGTTAACAGTCAATCAAGAAGAAACCGGAGGGTTTCAATGGATCGATTCTTTAACACCCGAAGCAGTCGTCGAGCTCACACAATCTCTTCTTGCAAGCGGCCAACAGGGCTCGTGCAGGATCGGTTCACAACCCATCAGTGAACAAGATATTTGTATCTTAGTTCAGAGCCGCACAACGGCTCAGAAAATCAAACAAATTGGAGAGCGATTTGGCCTCGCCTTTCACTATCAAAACAAAGCGAGCATTTTCAGTCGACGCATCGCCAAAGAAATGGTGCTTCTCCTTGAGGCGATTGCGAACCCAGATGACCTCTCGAGCGTCACATCAGCCGCTTCAACAACACTCATGGGCTTTGATCTCAAAGCACCCGGACAACTGAGTGAGCAATCACGATTTGTTGAACTGCAAACCGAGCTATTCAATGCACGGGATCTTTGGAAATCCGATGGACCGGCTGCGGCAATCACACGTCTATTTGAGGCCTGCCTAACGGCTCAGCGCATTCCACATACTCTGAACGGAATTGAGGACTGGAATGTGCTGACTCAATGTTTAGAAATATTTGGTGAAGATGCCAAGGGTTTGTCACCTCTCGAGGCTGCCAGGTGGTGGTCTCAACAAGCAGCCTCGAAAAAAGATGCTGACGATCGCACCAGCCAAAGACCACCTGTCGCATCAGGAGTTGTGACAATTAATACCATCCATGGATCCAAAGGGCTCGAATATCGTGTCGTCATCTTGGCTGATGAGATCACAGGGAAGACGCTTTCTAAAAACGCATGGGGGCTTGATTACTGCGATCACAACGGATCAATTATCGACCTGACAAACGAAGCTTATGAACCCGCGCTTCTCGATCAAGAACAGGATCTCAACCGGCTGCTCTATGTTGCACTCACCCGCGCAAAACACGCGGTCTTTTTGGGGGTTCCAGACACTGGAAGTGCACTGCATCGTCTGCTTCACGACCGCGATATTGAAAGCCTAGGAACTGATCATCAACCCATTGAGATTCCGGCGATCGATGGCGTTGTTCAACCATTCAAAGTGCCAACCACGACACACTCCCGTTTGAAACGGCCACATCTACCATCGTGGTTTTTCAGAAGCTTCTCGGGATTGATCAAACACGATACTAGCCATGAAATCATGTCCAAAGCCGCGGATGAAGATCATGCTGCAGTTGACACCGACTTCAACGAGAGATGGCATGTGGTTCCCGGTGGTACTGACACTGGTAACTTTATCCATGCGATTCTCGAATGGCATGCCGATGGCCAAAGAGATAGCCAAGCGCTTGAGCAATTTATCAAGATCAATTGGCCAATCCATCTCGATTCAAGTCATGAGTCCACTGTGCTTGATTGGATTCGGAAGATCCTTTCAACAGAGCTTGCTCCACAAGTGACGCTTGGCAAGTTGAGCACAGAAAGTAAACGACCTGAGCCGCAGTTTGAACTTCCTCTAAAACAGGGCTTGCGATTACAGGAACTATTTCAGGCATGTGAGGCCTTTTCGTGGTGGAACCCATTACCACCACCAGTCGATCAAACCATTGACGGTCATTTAATCGGATTCATTGACCTCGTATTTGAGGCAAATGGTCGGTTCCATATCGTGGACTACAAAACCAATCATCTTGGACCGAATGATCAAGCATATACAGATGAGCGGATCGAGCTTGCGATGGAGCAAGCGTTGTATCCAATTCAAGCAGCAATTTACGCGCTCGCCCTCCACAGATGGTTGAAAGCTCGTCTTCCGCACTATGATCCAGAGACGCATTTAGGTGATGTGATTTATCTCTTTTGTCGTGGAGTCAATGCGCCCAATCGTGGTGTTTGGAAGCGACCGATTGAAGCAGCTGGTGTACTGGCTCTCGAGGAGTATTGCCTATGCACCCAATGACATCCGCAGACGTTTTCAAACTACTTGAATCAGAAGGCCTACCACAGAACCTGCAAGCTTCAGTTTCACAACTGTTCGAGGCGATTCAACAAGGACACACAGCACTACAGTTATCCAATGAAGATGCTGATTTATGGGCCAAGACCCTTTCTGAATCAGAGATCGCAACCCTATTCGCTATCAATCATGGTGCTTTGCAAATTCGCAGGCACTTTGCACAAGAGTTGAGGGTTGCTCGCGCACTTAAAAACCGTTCAAGTCATCCCCCGCTCACCATCAGTATCGACCCAAGACAACTGATGCCACATGCCGATGCGTCCCAACAGCGTGCCATTGTGGGTGCGGCAAGGCAGCACTTAGCGATTGTGACAGGTGGCCCGGGTACCGGTAAAACAACGACTGCAGCTGCCATCGTCGCTGCCAAGCGAACCCTTTTTCAACGGAAGCCTCGTGTCTCATTGGTTGCGCCAACAGGTAAAGCAGCTGTCCGATTAACCGAATCATTCCAGGCCGCCATATCGAAAATGCCAACGGCTGACCTTGAGGGTGTGGTGGCGACGACCATCCATCGTCAACTTAATGACTTGAATTCAGCTGACATCGTATTGATTGACGAGGCATCGATGGTGTCGCTCGATCTGTTTGATCAATTACTAAAGTCAGTCAGCCAAGACGCGCATCTCATCTTGATGGGGGATCCCAATCAATTAGCCAGTGTTGAGGCCGGGAGTATTCTCAAAGTCATTACTGAATCAAGTGCGTTGTCCAATCATTGTTTCCAACTCACTCAACGCCATCGTATCGAGGGTCACAAAGCGCTAGCAGAGTTACAGGATCTCTGCTTATCTGGGGAACCTCAGCGCTTTATTCAGGGGATTAAGGATCTGAATATATTCTGGGAAACAAACCAAAGCCTCGATCGATTACAAAGTGCGCTGCTTGATGGATATCTGCAGTATTTTGAAGACTTACGAAGAAAAGGGGTCCCAACCACTCCAGATTTCCAATGCCTGACCGCGATCAGCGAAGGAGTCGGAGGTAGGCGGATGATCAATCATCTGGTACAGGCAGAAACCCAGCGTCTCGGGCTCAATGGTTTTGGGGAACGCCTATTGGTGACAGAAAACCAACCCGGAATTGGGGTGTTCAACGGGGATGTTGGCGTGGTCATCGACTCATATGATTTTGCAAATCCACGCGTTCAATTCGACAACATCGAGCAGCCACTTCGAAAAAATCAGTTAGGTGCAGTTGAATCTGCATGGGCGATTAGCATCCATCGATCTCAAGGATCGGAGTACCCATCGGTATTCATTTGCTTACCGGAACCAACTGTGTCGCGATCACGGTTTAAGCCAAGTCGTGAGCTGCTCTATACAGCGCTGACAAGGGCCAAAGAATCGGTACAACTCTTTGCGACCGAATCAATGATTGTCGAGGCCATTTCTCGAACAACACATCGCGTGACTTGTCTAGACCACTTCTTGAAAACGTCTTGACCATGTAGACTCAAGGCACTTCAAATTAATAGTAAGGAAGTGCTGTGGAGCTTGATGAACAGGATCCCAATCCAGAAGGCGAATTGATTCTCCGAGTCATTGCACACCCGCGATTTACAAACGCGCTAGGTGACATCTACGCAGGCTGGCTGTTAGACCAAATGGATCAAGCGGCCGCTCAGATTGCCATGAAAGCCAGTGGTGGCCGATGCGCAACTGTCTCGCTCGACAACGTCGATTTCGTCGCCCCTGTCCCTGTGGGATCCGAAGTTTCCCTCTACGGAGAGCTTGAGGATATTGGTCGATCATCGATGCAAATCCGCATTGAAGTGTGGATCACCGAGCAAGGCGCTGAAAGTTACAAATCAACGGAAACGCGATTCGTATTCGTGGCCATTGATGCCAACGGCCGTATTCGTCAAGTCCCTGGGCATCACTAGCCCAGCGGCACCAACTTCGCATATTGAAGGACCAGCCATTTTTTAGATCCATCATCAAACCGCACCTGGACTTTCATTTGTGGCCCAGACCCCTCGAACGAAAGGATTGTTCCTTCTCCAAACAGGCCATGATCAACCCGCGATCCAATCCCAAGACCTGTGTCTTCACTGAAGCCATCGTCATAATCATGAAACCTTGGGTGGCGATGAGGTCGATCAACCGGGCGGGCACCGAACGACGATGATACAAAGGGTCGGCTCACCTGCGTTTCCAACCGAACCTCTTCAATGCACTCTTGGGGTATCTCCCGAATAAATCGGCTTAATAATCCAAAGTGATCACGTCCATTCAGACGACGAGACTCCGCGTAAGTCACCACCAAATGCTGCATCGCGCGAGTGATGCCCACATAGGCAAGGCGCCGTTCCTCTTCGAGACCACCGGCCGAATCCAGGCTCATCACATGCGGGAACAACTCTTCTTCTGCTCCAACTAAAAAGACTCTTGGGAATTCGAGACCCTTGGCGGAATGCAGCGTCATCAGTTGCACCGCATCCGCATCTGGATCAGCCTGTGTCTCACCGGCGTCCAAGCTCGCTTGCGAGAGGAACTGCAATAACACTGAGCTGTCTTCATCTTCCGGTTCAAACGCACGACACGCGCTAACTAATTCATTTAAGTTATCGACACGCGTCTGTCCGCGCTCGCCTTTTTCCGACCCGTGATACGCAAGTAGTCCCGTGGTTTCGATCACATCGCGAGCAAGATCAGACAGCTCCAGATCAGTGGCTTTGCGGTCCAGCTCGCTAATCAAATCAATAAAAGCAACCACCGCTGTCTTCGCCCGACCACTTAAGCCGTTGCCGTGAGTCAATCGTAGCGCAGCATCCCACAATCCCTGACCTTCATCACGAGCAGTCCCGCGGATTTGTTCGACTGTACGCTCACCGATGCCTCTCGGTGGGACGTTAATGATTCGCTCGAATGCCGTGTCATCAAACCGATTTTGAATCAGCCGAAGGTACATCAACGCATTCTTGATCTCGAGGCGCTCATAGAATCGCTGACCCCCATAAATGCGATAGGGAATGCCTGCGCGTAACAATGCATCTTCCAAAACACGAGATTGCGCATTAGAGCGATACAAAATGGCTTGTTCGCCATACAGACCGCCCTGATCCACATGCTGACTCATTCGATTCGCAACAAACCGAGCTTCGTCTTGCTCATTGAACGCTGCATACAATTGGATCGGAGTCCCTGCGCCTTGCTCTGTCCACAATTCTTTCCCAAGACGACCTGTGTTGTTGGAAATCACCGCGTTTGCTGCTTTCAGAATCACGTCCGTCGACCGATAGTTCTGCTCTAATCGGATGGTCGTGACAGGTGCGAAGTCCGTCTCATAACGATGAATGTTTTCAATGCGTGCACCACGCCATGCATAGATCGACTGATCGTCGTCGCCGACGGCCATGACGTGCGTCTTTGGCCCAGCCAATAAGCGCATCCACGCATATTGAATGGTATTTGTATCTTGGAATTCGTCGATCAATAAATGTCTAAAACGGTTTTGATAATGGCTCAAAAGCTCTGATTTGTTTTGAAGTGTTTCGAACGTCCTCAACAAAAGCTCACCAAAATCAACCAAATTCTGTGCTTTGCACCGCGCCTCATACTCGGTATACAAGCGAATTAACATATCGTTGTAATAATCACGGCCAGCTTGCAGATGGTGCGGGCGCTGTCCCTCATCTTTGCAGCTGTTAATGAACCCAGCGACCGCACGCGGCTTAAACTTCGCATCATCCAACTGTAAATCGGCAATAATCCGTTTCATCATTCGTTGCTGATCATCGGAATCTAGAATCAGAAATTGCTCAATCAGGCCAGCGTCACGCCAGTGCGCCCGTAAGAATCGATGCGCTAATCCATGAAAAGTACCAACCCACATGGTGTGTAATGATCGGCCTAATGTCTGCTCCAGCCGTTCACGCATTTCACGCGC
>JAHEDY010000007.1 GCA_024640985.1 Gammaproteobacteria bacterium
TTACCGAAAGGTCCAATTTGCGTATCAAAACCCTCTGGCAGTGCTTCGATAAACTCCAGTGCGTGCGCTTGTCGTGCCGCGTCCTGAACCTCTTCGTCGGTGGCCTCAGGCCATCCAAACCGAATATTGTCGGCGATCGTAGCGTCAAATAGATTCACTTGTTGACCCACTAGGGACAACTGTCGACGACGCTTGGCCAGTGGCCAATCCTTTAGTGATTCTTGATTGATCCGGATGTCTCCGTCTTGGGGCTCTAGAAATCCAGCGATCAACGCGATTAAGGAGGACTTTCCTGAACCTGAGGGTCCAACGAGCGCCACGCTTTCACCAGGATTAACTTTGAAAGAGACGGAATCGAGCGCCAATTCTTCAGCATTGGGATAGCGAAATGTCACATCCTTCACGTCGAGTGAGGCACGCTTGAGTGCCTCATAGTTCTTGGACTGTCCACGCTGGTTATCGAGCGTTTGATCGAAAATTTGGTAAATAGATTCAGCGGCTGCCAGACCACGCTGAATGGTTGCATTGACCCCTGTGAGTCTCCGGACTGGATCAAAAATCATTCCCATGGCAGTGATGTAGGCGACAAATTCACCTGGACTTAAAAGATCGCGAGCACTCATCTGTGTACCAATGAGAATCACCAGGCCAATGGTGATAGCAGCTAAGATCTGAACCAAGGGAACATTCAGTGACTGAATCTTGATCACGCGCATTTGCTCATGACGCAGCCGCTTGTTGATCTGCTCAAAACGTGCCTGCTGATTGTCGTGTCCGCCAAAAATCTTAATGTCCTTGACGGCCAACAAAGATTCTTCGATGAGTCCGGTTAAACGGCCAGTCCACGTTTGTAGATCCTGATTTGAACGGCGCATTTTTACGCTCGCCTTTTTCACCACAAAGGAAACGACAGGAGCTGCGATCAAAAGGGCCAGTGACATTTGCCAAGAGGTATAGATCAAAAAGGCCAATAAACCAATGATCATCAAGGTGTCTTTGATGATGACCATCCATGCAGTGGAGACGGCCTCACCGACTTGGGCAACGTCATAGGTGATACGGGACAACAGCCGTCCACCTTCTTCAGCATCATGGTCGACCATCGGAAGATCCAGTTGCACCGCAAAGACCTCTGAGCGGATATCGGCCACTGTTCGATTTGCAACATATTGGCTCGAGACAGAGGCGACGTATTCTGAAATGCCTTTGAACACGAAGACAGCGACGATCAGAAGTGGAATCTGGATCAGTGCACTTGGATCTTTATCGATCAGAGATTCATCGATCAACGGTGCCATTAACGCTGGCAGAAGGGGCTCCATGGCAGCAGTTGCAGCCATGGATAACATGGCAAGAGCGGCAATTTTCCAGTAGGGCAGAGCCTCTCTGATCAGACGACCATAGGTCCGCATATCGCTTTTCATTCGCGCCTTAACACCCAATCCACCCAGAAATTCGCAAAACCACGTGGTTTAAATTCACGTTCCATGATGTCCCGATCATATTCGGAATTCACCCATTCTAGAAATGTGGGTTCGGCTGCTGTTGGATGTTGATTCTTCCAGGCATCGCGGTAGCGAATGTAAGACTCGAAGAAATGGTCGAGGATTCCTGTTTTCGCGCTCCGAAAGTGACCATACGTCCAATGCAGTTGCTCTTTGGCGTCATCAATGGATTGGCCGAGGCGAAAGTGGCAATAGAGCACGGCAAAAAACCCGGCACGGTCAGCTCCAGATTTACAATGTGTGAGAGCAGGTGTTTCGAAATCATCGATTAAGGTTTTCAGATGGTTGATCTGATCTGCGGTTGGAAGACCCCGCGAATGCACCCGGGTATTAATCAGTGTGATTCCAGCTTCCTCACAGGTTTTTGCTTCCAATTGATATCGACCTTGGGTTGGATTGTAGCCCCGAAGATTAATGATGGTTTTCAGCCCTAGGTCTCGTTTGTAGCGGTGAATCCGTGCGACACTCGGCTGATTGCTCCGGTACAACGGTCCCGGCAGACAGAAACGATTGGAATACAGCGATCTCAGAAAACCGTGGTCAACCAGCCACAAATCAAGATTCGCTTTCATTGATTGCCACAGTGTAAGTGGTGTGGATGGTGGTGCTTTACCCCAGCCTTCAATTGACACAGACGATCCTTTTGCTTTCAAGTAGCGCGGAGGATACTCAATTCGGGGATATTCTGCACAGGAATAGAAGGAATTCGTGCATGAAATTTGGCTTTGGTGGTTTGAAAGGTGCGAACGGATGGCCGGCACGATGGTCGAAGCCGGCGACGTCACTGAGTCGAGTATTGGTGCCCTTATTCGCATTCTGGATGCGCCAAAAGCGGAAAAAAATTAGCAAAGCGCCTCGAGTGTCCCGGCAAATCCCGGTGATTTGTATTGGGAATATTGTGGTTGGGGGCTCTGGAAAGTCTCCACTGGTCGCCAGTCTTGCGTTGAGACTGAAGCAAGCAGGGTTTACCCCTGGAATCGTGAGTCGTGGGTTTGGTGGTCAAGCCAAGAATCTCCCGATCGAAGTTACAGCAGGCTGTCTCCCGACAGCAGTCGGCGATGAGCCACTTATGCTTCACAAGCGCACACGGTGCCCAGTGATTGTGTGTCGAGATCGGACTAAAGCCGTCGAACGGCTGCATTTCCATCATCAGGTGGATGTGGTGTTGTCGGATGACGGATTACAAAACACCCGTTTGTGGCGAGACTTTTCGGTTTGTGTGTTTAACAAAGATCAAGGTGTCGGTAACGGTCTTGAAATGCCGTTTGGGCCGTTACGAGAGCCGTTGAGTGTCGTTGATCAAATGGATGCGATCGTTGTTCGTGGCACTGACTATCCGAAGGAAATGTTGATTGAAATGGGGATTGAGACACAAACCCCTGTGTTCGGTTCAGTCGCTGAAATGGCTTATGTGTACCGCTCTGATCAACCGGACTCTCATTATGCGATCAGTGAGTTGGTTCACCATGGTGATTTTGATGCGATCGCAGGCATCGCCTCGCCGAGTCGCTTCTTTGAAGGATTGGAACAAGCGGGTCTATCGATTCGAGAGAATGCCTTTCCTGACCATCACGCGTTTACCGAAAACGAAGTCGCAGGATGGAGACAGATCATTACAACCGAGAAAGACGCGGTGAAATTGGTACACTTGGTTCAGGAGCCGTTTTGGGTGGTTGCATTGGATAGTCATCAACCAGAATTTGAAACGTGGTTAATCGATCGTTTAAAACAGTGGAGTAGGGTATGAGTTTGGCGCCTCAGTTAAAGGGTTTACTGGTATGTCCCTTGTGTAAGGGTGAAGTCGACATCCGTGAGGAAGCTCAGGAAATCTGGTGTCGCGCCGATGGACTCGCGTTTCCAATTCGTGATGATATCCCAGTGATGCTCGCTGATGAAGCGAGAACCTTGACCGCCGATGAGCGGACTGATCGTTAATGAGTTTTCTTGCGGTGATCCCCGCTCGCTTCGGATCGACGCGTCTTCCAGGTAAACCACTTCTTGAAATCGCCGGACAACCTATGATTCAGCACGTCTATGCACGGGCCGCCTCATCACAGGCCAAGCGAGTTCTCGTCGCCACTGACGATCAGCGAATCGCAGATGTGGTTCGAGGATTTGGCGGCGAATGTGTGATGACTGCATCAGACCATCCCACGGGGACTGATCGTTTAGCCGAAGTGGCTGATCTTCTTGGGTTATCTGCCGATGCGATTGTGGTCAATGTGCAAGGTGATGAGCCACTCTTGCCTGCTTCTGCGATCCATCAGGTCGCGAGCATGCTTGAGACGCATCCGGAGGCCTCGATTGCCACCCTCTGTGAGCCGATACAGGACGAGTCAGAGATTGATGATCCAAACCAGGTCAAGGTTGTGAGAAGCCAATCCGGTCGGGCATTATACTTTTCAAGGGCTCGGATCCCAGGACACCCAACAGAAGCGTACGGGACACATTTTCGACACATTGGCCTTTATGCCTATCGTGCAGGCTTCCTTCGAGACTTTGCGACCTGGCGACCGACGCCGCTTGAGCAGTTTGAACGATTAGAGCAGCTGCGAGCATTAGAGCATGACCGCTTGATTCAGGTTGACGTGGCTTTCGAATCAATTCCTCCGGGCGTCGATACTGAGCAGGATTTGGCGCTCGTGCGTCAACAGCTGGAACAGTCCGGTGTTTAATCTGACTGGATTGACAACTCTGAAGTTGCCGTTTTATGCATCTTCAATCCTCAAATTGTCCTCAATTGAAAATGTGTGTGTGTCGATGCCAGACTTGGCATCAACACCTCGTTTGATTGTCGGCGGTGGGAGCAATTTAGTTGTCCTGGAGCCTGAGTTTGACGGGGTCGTCTTGCGTCCTGAAATTCAATGTTTCAAGCCCGTGCAAACAGGCGATGATGTCTATCTGGAGGTGGGTGCCGGGCATTCCTGGCATCACACTGTGATGCAGACTCTCAATGAGGGTTGGTTTGGTCTTGAAAATCTGGCGTTGATTCCTGGTTGGATGGGAGCCGCCCCGGTACAGAATATCGGTGCTTACGGCGTTGAGCTGAAAGACCACTGCCTCAGGGTCAAGTTGTACGACTTCGAGGAACAGGCAGTCATTGAGCTTGCCGCATCCGAGCTTGCGTTTGGCTATCGACATTCGATTTTGAAAGAATCTCCTGATCGCTTTTTGGTCCTGACGGTGACCCTTAAACTGTCCACTCGACCTCAACCTCGAGTGGAGTATGGAGCAATTATAGAGGAGCTAGAGCGTCAGGGTCTGAATCCATCGAGCCCCTTGGATGTCGCGAAAGCCGTGATGTCGATCCGGCAAGCGAAGTTGCCTGATCCAGATGAGACGCCAAACGTCGGTTCATTTTTCAAAAATCCTGTCGTTCGGACAGCAGTGGCGGATCGCCTAAAAGCGCAATTCCCAGAGATGCCGACCTATCCAGATGGTGAGCAAACGAAAATCGCAGCCGGCTGGCTGATTGATCATTTAGGACTGAAAGGTCATCAAATTGGTGGCTTTTCGGTGCACAAACGCCAGGCTTTGGTCCTGACCAATGATGGGTCGGGGACGGCTGACGATCTCAGAGCGCTGGTGGCCTTGATCCGGTCGTCGGTCAAAGCCACCTTTGGGCTGAGTTTGGCGGTTGAGCCGACAGAAGTCGGCCAACTCACCTAAGGCCCGGTATTACTCAGCCTCAGTCGCATTGAGAGGTGACTCTGTCTGCGTTGGATCCGCCGCGACCGCTTTACGAGGACGTCCACGTCCGCGACGCTTCGCCTTTTCCGGTTCAGGGGAGTCGGCCTTGGCAGGTTCGGTCACATCTTCCATCAATTGTGCCTTGAGGTCAGAGACTGACAAGTCTGGACCGGACTCAGTGACTTCAGGAGCGCGACGACGTCCGCGACCACGACCACGTTTGGGTTGCTCAGGAGTCCCGGTTGGTGCTGGATTTGCTTTGTCGCTCTCTGGTTCAGCCGCTGCTTTTGGCGCAACATCTGTTTCAACCGGCGTTTGAGGAGCGCTGTCGACGATCACTTCAGTCGCCGGTTTTGAGACTGACTCGCTGACCGAAGCGTCAGGCTCTGCTTTCGCTTTCGGTTTGCGGCCTCGACGCGCCGGTTTTTTTGGTGCATCAGAGTCGACAGGCGCTGGGTCGGCGGCAACTTCTTTCGTCTCTGAGGATCCTGTCTCTGCGGCTACATCGATCTCTGCGGCAGGCGCCTCAACGGCGGTGTCCGTTTTCCGAGGACGACCGCGGCCGCGACGTGCCGGTTTCGGTTGTTCATCGCTCGCTGTCTCACTGGTGGACTCTGCAACAGGTGCAGCCACAACAGATTCAGGCGTTGATTCTAGAGTTGTGTCGCTGGTCTGCTCCGGAGTCACGTTGGGTGTGGCTTCAGTCGGCGTTGGTGTGTCAATCGCCTCAACTGCTTCATTGGTTTTGCGTGATCCACGACGACCTCGACGTGCCCGTTTCGGTTTGTCAGCATCAGCAATCATTCCTTCGTTGAGCACTGGTGCGTCTTCAATGGTGGTTTCGCCAGAGGTGGTTGCATGGTTCTCAAGCTTGGCCTCTTGGCTTGCGATCGCCTCTTCACCACGCTGTTTGCGCTGTGCACGCTTTGGACGCGGGCTTAAATTTTCTTCGTGTGCCTTGAGTTCGGCTTCACGTTCTGGGGACACTTCGGGTGTTGTGACCGTTGTCGGCGTTGTCGTCTCAATCGCATCCGGTGTTTCGGTTCGATTTTTGTTACGGCGTCTACGACGACGACGGCCGCCTTGGGATCCATCAGCTGAACGCTCTGTTTCTTGTTGTTGCGGTCCACGGTTGTTTTGTGGCTGTTGGGTTAGATCACTCTCTGGACGTTCTTTGCGATCATTTCTTTCCTCTTTCTTCTGAGGACGACGACGGTTGTTCGGCTCTTGACGAGAGGATGATGCCGGTGCTTCGGGTTCACCAAATAAAAACCCGAGAACGCGATTGACCAGTGATTTCTGTTGCGGCTTTGGTTGTCTGCGGCGTGCACTTTCGGGGCGCTTCTTCCGACCAATGCTCTCGTCTGTTTTCGCCTCGACCGGTGTTGGTTCAGGCGCGCTTTCTGGAGCAGGTGTTTTTGGCTTGATATCAGTGACTAAGGCTTTTTCACGGACTTCAGCTTGGCGTGCACGGACTAGTTCGGGCTCTGGATCTGGTGTCGCTGTTTGAATGTCGATTGAAAGCTCAAGGCTAGCGACTTGTGGGTCGTCATCACGCAAGCGTTGCAAATCGTAATTTGGTGTTTCCATGTTCGGATTCGGGATGACCAGCACTCGCACCTTGTGGCGTCGCTGGATCGATTCAAGTTGCTGACGTTTTTCATTCAGCAAGAACGTTCCAACTGGAACGGGGACTTGAACACGGACTTCACCGGTCCGTTCTTTGACAGCTTCATCTTCGAGTAAACGAAGAATCTGCAATGCCAGTGATTGCACATCACGAATGCTGCCCTGGCCATGACAACGCGGGCAAACCACACCGCTGGTCTCGCCGAGCGATGGTCGTAATCGTTGACGACTCATTTCCAACAGACCAAATCGCGAGATCCGGCCAATTTGAACACGGGCGCGATCTGGCTTTAGAGCATCCTTCAGCCGATTCTCAACCGCTTTCTGGTTTTTGTTGGCTGACATATCAATGAAATCGATGACAACAAGGCCACCCATGTCGCGTAACCTAAGTTGGCGAGCAATTTCGTCGGCCGCTTCAAGGTTGGTGTGCAAGGCGGTTTCTTCAATATCACCGCCCTTGGTTGCTCGAGCCGAGTTGATATCGATCGAGACCAATGCTTCGGTTGGGTCAATGACAATTGCGCCGCCAGATGGGAGGCGAACTTCCCGTTGAAATGCAGATTCGATCTGGCCTTCAATTTGGAAGCGATTAAACATCGGTGTTTCGTCTTGGTAGAGCTTCACTTTGTTGCCAAAGGAAGGCATCACCTGCTGAATCAGATCTTTCACTTTGTCGAACACTTCTTCGCTGTCGACGAGGACTTCACCGATGTCTTGACGCAGATGGTCACGAATCGCGCGGACAATGACGTTGGATTCTTGATAGATCAAAAATGGAGCGACACCAGACAGTGCTGCTTTACGAATGGCTTGCCAAGCGGTGTCTAAGTAATCAAGGTCCCATTGGAGTTCTTCGACGGTTCGACCGACACCTGCGGTACGAATGATCACGCCCGCGCCTTGAGTCATCGTTAGATTGGCGAGCTTATCGCGGAGTTCGGCTCGATCTTCCCCTTCAATACGGCGAGAGATTCCACCGGCATCTGGGTTATTGGGCATCAAGACCAAATAACGGCCAGCTAAAGAAATATAGGTGGTGAGAGCGGCGCCTTTGGTGCCTCGCTCTTCTTTCTCGACTTGAATGATCAGTTCCTGACCTTCTTTCAGCACCTTCTCGATTTTCGCGCGTTCGCCTTCGGCTGGTGCGTTGTAGAAGTATTCAGGTGAAATTTCTTTCAGGGGTAAAAAGCCGTGACGTTCGCTTCCGAAGTCGATAAACGCTGCTTCAAGACTAGGCTCGATCCGCGAAATCTTCGCACGATAGATATTGCCTTTTTTCTGTTCTCGGTCAGAGGATTCGATGTCGAGGTCGTAGAGTTTTTGACCGTCGACCATGGCAACACGGATTTCTTCCGCCTGCAGGGCATTAATTAATATACGCTTCATGTAGTGGCAACCTTAATGGTTTGATCGCCACGATCTCAGAGGGCTAGCTATACTAACCAAGGCTCAACCATTAATCCGTTGAGCGACAAGACACATTGTAGGGGGCTCGACCGGTAAACCGGGAGCCCGAAATTTCTTTGTTACTGCAGGCTTTGCTGCCGACACATTGATATGTGTTTGTCCCAGCTTTGCTGGCCCGCCAAGATCGGGCGGGATTATTTCATCTCCGGAACTCCCGGAGGTCTCATTCGGCCTTAGGGAGTCTTGACTCAACCCAAAGCAGTCTGGAGCATAACAGTGCATGTCGCTTGCGGCAATGCATCATGGAGAAAGTGAGTGGAAAAGAAAGTCCAATGGGTGACTGTGGATGAGTCAAAAGAAGGTCAACGGCTGGATAATTTTTTATCAAATCAGCTGAAAGGTCTTCCTAAAGGTCGCATCTATAAAATGATTCGGACCGGTGAAGTACGCATTAATAAAGGTCGGTGCAAGCCCGATTCGCGGGTGTCTGCTGGCGATATTGTTCGGATTCCTCCGGTTGATCTCGCTCCAACAAAAGAAGCGATCGCACACCGTGGCATTCAGATGAAATTATCCGATGCATTGCTGTATGAAGATGAAGATGTGTTGGTCTTGAACAAACCCTCAGGGTTGGCGGTGCATGGTGGATCAGGATTATCGACTGGTTTGATTGAACAATTGCGTCTGGCTCGACCGAATGAAAAATTTTTAGAATTGGTTCACCGGCTCGATCGAGAAACGAGTGGCTGCTTACTCGTGGCTCGTCGGCCGTCAGCGCTCAGGCGATTGCACCAACAACTGCGTGATCAGGATAAAGGACTGCAAAAACGTTACCTGGCTTTAGTTGCTGGAAAGTGGCCGCAGTATTTAGTGGATGTCGAGGCGCCGCTTGAGAAGTTTGAGCGTGGTGGAGAGCGAATCGTCCAAGTGACCGAGCGAGGCAAGCCTTCGCACACCAGGATTCGGCCACTGGAAGTACTGGATGGGTGTACTCTAGTCGAGGCAGAACCTGTGACCGGACGCACCCATCAGATTCGCGTTCATGCCTCCTATTACAAGCATGCAGTATTAGGTGACACCAAATATCAGCACGATGACAGCCGAGATCAGTGGCGGCAGCGTGGCATCAACGGATTGTGTTTGCATAGTCGATCGATTGGATTTCAAGCCGCAACCGGCCACCAAGTGACAGTTGTTGCGCCGATCCCGAATCCAATGCATCGTTTTTTGGTCGACGCCGGCTGTGATCCGGACATTTATTAGTGAGAGAGAGGTTTTGAATGGCTGACAATCCTTGGACGGAGGGCGATAACCCCATGCAGGATCCTCAGAAAAGAGAGGAGAGCGATCGGTTATGGGCGGTTCTTGAGAAGACGCTGGCGCAATCGACGATCGAGCAGCGTCGCGCTCGACGTTGGGGTATTTTTTTCAAAACGATCACCTTTGGCTACATCATCGGCTTAAGTCTGTTTTTGATCAATCAAGCCAACCTGCCAGTGGATGGAATGCGTTCAGGGTCGCACACTGCGGTTGTTCCAATCGATGGTGTGATAGCGCCGAGTGAGCTTGCGAATGCGTTTGATATTCAGCAAAACTTAACGGCAGCATTTGAGGCGCCAGGGTCTAAGGGTGTGATGCTTGAGATCAACTCGCCTGGCGGGAGTCCTGTGCAGTCCGAGTATGTCTATCGAGCGATTTTGGATTTGAAGGCGCAGTATCCGGGCAAACCGGTGCATGCTGTGATTGGTGATATAGGAGCCAGTGGCGCCTATTACATTGCCGCTGCCGCCGATACCATTCATGCGGCTCCCGCATCGATTGTGGGTTCCATTGGCGTGGTTTCTTCGGGATTTGGATTTAACGGACTGTTGGAGAAGCTTGGTGTGGACCGCCGGGTCATTACGGCTGGTGAAAATAAAGCCATGCTCGATCCGTTCCTGCCAGAATCGTTGGAAGACACTCAGCATTTACAAGGCCTTCTGGATGCCACGCATCAGCAATTTATTGCTCGGGTTCGCGAGGGGCGCGGTGAGCGATTAACGCCAGGTGATGAAGACGTCTTTGACGGCCGTGTCTGGAGTGGTGAGCAGGCGTTGGTTCTAGGTTTAGTGGACTCATTAGCAGGCCCACTGGAAGTCGCACGCGAATGGATTGGCGCCGAGGAGCGTATCTATTACACACAAGATGAGCCGCTGCTGAATCAATTCAGCCGTGAATTTGGGTTTGGTGTCGGGACGGCGCTGACATGGCTTGGTCGTCAGGGAATACTGAACCCCTGGTCTCTGAGCCACTGACAGAGCTGAATCAGGGGCAGGCCCTCGAGTGCGGTGGGGTCTTCACTTTTTACCGAACGAAACAGGCTGATTCCAAGACGTTCGACTTTGAAGCTGCCAGCGCAATCAAGAGGCTCATCAGCGTCGATGTAGCGCACAATTTCGGCGTGGCTGAGCGCTCGAATTGAAACGACGACTTCTTCGGTGTGCAGAAGTAGGGGCGTATCGGGTGCGCAGAAGCCGACCGTTGTAAAAAAAGAAACATCCTTCCCTGATAGCCGATGCAGCATGTCAACTGCGCGATCTTTGCTTTGCGGTTTCCCAAGAATTTCACCGGTGCAATCGGCTGATTGGTCAGTGCTGATCACGCAAGCGGTTGGATAGTGCCTAGCGATTGTCTGGGCTTTGGCGCTGGCTAGACGGATCGTGAGCGCCCGTGCTGACTCTGATTGCGTGGGTGTTTCGTCGACAAATGGTGCGTGAGCGAAAAACGGAAGACCCAGTCTTTTCAAGATGTTTTTCTTGTATGGGCTTTCACTGGCTAGGATTAGTTGTTGATTCATCGTTGTATTTCAGCGCTTTAGTCTTTGACAGCAGGTCGATGCATCACTAAAATCCCCCGCCTATGTTTTCAGACACCCTACCTGAGCACCTGAACGCGAATCGCTTCATCGATGCGAAGGAGGAGATATCTGGTCCTCTCGAGCCTCAACATTACAAGAGGTTCTCAGAGATGGCGACCTTATTGCCCGGCGGAAAGGCTAAGGTTCGCGGATCCAGGGATCCTTTTGGACCAAGGGTGGTGTCTGGGGAGCTTCAATGTGAGGCGCACATGACTTGCCAGCGGTGTCTGCAGCCGGTCACTGTGAGGCTTGAGGGTTCAGTTCGCTGGGGGCTTGTTTTTTCGGAAACAGAAATGCAAAGCCTCGATAAGCAATTAGATCCGATCCTGATCGAAGAGGGGCAGCTCCTTTTGAGACAGGCGATTGAAGATGAATTAGTTTTGTTGTTGCCGATCATGCCGATGCATGACTCGTGCGACAACGGATGGACACCGGATCCGGAACCCGGCGATGTTTCGGAAAAAGAGAGCCCGTTTGCGGTGCTCGCTTCGTTAAAGAATGAACAGGGATCCTGAAGGGAGATCATCATGGCCGTTCAACAGAACAAAAAATCACGTTCACGCCGCGGTATGCGTCGTGCGCACGACGCACTATCGGGTCCGACCCTGACGACTGACGCGATGACTGGCGAAGTTCATCGTCGTCATCACATCAGCCCTGATGGGTTTTATCGTGGGCGTCAAGTTGTGACGCCACGTCAAGAAGAAGTTGCAGAAGACGACGAATAGTCGATGGCTTTTGCAGCCCTGTTTCCGGGACAGGGGTCTCAGGCAGTCGGCATGTTGGCCGACTTCGAGGACGACTGTCCGGAAATTCAAGCGACCTTCACGGAAGCTTCTGATGCGCTTGGTTACGATCTCTGGACCTTATCTCAGGACGGTCCGGCCGAGCAATTGTCTCTGACTGAAATCACCCAGCCGCTTCTGCTCACAGCCGGAGTCGCCTTGTATCGTGCGTGGACGGCGGCCCGAGGAACTGACGCTTCCTTCATGGCCGGACACAGCTTGGGCGAGTACACCGCGTTAACGGCGGCCGGTAGTTTGCAATTGGCCGATGCCGTACGATTGGTTCGCTCCCGCGGCCAATTTATGCAGGAGGCTGTGCCAAAAGGTGTTGGTGCGATGGCGGCAGTGATCGGCTTGGATGATGCGACGATTGAATCCGTCTGTGCCGAGGTTGCATCAGAAACTGGACTCGTGATTGAACCGGTGAACTACAATGCCCCCGGGCAGTTAGTGATCGCAGGTCATGCGCAGGCGATTGACGCGTCGCTTCCTCGATTAAAAGAGGCGGGTGCCAAGCGTGCGCTGCCACTTCCCGTCAGCGCGCCGTTTCATTGTGCGTTGATGAAACCAGCCGCTGAACGTCTGCAAGAGGAGCTGAATGCGATTGTTGTGCAAACGCCCTCAATCCCAGTGATTCAGAATGTCAGTATCGCACCAGAGACCGATGTTCAAGTCATCCGAGAACAACTCATTGCACAAACATTCTCGCCAGTTCGATGGACGCAAACAGTTCGCAAGTTCACGGATCTGGGAGTACAGGTCGCTGCGGAATTTGGTCCAGGTGCTGTCTTGTGCGGACTCGCAAAACGGATTCAGACAGATGCTCAACACTTTCCGTTAGGAACACATGAGCTCTTTAGCAAAGCATTACAGGAAATCAACGGATGACGGTTGCATTAGTCACAGGCGCGAGCCGCGGAATTGGGCAGGCCATTTCAGAACGTCTTGTTAAACAAGGTTTTTACGTGATTGGGACAGCCACTTCTGAGGCAGGAGCTCAGGCGATCTCAGAGCGTTTGGGGTCCGCGGGCGAAGGTCGAGTGTTG
The DNA here is from genome assembly GCA_024640985.1 of Gammaproteobacteria bacterium. GTDB lineage: Bacteria > Pseudomonadota > Gammaproteobacteria > Pseudomonadales > Litorivicinaceae > HIMB30. The sequence goes on from JAHEDY010000007.1 coordinate 12,962, forward strand.
AATGTGACAGACCCGGCGATGGTTAGCGATTTGGCGAAATCATTGGCCGAGTCGGATCAAAGTCCATTGGTCTTAGTGAATAACGCGGGGATCACGAAAGATACGCTGATGTTGCGGATGAAGCCCGAGGATTGGCAATCGGTCATTGACACCAATTTGACCTCGATCTTCACTGTCGTCTCGGCCTTCATTAAGCCGATGACTAAAGCGCGTACCGGACGAATCATCAATATCAGTTCTGTGGTTGGCTCGATGGGTAACGCAGGACAAGTCAATTACGCGGCCGCTAAAGCAGGCCTTGAAGGAATGACGCGTGCGATGGCACGAGAATTTGGAAGTCGGGCGATTACAGTCAATGCGGTCGCTCCCGGTTTTATTGAAACAGATATGACACATGTGCTTCCTGAAGCTCAGAAAGAAGCACTTTTGTCACAGGTTCCGCTGGGCCGTTTAGGTTCGGCAGAAGAGGTTGCTGGAACCGTCGCTTTCCTCGCTAGTGAAGAGGCAAGTTACGTCACCGGCACTACGTTACACGTCAACGGCGGCATGTATATGGCCTAAGTCTGATGTTCTGGTGCTTGTAATATTTCGAACATCAGTAATAATGACGCCACGTCGTACAGTGGCAGCAACATCATTAGGAGTATTCTGAACGATGAGTAATATCGAAGAACGCGTCAAGAAAATTGTTTGTGAACAACTTGGCGTCAAGGAAGAAGAAGTCACCACCGAATCTTCGTTTGTTAATGACCTGGGTGCTGATTCACTGGACACAGTTGAATTGGTGATGGCTTTGGAAGAGGAATTCGAAACCGAAATTCCTGATGAAGAAGCTGAAAAGATCACCACAGTTCAGCAAGCAATTGCATACATCGAAGCAAATCTTTAATCAGGATTTGTCATCGACGTATAACTAGCGAAAAGCCGCGTTCTGCGCGGCTTTTTTGCGTCGAGCATTGAGAGAGAAACTATGTCAAAGCGTCGTGTTGTAGTCACAGGCTTAGGAATGTTGAGTCCGTGTGGCGTCACCGTCGAAGAGTCATGGAAGGCGATTCTAAGTGGGCAGAGCGGGATTTCTGCGATTACTGAATTCGACACCTCGGATTATCCAACCAAATTTGCAGGGTTGGTTCCTGAATTTGATTTAGAAACCTACATGTCGGTGAAAGATGCGCGCAAGATGGATCCGTTTATTCAATACGGAATGGTCAGCGCGATTCAGGCCGTTGAGCAATCAGGCTTAATGGACTCAACCTTTGATCCGACGCGCGTGGGTGTTTCAATCGGCTCAGGGATCGGTGGGTTAACACTCATTGAAAACACCACCCTGCTGTTGAACGAACGCGGTCCACGGAAGGTCTCACCATTTTTTGTCCCCGGCTCGATCATCAATATGATCGCAGGCAACCTCGCCATTAAGTACGGCTTCCAAGGGCCTAACATCGCGATCACCACTGCCTGCACCACGTCCACGCACTGCATCGGTTTTGGCGCGCGGATGATTGCCTATGGCGATGCGGATATTGTCATCGCCGGTGGGGCTGAGAAGGCATCGACCCCCTTGGGAATTGCTGGTTTCTCTGCAGCACGCGCACTATCGACTCGGAATGATGACCCACAAGCAGCCAGTCGTCCTTGGGATAAAGACAGAGATGGGTTCGTCTTAGCCGACGGTGCCGCGACCATGGTGCTTGAAGACTACGAGTCTGCAAAAGCGCGTGGCGCTAACATTCTTGCTGAACTTGTCGGATTTGGGATGAGTGACGATGCGCATCACATGACGGCTCCGTCTGAAGACGGACGCGGTGCTCGTGCTGCGATGGTCAATGCCCTGAAAGATGCAGGGCTCGGAGCCGACGAGGTCAATTATGTGAATGCGCATGGCACGTCAACACCGTTGGGCGATGTCGCTGAATCTCAGGCAGTTGAAACCTTGATGGGAGCGCATGCGGCCAAAGTGGCTGTGAGTTCCACCAAGTCCATGACCGGCCATGCGCTAGGTGCAGCCGGTGCGCTTGAGGCGTGTTTCAGCGTACTGGCAATTCGTGATCAAGTGTTGCCTCCAACCATTAATCTCGACGAGGTTGATGACGGGTGTCGGTTGGATTATGTGCCGAATACTGCGCGTGAAGCCGTGATCGATGTGGCGCTGTCCAACAGCTTTGGCTTTGGTGGCACCAACGGAACTTTGATCTTTAAGCGGGTGTGATGCCTGCTTTGGTCCGACTTGGACTCGCTGGTCTGTTTGCGATCAGTTGTCTGGTGGTTATCAGCCGGCTTTGGCTGGAATCACTTCAAACTCACCCGGTGGCTCTGACCAAGCTGACGGTCCCCGCGGGCTCTGCGGCCAGTGACGTTTTGAAAGCAATTGATCCGACACTGTCTGCCCGCGAACGTGCGCTTGTGTTCTCACTGTATCCCCAATTCACTCATCTTCAGCAGGGAAACTATGCGTTTACTGCCGGCACGACTGTCTTGTCGGCATTGTCGAAGATCCATCGTGGTGAGGCGATTGTGGAACGGTTGACCATTCCTGAGGGGATTACAGCGGACGAATTGTTTGCCCGGGTGTCGGATCATCCTGCATTAGTTGGTGTGCTCACAGTGGAGAATGATCGGTGGCTGCCTCTTGGTCGTAATTGGATCTCGCACGAAGGGGCGTTTCTGGCTGAGACCTATTTATGGCAACAAGAATTATCGAAAGATGCGCTGCTTGAAAAGGCGCACTTGAGTTTGCTCGACGCCTTGGAGGCAGCCTGGACTGCAGCCGATCCGATTGTTCATTCGATTTTGCAATCACCCTATGAATTGTTGATCCTGGCTTCGATTGTGGAAAAAGAAACAGCCTTGGCAGTTGAACGTCCGCGAATCGCTGGAGTCTTTCTGGAGCGGTTGAAGCGAAAGATGCGATTACAGACAGATCCAACGGTGATTTATGGTCTTGGCGAACGATTTGACGGTAATTTGACCCGTAAGCACCTGAGGGAAAAAACAGCCTATAACACCTACCGGATTGATGGTTTACCACCGACGCCCATCGCACTGGTCGGTCCGGATGCATTGGATGCGGTTGCCCATCCTGAAATGACCGGAGAGTTATATTTCGTTGCCGATGGACGCGGTGGGCACGTGTTTTCGCGTACTCTAGAGGCACATAATGCCAATGTTCGGAAATATCAGTTGAAGCAATGACCCACCGGAAAGCACAGTTTATTACTCTTGAAGGCGTTGAAGGTGCTGGAAAAAGTACTCAGAAAGAGGCGTTATGCCGTCTACTTGAGGCGAACAACATCGCCTACATTGAAACTCGAGAGCCCGGTGGAACACCTTATGCTGAGTCGATTCGTGAGCTGTTGTTGAATCATTCAGATGAAGCTCCCTGTGCGAAAACAGAATTGTTACTGATGTTTGCCGCTCGATCGCAGCATTTGGAGCACACGATTCTTCCTGCGCTCTTGAAGGGTCTTTGGGTGGTCTGTGACCGCTTTACCGATGCCACTTATGCGTATCAAGGGGGTGGACGTGAGCTTCCGATGGACTGGATTAAAACATTGGAGACGTTGGTACAGGGTGACTATCGGCCGGATTTGACTTTGGTGTTTGATGTGCCTGTTGACATTGGACTCGCTCGTGCCGGACGACGTGGCGCTTTGGACCGGATTGAGTCGGAAGATATTGCGTTCTTTGAGCGTGTTCGCACAACCTATCAACAGATTGCGGCCCGTGATACTGAGCGTGTTTTGATGCTTGAAGCAACAGCCGACGCAGATCATGTAACCCAGGCGATGTACCAAATGTTAAGCGCGCGTTGGGGATTGTCATGCCTCCCTGGCTAGCCTCATCTTGGCAATTGATTATCGAAGGATTGGACTCGAAAGCATCTCCTCATGCGTGGTGCATTGTGCATCCGCCCGGTGTGCCTGCGTCTGAATTAAGCGATCACTTAGTTCGTGTGTTGTTGTGTCAGGATCCGGTGAATGAGGAGCCTTGCGGAGACTGTGTGTCTTGTCGGATGCGGGACACCCATCCTGATGTGCTCAGATTAGAACCTGAAGGCGCAGCGGGGATGATCAAGGTGGACGCCGTCCGTGATGCTATTGAAGTCGCGTATACCACGGCATCTATGGGTGGTCGTCGTGTTGTGTTAGTCAGGCCTGCCGATTGCTTGAATCAGGCATCGAGCAATGCACTTCTTAAGATTGTTGAAGAGCCGCCATCAGGGACTGTCTTTGTGTTTCAAACGGCATTGCCCGGTAAGCTCCTGCCGACGCTCGTTAGTCGTCTTCGAATGGTCAAAGTCCCGATGCCTTCTGCAGAGTTATTTGCGAAGACGGTGCAATCGTTAGGCATCACGGCGCAACAGGTACAGCTGGCGAGTGCGTTATTGGCTGAGCCTTTAGCGCCTCAAACAGATCCTGATCGATTCGCATTAGCCAATGATGTGTTTCAGGCGTTGGTCCGGATTCGTGGTGGAGCGGATGCTCAGATGGCGGTGAAGTCATTTTCTAAGGCTGATGCGCTGGTCGCCTCGACGGTGATGGAACGGGTGTGTGAGCACCTGATTCGTGCGCACTACGACCGTGTTGACAATGCAGTGACCGATATCTTGAAGGCGCCTTATCCTGCTGTGCCCTTGTTATTTCAGTTCAAAGAACGGATTGCCGAGGTGAAAAAGCAGGCACAGGCCGGCATTGCTGTGAATGCAGGTTTGGCTCTTGGTTCGCTATTTGCCGCCTGGGGGTTTATTTGGACAAGAGTCCAAGTCTGAATTCTTTCGAGGTCAGTCGGCTAAGCTTTCGGCATGGAGCTTTCGTTATGTATTCCCTCTGCTGAAGATCTTGCCAGATATGTGCTTGGCTTTGGCTTGCGACCTGCACTGTTTATTCCGGGTCAGTTTGATGCATCCATTGTCGGTGGTGTTCATCCCTTAGAGATTCGAGTGGACGGTATGTTGGTGATTCACACGCAGGTACGGATTTTCTTCATTGCGCCTGCTGGCGTGATCGAGCCTTTTGTCCCTGGAATTGGTGCATCGTTGGTGTTGGATCATGCTGAGTTCTTCGCCCAGATCAGACTCCACTGTGAGCGCAATCCTCAAATTGCTGGCACATCGCTGTTACAATGCTCACCGGAGGAAATTCATGATCGATTCACATTGTCATCTCGACTGTATTGATGTCTCTCAGCGCGAAGGCGGGATTCAGTCCGTTCTTGATTTAGCTCACAATCATGGCGTCGATCGGATGCTGTGTATTTCGATCACGCTTGCCAATGATGCACCGCGACGCCTCGCGAAAGCCTACGATCCTGTGTGGGCGACTGTCGGTATTCATCCTTGTCATGCGCATGAGGAACCGGGCGTTACTGTCGAGACGTTGCTCGCGCTTGCGAAGGCAGACTCTGTGATTGCTTTTGGGGAAACAGGTCTTGATGGTTACCACGATCCGGTCACGGATGTGCAGCGAGAAAGCTTTGTCGCGCATTTAGAAGCAGGTAAGCGCGCGGGTCTTCCCATTGTTGTTCATACTCGGGATGCACGCGACGAGACGATCGATTTGATCAAAGCGCATGGTTCGACCGAAGCAGCCGGCGTCTTGCACTGTTTTACAGAATCTTGGGAGATGGCGGAACGTGCGATTGATCTTGGTTACTACATTTCCATGTCTGGCATTGTGAGCTTTCCAAAGGCAACCAATGTGCATGAGGTCTGCCAAAAAATTCCAGATGATCGATTATTGATTGAGACGGATGCTCCTTGGCTTGCGCCGGTTCCGTATCGGGGGAAACCTAACGAGCCGGCTTTTGTCAGTCATGTGGCTGAGGCAGTCGCGAAACTGCGAGGCACAACGCCTGAGGCCATTGCTGAACAGACGACAGAAAACTTTTACCGGTTGTTCCGGACTGCTCAGTTGTGAGTCTGTCTGAAGCCGTTCGCATGGAACGCGAAAAACGCAAACAACAGGCGTTTATCCGTCGTGAGCAAGACATTTTATCCGTGTGCGAAAGTCTGATGGCGGACAAAGGAGTCCGCCAGGTGTCGATCGATACGATTGCCGCACGCACCGGTATCGGAAAAGGCACGATCTATAAGCACTTTGATAGCAAGCGCGATCTGTTGATTGCGATTGTTGAGCGGTATTTTGCGATGTTGGTCGAGTTATTGAGCCGATCCAGTGATCCTGTGCGCGCCTTGACCGACTGGATCGAAGCCCAGTTATATGCCACCAAACGATCGCTTTTGATGCACGAGTTGCTGAAAACCTTAGCTGATGACCAGGCTGCCGTCGTTCGAATGCAGGAAGTTCAGCACCAGATGCGCAAGCGCCTCGCTCAAGTATTATCTGGATCATCTAGCACCCGTGGTAAGCCCATGGAGCGTGCTTTGTGGCTCAATTCGGTGGTTCAAGGTGCGCTGGTTGAAATGGAATCACCTCTAAGATCGGATAATTTTGATGAAGACGAGTGGGTGGAATCTGTCACGCGGATTGTGCCGGTATTACTGGCGCAGTCCAAACAATCGTCAACCAATGAGCGCCTGACCTACCTTTAACTGATCAACCGGAGTGGGTCATTCACCGCGATCGACCCCTGGTTCAGAGATCTTAAGAACAATCCGCAAATATCCGTCTGAAGGTGCTGGTCCAGCCGACTTAAAAAGTCATTGGTACGCGTCCCGTTCCAGTCACATTCAGTGGCACGACAGCGCACGATAGGTTCAACCACTTCAAACTCTGCACTACCAATAGCGATGGTTTGACCAACCCAGTTGAGTTCCTCAAATGCAGGAATTCCATCAATCAAGACATTGCCGCGATAACGCTCTGGATGATCCGCGGTTGCCGTTGCGGTTGCGATCGCAGTGACAGTGGCTTGGTTGATTAAAGACACATAGGCCTCAGCCTCGTCGGTGAAGCCGCTATCGAGTCTTTCAACGGTGAACTCACCTAAGGATGGGTCGAGCATGGTGACCCAGCGGGTGAGCGCCTCTTGATCAATTGGATCTCGCGAGAGACTGAGGGTTTGATCGCGGTAACGTAGATGGATGGTGTCGGCTTGCCACTGAATCTGGATGTCTGAACAGAGATTGGTATGCACAGATTGAAGGAAATATTTTTTGGGACGCCATCCCGTCTCTGATGGGGGAATGCGATCGCGGTATTGCAACGCGTACTGGCGATCACCGCCGATGGTCTGTCCTGGCATGATCGGTGTTTCGGTCAGTGACTCGCCAGCAAGTCCTTTGATTGGATATCGCCTAATCGCGAGGAGCTTCATCAAGCCATTCACTCTGGATGTTCGCAAAGCTCGAGCAACACGCCCTCGGTGTCTTTAGGGTGAACAAAGGCGACCTTGGTTCCATGGGCCCCAGGGACCGGTGATTCATTGATCAGCGTGTAGCCTTGGTGTTTTAGTCGTTGGAGTTCGGCTTCAATATCAGTGACTGTAATCGCAAGCTGTTGGAGACCGCCTTTGCCTGCATTCTTCTCAATAAACTTAGCAATGGGGCTATCGGCTTCGGTGGCTGCAATCAATTCGATACAAGATTCTCCGATCTGGAAAAATGCAGTTTCAACCTTTTGGGAATCCACGCGATCGCGGCCTTTGAGGGTAAAACCAAGGCCTTCATAGGTTTTAATGGCTGCCTCGATGTCAGTGACAGCAATCCCTACATGATCGATTTTATGCAACATACCTATTGTTCTCCTGTGATGTGAGCGTATTCTTCAGTCAAGCATATAAGAAAAACGGAGGCTTAGATGTTTCGGTCGATTTTAATTGATGATTTTATGACCAAAAATTTAGCCACGGCGACTCGAGAGATGGATCTGCTTGCGCTGGTGGATCTCTTATTGCGTCGTGGGATTTCTGGAACCCCTGTTGTGGACGAATCCGGCCATTTGATTGGAATGGTGTCGGAGCACGACTGTCTTAAAGCCATTTTGGTCGGAACCTATCAAGGCGACGTTGGGGGCATCGTCGGCGATGTCATGACGACTCAAGTGGATACCATTCGGCTCGGGACCAGTATTGTAGAGGCAGCAAATCAAATGGTGTCCTCGGGTCGTCGTCGTTTGCCGGTCGTTGATCAGGAAAATCATTTGGTGGGACAGATCTCACGCACGGATCTTTTACGTGCGGTCCGTGCTTATGAAATTCCGGAAGAAGAACCGGCGCATTAAGATTTGAGCGCGTTTTCCAGAGGTTCAATGCAGGCCAGTGCGGCTTGAGGTGGCGCAATCTCACCGGTTGCCACTCGTTGTTTTTGCGCCTGATAGAGCTCAGCCCAGGCAGCGTTAGTCTTTAGAAGCTCGGTGACACCGTCATTCAATAATCGTTCGAACCATTGACTGGCCTGTGCGGTTCGGCGAGCTGGAATGGCTTCGGATCCAGCTTCACAGTAGGCGACCATCCGTTCCCAAAGGGTATCGATGCCTCGCGGTTCGATTGAACTGACCGAGAGCACCTCGGGCGTCCAAAAGCCCTGATGATTCAAAAAACCCATGGCATTTTTGTAATGCACAACTGATTGGCTGGCGAGTCGTTCGGCGTCCCCGTCGGCTTTATTGACAACAATCAAATCGGCCAACTCCAAAATTCCTTTTTTGATCCCCTGTAGCTCATCACCGGCACCGGGTTGCATCAGGACTAAAAAAAGATCGGTCATTGAGTGGACTTCATATTCGCTTTGTCCAACACCGACAGTTTCCACCAAGATGACATCAAAGCCCGCGGACTCAGCGACTAAGACGGCTTCTCGCGTTCGGTTGGCGACACCACCGAGCGAGCGGCCAGCCGGAGAGGGTCGGATAAACGCATGATCCTCACGCGAGAGCCGTTCCATGCGTGTTTTGTCACCCAAGATTGAACCGCCATGCAAGGGTGATGAGGGGTCAACGGCGAGAACACCAACACGCTTTCCAAGACCAATCAAAAACAGACCAAAGGCTTCAATGAAGGTCGACTTGCCCACACCAGGAACGCCTGAAATACCGATTCTGAGACTTTTTCCACTGTGCGGAAGGCAACGCTCAAGAAGTGCAGCAGCCTGTTTTCGGTGTGTAGGGTGACTGGATTCGATCAGCGTAATGGCTTTGGCCAACGCGCGGCGCTGGCCTGTGCGGAGTGCTTGAAAGTCGATCTCAGGCACCGGTATTCTCAATGGCATCGAGAACCGATTTGGCACAGGCTGGGATCTTGGTTCCGGGACCAAAAATCGCGGCAACACCTTGCTCGTAGAGCGCTTGATAATCCTTTCTTGGAATCACACCACCGGCGAAGACGACGATATCGTCAGCACCTTCTTTGGTGAGAGCCGCTTTGAGCTCTGGAATCAGTGTCAGGTGACCAGCTGCCAGTGAGCTCACACCGATTGCGTGAACATCATTCTCAATGGCTTGACGCGCGACTTCTTCAGGCGTTGAGAACATCGGGCTTAAATCGACATCAAATCCCAAGTCTGCAAAGGCGGTTGCGACAACTTTAGCGCCACGGTCGTGACCATCTTGCCCCATTTTCGCCACTAAAATTCGTGGTCTGCGTCCTTGATTGGACTCAAACTCAGCAATTCGCGTAGTGAGTGCCTGCCAATCTGCATCATCCTTAAAATGGCTACCGTACACGCCTGAGACACTCCGGTGGGTTGCTTGGAATCGTTTAAATACAACCTCCATTGCATCAGAGATTTCACCAACTGTACACCGCGCGCGTGTGGCTTCGACAGCTAAGCCTAGAAGGTTACCAGGACCTCCAGTGGCACAGTCAGTAATGGCTTTGAGGCAGGCGTCAGCGCGCGCTTGATCACGTGTCCCTTTGATCTGCTGTAAGCGTTCAATCTGTGCGTCTCGCACTTTCTCGTTGTCGATTGAGAGAACGTCGATGTCCTCTTCAGATCCTTCCGGCAGTGTGTATTTGTTGACGCCAACGATGACATCTTCACCGCGGTCAATTCGCGCCTGTTTGTTGGTGGCTGATTCCTCGATGCGGAGCTTTGGTAGGCCGGCTTCGATCGCCTTTGCCATGCCACCTTCTTTTTCCACCTCAGCGATCAATTCACGAGCGCGTTCGGCCAATTCATGGGTCAGCGACTCCATCAGGTAAGAACCACCCCAAGGATCGACCACCTGGCGGATGCCCGTTTCTTCTTGCAGAATCAGCTGGGTATTCCGTGCGATGCGGGCACTGAACTCAGTAGGCAGGGCAATCGCTTCATCAAACGAGTTGGTGTGCAAGGATTGAGTTCCGCCAAACACAGCGGCCATTGCCTCAATGGTCGTGCGAACGACATTGTTGTACGGATCTTGTTCGGTCAATGACCATCCTGAGGTCTGACAATGGGTTCGCAAAACGGTTGATCGTTCGGATTTTGGATTGAATTCGTTGACGATTTCGTTCCACAAGAGTCGCGCCGCTCGGAGCTTCGCGATTTCCATGTAGAAGTTCATTCCAATGCCAAAGAAAAAGGACAAACGGGGGGCAAACTGGTCGATATCGAGTCCTGCCGCCAAGGCAGTCCGAATGTATTCTTTGCCGTCGGCCAGCGTATAGGCCAATTCGAGGGCGGCATCGGCTCCGGCTTCCTGAATATGGTAGCCAGAGATGGAAATGGTGTTGAATTTCGGCATGTGTTCAGAACAGTAGCCGATGATGTCACCGATGATCCGCATCGAGGGTTCAGGCGGATAAATGTAGGTGTTACGCACCATAAACTCTTTCAGGATGTCGTTCTGGATCGTTCCTGAGAGTTGATCTTGGCTGACACCTTGTTCCTCGGCAGCGACGATATAACCCGCGAGGACTGGCAGGACTGCACCGTTCATGGTCATGGAGACCGAGACCTGGTCAAGCGGAATGCCATCAAACAGGATCTTCATATCTTCCACTGAATCGATCGCCACACCAGCCTTTCCAACATCACCTGAGACACGAGGATGATCGGAGTCATACCCGCGGTGGGTGGCTAAATCGAAGGCAACAGAAACGCCTTGGCCGCCGGCTGCTAGGGCTTTGCGATAGAACGCATTGGATTCTTCAGCGGTGGAGAATCCGGCATATTGACGGATGGTCCAGGGGCGACCGGCATACATCGTCGCCTTGGGGCCGCGCATGAAAGGTGCCATTCCAGGCAGAGTGGTCCGTTGATCCAGATGTTGAACGTCCTCCTCAGTATAGAGAATTTTCAGTCCAATCCCTTCGGGTGTGAACCAAGTCATCTCATCCGGTGACAGTCCTTTGGATTCTTTGGAAACCAGTGCTTCCCATTGCTTTTTGTCTGTCATGCTGTCCTCACAACGTACTGAGCTGTTCGACGGTATAAGAAAGACGGGCTTGAGCAACCATGTCTTCGTCAATTTCTTCGGCCACTTCATCAGGCTCGATGCGATATAACGGCTGCCCTTTTTTCACAATGACCCCATCACTTTGTTCGATCAGCGCTTCAGTCACGGTCCCAGAAAATTCAGCATACACTTTATTGAACATCTTCATGACTTCGATAATGTAGAGAGGATCGCCGACGTCAAAGTGGGTTCCAACTTCCAAGAAGTGCGGTGCGCCCGGTGTTTCTTGGGTGTAGAACATCCCGCCTGACATCGCAACGATCTCGTTGGCGGAGGCCACTGGTGGCGGTACGAGGATTTTACGTGCGTGTTCGGTCAGTTCTGGATCTTTGAATCGCTCAGGGATGACGACCGTGAGATCGGCTTCGACGGTGAGCTCATCAAAGCCCACCGCGAGCGCTGATTGAGCAACTACCGCTAAGAGCTCAAGGCCTGCTTGGAAGCCTTGATGTGCGGCTTGAATGTCATTCCAAAGCCTTTGATCAATCCCATCGGGTGGGGATTTCTGGTTTAAGACCTGTTGCCATTGATTCCAATCTTTCGGACCAAGTTTGTCGTTAAGATCCTGATAGAAACTTAATCCTTGCTCGAGAATGGTTTGATCATGATCCCAGATCACTTCAAGGGCGGAAGCGCCCTCAACAAAGTCCATATTGAGGTAGTGATACAGTTCCGCTAACACTTGAAATGGATTCGATTGCCAGTTGAATCGACCTGCATTCATTGTCCAATCGGATCGAACCTTTGAAATCCATCCAATCAATCGGTGGGGATTGGTCATCAAACAGGTCAAAGGCCGGATAATCAGCGTTTGCTTTCTGGCAAAGATCTCAGCAGATCCGGATTGATCTGCGAGGTACTGGAAGCCAGCATGCAAATCAATTTTTTGAGCCTGTTCAAAGAGTAATCCGGTCAAAGTGAGGTACGGTTGGATAAAGGCTGTGGTTGATTTGGCGTAGGGATTTTTGGCCAAGAACCAGTGAACCAGTCCGTAGTGAAATTCGAGATTGGTTTGCACATCCTGACCATCGATCGTCATTCTGCGCAGCACCTCAGCCATCCGCTCATAACTGACCACTCGATCATCGCCAACGGTTAACAGCAAGGCGACGTTTGAATCGTAAGCGCCTGCGAGGGTGTATTTCATGAAGGCGCCGGTATCTGGGTTTTTGACACAGATCCCTTGGTCATCACGAATTTCACCGGCGATTGGTGAAGACCAGTGCTCGATGACACCTCCTGCGTGCGGCGCCAGTCCTGCGTTTGTGGCGTTCAGTCGCGCCTCAACGGAGGTGTTGACGCGTGGGACGCGAGTGGGTTTTGGAAGCTTGTGTTTGTGCCAGGCGATAATGGCCATGGCTTCAACCAATGAGTTCACGACGAAGGCTTCCGACGGATCGTTGGGATTTTCAAAGCGCAGCCCGTAGCAGAGTTCGCTAACGCGGTGTTCAACCTGAATGCGGGTATTCATCTCCATGAAAAAGTGTTGGTCGGCATCGACAATACATTCAAAGGTCGATACCGAATCCAGTCCTACCGCTGAGCCGAAGCGTGTGGCTTCGTCTTCCATGCGCTCGAGGATGGCGAGATCCATTGTCAGGGCTCGTTGTTGCGCCGGATGTTGTTCCGAAGCATCAATCGCACATTGTAAGCTCTCCACCGTGGTTGAGACTTCCAGTAGTTTTTGTTCGTGCATTTGCAACGAGCAGTCGCGTCCACCGAGCGTGAGACACCAGTCGCCATTACCGATGACTTGGATTTCTTGGTGACGTGTGGTTTCGATATTCAGCTCGATCAATACGTTTTTGTTGTCGCCACGACCAGTGGCTTTGACCTCGTTCAACACTTCACGCAAGAGCGCAGGCACTTTGGACGCTGCGTCTTTGACCTGCGTATTGTGCTCGCCGGGGTAGTCCTTTGGCGCCACCAGGATGCGTTGACCTTTTCCGCCACCGCCACCAATGGCTTTCAAGCGGATCCGATTCTTCGGTTGTTGGTCAAACAATGTGGCAACTTCAATCTCGGCTTGTGCGGCGATCTCGTCGATGCTGATGACATCAACAAGCGCTTGATAGCTTGCTGCCAAAAGGGCTTCGGCTTGATCGGCATCCGATGCGCCTTCAGGAATCTCCAGTTGGTGAGCTTTGGCGATGACATCAAGGCCACCTTCGCGGCTGGCTTTGGCAAGTAGCGTTCGGACTGTGAGATCGTCGACACCAGGGACCACTGAAACATCAGCGGCAAGCGCTGTGCGTTTGGCTTCGTCTTTCAGTCCGGCTTGGCGAACGGTACGAGAGCAAGGACCAATAAAGGTTAATCCTGATTCCTCGATTGCGCGCACCAGACTCTCGTCTTCGGCCATGAAGCCGTAGCCTGCAAAGATCGAATTATGACCGTTGTCTTTTGCGATTTGGATGATTTGTTGGATCCGTTGATCGCGCTCCTCTTTGCTGGCGCCGGTATAATCTGGCACTCGGTGGATGCGGGTCGGATCCGAGATCAAACGTAATTCGGGGGCCAGAGCATTTTGATAAATGATGGAATCTTTTTCTGACAACAGAATGCTGTATTTGGCGCCCATCTCGGTGAAGACATCCATGACCTCTTTACGGATAGGTCCTCGGCAAATGATCAAACAGTCAATGTCTTCACAAGAAAATTGCTGAATCCAGGACGCGTTCGACTGGGATAAGCGACGGTTTTGGTGAATATAATCGTGGCTCATTAGTGAAACTCCCTCTGGATCGCAGTCATCGGTTTCGGCTGGTAGGCCTTGATGTAACGGATGAAATTTTCACCGAGAGTGTGTCGCAAATCCTGGGGCATCACGATTTGGCTGATCGAACCCAACGACAGAGCCTCTTTCGGGTTCATCAGCTCAGCTTCATAGCGCTGACTTAATTGCATTTCCTGTTCTTTGAGCCACTGTGTTGCTTCTGCATCACCTTTGGCTGCGCGGGTTTTCGCTTCAAGGCGCAGCGCCTTCAGTTCGTCTTTATAGACAAATTCTTTACCCGCGGGACCCATGACTGCCAAGCGAGTGGTTGGTAGAGCGAAGACCATATCGGCGCCGAGTTTGTAGTTGTTGAATGCCGCATAAGCGCCACCAAACGCATTTCGGATAATTAACAGGAAGCGAGGAACGCGAAGATCGATGATGGCATCGAGCATGGCGCGGCCGGCCTGAACAATACCTCGACTTTCTTGATCGCGGCCAGGCAAGAAACCGGTCGTGTCTTCCATAAATAACATTGGGATGTTGTAGAGATTGCAGAACCGGATGAACCGGGCGTTTTTGAGTGCTGCATCAATATCAATTTGCCCTGAGGCAACTGCTGAATTGTTTGCACAGAAGCCGATGACGTGGCCTGCAATGCGCCCAAAGGCGCAGATCGTATTCCGGGCCCGATTTGGCTGGAACTCGTAGAAATCCCCGTGGTCACAAATTTGTTGAATCATGATGGTGACATCAAGCGGGGTATTAAAACCGCTTGGCGAATTGAACGCGCGTTTCAAGAGAATATCTGCGTCCCAGGTCTTTCGTGAAATTGGGTCCGATGTCGGTTGAAACGGCGCCATGGTTTCATTGTTTGATGGCAGAAAGCGCAATAGTCGACGGACTTTGCGGATCGCTTGAACCTCATCATCGACCACGAAGTCGGTGACGCCAGTCTGGCTGTGCACACGAGGGCCTCCCAGTTCATCGGGTGTCACCTCTTCGCCGAGCACACTTTTGATGACAGACGGGCCTGTCAAACCGAAGAAGGTGTCATTGGGTTGGATGACAAAAGAGCCTTGGCGCGGTAAATACGAACCTCCACCGGCGTTGAATCCAAACATGCACATGATGGACGGAACACGACCTGAAATCTCACGGAGCGCGCGGAAGGCTTCAGCATAGCCGTCGAGTCCCCCAACCCCAGCTGGGACATAGGCGCCCGCTGAGTCATTAAACCCAACGACTGGGACACCTAGCTTTCCGGCGGTTTCGAAGAGCTGTGCGAGTTTTGAACCGTTAGTTGCATCCATCGATCCCGCACGAACGGTAAAATCGTGTCCATAGATCGCAACGTCTCGGCCTCCGACTTTCGCCAGTGCGGTGACGAGACCGGCACCGTCGAGGTTTGGTCCCCAGTTTTGAAAGAGAATCGTGGGTTCTTCATCCACCAATAACCGAATTCGTTCCCACACGGTCATCCGATTTTTTTGGTGCTGACGTTCGATCGCAGCAACAGGAGCACCTTGAGGGCGTTGCTGGAGTTCCCAGCCAGCTTTCAGTGCTTCTTCATAAATGCCCGGTTTGCGGGCAATTTCACCAGGGATCTCAAATCGCTTTTCCTCGGGTGCGTGGAAAGGATTGGTGAGATGGGCGCTTTTGGCTAATCCAACCATGGGTGTAGGTCCTTATCTTTCTGTACGCGTATTCGGTCAATCGGCTATCATGATGCATTGCACACAAGTTGTGCAAAATGACTTTCGTAGAACAGTTCAGGGCGTTAACGTTTGTGATTCGGCATTTTGTCTTCTTTTCTGCGCATCCGGGACAATTGGATGTGGTGTATGAGGGATTAAAGATTTTAGAAAATATTCCTCACGCAGATCTTGTTGAGGTGCGGTTAAACGATAAGTTAGACCAGCTCTCCAATGAAGTGGATGTGGTGGTGTATGCGGAATTTGGCTCAGATGAGGCGCTGTTGCAATTCAAAGCCCACCCCTTGTATCAAGAATCCATTGAGCGGGTGCGACCGAATCGTGAACTCCGATTGGTGGCCGACACCCGTCCTTAATGCGTCTTACTCAAGGGTGATCCACACCGGGCAGTGATCGGAGGGTTTGTCCATTGCTCGCAAGGTGTAGTCAATACCACAGTCAGTCATCCGTTCCATCAGTGGTTTGGAGACCAGGATGTGATCAATCCGAAGACCACGTTTGGGGTCATCTTCAAACCCCCGTGATCGATAGTCAAACCAGCTATAGCGATCAGAGACCTCTGGGTGGACCGAACGCCAACTGTCAACAAGACCCCATTGAATCAGCCGGTCGAACCACGCGCGCTCCTCGGGCAAGAATGATGTCTTTCCAGTCCGGAGCCAACGCTTTTTGGCGTCATCGGTGATACCGATGTCGTGATCCACAGGGGCGATATTGAAATCACCCATAATCACAACCTGATCTGTGGGTGCGTATTCGGTTTCAAGCGTCGTCAGCAAATCGCGGTAGAACGCTTCTTTGGCAGGAAACTTGATCGGGTGGTCTCGGGATTCACCTTGCGGAAAGTACCCATTAAATACCGTGATTTCGGTCCCGTCGCCCAAGGTGTAGACTCCGCGAATCATACGGCGCTGCGCATCTTCAGCATCAGAGGCATAGCCGCGAATAACCCTCAGCGGCTCGGGTTTTGAAGCCAAGGCAACCCCGTAGTGACCTTTTTGTCCATGCGTATCAAACCGATAGTTTAAGAATTCAAGGTCGTCATAAGGGAACTGCTCATCGGCCACTTTGACTTCCTGAAGTCCGATGACATCAGGATTTAAGTGTTGTTTGAGGGCTTCGAGTTGATGGATTCGTGCGCGAATTCCATTGATATTGAAAGAAACGATTTTCATAGGGTCTTTTCTGTCTGGGTTTGGCCGCATACTATCAGACCTCAAAGGAGGCTCAATGAACATCATATTAATGCGGCATGGTGAAGCGGTTCCGTTTGCAGTCAACGACGGCGATCGTGAACTCACGCCAAAGGGCAAAAGCGAAGCCAGTCGCACTGGGACCCAATTAAAAAACGGGGGATGGATCCCTAAATCGGTGTTTTGCTCAACGCGGATTCGGGCGCAACAAACTGCTGCGCTAGTTCTTGAGTCGCTAGGATCTGACCTGGAACCAGAGATCATTGACGGAATCACGCCTGAGGATGATTGGTCAGCAGCGATGGCAGTGATTGAATCGCATGCCTCTGATGGGAGTTTATTTGTGTTTCATCAGCCCATTTTGACTGACATTGTGGGGTATCTGACCGAAGGGCGAGCAGACATTGATGTGCAGCCACGTGCGGTGCCTGCAACCGCTTATCTCCTTAACCTCTCTGCATTTTTGCCAGGTGCGGCAACCTTAGTGGGGGCTTATCAGCCCTGATGACGGAATCGATTCGGTTTGATCTTCCTGGGCTGACGGTTCACGGGCTTTGTTTTGGTCCTGATGATGGAGTTCCGGTGCTTGCCCTGCATGGATGGCTCGACAACGCCGCGTCCTTTGAACGATTGGCCCCCAAATTGAACGGCTGTCGTGTCGTTGCGATCGATCAACGGGGCCATGGTTTGACCGATCATTTCGGTCGGCCTTATCACATTTGGGATGGTGTGCCTGATGTGATTGCGATGTTGGATGCACTTGGTTGGGAGCGTGCAACGATTCTTGGGCACTCGATGGGTGCTGCAGTTGCAACGTTGGTGGCGAGCGCCTACCCCGATCGAATTGATGCGCTGTGGTTGCTCGAGGGGTTGGGTCCGTGGACTTACCCAGACGGCGAGGCGCCGGATTTACTCAGACAAGCGACTGATCGATTAAAGCGGATCGGCGATCGATCGAAGCCAGTGTATGCAACCCTTGATCAAGCCATTGAGGCGCGGGTTCGAGGTGGCGTGGTGCCTTTGACCCGAGAGGCGGCAGAGCCCATTGTTCGTCGGGGTTTGGTGAGAAGCGAGGGCGGTTGGACCTGGTCCGCCGATCAATTTTTGACATTACCTCCATTATTTCGTCTGGATGAGAATCAAATCCAGGTGTTTATCAAACGCCTGGAAATGCCGATTTCCCTGGTCTTGGGTGATGTGGGCTTTTTTCAACAGCCACTCTTTTTACCCGAACGAATTTCACTTTGTCGGGACATAAGGGTGGAAACTTTTCCAGGTGGTCACCATCTCCACTTAGAAGGCGCCGAAGAGGCGATCGCACACTGGTTACTAGAGAGGCTTCCGTAGCAATGAAGAGTTGGGTTTTGTTTGGTTCGATGATGCTTTCGCAACTGTCATTGGCAGCTGATATTCCAGGATCATCGGATTTACCCGAAGTCGAAAGACCGCTCGGTTCGGAGATTGTGCGATACAGCGAAGGAGTGCAGTCGGCGATTCGTCTGCCCTTAGAGCGGGTCGAGCGGGTCAATAATCGTTTGGTGATTGATAAAGAGCTTGATATCGAGGGGCATGTGGTTGATATCACCTACGAGCTCGGCGCTCGCGAAGAGTACGAAACCTTCATGGCGGCGTTGAAAACCAAGATGAGCGAGCAGGGCGCTGAGATTTTATTTTCGTGCGAAAGCAGAGGCTGTGGTGTTAGCGGATTGTGGGCCAACACGCTCTTTAAGGTGCGTGAACTCTATGGACCCAATGGCACACAGGTGTATTTTGTGGTGAAGCTGAAAGGCGAAGTTCCTCGGTATTTATCCGCTTATGGTATTGAGCGCGGCAACCGTCGCCAATACGTGCATATTCGACTGGTTGAACCGGATGTTGATCAGTCTCAGTTCGTCGGTGCACAGCAGTTATTAACGGACGGTCGGATGATTCTTCCCGTGGAATTTGCCGGTAATCGGGTCAGTCCGGAAAGTCGTGAGGTGCTTCGCGAGATGGCAGTCCGCATGCAGTCTTTGGATGCCTCCGAATTAGCCATTGTCGCCTATCGACCGGTCACGCCAGGTGGGACCCTTACTGATGCCATGACTGAATCCAATGCCCGCGCAGTTCATGTTCAAGCGCTCCTCGAGGAGGCTGGCCTGATGATTGATCATGCTCACGGGTTGGGCCCTTTGGTTGCGCCTGGTGGTCTCTCACCCGACCGTGTGGAGATTGTGAAATTTCGTTAGGGCGATGCGTTTGCGACTAGCATTGCAGAAGACTTCACGGATAGACTCCAGTTATGACAATTGAACACATGGATGATGTGATATCGAGCCAGGTCGCTCGTCAGGTCCTCGATTACTGGTTTACCGAATATGCCGCTGGTGATCTTGCCAAGAAGCAAGACAAGCGTTGGTTTATGGGTGGAGTTGAGGTGGACCAAGTGATTGGCCAGCGTTTTGGACATCGCGTGGAACTGGCGTTGGCGGGTGGTTTCAAGGATTGGGAAAGCGAGCCTGAGAGCCGGTTAGCTCTGATTATTCTGTTGGACCAATTTACTCGCAATCTTTTCAGAGGAACCGCGCGCGCCTTCGCTGGCGATTCGCGTGCGGTCAAATTGGCCAGGCGTGGACAAGTGTCAGGGATTTTTGATGAACTCCCCTTGATCCAGCAAGTGTTTGCCTTGATGCCTTTGGAGCATAGTGAATTATTGTCCGATCAGGCATTGTGTGTGCAGGGAATGACGCGTTTATTCGAGCTTGCGTCGATCGAGGACAAGCCCAGATTTCAGTCATTTGTCGATTACGCGTGTGAGCATAAAGCCATCGTTGAGCGTTTTGGCCGATTCCCGCATCGTAACCAGGTACTATGTCGGGTTTCGACTGAAAATGAGCGACGATTTTTAACCCACGCCAAAACTTACGGACAAAGCAAGACCGCACTGTGAAGATTTATTCACCCAGACAGGTGGCGCAAACGATCCTGGATGGATTTGCCGCGTACCGTCACCAATTCATCAACATCACTTTGGGCGCCCGGAGCCGGTTTGAAGAACAGGCATGGCGGGACGTGCAAAAAGCAGCGCAGGAACGCATCGATCTATATGAGGATGCGGTTCAGGCTGTGCATCGGACGTTGTCTGAACGCGTCGGATATGAAAACCTCACCCATGAGATTTGGGTAGAAACGCGTCGAAATTATGTGGTGTTGATTCAAGAGCGCACAGACCCTGAACTCTGTGAGACCTTTTTTAATTCCATTTATTGCGACATTTTCAAACATCAGAACATCAACGATAACACCGCGTTCTTAAATTCTTGGTTCGGTGATCAGGGTGTCAATGCGACCGGTCAGGTCGATATTTTTATGCGATACACCTTTGCTGACACCTTATCTGAGGTGTGCGACCGCTTATTGACCGATTACGCCTTTAAAGTCGGCTGGGCAGATCCGGCAGTTGCTAAGCGACAGATGATGGCAGGCATTGAAGAGGCGGTTCCGGGGGAATTCTTCACCGATGAGTCGTCACGGCTTGAGTTATTAAAGCCCGTGTTTTATCGCAACAAAGGCGCATATTTGGTCGGACGATTGGTATCGAATCAAGGGTTGTATCCTATTGTGTTTGCACTGATGCACCGAAAAAACACGGGTGTGGAGTTGGATGCCGTGATTTCTGAGCCAGAAGACGTCAGTGTTGTGTTCAGCTTCACGCGTAGTTATTTCATGGTGGATGTGCCGATCCCGAGTGATTTTGTGCGGTTTTTACAGACCTTGATGCCCGTGAAGCAGAAACATGAATTGTATTCAGCCATTGGCTTTTACAAACATGGAAAGACCGAGTTTGTGCGGTTATTTAACCGGCACTTGGTGGAATCGAACGACCTATTCATGATCGCTCCTGGAATTAAAGGGTTGGTCATGTCGGTGTTTACACTACCCTCTTTTGAGATTGTGTTTAAGCTCATTAAAGATAAATTTGGTCCGAGTAAGAATGTCACGCGGCAAACGGTCCTCGATAAATATCATTTGGTCAAAGTTCATGATCGGGTGGGCCGAATGGCAGATACTCAAGAATTCTCGAATCTCTCACTACCCCTGGAACGGTTTGATTCAGCGTGTTTGAAGGAGTTACTGGAGCTCTGTGGGAACTCGGTCTCCATTGAAGGGGATCAAGTGGTGATCAAGCATTTGTATACCGAACGCCGAATGACGCCGCTGAACATCTACCTCGAAGCCTGCACGGATGAAGAACGGTTGGCAGCCCTCGATGAATATGGTCAGGCGATTAAGCAACTGGCTGCTGCCAATATTTTCCCCGGTGACATGCTACTGAAGAATTTCGGTGTCACTCGTCATGGTCGTGTGGTGTTTTATGACTACGATGAGATCTCCTACCTGACAGAAGTGAATTTCAGAAAGATTCCAGAGCCTCAGACTTATGAACAGGAAATGGCCTCTGAACCCTGGTACACCATTGCCGCCGAAGATGTGTTTCCGGAAGAGTTTGCGACTTTCTTGTTCCCGTCGGTACAGATTCGAAAAGAGTTTGCCAAGTTGCACGGAGATCTGTTTGAAGCCGACTACTGGAAGGGGCTGCAGGAGCGGATTCAAGAGGGTCAGATGATGGAGTTTTTCCCCTATAAAACGGGTACCCATGCACCGGGTTGGTCACTCGTCTGAGGTCTCTTTTTTTGGGCGATGATGGGCGTCGCCTGGATGCTTGTGATGGAGGTAAAACTCATCTCTGAAGGTTGCAACCCAATTGGGTTGATAAATCACCAATAAAGATAAGACAGTGCCTGTGATAAATCCTTCCGGGAAGGTTTGCATCAGTGCATAAGGGAAGTAGAAGTCCAGCAGATATTCAAGCGAGTAGAGGTCTGAGAGCCACAGCAGTGTGGTCACCACTGTTGCTGAGACGATGATGCCAATCGTGGCGCCAAAGAATCCACATCCCCACACATAGACAAAAAAGTTCGGCGGTAATAACCGCAATGAGAGTTTCCAGATCAGATAGGTTGTTCCGCCTGGAATGATGAGAATCGCGACTGCGGACGCAGGAATGTCGACGATATGACCGACACCGGAGAGGGCGTTGGCAATCATTCCCAAGACCCCGCCGATGAGCATATAAGGAAACCCAAACAGCAACGTCAGTAGTGCGGAGCCAAAAATATGGAAGGAGAGCCCAGGCTCAATGCCTGCGTTTAATCGCCACAATAAGGCGAAGAAAATCAGGCTCGACGCCCATGCGCTGATATCACTGAAACTGCGCAATCGATTCACATCCAGAAGAAAGATCGAGCGGACGAGAAACGTCCAAAAGAGTATCTGAATCAGAATCCAAAACGGCATCGGCCAGCTTTGGGTCAGGCCTTGCAGAAGCATGACATATGCTCTGGCGGTTCGAGGGGAAAACGGACTTCACCCTCAGGAATTTCGAGGATCAATGTATGAGCACCGTGTGTCGCGGCATAGCAACACAGTCGGGGAGTCAGCCAACTGGCTTCGTCATCAGACAATCTCAGGAGATTGATGCGCATTTCTCCTTCGGTACTGTGAGGCTCAATCGCAACCAACAGTGTCGGCGTGTCGAACCGGAGTGATTCTGCATCCAACGGCATGAGTGTTTTACTGCTATCGCCCGTCAGTGTCATGGTGCGATGGGGAATCCCAGCATCGTCAAACACAGGACCTTCTGGTAAAAACCCGTGGTTGGCATAAAACCTCATGGCCGTGATCTGCGCGCCGAGCGCTGGCGTTTGTCCTGCATCCTGAATAATCCGGATCGCAGCGCGTAACAACTTACTCCCGATATTTTTGTGACGAACGCTTTGCAGTACCGCCATTCGTCCAATTTTTTGCCGATCCAGGATGCGTGCGCAACCGACCGCGGTGCCATCGCGCTCTGCGAGGAGGTGAATCGCATCGGCATCGGCAGGATCCCACTCGTCGGCAGGATCAATGCCCTGCTCCTCGATAAAGACTTGGGTGCGGATGGATTGCAGTGCATCCTGGGCTTGAGCCCAAGTTACTTCACGAACCGTCGTCCTCGGTCGGTAGGAGCGATTCTGTTCGGATGAGTTCGATGATGGTGTTGCGCCAGAGGCCTTGAAGCTTCCTGATGTCAGCCGATTGAACAGTGCGCGTATTGGCCAAGTGAAGCAATTCAGAAGGGGTTTGATCACCGATCCGTTCTCCATTGATATAAAGCGTTTGATTGACATAGGCCATCCGACAACCGGGGTCGAGCTCCCATTGTGTCACTGATTCGATTTGTTGGTCGATGTCTTCATCACTAATCTCCTGATGCGTATCGAGGTCCAAATAGGGTGTCGTGACACGAGTTGCCAGCAGGTGTTCGAGGATTTCTGGTTGCTCGAGATAGCGAATCATTGCTGCTTTGGCTTCGAGTAGGTCGCTGGCCAGAATTTCAGCGGGCTGTCCGTGGTGCTGTCGTCCCGCATCATTGAACCGCGGGATGTTGGACTGACGATCGAGCGTTTCTAGCGCCCCCTCGAGCAATGCGCCGGCATCGGGAGCACGAAATCCGATCGATAATGTCATGCAGTCTGGGTCCAGGCTGACACCGTGGTGAATCATTTTCGGAGGTAAATACAAAACGTCACCGGGATGTGCAGTCCAGCGTGTCCAGGGGGCAAGCGGCTCGACCAACGCGATGGGTTGACCGGGCACTATCGGTGTATCGGCTGTTGCTTCAGGGCCGACATCCCATGTTCTGCGACCATTTAACTGAATTAAAAACACGCTGAACTCATCAAAATGCCGACCAACGCTGCCGCCGATTGAGGCCCATGAAAGCATACAGTCCTCAAATCGCCAATGCGGAAGCCATTGAATCGACTTGCGAATTTGATCGTACTCGGGGAAAAGGTGTTCCAGTGCGTGGACCAGGACAGACCAAGGCTTTTTGGGGGGATGAAAGTGGTCAAATGGCCCTTGATCGAGGGTGAAGGTTTGGCCTTCACTCCCGGTCAATAATCGACTCGGCATATCCGTTTCTGTCAGGATTTGGACAAGTGTCTCGGTCTCTGGCACTAACCCGCTGGTATCGACAGCTTGTTCAAGAATGACAGGGGCTTGTTGCCAGAAGCGAGAAAGGGTTTGTCCGTCGTTTAAGGACACACCCTGTAATCGCTCGACGCTCATACGGAGCGTGCCTGAGCCTCAGCTGTGCCTGTGTAGCTTAAAGGCGTCATCTCTAAGAGGGCTTGTTTGGCCTCCTCGGGGATCTCCAATTGGCGGATGAACAGCCGTAAGGACTCTTCATCGATGGGCTTGCCTCGCGTGAGTTCCTTGAGTTGCTCGTAAGGTTTTTCGATCCCGTAGCGCCGCATGACAGTTTGTACGGGCTCTGCGAGGACTTCCCAGCGTTTGGCCAAATCATCGGTGATGACCGCCAGATTGATCTCGAGTTTGTTTAGGCCTTTCAGTGAGGATTCATATGCGATTAACGCATGCGCCGCACCGACTCCGACATTGCGGAGGACCGTTGAATCAGTCAAATCCCGCTGCCAGCGAGACACGGGAAGTTTGGCGGATAGGTGTTCAAGCACCGCGTTGGCGAGCCCTAAATTGCCTTCGGAGTTTTCAAAATCAATGGGATTGACCTTGTGTGGCATGGTTGACGAACCGACTTCACCGGCGACCGTTTTCTGCTTGAAATAATCCAGTGAAATGTAACTCCACAGATCGCGATTGAGATCCATCAAAATGGTGTTGAATCGCTTGAGTGCATCGAAGTATTCAGCCACACAATCGTGTGGCTCGATTTGTGTGGTGTACGGATTCAACGTGAGTCCAAGGTTGGTGATGACGCTTTCGGCATGTGCCGCCCAGTCAACATCGGGATAGGCCGACAGATGCGCGTTGTAGTTCCCAACGGCACCATTGAGCTTACCCAACAACTGTACTGCTTCGAACTGAGTGAGTTGCCGTTCCATTCGTGCAACGACGTTCGCCAGTTCTTTCCCAACAGTAGTTGGTGATGCGCTTTGTCCGTGGGTTCTGGAGAGCATCGGGTGAGCTGCCCACTCATTGGCCTTGGATCGCAACAGATCAATGATTTGACGCATCGTTGGTTGGAGCACATCGTCTCGCATACGGGTGAGCATCAAGCTATAGGACAGATTGTTAATGTCTTCACTGGTGCAGGCGAAGTGAACGAACTCGGAAATCGAACGGAGTTCTGGATTGTCTTCGAACTTTTCTTTGATGAAGTACTCAATGGCTTTGACATCGTGATTGGTGGTGCGTTCGATCGCTTTGACGCGTTGCCCATCGTCTTCTGAGAAATGGGTGACGATGGCATCGATTTCAGCAATCGCTTGTTCAGACAAGGGTGCGACTTCGTCAATCTGTGGATGGCTTGCCAGTGATTTGATCCAGGCCAGTTCCACTTCGACGCGAGCACGCATCAATCCGAATTCACTGGCGATTGGACGCAAGGCGTCAACTTTGGATGCGTAACGCCCATCAATTGGCGAAATCGCGGTCAGCGTAGATAAATTCATGAAGTTCCTATAAACCGATTGATTCTAATTCCTTGAATACGCGGCCTCGCTGAAATAATAGCGACAGTCGTCCGCCACCGAGCTGTCGATACAGCATGGCCGCGCGGATACCGCTTAAGAGAAGTGCTCGTACTTTAGCAGGATTGTTTCCCTGTTGCAGGTGCCTGCCATGGTTTCCGGTCACCATGATGCGGAATTTGAGGGTTGAGACAGTTTCTTGATATGCGGTGTTCAGTGTCTCAATCACAGACTCGTGCGTGGGTCCGAGTTGTTCGGCCTTTTGGATTGCCACTTCCAGGTGTCCACCGAGTTGATCAAGCAATTGCGGTTGCTTGGAAAGCTGTCGTTCGACTTGCATGAGACTGATGAAATACCGGATGGCTTCGGGGTATTTTCGATTACCGCCGCGCCCCAGCATTTCTCGAAGCATTTTGGCTCCGGGTTTCAATCCATCGATACTCCCGCCATAGACATCGAGCGGGGTTTCGGGATTCAAGCTGAGTGTACTCTGCATGAGTAGCTCAAATTCATCGTGAGGGACAAGTCCGGTATTCGCGAGTCGATCGACTTGGTGAGCAGCCAGTGCGAGTGCACAAAGCGGGTAGAGGCGGTTTGGATTACTCATGAAGGGCTTCCTCAATCACGGCGCCGCCGAGACAAGCTTCACCGTCGTAGATCACGACCGATTGGCCGGGCGTGATGGCTCGTTCAGGTTGGTCAAATGTTATGTGAAGATCATCGCCAAGCATTTCAATTGCACAAGGCGCATCGGTTGCTCGGTAACGGACTTTTGCCGTGTAGCGTCCAGGAAGACTCGGCGGCTTGCCAATCCAGTTGATTTGGCGGGCTAACAGTCCTTTAGCGAAGAGTTTGGGGTGATCGGTGCCTTGAACCACAACAAGCGCATTCGTCTCGAGTTGTTTGTCAGCAACAAACCAAGGGGCGTCAGAATGGTGTTTAAGCCCACCGATGCCAAGACCCTGACGTTGCCCCAAGGTGTAAAACATCAGTCCCTGATGTTCTCCAATCACGTCGCCTTCGTCGGTGATGATGGGTCCTGGAGCGGGCTTGACGTAGGTTTTGAGAAAGTCGCTGAAGCGACGCTCACCGATAAAGCAGATCCCGGTGGAATCTTTTTTGCGAGCGGTGATAAACCCCTGAGCTTCGGCAATATCGCGCACTCTCGGTTTGAGCAAATCACCGACCGGGAACAGCGAGGATTTGACCTGCTCTTCGGTGAGAGCCCAAAGAAAATAGCTTTGATCTTTATTTCGATCGAGACCTCGATGCAGTGGGTTTTCGCTGTCCACACGACGCACGTAGTGCCCGGTGGCAATGAAATCCGCGCCGAGCTCTCGGGCATAATCAAGAAACGCGCGAAATTTGATTTCTCGGTTACATAGGATGTCCGGGTTTGGGGTTCTCCCTGCCTTGACTTCGGAGAGGAAATTTTCGAATACATCATCCCAATATTCCGCGGCAAAATTGACCCGATGAAGGGGGATTTCCAGGGTGTTGGCGACCTGCTCAGCGTCCTTGAGATCTGCGATGGCGGTGCAGTATTCCGTGCCATCGTCTTCATCCCAGTTTTTCATGAACATGCCGCTGACCGCATAGCCCTGTTCTTTGAGGAGATAGGCGGTGACTGAAGAATCAACGCCGCCTGACATGCCGACGATGACTTGAGTGTCTTTGTTTTGCATGGGCGGATTCTACCCGAGTTGCATCCATCACTCGATACTCGCCAGGGGATAAATCACCCAAGGTGTAATCACCGACGGCGCTTCTCACCAACCGCAGGGTGGGAAATCCGGCCTCAGCGGTCATGCGACGTACTTGCCGATTACGGCCTTCATTGAGTGTCATTTCAATCCAACTGGTCGGAATGTGTTGACGAAAACGGACCGGTGGGTCGCGGGGTGGGACTTCGGGTGGATCGATGATCTGACAATGAATGGCTCGCGCTGGACCGTCCTTTAAGAGGACCCCATCGGTGAGTCTCTGGCAAGCGTCTTGGGTAATTGCGCCATCGACTTGCACCCAGTAGGTTTTCTGTTTTCCATGTTTGGGGTTTGCGATTTGATCTTGGAGGCGCCCATCGTCAGTCAGGATCAACAGTCCCTCCGAATCTTTATCGAGACGTCCTGCGGCATAGATATCGGGAATGTCGAGGTAGTCTTTGAGAGTCACTTCACCGCCTGTGAATTGACACAGGACGCCGTAGGGTTTGTAAAAAAGAACGAGCATACCTATCCCAAAGAACAAGACAATTCCTGAAGTGGTCGGACCAAAACAGTGGTAATATCCGCACCCGCAATACAAACGTGATACAGCACAACAGGAGAAAAGGATGGGCTACCAACACATCCAAGTGCCGACGTCAGGCGAAAAAATCACTGTGAACCAGGATGGATCGCTCAACGTCCCTAATAACCCAATCATTCCATTTATTGAAGGCGATGGTATCGGAGTCGATATCACTCCGCCAATGATTGATGTTGTCAACGCTGCCGTTGAGAAGGCCTACGGCGGTTCCAAGTCAATTTCATGGATGGAAGTGTTTTGTGGCGAAAAATCTGTCGCCACCTATGGTGCAGATGAGTGGCTTCCTGAAGAAACACTCGATGCATTTAAAGAATATAAAGTGGGGATCAAAGGCCCTCTGACGACGCCAGTGGGTGGTGGTATTCGTTCGTTGAACGTTGCTCTTCGTCAGCAGTTGGATTTGTATCTCTGTTTGCGTCCAGTGCGTTATTTCACTGGCGTTCCAAGTCCAGTGAAAGAACCTGAAAAGACCAACATGGTGATTTTCCGCGAGAACTCGGAAGACATCTATGCAGGCGTCGAGTATCAGGCGGGAACACCGGAAGCGGATAAGTTGATCGATATTCTGCGTAACGAGTTTGGTGTCACCAAGATTCGTTTCCCAGAGAACTGCGGAATTGGCATCAAGCCGGTGTCTGAAGAAGGGACGAAGCGCTTGGTTCGTAAGACCTTCCAGTACGCGATTGATAATGATTTACCGAGTGTGACCTTGGTCCACAAAGGGAACATCATGAAGTTCACTGAAGGTGCCTTTAAAGATTGGGGTTATGAACTGGCTCGGGAAGAGTTCGGTGCCACGCTATTGGATGGTGGTCCTTGGTGTGTGATTAAGAACCCAAGAACAGGCAATGACATTGTGGTCAAGGATGTGATCGCTGATGCCATGTTGCAACAGATTTTGCTGCGTCCTGCGGAATATAGTGCGATTGCGACCTTGAATTTAAACGGTGATTACTTATCAGACGCGCTGGCTGCTCAGGTGGGTGGTATCGGGATTGCGCCGGGTGCAAACATCGGTGCTGAAGTCGCGATCTTTGAAGCAACACACGGCACAGCGCCAAAGTATGCTGGTCAGGATAAAGTGAACCCAGGTTCATTGATTCTGTCGGCAGAAATGATGCTGCGTCATTTGGGGTGGTTCGAGGCTGCCGATCTGATCATCGAAGGCATGGAAGGTGCGATCAAGTCGAAGAAAGTGACTTATGACTTTGAACGCCTGATGGGCGATGCGACGCTGGTCTCCTGTTCTGAATTTGGTCAAGAAATGATCAAGAACATGTAATCAGGATCAGCCTGAAAAAGACCCCGGCAGCCGAAGCTTCCGGGGTTTTTTTGTCTCTGATCGATGCTAAACCGGGAAAGTCTCGGTCACTAACCCTTCTCGTCGCGCCCAACTGTAATCAAAGGCTTCCGGAGTGGGTCCGTATTCCCAGAGCATGTGGAGCCGGTCAATCGCTTCATCCCAGTCTGGATAGGGTGCGTTGTCGGCGAACCAGGCGACTGACAGTGGTTTTCCAACATGTGTAAACCAATGATCACGAGCCATCATGATGGCGCGATGGGATTGGCTGAAAACAAAGCCATACAGCGCATCGAGACTCTGCCAGGCGGATAAATTGACAATGAAATCGGTGCCCAGACGATGGGCGATCGTCGGATCGTCTTCGTCGGTTTCGCGCCAGACAAATCCTGGAGATGCCTCAGCGAGCCGCTGGAGATGAGGGACTGCTTGAAAAAACGAGTGCATCTCGGGCGCTTGTTTGGCGTATTTCATCTGCGCGACGTTGAATTGATAAATCATCGATGGCATGACCTGATTGTCGTGAAGGGGATTGGCATCAAAATTTCCGATGGGTTTCTCTTTACTCAGACCGTTTTGTCCCCATAAAGTCACTGTGTAACAAAGGACGTTTCGATTCAATGAGTGAACCTGACATCCCAGGCTTTGATCCAGACGAGGATTATGGCGTCGCCGTCGCGAAGCCTGAGCTGAAAAAGCCGCCGATGTATAAAGTCATTATGCTCAATGACGATTTTACGCCAATGGAATTCGTGATTCATGTTTTGGAATTATTCTTTAATATGGATCAGGAGCAGGCGACGCAAATCATGCTGACTGTGCATACCAAAGGGGCTGCTGTCTGTGGGGTGTACCCGAAAGACATTGCAGAAACCAAAGCGGAGCATGTTGTCGAGTATGCCAAAGAAAATCAGCATCCTCTGATGTGTCAAGTCGACATCGCTGAGGATTGATAAGGAGAACTGTATGTTGAGTCGCGATCTTGAAGTCACCCTCAATAGTGCGTTTAAACGCGCCAGAGAGCTCCGTCATGAGTACATGACAGTCGAGCATCTGTTGCTGGGTCTATTGGACAATGCCTCAGCCGTGCAGGTTCTCAATGCCTGTGGATCTGATTTATCCAAACTGCGGGAAGAGCTTGAGCAGTTTGTCACGCAAACCACCCCAGCGCTGCCAGAAGAGTCAGAGCGTGATACGCAACCGACGCTGGGTTTCCAGCGGGTTTTACAGCGTGCGGTCTTTCATGTGCAGTCCTCAGGTAAACAAGAAGTCACCGGTGCCAACGTGCTGGTCGCGATTTTCTCAGAGCAAGAGTCGCAGGCTGTGTATTTCTTGAAACAACAGGAAATCGCCCGGATTGATGTGGTCAACTACATCAGCCATGGGATTGCCAAGTCAGAAGACACAGGCGCTGATGGGGAATCTGATACCGATGCCCAAACCAATCAAAATTCTTCGAGCGAAGAGCGAACATCCAACTTGGATGGGTATTGCACTAACTTGAATAAAGAAGTGAAGAAAGGCCGGATTGATCCATTGATTGGTCGCGATGAAGAGCTGTCTCGTGTGATTCAGACCTTATCCCGTCGACGGAAGAACAATCCATTGCTCGTCGGCGAAGCGGGTGTCGGTAAGACCGCAATTGCCGAGGGGCTCGCCTACCGGATCGAGGAAGGCCAAGTGCCGGATGTGATCGCAGATGCTGTGGTCTACTCATTGGATTTGGGCTCATTACTTGCCGGAACCAAGTATCGGGGAGATTTTGAAAAACGCTTGAAGGCGTTGCTTGGCGAGCTCGAGAAAGAGAAACATTCGATCCTGTTTATCGACGAGATTCATACCATCATCGGTGCCGGCGCAGCTTCTGGTGGCGTGATGGATGCATCGAATCTCTTGAAGCCTCTGCTGTCCTCTGGGCAGTTGAAGTGCATTGGTTCGACCACCTTCCAGGAATTCCGAGGAATTTTTGAAAAAGATCGCGCGTTGGCGCGTCGCTTCCAAAAGGTCGATGTGCTTGAGCCGTCGGTCGAAGACACGATCAAGATTTTAAATGGGCTGAAGTCACGGTTTGAAGAACACCACGAGCTCAGATATACGAAGGCTGCCTTGACCTCTGCGGTTGAATTATCCGCAAAATATATGAGCGACCGCCATCTACCGGATAAAGCGATCGATATCATAGATGAAGCAGGTGCGATGCAGCGTTTGATGCCGCCTTCACGGCGGAAGAAAGTCATTGGAGTGCCTGAGATCGAAGCGGTTGTCGCGAATATTGCCCGGATTCCTCCGAAGCAGATTTCCAAGTCCGATTCTGAAGTGCTCGAGAATCTCGAGCGTGATCTGAAGCTGACGGTTTTTGGTCAAAATGAGGCCATTGAGCGCATGAGTTCAGCCATCAAATTGTCGCGTGCCGGGTTGAAGCAGGAAGGTAAGCCGGTCGGCTGCTTCTTGTTTGCAGGGCCGACTGGGGTGGGTAAAACCGAAGTGAGTCGCCAATTAGCTCGCACGCTTGGGATCGAGTTGGTGCGGTTTGATATGTCGGAGTACATGGAGCGCCATACCGTCAGCCGGTTGATTGGTGCGCCGCCTGGCTATGTTGGATTTGATCAGGGTG
This sequence comes from Gammaproteobacteria bacterium, assembly GCA_024640985.1. GTDB lineage: Bacteria > Pseudomonadota > Gammaproteobacteria > Pseudomonadales > Litorivicinaceae > HIMB30. The sequence goes on from JAHEDY010000007.1 coordinate 44,677, forward strand.
GATTGCTGACGGAAGCAATTACAAAAAATCCTCATTGTGTGTTGTTGCTGGACGAAGTCGAAAAAGCGCATCCTGATGTATTCAATCTGCTGTTGCAGGTGATGGATCATGGAACCTTAACCGACAATAACGGGCGAAAGGCTGATTTCCGCCATGTGGTGTTGATCATGACCACCAACGCCGGAGCTGAGAGCTTATCGAAGCGAAGTATTGGGTTTAATGAACAGGATCAGACAACCGATGCGATGGAAGCGATCAAACGGCTGTTTACACCGGAATTCCGAAATCGCTTGGATTCGATCGTCCAGTTTGGCGCCTTGCCTGAGGATGTGATTGAGCAGGTCGTCCACAAGTTCATAGCTGAACTCCAGGCGCAATTGGATGACCGCAAGGTCTCGATTGAGTTGGATGAGTCTGCGATGCGCTGGCTCGCCAAGCGTGGCTACGATAAGACCATGGGTGCTCGACCGATGGCACGCTTGATTCAGGAGGCGATCAAACGCCCACTGGCTGATGCGATCTTGTTTGGCAACTTGGCAGGTGGCGGCAGTGTGCTTGTGACAGTTGATTCAAGTGACGAGCTTGCGTTCGAAATGACGCCTCGCGAAGTGAAGTCGAAAGAAACAGCCTAAGGTTTGGTCATCCCGGTGACCCCGGGATGGCAAAAGATTAGCGTGCCCGGAACGTGATGCGGCCTTTGCTGAGGTCATACGGAGTGAGTTCGACTGTCACACGGTCACCGGTCAGGATTCGGATATAGTGCTTGCGCATCTTTCCGGAAATATGGGCGGTCACCACATGACCGTTGTCGAGTTCGACACGGAACATGGTGTTTGGCAACGTATCAACAATCGTGCCTTCCATTTCAATTGAATCTTCTTTTGCCATTTGGCTCCCTTCGGGCGTGATCAAAGGCGCGATTATGCCCGCTTACTCCGCGCGAATCCACCTACTGTTGATGAGCATCTCAATTGGGCGGTATTCGGTTTTGTAGGCCATTTTTTGAGAATCGCGAATCCAATAGCCTAAATACAGGTAGGTGAGCTCGAGTCCGCGGGCGATTTCAATCAGTTGTAGGATCATCAAACGACCGAGGCTGCGGGCGTCAAAGGCCGGATCAGGATCGAAAAACGTATAAATGGCTGAGAGGCCGTTTCCGGGAATTTCATCAAATAGGGTGACTGCAATCAGTTGTTCACCGATTCGAGCTTCTAAAAAAAATGCATGAGCATGATTGGAGGCAAGAAAGGATTCATATTGCGCCGGCGAGGGCGGGTACATATCGCCATCTGCGTGACGAACCTCGATGTAACGCCGATACAGTTCATAATGTTCTTCATCGAGAATTGGTGAACGTGCATTGAAAGTGACATCCCGATTCTGTTTGCGGGTTCTGATCTGGCGGCGTTTTGGTTGAAAGCTCGCAACCGGGACACGAACAGAAATGCACGCCGAGCATTGACTGCAATGTGGCCTGTAGATGTAGCGACCAGAACGACGAAATCCAGACTCTGCAAGTTTCACCACTTGCTCAGCGCTTAACGGCGTATTGGGCTCGACGAACAGTGTTGTCGCTTCTTGTCCGTCGAGATAGCTGCACGGATGCGGTGCTGTCGCAAAAAACTTCAGTGCTTCAAAGCCACTCATAACATTAGCTCATCAATCCTCTTGATAAATGTCTCGCGACTGATGAGGCTAGCACCGAGTGACTGAAGATGCGATGTTGGGACCTGGCAATCAATGAGTTCAATTTGATGTCGATCAGCTTCTTGACAAAGAGATGCAAGCGCTGCTTTTGATGCATCAGGCACCAGCGATACCATGGATTCCCCAAATAGCACTCGACCAATCCGAACGCCATAAAGACCGCCAACAAGATTGCCATTGAGATAGGTTTCAAATGAGACCGCGACACCTTCTTCGTGTAGCGCGACATACGCATCAATCATCTGTTCTGAAATCCAGGTTCCTTCTCGGTCCTGTCGTGTTGAGGAACACAGGCGCATGATGTCCCGAAATCGTTGATTGATGCGAATTTCAAATCCCTGTTTCTTGATGGATTGTTTGAGGCTGCGCCTCAACTTAAAGGCGGCAGGCTCGAGGACCAATCTTGGATCAGGGCTCCACCAAAGGATGGGTTCCCCTTCTGAAAACCACGGGAAAATCCCGCGGCTGTAGGCGAGTTTGAGTCGCTCGGTTGAAAGGTCGCCACCGGCACACAACAACCCGTTTGGGTCGTTGAGTGCTTCAGAAACGTCTGGAAAATCCAGAAGCTGTGGGGGAATCCAGGGAATCAGTGTCCTGACTCGTCGAGGAAACGTTCTGCATCGAGTGCCGCCATGCATCCAAAGCCTGATGATGTGATGGCTTGTCGGTAGATGTGGTCAGCCACGTCACCTGCGGCGAAAACGCCTGGGATGGAGGTTTCAGTGGCAAATCCTTCAAGCCCCGATCGAACGATCAAATAGCCGCCGTTCATTTCGAGTTGTCCAGCGAACAAGTCAGTATTGGGCTTGTGTCCAATGGCGATAAAGACGCCATGAACGTCGATTTGCTGAGTGGAATCATCGGCAGTCGATCGGAGGCGAAGACCCGTCACACCGGCATCATCGCCTAAGACCTCATCCAGTTGATGGTCCCAGATCACTTCAATGTTGTCTTTGGCGAGTAATCGGTCTTGCAAGATTTTTTCAGCGCGAAGTGAATCACGTCGATGGATCAGCTTCACAGAGGATGCCAGATTCGAGAGGTACAGCGCTTCTTCAACAGCTGTATTCCCGCCGCCCACAACGGCAACAGAGCGACCGCGGTAGAAGAACCCATCACAGGTCGCGCAAGCGGACACACCACGCCCTTTAAATGCTTCTTCTGAGTCGAGTCCCAAGTATTGTGCGCTGGCACCGGTCGCAATGATGAGTGCATCACAGGTGTAGGTTGCTTGGTCACCGATCAGCTCAAAGGGTTGTTGCGTTAATTTTGCGGTATGGATGTGGTCATTGATGACCTCAGTATCAAATCGCTCTGCATGCTCTTGCATGTCCATCATCAACTGAGGCCCTTGGAGGTCGGCAACTCCGCCTGGCCAGTTCTCGACCTCTGTGGTGGTTGTCAGTTGGCCGCCAACCTGTGTTCCCGTGACAACGACAGGTGATAATCCTGCGCGTGCGGCATAAACAGCGGCTGTCCATCCGGCTGGACCTGAACCAAGAATGATGAGTTGATGATGCACGATTGATCTGTCCTTCTCTGTTAAACTGCGACTATGTCGTTTCAGGCGTATAGATTAAAGGTCATGAGTCCATCCTCCAAGGAGTTCGGTTGAACGAATCCACAGCACAGCTTTGGTATACGCGCTTAATCCGCGAAGTTACTTGGCTTTTCGGCGTTGCGTTGTCGATTTTTATTTTTTTAGCGCTGCTATCTTTTGATCTGGAAGATCCTGGCTGGTCCTACCAAGGCGCAGTGGGAGACGTCCACAATGCCATCGGTCCGGTCGGTGCATTTGTTTCTGATTGGCTGTTGTCTTGGTTTGGTTATGCTGCCTTCATTGTGGCGTGGCTGCCAATGGTGGTGGTGCGATGGGTGGTTCGTGGCACCCCAGATGGTCGAATCTGGATCGCCAGAGCTGTCGGATTGATGCTGTTGATTCCGGGTCTTTGCATTGTTCTCGGTCTGCATGTCGGCGCAGGCTCGGATTGGCTGCCGATTGGGACAACCGGTGGTGGGATTTTAGGCGGCGTATTGAATCAAGGCCTTGTTGGTGACTTTGGGTCAACGGGAACCGCATTGGGTGGGCTCTTATTGAGTTTGATTGGCTTGACCATTGTCTTTTCCTTGTCTTGGCCAGATGTGCTGGCAGCAGTGGGATATGTGATGACTGAGGCTGGGCGCTCGATTTCAGGAATTCTGACAGGAAAAAGCCAGCCGTCCCAGTTAAGTATTGAGAGTCGTCGATCGTGGCTTGGTCGTCTCTTAGCACCAATGAATCGAGCCATGTTGCCAATGAGTGTGCGGAATACCTTGACCAAGGTGGCACCTCGCCCTCCTGAAGCCGATGTGGCACAGATCGAAGCTGAGTTGTTGGGTCTGAAAGCCACTCGTGACATTTACCGGCCGGAGCCAGCGAAGGCGACGGTACCAAGTCATGAACCTGAAGTGGACAATGGGCCTCACCTGGATCTGTCTGCCTTGGATCAGATCGATGGTGGACGCCGTGATCCGGTGTTTGGTGCAGACGCTACCCCTGAATTGGTGGAACGAAACATCACCATCGAGCCTTTGAATGAGGCGCAGAGTCTGCTAGACGACGATGAGCCAACGACTGCAGGCGTCAAGCCAGTCATTAAGCGTCGCAAATCGTCTCAAGGTGCGATGTCCTTGCCCGATTTGTCATTGCTGGATCCGGCCGAACCACCGTCTGATAAGGGTTTTTCTCAAGACGAACTGACCGAAATGGGCGACTTATTGGTTCGCCGCTTGGGAGAATTTGGAGTCGAGGCCCAAATTGTCGCCATTAATCCCGGTCCGGTCGTGACGCGTTTTGAGATTGATCCGGCTCCTGGTGTGAAAGTCTCTCGGATTACCAATTTGGCCAAAGACTTGGCGCGCAGCTTGGCGGTGATTAGTGTTCGCGTGGTGGAAGTGATTCCCGGTAAAAGCACTGTGGGTATCGAGATCCCCAATCAACATCGTGAAATGGTGCGGTTATCACAGATTTTGGGGAGTGACGCCTACACGAAAGACCCATCGGTCTTATCGCTGGCACTCGGGCATGATATTTCAGGTCAGTCAGTGTGTGCGAACCTCGCAAAAATGCCGCATTTACTGGTTGCAGGAACCACGGGTTCAGGGAAGTCGGTCGGCGTCAACGCGATGATTTTATCGATGTTGTATAAAGCCCGCCCGGATGATCTTCGTTTGATTTTGGTCGATCCAAAAATGCTAGAACTCTCCATTTATGAAGGGATCCCGCATTTATTAGCACCGGTGGTGACCGACATGAAGGATGCCGCCAACGCACTGCGTTGGTGTGTTGCTGAAATGGAGCGCCGTTACAAGCTCATGGCCGCTCTGGGGGTCCGGAATTTGGAGGGTTATAACCAAAAAGTCCGCGAGCATGACGATCGGGGAGAGCCCATCGCCGATCCAATCTTTGTCCCATCCGGATTTGATCCCGATGAAAAGGCTCCGGACTTAAAGGCGATGCCTTTTATTGTGGTGGTGATCGATGAATTTGCTGACATGATGATGATTGTCGGTAAAAAAGTGGATCAGTTGATTGCGCGTTTGGCCCAGAAGGCGCGTGCGGCTGGGATTCATTTGATTTTAGCGACACAACGGCCATCAGTGGATGTGATTACCGGATTGATCAAAGCGAACGTTCCGAGCCGGATTAGTTTCCAAGTGAGCTCGAAAATCGATTCTCGAACAGTGCTTGATCAGGGTGGAGCCGAACAGTTATTGGGGCATGGTGATATGTTGTATTTACCAGCAGGCAAGCCTGTTCCTGTGCGAGTGCATGGTGCCTTTGTCGATGACCATGAAGTCCATAATGTGGTGAACTATTGGAAACTTCAGGGTCAACCCGCCTATGAAGAAGCGATTTTGAATGCGCAGTCTGGAGGTGATGGCGACTCACAAGGATCGCTCTTGGATGGCGATGATGAAGCTGATCCTCTCTACGATGAGGCGGTCGCTTTTGTGACTGAGACCCGTCGCGCATCCATTTCAGCTGTACAGCGGAAGCTAAAAATTGGTTACAACCGAGCTGCTCGCATGATTGAAGCCATGGAAGCCGCGGGTGTGGTGAGTGAAATGGGCTCCAATGGTTCCCGAGAAGTCTTGGCTCCGGGACCTCGATGATGCGCTACTTCATGATGCTTTTGATCTTTTTTGGATCCGTCGCCGTTTCTGCATCACCGATTGAGGGTTTGTCGCGACTGCTGGAGCCTTACCGAACATTTTCAGCGGATTTTACGCAAATGACGCTGGATCAGAACAACACCCCGATCAGCCAAATGACCGGTCAATTGGCGATTGCGTCAGCCTCAGTTTTTTACTGGAAAACCGATCCGCCGTTCGCGCAGAGCGTGATTGCTGATGGTGAGGTACTTTGGGTGTTTGATGAGGATTTATATCAAGTGCAGGTGCGTCCACTTGATGATGCTTTGGCGGCTTCTCCGGCTGCGATTTTAAGTGGTGATATCGAGATGCTTGCCTCGCGCTTTCAGGTGACAGAAGAGCGGTCGGGAACGATGGCGATCTACCAGCTCGAGCCACAAGCAACTGATGAGGTCACTCGAGCAGTCATTCTCCGGTTTGACGGCAGTCGTTTGATGGATCTGTCGATTGAAGATGCGTTGGGCAATCGCTCCCAAGTGACATTGACTGCTGTGTTTCGCGGGCAGCCGAACCCTGAATTGTTTGAGTTTACGCCACCCGATGGTGTTGATGTGATCTATGCCTTGGGTCAAAAGCGATGATCTGGTTGTCGATTGCCGCAGGCGGCGCTTTGGGTGCAGTTTCTCGTTATGGAGTGACCTTGGGGGTAGCTCGTTTAGGTGTGAGTGGATTTCCGTATGCGACGCTTTTAGTGAATGTGTTAGGGAGTTTTTGCATCGGTATTGTTGTGGCCTGGTTGGGTGGTCGAGCAGGCATCAATCAGGCGTTGCGGCCAATGATTCAGGTTGGATTTTTAGGTGCGTTCACCACTTTTTCAGCCTTTAGTCTGGATGCATTACTTTTGATCGAACAAGGCCGGTTGGGACAGGCTGGCCTCTATATCCTGGTAAGCGTTCTGGTATGCTTGGCCGCCTGTTTTATTGGTTTGCTCGCTGGCCGTTCGCTCGGTTTTTAAGGAATACACAGTCTCATGCTTGATCCCAAACTTCTCCGTAATGATCTTGACCTTGTAGTCACTCAACTCGCGCGCAAGGGCGTTGAGTTTGATGTATCGGCCTATCAAGCTTTGGAAGCCAAACGGAAATCGCTACAACTTGAGACCGAGTCACTGCAAAACCAACGGAAAGACGGGTCAAAGTCAGTCGGTCTGTTGATGAAAGATGGTCAAAAAGAGGCAGCCGAAGCGCTGAAAGCGGAAATTTCTGGCATTGGGGATCAGTTGGCAGCGATTGAGGCGCAGTTTCATGACGTGCAATCAGAGCTCGATCGCATCTTAATGGAAACCCCGAACCTTCCAGACGCGAGTGTGCCTGAGGGTGCCGATGATCAAGCAAACGTCGAGATCGCTTTGGTGGGAGAAAAACCTGCCTTTGATTTTACAGTGCGTGATCATATTGAAATTGGTGAATTGTTTGCTGGGTTGGACTTTGATCGGGCAGCAAGGCTCTCAGGTAGTCGTTTTGTAACTATTCATGGTGCTTTTGCGAGGCTGCATCGGGCGTTGATTCAATACATGCTGGATTTGCATACCGAGCATCATGGGTATTCTGAAACCTATGTTCCGCTTCTGGTTGACGGCGATATTCTGGAAGGCACTGGTCAATTACCCAAATTTAAAGATGACTTATTTCGGATCGCGCCTGAAGACGGTGGTGGTAGAGAGCGTTATTTAATCCCAACTGCTGAAGTGCCTCTGACGAATTTGGTCAGAGACAGCATTGTGGATTTAGCCTCATTACCACAACAGTTTGTGGCTCATACGCCATGCTTTCGAGCTGAAGCTGGATCCTATGGCCGCGACGTTCGTGGGATGTTCCGTCAGCATCAGTTCGATAAGGTTGAATTGGTGTGGATTACCCATCCCGAGCAGAGCTGGGATGCGTTAGAGTCGCTTCGTAGCCATGCTGAAGCTGTGCTTACCGGATTAGGATTGCATTATCGAGTCGTGAATCTCTGTGGTGGTGATCTTGGGTTTTCTGCAGCGAAAACCTATGACCTTGAGGTGTGGTTGCCGGGCCAAGATCAATTTCGTGAGATTAGTTCGTGTTCCAATTGTTTGGATTTTCAGTCGCGTCGAATGCAGGCTCGGTTCAGAAATGCACAGGGAAAACCTGAGCTCGTGCATACCTTAAATGGTTCGGGTGTGGCGATTGGTCGATGTTTGATTGCTGTGGTTGAGAATTACCAAAATGAAGACGGTTCGATCACTGTTCCTGAAGTTTTAAAGCCATACATCAAAGTGGATCGCTTGCATCCTTGATTTAGAGACACTTGGTTGGTTTAGGTAAGCCGGATACGCGAGCAAGTTGCTTGGCTGGGCTGACTGGAAATAGCTTGTGTAGATAGATGCTGTTGCCTTTATCAGGGCCTGATTCGAGTTGAATCCACTTCACCAGCGGCCGCATCGCTGGCGCATGATCAAATTCTTGGTAGTACCGACGAACCAATTCGATCAACTCCCAGTGATCTTGAGTGAGCTGAATGGATTCGAGAGCGGCGAGTTCGTGAGCGACAGATTGGTCCCAGTCGTCGAGAACGCTGAGATAGCCGTCGGAATCCAAGCTGAGCCCCATATCAACTCCACGTCCGGCAGGGAGAGGCTTCGAGCGCATCAAGCCACTGATCCATCGACAGCGTGGTGTAATTGCCCGACGGTACAAAGGCCGCGTCATCTTCGAAGATCGCGACAGGAGAGAATGTCGGTGGGATGCGATGTAACGCTTGAAGCGCTTTTCCGGCAAGTACGATCTGATCCTCTGCCTGGATCCATTCCAGTGCATCGACGAGTGCGTTTTCAGACGTGATCAAGTGAATCATCAAGCCTCCAGAATGATGTCGGCAGAGGCTAGGCAATGGCTGATAGTGTCACGGCTTGCCAGGCATCCAGGAAACTGATCAGAAATACAGAGCCCGCGTCTCTCACAGCTGGCTTGATCGACATAAATGGTCTCAATGTCGTAGAGCGGTAGACTTTTGAGCTTGCCACTCAAGGCGAGTGGGCTTGAGTCTGGCATCGCGGGGAGGCTAGCCCAGAGCACGCCTGCATCTTGTAATACGACCGCTACTGGACATTCAAACGTCGCGAGCACCAATGCCATATCAACCATTTCTCGGGTCCCAAGCGCCGCTGTCGGGCCTGATCGGATGACTAGGGTAACCCTTTTCATCGAAATTGAACCACGCGATCAGCAGTTTGGAGTTGTTCAGTCCACTCGCCAAGTCCACCAAGCCGAATTCCGGTGACGAGATTGGATTCGGAGATGCCGCGTCGTTCAGCGGCGGTGATGCAGGCTACGATGTCACAATGCTCGAGGTTTGCAAGTTGTTCAATCTGGCGTGCTGGGTCGGTCTCACCTTGCGGAATATCCCGTTGCTCATTGGCAAACAGCACCCCGTCTTCGTATAGAAAACAAAAGACCGCGTGTCCTTTGGATAACGCGGTCTTGATCGTCTCGACGGCTCTTAGTGGCAGCGTTCCTTGATCAGGAGACACCGCCAGCAAGATGGCGAATTGCTTCACTCGTCGCCAGAAAAAACGCCTAGTAGCGCAAGCAGGTTGGTAAACAGCATGTAAATGTCGACGTAGAGTGCGACAGTTGCCATGACGTAGTTGGTTTCCCCACCGTGGATGATTCGACTGGTGTCAAACAAGATGTACCCTGCAGCCAACAGCACCAACATCGCGCTGAGAGCTAAGCTCAGAGCCGGGACTTGGAAGAAGATCAGTCCAATAGAAGCCAGGAGCGCAATGATCAATCCGGTGAACAAAAACCCGCCCATGAAGCTGAAGTCTTTCTTGGTCGTCAACACATAAGCCGACAATGAGAGAAAGACAGCCGCAGTACCAAACAGCGCGTTACCAACGATTGATGCTCCGCCTGGAGATTGGAGGTAATAAGAGATCATCGGTCCAAGGCTCCAGCCCATGAACCCAGTAAACGCGAACACTAAAGGCAGGGCCCAAATGCTGTTTCGCATTGCTTGGAGAGCAAACAACAATCCGATCATCCCGCCTAATGACAGTAACCAGTGCATGGGTGGCGCTTGAGTAGAAACAGCTAGCGCGGTCATTCCAGCACTGAAAAATAATGTCATTGAGAGCAACATGTAGGTGTTGCGCAGTACCTTGCTCGCTGACTCTGAAACTCCGTATCCAGCCGTCGCTGTGGCTTGGGTAATGCGATCACTCATCGAAAAACTCCTTTTTCAATTTTTCTGTCAGGCACCTGATGCACCCAACTTTCGTAGTATACAGGTTTATAGTAATGATTCTTGTTCATCTTGCAAGGCCCGCCAGAGCCTTTTATTTAGAGTCTTTCTGAATCGGGTAACGAGAAATTGTATATCGAATGATTCAGCCTCGTTGTTTGTTGACGAAACAGAAATCAAACAACAGATTTTCATCGTCGTGCTGTCAGGAAATCCTGCTAAGCTCTGCGCTCGGAGGATTGATATGAAAGGATACACGCAGATCGCATCTCTATTAGAAAAGGGGATTGCTGCTTTTTTATTGTTGTTCGGTGCCACCATGGTGATGCTGATGGCTGGACTCTTTTTCGTTTTGTTATCGCAAGTAGGGGTTTTGGTCAAATTGTCTGCTGCGGTTGCGTTGATTTTTGACTCAGCAGGCTCCCTTGAAGCGATCTTTATTTTGTTGTTGAAGTTGATTGACTTGGCTTTGATCGCAGTTTTGATCACGATTATCGCGTTGTCATCCTATCAGAGCTTCGTGGATGATATTGACCATTTGGACAGGATGGACACTGAGGCGTCGCGGGGGATTCAGAAACTCGGGATGATGCGTCCACAACAATTGAAAGGAAAGCTGATTTCGACGGTCGTGGGATTATCGTCCATTGCACTTTTAGGCACCGCGTTCCAGATCGCCGAGGCCTACAAGAATGGACTTGGGATGCAGAGTTTTCCGTTAGAGATAGGAATTACAGCTGGAATTCATGTGTTATTCCTAGCGACCAGCCTCACCATGGCGTTCATGGAGAGGGCGGACGCTAAGCGATAAGTGTTAAAGCGTTTCCACAAATGCGCCGATGTTAGCCATGTCATCCGTTGACAACGCGGCTGCTTGACCCCACATGAGTGCACTCTGCGCTCCGCGCGTTTCTCCGTTTTTGTACTGAGTCAACATGGAGACGATGGCATCTTTGGTTTGACCTTGGAGTTTCGGACCAACACCACCTTCACCGTTTAAACCATGACATGCTGCGCATGCGGTATAGGCTTTCTTGCCAAGATCGGCAGGGCTTGCAGTAGCTAACATTGCGGCTTCTGCTTCGCGACGCTTGGCATCTTCGATCTTGTAGGCTTCGTAGCATTC
>JAHEDY010000036.1 GCA_024640985.1 Gammaproteobacteria bacterium
GTTGGGCAATATGTGTTTCTGTTTTTCAAACCGAAGCTCGGTTTCATCTGGGCCGGCGGGGTCGCGGCACTCATCGGGTTCTTTTTGATGGTGATGGTCGCTGTCTTCACTCAATCCGTATTCGATTATCCGCCGATTCAATAAATAATTGTTGCGCCGCATGGTTATTAGACGTTAGTATAGTTACTTATCGTAACAAACTCTCAAAAGGAGAACTCAAATGTCAGTAATGCAAGCCACAAGCTTAGCTTTCCAAACCTCTTGCGAATGGTGCAAGACAGTCCGCGCAGCTGTCACGAAACCCGTCATATCGCTTTACCGAGGTATTTTATTAGGCCGTCAATTGCACGCCAACTACCGCGTCGCCGAGCAGCTCGCAGGTCGTGGTGATTACCGAGGCATGACAGTGTCGGAAGTTGCAAACCTGATCAATCAGCAAACGATCTGAGATTGACTACTAGGAGGGCGACGCAATGTTGTGTGTCCCCTCTTATCCGCATCTAAACGCATCCGTCAATATGTGGATGCTTAGATCTAGAGTTCACCAATCCGTGCAAAGTGTGCATCAGGCTAATTGGTCAAGCTCTCGCTTCTTGGCCTCGGCTAATTCCGTCAACTCTGAGTATTTTCGAATGTCGCCACTACGCTGAGCCTGCATGGCTTGTTCCAGCAGTGCTTTGTATTGCTGGTCCAACTTCTTTTTTGGATCACTCTTAAATAAGCCAAACATGGTCATTCCTTTCGATTTGAATATGGAAATGATTGCGTTGGTCGCGACGCTTTTAAAGTGTCGCCATGGCAACTGACATCAATGCGTTGAAATCGAGCTTACAGAAACGTTCTAAATTGCTTCACTGTCCGAATGGATTCTTCGTTGTCTCCATGCACACACAGGGCGTCAACAGGCATCTTCAGCACTGATCCATCGCTCGCAATAATGATCCCTTCCGTGATGATGCGTTCAGCTTGTTCAAGGATTTGGGAAGATTCGTGATAAACCGACCCTTCGATCGAGCGCGATTGCAAGCGACCTTGAGGCGTGTAGCGCCGATCCGCAAATGCCTCAAACAATAAAGATACACCGACCGTCTCAGCCATCGCTGCATGCTTTTGATGATCTTGAGTTCCTAAGACCATCAATGGAAGATCCAGCTTGGATTCAGCGAGAGCCTTCATCAATGCGGCCATTAAATCAGGGTCATCCATCATGCAGTTGTACAACGCCCCATGCGGTTTTATATAAGCAACAGCCGTATCTTCCATCGCCGCAATCGCGACGAGCGCACCCACTTGAGCGAGCATGTGAACGGCAGCCTCGGCATGTGGGATCAACAACGGACGGCGGCCAAATCCTAACAAATCTGGATAGCTCGGATGCGCGCCAACAGTGACCCCATGAGTTTTCGCAAGTCGCACTGTTCGCTGCATGGTGATGGGATCGGACGCGTGACCTCCGCAGGCGACGTTCGCCAGGTCAATATGCGGCATCAAAGCCTCATCATCACCCATTGACCAAACACCAAAACTTTCACCAACGTCTGCATTGAATTTCATAACTCTCTCTTTATGCCAGCCTTATCGAAAGTCACCAAAAAACTGTCGACATTGTAAAAACTCCTGAACGGCAATCTCTCGCGATACTGCTCTGAACGACACCATTTGACCAGCTCGTCTCTGCGCAAGTTGACCCAACGACTTGCGGGTCAGTGTTCCCAACATCGGGTAACCTCCCAAGGATTGATGGTCCCGCATTAACACAATCGGCTGCCCCGATGGCGGCACTTGAATTCCACCCAAAGGGATCGGAACCGAATACCTTGGTCGCTCTGCAACAATCGAAAGATCTCCTTCGAGACGATACCCCATCCGACTCTGCTCGCGCGTGACCTTATAACCTTGGTTTAAGAACACCTCTGTCGCATCCGATGCAAACTGATCGGTTTCTCGCAAGATTACATCACAGACCAATGGCTGATGATACGAATCCAGATAGCGCCTCGGAATGAGATTCAGAGGGCGATGTTCGCTTGCCTGGTATGGCAATGTATCATCGATCGATAGCGACTCACCCTGACCATCGAGGCCACCAAGCGAGTCCCGCTGGCAAGTCGACACACTTCCAAGCACAGGTTGAATCGCAAAGCCTCCTTGCACAGCAACATAGCTGAACATTCCGCTACTGAAACGTCCGAGACGAAGGACCGAACCAGCCGAGACCGGGTATGCTCCAGGCCCGGGGAGTGGCTTGCCATCGAGAGTCATCTCTCCCCAAGCTCCGGTAAGGGCGAAATTGACGTCTTTGGTGAATTCGGCAACGAATCCACCTCCCCCAATTTCCAGTAACGGCAATGTGACTGCATTCCCCAAACAAGCATTCGCCCAACACGCCGCCACACTGTCCATCGGCCCGGCTTTCGCAACACCTTGGCTCGCAAAGCCATACCGCCCAAGATCTTGCACACTATGCATCGGATTGGATTGTTTAATCCGGAGCATGAGCGGCCTCGAGTCGCTGAAATTCAGTGAGAGAAATCGGTCGAAATCGAACACTTTTGCCCATCGACAATTGGGCATGAATTGATTGGTCGGTGAAAGACACAATCGATCCTGGCATCCGCCCAATGATGTGCCAACCACCTGGTGTCTGCTTCGGGTAGATCACCGTTTGATTTTCAGCGATGGCGACTGAGCCCACAGGAATACGGGTTCTTGGGACATCGCGCCTTGGCAAATGAAGGCTCGGATCCGTTTCTCCAAGATAGGCAAATCCAGGGACAAAACCGGTGGCTAACACCCGGTAATCACGACTGTAATGCGCTTCGATGACTGCATCGATCGACAATTGTGTGCGCTCACTAATCGATTTGAGATCGATGCCAAATGTGGGGTCATAACACACAGAAATCTCGATCAGGTCCGATTCGTTGTCAGACGATCTCTGTGACGGCATCTTGAGCACATCGTGAAGGGTTTGGTTCAGTTGTACCGCTGAAATTAGGTCCGGCCTGACAACCAAACTCAAGAGGCCAAACCCATAGCAATAATCAATCAGCCAGGGAAGATGTGTCGCCTGAATCCAGCGGGACAATCGCTCGACTTTCTCGAGCGTCTCACTTGCCACAGGGTCACCCAAATGGACTTCAATCGTATCTTCGGATACCCACTGGATCGACTTTAAATCGCTCACAGTGCTGTCCAACCCCCATCTACCTTGATCGACGCACCAGTGATCATCTCTGCCTGATCAGAAATCAACAACTGACAAATACCGATGCAATCCTCCGGCTGACCGAGACGCCCAAGCGGAATGTTCGCTTCGACAGACCGCCGAAAAGCCTGATCCGATAGTGCCTCGCGGGTCATTTCTGTTTCTGTGAATGTAGGGCAAATGGTATTGATTCGAATGTGGTGTCGACTCAAGTCCGCAACTGCACCTCGCGAAAATCCCTCAATCGCAGCCTTGCTTGCACAGTACACACTGCGTGCAGTCGCCCCCACATGTGCTAATTGCGAGGAGAACAAAACGATCGAACCTTTCCGTTCATGTTGAATCGCAAGTTGGCTAAAAGCGCGCGTGCAGAGGATTGGAACGATCACATTCATTTCAATCGTGTCATCTAAATCTTGATCAAGAATGTCCGGGAGCTCCCGATGTCTAGCGATACCAGCTGTCACAATCATCGAATCGAACGGCTCTGACTGCGACTCAAAAAATGCTCGAATCGCAGGACGATCAGTCAAATCCATAGCAACAATTTCCAGATTCACTGACTCTTCATGTAACTGGGTGCGGAGGTCATTTAATTGTGTTTGATTTCTTGCAATCACGACCACCCGGTGTCCGTTAAGCGCAAGCGATTTGGCAATCGCCTTACCGATCCCCCGCGAACCACCTGCCACTAAAACTCGTTGATTCTTCATTATTTATCCTTTCAGCGCGTTCCTATGAAACGCCACCAAATCCACTAAATCAAATACAGCAATTCCTGTTGCTAAGCGAACTTGTGATTTATAGGGTGATAAATTTGTACACTCAAAGATCACACAGCGAACTCCAAACTCATCAATAAGCTTCGTCACACGCTCGATCACTTCTCGAGCGGCTCGTTCTTCATCCAGAGCTCGCTCATCGTTAGAAATAACGCGATACAGTTCGGTATCAGACTCGAGGCCGCGCACCACCACTCCACCAATATCATGACCCACGAAATGGTGCGGTCGAAGCGCTCTCGAATCGAATGTCAAAATGCCGATCTCATTCGGATCGGAATACACTGTTTTGAGAAATGGTAATGACAGTAGTGAGGTACTGATAAATGGAACAGTAACATACGCCTGAACATGGGATTGGACGGGGCCCAAGAAGCCACAACTGGTCGTGATCAAATCACAGCCTTTGGCCTCTAACTCCAAAGCCACCTCGACCATTTCATCAAGTAACGGGCCATGGATGACCTCGGTGGAGATCGCATCCGCCACCGTGGCCAAATCCAATTTCACAACGAGTGATTGAGATCCAAAGGTTTCGGAATTCCCGATATCACCAAGGGGGCGTGGAAAATTTGTGTTGAGTTGGATCACACCGACCTTGAAATCAGACATTGCCATCGATGACCTCCTTTCGACGATCGAAGGGTTTCCAGAATGCAATCATCATTGAGATCGCGACCAGAAATAGTCCTGTGACGTCGCCGGTATCAATTGGATTTCCTAAAATCAAAAACGCCATGAAAGGAATCAAAAATGGCGATACTGCAAGAAACATGGTACCCATCATTGGACCAATCATCTCAAGTACCTTGCCGTAAATCAGCACAGCTAACACACCGATCACCACCCCTTGATAGAGGATCTGTAATAGGCCTTGATCAACTTGACTGAGCAAAGTGTGTTCTCGTGTCAAAAAATACCACAGCAAATAGGGCAGAGACCCTATCGTAATTGCAGCCATCCCTTGCACTGGACTCAATTGCCATCGACGCAAATTTAGCCCGTAACTAGCCCAGAGGCATGCACTCCCAAAAAAGCACACATCACCCACCACATGGATCCACTCAAATGGGCGAGTACTCCAAATCACTGTCAGTGATAACAATAAAACACCCAAAGCGACCAAATGACTCACAGAGACACGATCCCCAAAAAATCGATTCGCAGCAAAAGCGGTCACCAGGGGTACACAGCCAAGTGAAATCGCACCTGTATGACTGATCGGGGCGAACTGTAATCCAGCCACGTTCAGAAGCCCAAACGGAACCCCGGCACCGAGCGTGAGCCAGAGGGTTTGCTTGACCGGCGGAATGATCGAAAGACCACGGACGAGAAGAAAGGGAATAACGGCAAAGGCAGCGCCTACCACACGGGCAGCGGCAATATCAAAACTATCAAGACCTGTCCGAAGCCCAAAAACAGAGACCGAAGAATGTGCGCCCCACATCAGAGACCCTAAAACCCCGAGGGTCACAGCCATCAATAGCACGCGATTATTCAACAACAGGATTCTCACTCAAGCATGTTCTTCACAGCATCAACAGAACCACCTACCATCGATCTCTGTCAAATAATAAAAAGGACTGTTAGTGAAGGAAGTTCACATCTTAGGGGCCGGCATGGTGGGGATTTCTACCGCGATTTGGCTTCAGCGTGCAGGATTCAGGGTCACGATCATTGATCAGGTGGGACCGGCTGGTGGCGCCAGTTATGGCAATGCGGGTGTGCTTGCGGCTGGATCCATCATCCCGATCACTACCCCTGCGCTCCCAAAAAACGCCTTTGGCATGCTCATGGACAAGGCCTCACCACTGTTTGTCCGCTGGCCTTATCTCCCAAAGATGATCCCTTTTCTAGCAAGCTACTTGAAACATTGTACGACTCAACATGTGGAATATTACGCACGATCAATGATTCCCTTGTTGCGGGATACTGTGGCCCAACATCAGGCGTTGGCTGAGGGGACTGGGGCAGAATCCTTTGTATCAGAGCATCCTTATGGATTCGGGTATCATCGCCGAGACGCTTATGAAAACGATCAAAAATGGTGGGATCTTAGAGCACAACTGGGAATTCAGTTTGATGTGATCACTGGGTCTGATTACGGCGCGATTGACCCTCTATTTGCCAATCAATTCCATACCGTCGTTTTGTGTCATCAACACGGCCGAATTTCGGATCCAGGCAAATACATTCGCACACTCGCACAGGATTTCGTTGAACAAGGTGGGCGCCTCCGTATTGGCCAAATTACTGATCTTGTCCACACCACAGATGGCTTAGGCTATCGAGTTGACGATCAGATCATCAGCCCTGAGCACCTGGTCCTCTCAACTGGAGCTTGGTCGAGAGATTTGGTGAAAACAGTGGGATTAACCATTCCCTTCGAAACCGAACGGGGTTATCACATTGAGCTCGTTCATCCATCTCAAGAACCTGTGAATTCCATGATGATCGCATCTGGGAAGTTCGTCATCACACCGCTGACAGATCGGATACGAGCCGCTGGAATTGTGGAATTTGGAGGCTTGGAACTGGGCGAAAACCCGGAACCCATTGAACTGTTAAAGACCCAAGTGAAGGCCTTACTGCCAGAAGTCACTTTCGAGCGCATTGATTCATGGCTCGGTCATCGGCCCGCACCTGCGGACTCACTCCCATTGATTGGGCAGATTCCGACGATCAAGAACTGCTGGTTAGGCTTCGGACATCAACATGTAGGGTTGACAGGTGGTGCAAAAACAGGCCGAATCCTTAGTGAACTGATTCAGGGAAGAACCGTTGATATTGACATGGCTCCCTTCAATCCTGCTCGGTTCACCAAACAATAACGATAATCACAGACGAGGAGAACTCAGTGATGAGAAAACTCACGATACTTGCAGCTGCGTTGGCTGCGACGTCCATTTCTGCGACAGCGCTGGCTGAGAAGTGGGATATGCCAATGGCCTATGCGGCGACTAACTTCCATTCTGAAATGGGCGTGGTTTTCGCAGACAAGGTTCGCGATTACACCAAAGGAAAGATTGATATTACAGTCCATCCTGGTGGTTCATTGTTTAAGGGTGGTGAAATCAAACGTGCCATCCAGACAGGGCAGGCCCCGATTGGTGAACGCTTTATGTCAGCGCATGCCAACGAAGCTCCTCTGCTCGGTTGGGACAATCTTCCGTTCCTCGCAACAACCTATGAAACCAACGAAAAGTTGTGGCAAGTGGCGAAAGACAAAGTGAACGCCCAGCTTGCGGATTTAAATCTGGTTACGCTTTATACCTGCCCATGGCCTGGCCAAGGGTTTTATTTCAATAAAGCCGTAGACTCAGTCTCTGACACGCAAGGTGTCAAGTTCCGTTCATACAACTCCGCGACAGCAACTTTTGCCAAAGAACTTGGAATGATTCCAGTACAAGTCGAGGCTGCCGAGCTGAGCCAGGCCTTGGCCACCGGCGTTGCTGAATCGTTTATATCGTCCGGATCGACTGGCTATGACCGAAAGGTATGGGAGCACCTATCGCACTACTATAAAGTCAACGCTTGGCATCCCAGAAACTACGTCATGGTCAACAAAGGGATTTGGGACAATCTCGATGGTGCAACCAAGACTGCGATTCAAAAAGCAGCCGATGAAACCGGAGCGGCTTGCGCTGCCAAATCAGCTGATCTTGCCAACTGGTACTTCGAACAACTCGAAGGCAATGGCATGAAAGTGGAGGACGCAAGCCCTGCTTTCTTGGCAAAGCTCAAAGAAATCGGCGCAGGAATGCAGGCCGATTGGTTAAAGTCTGTTGGAGCTGATGGTCAAGCCATCATCGACGCTTACAACAAGATGTAACCTCAACCTGTGCCCCAGATGATCTGGGGCACACACTTGATAAGAAGAACCATGACTAACTGGCCGGATATTATTGGAATTCCATTGTGGATGTGGATTTTCGGACTTCCTTTGGCGATTGCGCTTTTCGCAGCGATTCAAGCCGAAATCATCAGCCGTATCTTCCAGCCCCTCTGGGCAATTCTCGATCGGGTGTATACGATCTCAGGCTACATCGCGGCTTTTTTCATGTGCGTCATTTTGTTGATCACAATCGGGCAAATGGGCTCGCGTTGGCTGGGCCTGACTTTTGAGGGCTCTACTGAATTTGCGGGATACGCGATGGCGGCTACTTCTTTTTTCGCATTAGCCCACGCACTATCCTATGGATCTCATATCCGGGTATCTGTGTTTTTAAACCTAAATAGCTGGACTCGATACTGGCTCAACGTTTTTGCTCTCGCGCTATCAGCTGTCATTGCGACCTATTTCGCACGTTACGCAATCAAAACGAACCAAATGTCCGCGCTTCTCAACGATCGGACCCAAGGTCAAGACCAAATACCAGATTATCTTACTCAATTTCTACAGCTGTTCGGCAGCTCGCCCAGCCAATGGGGCACCGTACTTGATCAAGCGACTGGCGAGCTGATTTATACGCCCATGTGGGTGCCACAACTCGCTATGTCGATTGGTACAGTGTTACTAGCCATCTGCCTTTGGGATCACTTGATTCGTCTCGTTGCAACCAAACGAAGCGCCATTAGACAGGAAGTCTTGGAATGACCGAACTTTACGCGACCATCATCTTTCTGTTCGTTCTCTTTGCACTACTGGGAAGCTCGGTTTGGGTCGGGCTGGCATTAGTCGGTGTCGCTTGGGTGGGCATGACCCTATTTACCTCCCGTCCGCCGGGTGATGCCATGATCACGACCATCTGGACCGGTGCTTCAAGTTGGACGCTCACCGCCTTGCCGCTATTTATTTGGATGGGGGAGATTTTGTATCGAACGAGGCTCTCTGAGGATATGTTTCGCGGATTATCTCCTTGGATGCGCTGGCTTCCCGGAGGCCTGTTGCATACGAATATTGCAGGCTGCACCCTGTTTGCCGCGGTCAGCGGCTCATCTGCAGCCACACTCACGACCGTTGGAAAAATGTCCATTCCGGAATTACGGCGTCGCGGATATCCCGAGTATATGATCATTGGGACTCTGGCTGGCGCAGCAACACTTGGCTTGATGATCCCCCCATCACTGACGCTTATTGTTTATGGTGTGACCATTAATGAGTCCATCACCAAATTGTTTATGGCAGGTGTTATCCCTGGCTTAGTGCTGGCTGGGCTATTCATGACCTACATTATCGGTTGGTACTATGTGAAACGCGATCAACGCCCTGAGCCGACACCGGCAATTTCGCTAAAACACATGCTCTATGAAAGCCGTTTTCTGCTTCCGGTGATTGGACTGGTGATCGCGGTGATTGGTTCGATGTATTTTGGTTGGGCCACAGCAACTGAGGCCGCCTCAGTCGGTGTTGTTGGTGCACTAACTCTTGCCGCAGCCCAAGGCTCGTTGAATTGGTCGACCTTTACACAGAGCCTGATGGGTGCGACTCGCACCTCAGCAATGGTTGCGCTCATTCTCATGGGTGCAGCATTTCTCTCACTGTCGATGGGGTTCACTGGGTTGCCACGCGCACTCGCCGGCTGGATTGGCGAGCAGAATCTATCACCACTGGTGTTGATCGCAGCGCTGACCATTTTCTACATCATTCTTGGCATGTTTCTCGATGGGATTTCATCGGTTGTGCTGACCATGGCAATCGTTGAACCAATGATTCGCCAGGCGGGAATTGATGTCATTTGGTTCGGCATCTTTATCGTGGTGGTGGTTGAGATGGCGCAGGTCACTCCACCGATTGGCTTCAATCTTTTCGTTCTTCAAGGAATGACTAAACATGAGATTGGCTATATCGCAAAGACAGCCTTACCCATGGTGGCCCTCATGCTCGTCATGGTCATGATTCTCGTCATCTGGCCGGAGCTTGCCACCTGGTTACCCAATAACACGAAGTAAATAGACTCATCCGACTCAGCGCTGGAGTGCTAAACATGCACTCCGGCCACATACCCAGACGACCATGCCCACTGGAAATTGTATCCTCCGAGATGCCCCGTTACATCGACCACCTCACCGATAAAATACAAACCGGGATGATCGTTACATTCCATAGTTTTCGATGACAAGTGTCTGGTATCTATGCCATGAAGCGTGACTTCCGCTGTTCGATAACCTTCGGTTCCTGAGGGCTTCACCAACCATTGATTGAGTATTGAACCAATCTGGCGCAATCGCAGATCTGGAATCTCCACTAACGGTCTCTCGCGGTCATCAGGCCAATGCAAAAGCAAAAGCTCGCCGACAAGCGTTTTCGGCAATCTCTTAGCGAGGACTGATCGAAGTAGCGCTTTTCCATGCCCGACCTTACTTTCCAAAAGCCAGTCAGTGGCATTGATGTCAGGAAGTAGGTCAATGCCGATCGAAAGACCAGGTGACCAATAACTTGAGATTTGCAGAGACACTGGGCCTGAGAGTCCTCGATGAGTAAACAACATACCCTCTCGAAAGCTGATACCGCCACAAGTCATCATCACATCGACTGACAAGCCAGATAAACGCTCACAGACAGGCTTTAACGAGTCACTAAAGGTCAAAGGTACCAGTGCAGCCGACCGAGGCAGAACCTCGAGACCGAACTGTTCAGCGATCTCATATCCGAAACCTGATGACCCCATGGTTGGTATTGAAAGGCCTCCGGTGGCAATCACCAGTGACTCAGCAACGAATCTTCCTTGAGATGTTCGAACAGTAAACTGATGTTCTGCTGTCTTAACTGACTGGACTTCGCACTGCGTTTTGATCAGCACCCCTGCGTCATCGCATTCGGAGAGCAGCATCTTGAGAATTTGTTTTGAGGAGTCGTTGCAAAACAATTGGCCCAACGTCTTCTCATGGTAGGCAATGCCATGCTTTTCGACCAATTCAATAAAATCCCATTGCGTGTAGGATTTCAAAGCAGATTTCATAAAGTGGGGATTAGCTGAGAGGTAGTTCTCAGGTTGGATATCCAGATTCGTGAAGTTGCAACGTCCTCCGCCGGACATCAGAATCTTCTTTCCAACCTTATTACTGCTGTCGAGAACAACGACTTGCCGGCCACGACGAGCCGCGGTAAAGGCGCAAAAAAGACCAGCGGC
>JAHEDY010000016.1 GCA_024640985.1 Gammaproteobacteria bacterium
TACGAGACCGGACAATTTGCGACCCTTTGGAAGCAGATGGCGGATCGACTGGGTATCGAGACAGAATTTTTAGCGGGGGATTGGCGTCACGGAGTTGATGCGAATCGGATCGAAGAGCGGCTACGCCAAGACACAGCTCATGCGATCAAAGCGGTGTGCTGTGTGCACCATGAAACTAGTTGCGGAATCACTTCGGATATCGCGTCGGTCCGTCAGGCGATAGACGCGACTGGTCATCCAGCGTTATTACTTGTTGATAGTATTTCAGGATTGGGATCTGTTGATTACGAGCATGACGGATGGGGTGCTGACGTGACCGTTTCAGGATCTCAGAAAGGGCTGATGATGCCCCCTGGTCTTGGCTTTAATGCCCTATCTGAACGAGCGATTGAGGCGGCAAAACACGGCGGTTCGAAACGATCGTATTGGGATTGGGAAGAGATGTTGGCATCTAACGCCACCGGTTATTTTCCATACACTCCTGCAACCACTCTTCTCTACGGACTCAAAGAAGCGATCGCGATGCTCGAAGAAGAGGGCCTTGACAATGTTTTCGCTCGCCATCTGCGTCTCGCAGAAGCATGCCGCCAAGCGGTGGCTGTCTGGGATCTTGAAACAGTCTGTCAGAATCCAGCGGAGCACTCGAACGTATTGACCGGCATTATGATGCCCGAGGGCCATGATGCGGATGCAGTTCGACGCATTATTTTAGAACGATTTGATATGTCGCTTGGGACAGGTCTTGGAAAGCTGAAGGGTAGAGCGTTCCGTATTGGCCATCTGGGTGATTTCAACGAACTCACGCTCATGGGCACCCTTAGTGGTGTGGAAATGGGTCTGGGCCTTGCCGGTGTGCCGCACAAGGTAGGGGGAGTAGAGGCTGCAATGCAGGTTCTGATGCGGTAAATTAAATCCCTCCAGGATAACAATAAATCGGAGAAAACTATGAAAACTATACGCTCACTAGCAGCATCAGCGGTTGTCCTTTCAGCAGCCGTGGCAGGACAAGTTCAAGCTGCAGATGTCACTTTAAAGTTTGGTCATGTTGGTAAGCCCGGGTCTCTGTTTGAGGCCAGTGTTAATGCCTACGCTCAATGTGTGAATGATGAATCCAACGGTAAAATTGAAGTCCAAACTTATGGCTCGTCGCAGCTGGGTAAAGATAAAGAGCTCCTACAGAAGCTCAAATTAGGTCAGGTCGATTTCGCCCTTCCCTCATCAGTCATGTCGTCTGTGTCTGACGAATTTGGTGTATTTGAAATGCCGTACATCATTAAAGACCGCGAACACATGAAGCGCGTTCAAGCCGAGCTTGGCGATACCTTTCAAGCGGCTGCTCAAGCCAAGGGCTACCACATTGTCGGATATTTCGAAAACGGATTCCGCCATATCACAAACAATACGCGCCCGATCAACGTACCCTCCGATCTCGAGGGTGTGAAGCTTCGTACACCAAAAAGTAAGTGGCGCCTCAAGATGTTTAAGCTGTACGGTGCGAATCCAACACCGATGGCATTCTCTGAAGTGTTTACGGCATTGAAAACAGGGGTAATGGACGGACAGGAAAATCCGTACGCGCAGATCGCATCGGCGAAATTCCAAGAAGTTCAAAAGTATTTGTCCATCACAGGGCACGTCTATACGCCTGCTTATATCCTCTCGTCGAAAAAACATTTCGACAAACATCCCGCTGACGTCCGTAAAGTCGTAAATAGCTGCGCCGCATCGACCCAGACGTTTGTGTATCGGAAGGCCGCAGCACTTGAGACCGAGCTATTGGACGTTATTAAGGCAGCCGGTGTTCAGGTGAATACAGCAGATAACGCAGCATTCATTAAGGGATCTAAGCCGGTCTATGATGAGTTCGCCTCATCTGTGGAAGGTGGTGCTGAATTAGTGAAGCGAGTTCAAAGCCTTGCTAACTAATTACATAATGTAAGAGAACAAAGCGGCCCATTCGGGCCGCTCACTATAATTAACTCAGGAGTGTCTTGTGGGTCGGTTCGCAAAGGCTGTGGATCAGCTGTTGGTATGGTTCATTTTGTTTCAGATGATCGCGTTGACCGCTGTTGTTATTTTTGCGGTTTTGGCTCGACTGACTGGAAATTCGTTATCTTGGTATGACGAAATCGCCGCGATTCAACTGGCTTGGCTGACGTATTACGGTGGCGCCTATGCGGCTTTGCATCGGCGTCATATAGGATTTGATTCGGTGTTACTTTCCATTCCAATGCCTTTTCGAGGCTGGGCTGTAATATTCGCTGAAGCTGTCGTTATTGGATTCTTTGTATTATTGGCCTACACAGGGTTTGAAGTCCTTGTCGTACTTGAGGGCGAATATCTAGTGTCGCTGACTTGGATACCCATTCAACTAACTCAATCTGTGATTCCAATTGGTGCGACCTTATTTGTGGTTTGCGAAGTTTTAAGCTTCCCTAACTACTATCGTAAATGCTGTGCGGGAATTTCATTAGAGCACGCTGAGATCGAGGAAGAAGTCGAGACAGAGCTGGCTAAAGCTGGAGTGAAATCATGATCGTTTTAATAATGTTTTTGATTCTCCTTGCGTTAATTTGTCTAAACGTTCCGATCGCTGTAGGCCTTGCTGTCGCCGCAATTTTTGGGGTCGGCGTGTCGGAGGGCTTGGATAGTATTGTCACTTTGGCACTCGACATGTATGACGGATCGACCAAATTCTCATTAATCGCAATCCCGATGTTTGTTCTGGCTGGCGCCATTATGAATGCGGGTGGGATCACTGACAGACTCATTAATTTTGTGAACGCCATCATTGGTTTTGTTCGCGGCGGTCTTGCAATGGTTAACATCGGAGTGAGTCTTTTCTTTGCGGAAATCTCAGGGTCGGCGGTTGCTGATGTGGCAGCGCTTGGCTCAGTATTGATCCCGCAGATGAAAAAACGGGGTTACTCTGCACCATTGGCTGCAGCAGTGACCTCTTCGTCTGCCTCCTTGGCCATTATTATTCCGCCTTCCATCCCGATGATTCTCTACGCCACCTCTGCAGGAACCTCCGTGGAACAGTTGTTCGTCGCCGGAATTATTCCGGGGCTTTTGGGGGCCTTTGGCTTGATGGGAATGGCCTACTATTTTGCGCGTCGATATAACTTGCCGAAGGAAGACGCTTTCGAGTTCCGCCGTCTTTGGATCACCTTGGTTGA
Organism: Gammaproteobacteria bacterium; assembly: GCA_024640985.1. Taxonomy (GTDB): domain Bacteria; phylum Pseudomonadota; class Gammaproteobacteria; order Pseudomonadales; family Litorivicinaceae; genus HIMB30. The sequence goes on from JAHEDY010000016.1 coordinate 3,180, forward strand.
TGCACTGCCCGCTTTCACCCTGCCTGTGGTCATTTTGGGGGGTATTTTTGGCGGCTTTGTGACTGCCACTGAGGCCGCAGGGTTGGCAGTGGTCGCCGCTTTGGTTGTGAGTGCTTGGTACTCCAAAATGGATTTCGGGCATCTCAAGCGCGCGATGATCGATGGCGGCGTTCAGACCGCAGTGGTGATGTTGCTTGTGGCTGCCTCTGTCGTGATGGGTGGCTTTTTAACCCGTGCCCAGATCCCGCAAGATTTCGCTCGCTGGATTTTGGAAATCACCACCAATCAGTGGGTGATTCTCGCTATTTTGAATGTCTTTTTCTTAGTCATTGGGTTCTTTTTGCACTCAGCAGCCGCGATTATCTTAGTCGTTCCCATCGTGATTCCTTTGATTCAAGCAGCCGGTATCGATCCGATTCATTTCGGTTTGGTGGTGACATTGAACTTAGCGCTTGGTCAGCAGACACCTCCGGTCGCCAGTGTTCTTATTACGTCTTGTGCGGTGGCCCGAGCAAATATATGGGATGTCTCGAAAATTAACATCTACTTCATCGCGGTGTTGTTTGCGGTACTGATGTTATGTACCTACGTCCCGAGTATCCCAATGTATTTGGTTGATGTGATTTATCGGTCGTAGTTGTGGCAGATTTCATCATCACCCATGATGGCGGTATCGCTGAGTACCGCCTGACTCGACCGGAGTCGAGGAATTCACTGACGTTTGCGATGTATCAGGCGCTTGAGGATTTGTGTCGGAATCCTGATGGCGCGAAAGTCATTGTATTGACGGCTGAGGGCGATAAAGCATTTGCGTCCGGGACGGATATTTCCAACTTCAAGGATTTTGATTCGGCACAAGATGCCATCGATTATGAATCCATGATCGGTCGCGTGATCGATGCTGTACAGACCGCAGCAGTTCCCGTGATTGCGTCCCTTCATGGGATTGTTGCTGGCGGTGGTGCCGCTATCGCGGCAGCAGCCGATATCCGGGTAGCGACTCCAGATACTCGATTTGGTATGCCGATTGCCCGCACGCTCGGTAACTGTCTATCGGTGGCAAATCTCAATCGACTGGTTCATTTACTTGGCGAGTCTCGTACACGGTATCTGTTGTTAACAGCCGAGTTTCTCGGTCTACAGCCGTTGATTGATTCAGGCTTTGTGAGTGAGGTGTTGGATGATTCTGGATCTTGTGATGAGCGCGCCCGAGCACTTGCGCGTCATTTGACGACACTGGCACCCTTAACTGTGTCAGCGACCAGAGAAGGGTTATCGCGTCTGTCAGATCGTTCGATTCCTGATGATGTTGATTTAATTCAGCGGTGTTATTTAAGCGAGGACTTTGCTGAAGGAATTGATGCATTTTTCGCGAAACGAAAAGCGAATTGGCTCGGGCGATGAGTGATCTGCCAAAACCGCTGTCTGGCATGCGTGTGATCGAACTCGCACACATTATGGCAGGCCCACTTTGCGGCATGATGCTTGCCGATATGGGTGCTGAAGTCATTAAAGTCGAAAAAATCGAAGGCGGCGATGACTCTAGACGCATGGTGCCACCGCAGGTTGGTGATGAATCTGCCGCATTTTTGATGATGAATCGGAATAAACGCGGGATTGCACTTGATTTAAAATCGGATGACGGAAGGGCCATTCTCACGGATTTGTTGAAGAATGCCGATTGTGTCATTGAGAACTTTCGCCACGACACGATGGAGCGATTAGGCCTGTCCTACGACGAACTGACAGCGATCAATCCAGGTTTGATCTATGTGGAAATTTCAGGATACGGAAGGACAGGGCCCTATCGCGAACGCGCAGGCTTTGATTTGGTGGCACAAGGAGCCTCGGGTTTGATGAGTATCACAGGGCCCGGCCAGGATGATGGGCCTGTGAAGGTGGGTGCCCCTGTCACGGATATTACGGCGGGGATCCTTGCGGCGATGGGAGCCGCGGCCGCCTATGCCGGAAAGCAAAAAACTGGTCTTGGTACACGAGTCGATACCTCGTTATTTGAAGCTGGCATCACGCACACTTATTGGCAATCGGCCATTGCATTAGCCACTGGTCAGTCACCGACTGCACTTGGATCTGCGCATCCGCTGAATGCCCCTTATCAAGCGTTCCCGACGGCGGATGGCTACATCAATATTGGCGCTGCCAATCAACGCAACTGGCTACGATTGTTGGATGTGATCGGTGCGCCCGAATTAAATGAAGACCCACGGTTTGCGTCCAATGCAGAGCGAATGGCGCATCTTGAAGCGTTGGTTGGTGTCTTAAACGGGTATTTTCGTACCCAAACTTCTGAGGTGTGGTTGACACAACTGGATCAAGCGGGTGTTCCTGCGGGACCGATTTTATCGATCGGCGACATGCTTGAACATCCTCAGGCGATCGCGCGTGACATGGTGGTGGAGACTGCCCATGAACGCTTGGGCCCAGTGAAAGGGCTTGGGATGGCTGTGAAATTTCACGGCACTGAAACTGTCGAATCAAAACCACCTCCGACGCACGGTCAGCATTCGCGACATGTCCTCTCTGAGCTTGGGTATTCAGACAGTCAGATCGAAGCGCTTTATACTCGGGGCGTGATTTATACGTCCTAGAGTCCAAGCGATGTGATCCGCCCGATGTGTTACTCGGCTTGGCCGATGAAGTCAACGGTCAACTGAGTGTTTGGGCGCCTTTCAATTAAAGCCGTTTCTTTTCGGGAATGAGCCCTTCAGGTGCATAGCGGAGGGTGAGAAGAAGAATCAATCCAACCGTCATCAATCGCATGTGGGCAGCTCCTTCCAGTAAGTGGGCCCGGACGGCACTTTGTGGATCCATCCCGGCGGTGAGCGTCTCAATCAGCCACAGTCCAATAGGCTCGGCTTCGATCCAGAAGAACCAAATAAAGAAGCCCCCGAGCACTGCACCCCAGTTATTCCCAGACCCTCCAATGATCACCATCACCCAAATGAGGAACGTGAATCGGAGGGGATTATAGCCAACAGGTGTGAATTGACCGTCGAGGGTGGTTAACATGGCGCCAGCAAGACCAATGACTGCTGAGCCTAGGATGAAGACACGCAAATGCTGCCATGTGACGTCTTTACCCATGGCGGCAGCCGCTGTTTCGTTATCGCGGATCGCACGCATCATCCTTCCCCAAGGTGATTTGAGAGCAGTTTCTGACAACCACAACAACACACCAATGACCGCGATAAACAAGAGCGCATAACAAATTTTTACAAATATTGCTGAGGCGTCGTCAACTGGTAAACCGAGAGCCAAAGCCCATTCTTGGAACCATTGGGCTTGCTGTAAGTCGATCTCATAGGGGACCGGCCGCGGGAGACCATTGACGTTTTTAACCCCTCGGGTCAACCATTCTTCGTTTTTGATAAAGAAAATGATGATTTCACTGATACCAAGTGTCGCAATGGCCAAATAATCGGATCGTAGCCCTAGGGCAATTTTACCGATGACAAAGGCAACACCTGCAGCAAACAGAGCACCCACAGGCCAAGCCACTAAGATGGGCAGACCGAGCCCGCCTAAATATCCGGTCACTGATGGGTCGATAGCCTCAATCGCGTCGACGCCGGGATCAAAAAACAACCGAAGGAGGGTGTAACCCAACACGATTATGCCGGCAATGATCCAGTATCGGTATCTCGTCAGATGCTTGATCGATGACCACGCCATTAAGCAGGCAACCACGGTCCCTGCGGTAATCAAAAGGCCTAGTAAGATGCCGAATCCTCCGGCCTGCCATGCCTCTGATACAGGAGGCATCGAGACAAGCACGCCTGCTAAGCCACCTAAAGCCGCAAAACCCATCACCCCGACGTTAAAGAGCCCTGCATAGCCCCATTGGATGTTGACGCCGAGTGACATGATTGCACTGATTAAACAGAGATTCAGGATGGTCAGAGCCACCGATGGGCTCTGGATCACCGCGACTAGGATCAAAAGTCCGGCCATCAAGCCAAATAGAATCTGATTGCGGTACTGCGAGTAGAAGGCATGCATCAGATGGTCTTCCCGCTAAACAAACCGGTGGGTTTGATAATCAATACGATGACCAGAATGATGAAGGACACAGCAATTTTATAATCGGTTCCTAAAATTTGAACCAAGGAATCCAACTCTAAGGTTTCAGGCCCTAGATACAAAATGATCTTTTTATAGGCAAATGTCAGGATGAGTTCACTGAACGCAATGACATAGCCTCCGGCGATTGCACCCAAGGGATTGCCCACTCCACCGACGATCGCAGATGCGAAAATGGGCAACAACAATTGCATATAGACAAAGGGCTTGAAGCTTTTATCAAGGCCATAGAGTGTTCCGGCAATGGTTGCGAGTGCTGCGACCAAAATCCAGGTAATCATCACCACACGGTCCGGATTAATTCCCGACAGCAAAGCGAGGTTCTCATTGTCTGAATAGGCTCGCATCGATTTGCCGGTTCGCGTGTGATTTAAAAACCAGAACATCGCGGCGACGATGATTATCGCGGTGATGATGGTTACGGCTTGGGTCATTCTCAGTGATAGCCCTTCATCCAGGCCGGTCATTTGTTTGAATTCACGCGCTTTCAGGATAAAACGAGTGCCATCAAAGAAGATTTGATCGCCTGGACCAATGATGAAGCGGATCAAACCGCCCATGAAGAACATGACCCCAATGGAGACAATCAAAAAGATCACTGGATTGGCTTTACGGTCCCGATGGTAACGATAGACAAATCGGTCGATCAGTAGCGTCAGTACCACGGTGACAACAATGCCGACCGGAATGGCTAATAGCGCGGTCGGTAATGGCTGAATGCTGATGCTTGCTGCTTGCAGTCCCCAAGTCACTAGAATGGTGATCATCGCACCAAAGGCCATGGTTTCCCCGTGGGCGAAGTTTGAAAACCGAAGGACGCCGTAGACGAGTGTGACCCCGAGTGCGCCAAGTGCGAGTTGAGAACCATAGGTTAAGCCTGGAATGATCAGGAAGTTGCCAAGCACAGTGAGAGCATTGAACACATCGACCATCCCTAGCCCCCTAAAAACGCTTTGCGAACTTCTGGGTTGGCCAGTAACGCTTCACCCGTATCTGTAAATCGATTGCGCCCTTGCACGAGCACATAGCCTTTATCAGCAATTTCAAGCGCCTGCTTCGCATTTTGCTCAACCATCAAGATCGCAACATCGAGTCGTGCGATTTCGATGATTCGGTCAAATAACTCATCCATGACGATTGGCGAGACGCCAGCGGTTGGCTCATCGAGCATCAAGACTTTTGGGTGTGTCATCAGTGCGCGGCCAACTGCCACTTGCTGTCGTTGACCACCAGAGAGCTCGCCTGCAGGCTGTTTCCTTTTCTCTTTTAAGATCGGAAATAGGTCATAAACCTGACTGATAGAATCACTGATGGAATCGGTTCGGATGAACGCACCCATTTCCAGGTTTTCTTCAACGGTCATGGAGGTAAAGACATTGTGAGTCTGTGGAACAAACCCCATGCCTTTGACCACACGTTCTTCGGGTTTTAATGCGGTGACATCTGAGCCGTCGAACACAATCCGGCCTTTTCGTAGAGGCAGCATGCCAAAAACTGCCTTCATCGCGGTTGATTTCCCGGCACCGTTGGGTCCAACGATGACCGCAATTTCGCCTTTTTCGACGCCAATGGAACAGTCATGGAGAATGTCTGCTGCTCCATATCCGCCTGTCATGTGTTCGCCGAGTAAAAAGCTCATCTTATTTCTTATGTTTCAATCCAGTCCCGAGATAGGCTTCGATCACTTGTTCGTTATTTTTGACTTCTTCAATTGTGCCCTCCGCTAAGACCGCACCTTCGGCCATACAAATCACCGGGTCACAGAGTCGCGCAACGAATTCCATGTCATGTTCGATCAAGCAAAACGTATAGTTTCGTTCTTGATTGAGCTTGATGATGGCATCTCCAATTTTGTGCAGTAAAGTGCGGTTAACGCCCGCGCCGACTTCGTCAAGGAACACGATTTTGGCATCAACCATCATGGTCCGACCGAGTTCTAATAATTTTTTCTGGCCGCCAGAGAGGTTTCCAGCAAATTCATCGGCGACATGTTCAATTTCCAAAAATTCGATGACCTCATCAGCTTTGGCTCGAACTTCTTCTTCGTTTTTTCGCACAAGACTTGGCTGAAACCAGGTATTCAACAAGCTTTCGCCGGCTTGATTGGGGGGAACCATCATCAAGTTGTCGCGGACGGTGAGCGTTTTGAATTCATGGGCGAGTTGGAAAGTTCTCAATACGCCTTTTTGGAACAACTCATGCGGTTTGAGTCCGGTGATGTCTTCACCATCCAAGAGGACTTTACCTTCCGTTGGTTGGTAAAGACCGGCGATGACGTTGAATAGCGTTGTCTTTCCGGCACCATTAGGTCCGATGAGGCCGGTGATCGAGCCCGGACGAATGGCAAGGCTTGCTCCGTTAACGGCATGAACTCCGCCGAAGCGCTTGTGTAAATTATCGACAACGATCATGAACTTACTCAATAAAAAAGCGGCGCAGAGGGTATCTCTACACCGCTTTTGTAGCAACGATTAGCGGTAGCCAACTGTTGTATTTTTACCGTCTTTGACGAGGATTTCTCGATAACTACCGGCAGACTCACCAGCACCAATCAGTTCGACAGCAGTTGCGCCAACATAGTCGATCTCACCACCGTCCTTCAGGATTTGAAGACCTTTTGCGAGTTCACCAGGAAGAATTGGTGTACCGGGTGCATTGGCAACATCAAAGATTTTTGCTTTGACGGCATTGCTGTCTGTTGAGTTTGCAGCCTGCATCGCGAGAAGTGTGAGTGCTGCGGCATCGTATGCTTCTGGCGAGTATGGACCTGCATCAAACCCGTCTTTCTTGGCCAAATCAGCATAGATTTGAGCGCCGTTGGAATCGGTGCCAGGGACAGTCCCGATCGAGCCGTTTAAGTCTGGACCAATTGCTTTGACAAGACTTTCGCCGATCATGGCGTCTGGCAGGAAGAATTGATCAAAAGCACCGGCATCGAGAGATGATTGAATAATTCCCTTACCGCCCTGGTCTAAGTAACCAACCACCACGAGAATGTCACCACCAGCTTGGGCGAGCGCTCCAACTTCGGCGCCATAGTCGCCTTTGCCATCTTCGTGAGGCGTGTTGATGGTGACTTTACCACCGGCTGCTTCAAAGTTTGACTGAATTGAGTCAGCCAGGCCTTTACCGTAATCATTGTTGGTATAGGTCATCGCAATCGACTGAATGCCCTTCTCTTGGAGCATTTCTGAAATCACTTGTCCTTGGCGTGCGTCAGATGGTGAGGCACGGAAGAATAGGTCGTTGTCTTCGAGAGTTGATAACGCAGGTGAGGTTGCGGATGGCGAAAACAGCAACACACCCTTCGGCATGGCGACGTTTTGTAGAATTGAAATGGTGGCTCCAGAGCAAAGAGCACCAATGATGGCATCTACTTTATCAGA
>JAHEDY010000025.1 GCA_024640985.1 Gammaproteobacteria bacterium
CGTATTGCGGAAGGAAAACTGCCAGCTTGTGCCGAGCAGTGCGCGACCAAAGCTCTATTGGCCGGCGACGGTGACGATGTCGCAGCGATTTATCGTGAGCGCGTCGTGACTCGTGGCTTCGGTTCAGGAGCATGGGGCTGGGGAACTGCCTACGAGAAGAAAGGCGGCTAACAGCCAAACGGACAGGCGGGGTTCGCCCCGCCTTTCTGTTTTATCAACCCAACAACGATTCCTGAGGTCGTCATGAATTTGAAGATGATTGGTGCGTGCTTGATCGCACTTTTGACGTTTGCCGTGACTCCGGCTTATTCCGAAGACGAGGGTCAACGTGCATCAACGGGCGGAGCGCAGACGCTAGACGATATTCTTGCGCGGCAAAAAGGACTTGAAGTCGACGAATCGTTTCGTCGTGAAAATTTAGGAAGCTTCGACAACGCTCAGCCTGCCAGCAGCAGTTTGGGTACCCTCGGAGGGTTCTCGAGCTCTGATATTTATCGCGGAATTCGCTATTCCGAATCCGATATCAAAGTATCCAACAATGGCCATGCGGCTGAAATCCTGGTTCAAGATGGTGGCATGTCCTGGCTTCTCACCCGCGAAGGTAACATGCGCGCGTATGCAGCATATGGGATTGGCGGCATTATCATCGCGCTGTGCGCGTTTTACTTCACCCGCGGACGTATGACAATTGAAGGTGGTCCGTCTGGCCAGACCATCGAGCGGTTTAAATCTTTCGAGCGATTTGGTCATTGGTGCTTGGCTGGCTCATTTATCATGTTGGCGTGTACCGGGCTGCTGCTGCTGTTTGGACGCTCAGTCATCATTCCGATCTTCGGTCACGAAGCCAATTCAGCGATTGCCACCTTCTCGATCTGGGTGCATAACAATATCGCTTGGGTCTTTATGGCTTCACTCGTGGCGATTTTCGTGATGTGGGTTGCACACAACATTCCAAGCAAATTGGACCTCGTATGGTTTGCTAAAGGCGGCGGAATCGTCGGTCACGGTCATCCGTCTGCGAAGAAATTCAACGGTGGCCAGAAATTAATCTTCTGGATGACGATCGTGCTTGGCGCCTCAGTCTCAATGTCTGGTCTCTCGTTGTTATTCCCGTTTGAGATGCCGATGTTTGCCAAGACATTCGCTATGATCAACACGGTATTGCCAGCGATGGGTCTTCCCACTGAACTTCTTCCTCATGAAGAGATGCAGCTCGCCCACCTTTGGCATGCGATTGTTGCGATCACCATGATCATTGCGATCATCGCTCATATCTACATTGGAAGTGTGGGGATGGAAGGCGCATTTGACGCTATGGGTGACGGACAAGTCGATCTCGAGTGGGCGCGCCAACACCATGATCTGTGGGTCGAAGAAGAGCAAGCGAAAGGCGCTCCAATTCGTCAGGTAGGGGATGTTCGATGAAGACAATGCTCGCAGCGTTTGCGTTTACGATCGCAGTCTCTTTCGGTGCGTATTTTGTATTAAGCGAAATGGGTTTCTCATCTGCAGAAGTCCAATCGGCGCCGTCAGTGCGGCTTGATTGACGCGAACACAGTGGAGTTGGAGATCGACGTTGTCGGTCTCCGATGTCCACTACCAGTACTCAAATTGAAAAAGCGGATTGAGCCTCTGCCGCCAGGCTCTCTCGTCCGATTGATCACGAGCGATCCGACGACCCTCAACGATGTGCCCTCCTACTGCACCTTGGTCGGTCATGAGCTTGTCTCGCTACAATCGGACCACCCGCCTTTCGAATTCTTTATCAGGATGGCTGGCAAGACTTAGGGATGACAGTGGCTGAGCCTGGAGATCCAAATGCGTTTTGTTGTTCTGCTTATCACAATTGTTTCAGTATCATTGAATGTATCCTTTGCGTTCGATCGCTACACCGCACATGGCGGTCCAATTAAGGGTCTTTCCTACTCCTCAAAACTCGAGCTGTTAGTCAGCACCAGCTTTGACTACACCGCGGTGGTTTGGGATTCGACGTCCATGCAGGAGCTGAAGCAACTTATTGGGCATAATGCGGCGGTCAATACCGCTGCGTTCTCTCCCGATGGTCAGTGGCTCGCAACCGCCGGTGACGATAATCAAGTGCTCCTTTGGTCAGTCAGTGAGATCAAAGACTCCACTGCCTCGCCGAAACCGATTGCTTTGATCGGACATACAGCGAAAGTGATCCATCTCACATTCAACGCCGACAGCACTCGGCTGGCATCGTCCAGTTGGGATCGGCGTGTAGGGCTTTGGGATGTTCGGAATCGTCAGTCAATTCGTTTTTTTGAAGGTCATCAGGGGCCTGTGAATGCCGCTGAATTTCATCCGGCCCAACCGCACCTCTATTCCGCTGGTGGAGATGGACATATACGGCTTTGGAATTTAGACACCGGAGAGTACATTCGCAGCGTGATCAAAAATGGATTCGGAATCAATGTGATGGCCCTGAGTGCCGAACTGAATGTGCTTGCTTATGGCGGTTCCAACGGCGTGATGAAGAGCGTCAGCCTCGATGAATCTGGTCCTGCGATCGATCTTTGGGTTGGTGGACCACCGGTTCTTGCGATTGCCATCGAGCCCGAGTCAGAAAAAATGGCGTTTGGCACATCCGAAGGCCGCGTCGTCATCGCTGATGCGTTGGTCGGGGAAATCCAGCATGACTTTAATGCGGTCAAAGGACCGATTTGGGCGATGCAATTAGGAGCGAATGCGGAATCTCTGTATTTCGCTGGCTTGGACGATTGGATCACGAAAATCAACTTGAGCGACTTCATCGTGCCCCATCCTCTCGCTGACAGAGATCGCCGGTTTCATCCGGACGAGCCTATTGATAATGGACAAAAACAGTTCGCTCGAAAATGCAGTGTCTGTCATACCTTAACGCCGTCCAGCAAGCGGCGCGCTGGTCCCACGTTGTACGGCGTCTTTGGGCGCAAAGTCGGAGCTGTTGAAGACTACCCATATTCTCAAGAGTTGATTGAAATGGAACTCGTTTGGAACGAAGACACCATCGATTTACTCTTTAAAGAAGGTCCGGATGTTGTGACTCCGGGATCAAAAATGCCTGTCCAACGGATCAAAGGAGAACAGGATCGCGCGGACCTCATTAGCTATCTCAAGCGTGCGACCGAGCCTCAGTGAAACCGCTGATCGCTGCATTATTCCTACTGGTTGCCATTGATGCTCGCTCGGATCACGGGCCTCGGACCTGGGAGCGAGCTCATGCATCGGTTGTTTCAGTACTACCAACTTGGCCTGGGTACGAAAAGCCTGGCTTCGGAGCGCCTTCAGGCGTTGCGCCAGAGGGCAGCGGGGTTGTCATCGGGCTTGACGCCCGCGACGAATCACGTTGGATTTTGACCGCAGCACATGTGGTCAATCGTGCGACAGATATCCTGATCAAAACATCCGGCCGCACATCCCAACCAGCGAGAGTCGTCTGGCTTGATGAAGATACTGACATTGCGCTGTTAGAAGTCAAAGATGCTCTGCCGGCGCTGACTCTTGCTAGCCAATCGACCCGGCCGGGCGAACATGTGTGTGCACTTGGAAATCCATTCGGCTTAGGAATCAGTATGAGTTGTGGTGTCATTGCAGGTCCGAATCGACAGCGGATTGGACTGAATAGGATTGAAGACTTTATTCAGACCGATGCAGCCATCAACCCCGGTTCATCTGGCGGCGCCTTGGTCAATGCCAAAGGGCAGTTGATCGGAATGATTGCCGCGATATTCACGAAAGACGCGGATATTGATGCTGGTGTGAACTTTGCCGTGAGTGCAGACCTTCTCATCGACCGGGTACAACAATTCCAAAACCGTTAATTTCTTCCGATCCTCTGGTGTATGCTTAAGCCTCGACGGATGAACAAGAGTCCTGCCAATTGTCTGAATTTCTGACCACCAAAGAAGTTGCCGATTTACTGAGGCTGAAAGAACGCAAGGTCTACGATCTAGCCTCACGCGGAGAAATCCCGTGTGTGAAAGCTACGGGGAAGCTGTTATTTCCGCAGGCCGAGATCCATCAGTGGATTCAACATAAAGGTGGTTCATTGGCTGAAAGCTCGGAACGTCCGTCCGTAATTCTAGGATCTCATGATCCAGTCTTTGAGTGGGCGATCAGCGCCTCTGATTGTGGCTTGCCAACCTCTCTGAATGGATCGATGGATGGATTCGACCGATTTCGAAATCGAGAAGGAATCGTGTGTGGGATACATCTCGATAACGTTGAATCAAAAGGTTGGAATACAGAATTGACCAGCCCGTATTTACAGCAATCTCCGTCTGTACTCGTCCATTGGGCCAAACGTGATCGAGGGCTCATTATTCGCCCCGGCGCGGGTATCAATCAAATATCGGATCTTCCGGGTAAGCGTTTAATTGCTCGGCAGCCAGGAGCTGCGGCGCAATTATTGTTTGAAAGGCATCTCGCCAAACATGGTGTGACCTTTTCAACACTCAACTGCGTTCGGGTCGCTCGTAGTGAAACAGAGGCTGCGCTGTCAGTGGTTGAAGGCGAAGCTGATGCAGCTTTTGGTCTTCGCTGTTTTGCAGATCGCTATCGCTTAGAATTTGTGCCTGTTTGCATTGAGTATTTTGATTTACTAATCGATCGCTTTGCCTATTTTGAATCGGGTATACAGACTCTTCTGAAATTCACGCAAACCCTCGGCTTTAGCGAAGAGATTCAACGGTATGCAGGCTACGATACTTCGGATTTGGGGCAGGTTCGACTTAATGGCTGTGTATAACTCCTTCAAATCCATACTCGGATAAGCATAATTGCCCTTCGGCGCCGAGTAACCAATCATAAAATCCTGCCAGTCTTGGACTCGCAAGGCTTGAAAGCGCGATTCCATAGTGACCATCCACTCGTACCCAATCCGGCAGTTGGATAAACGAAAGGTTTGGATTATCCGCCACCGCCTCAATTGCATGAGTTTGATACGTGAGCAAAAGATCCACCGACTGCGTTTCCATGATCCATCCATATTGATTTCGTCCAGTCGGCGCATTCGGTGTTTCGCGACCTCCTGTGATCAACCGCGTCCGTTTTTTGAGTTCGCCAGACTTTAAGGTACCGCCTTGTGTGATTTTCTCGAGCACTTTAAGTTCATTGGTGGCTGGATCTAAACCAGTTGTCGACATGGCAAGTTGATATTGAGGGTTCATTAAAAAAGACAACGCCGACTCTTGTGTTATGCGAAGTCGGAGCGGGTGGACTAAAACAATTCGATTGAGTCCGAGTAATGCGCAAGATTTGAGGTAGTGATTTTCGACAAGGGATTGGGTGTGTATTGACGAGGCACTGATGAATAGTTGGCATGGATAGCCTGATTCGATCCTCGATCTTAAAGCTCCTGATGAACCAAATTCGAGCTCATAACCTGAGCGATCTGAGCCCAAATACTGATAGAGGAGTTGAGGTAGCAGGCGGAGCATGCTGCCAGCGGCCATAATGGTTTGGCGAGACATGATCCTCCTTTAATTTCACTCTACGTTAATTGGCGTTAGGAAAGAACAATTGTTTTCCGTTCACCTGATAAGAGCCGATGATTGATTGTCCACGATCGGAAAGTAACCAATCGATGAACTGTTGGCCAGCTGAAGACTTCACATTTGGACAATTTTTTGGATTGACCAAAATGACACCATATTGGTTAAACAGACGGGTATCACCTTCGACGTGAATTTTAAAATCCCCTTTATTCCCGAATTTTATCCAGGTTGCTCGGTCAGTCATGGCATAAGCGCCCATTCCAACAGCAGTATTCAATGTTGCGCCCATTCCAGAACCGGTTTCTCGGTACCACGAGCCTGAAGCGCTTGCAGGGTCGATCCCCGATGCTTGCCAAAGACGGAGCTCTGCTTTGTGAGTACCCGAATCATCGCCACGTGAAACAAACAATGCTCGATTGGATACGATGGCACTTAGTGATTTTGAAACATCCTTAGATCCTTGAATTCTAGCTGGATCGTTATTTGGGCCGACAATGACGAAATCGTTGTACATCAAATCGCTTCGCTTGATCCCAAAGCCTTGGGCTACAAATTTTTCTTCGGAGGATTTTGCGTGTACTAACAACACATCGCCATCGCATCGTTGCGCGTTTTTGATCGCCTGTCCTGTGCCAACGGCAACGACGTTCACTGTGATTCCCGTGTCTTCTTTAACGATCGGTAGAATATGGTCGTAGAGCCCTGAGTTCTTTGTGGAAGTCGTCGATTGCACAATAATGGAGTCGGCAACCGCAAGTGTTGATCCCAGCGGAATAAATAGAGCAATACTGATTGTTCGAAGAGTTTCTTTGAGAGTCATAACTATTTCCTTTAGGTTTTGAGTGTTACAACACGATTTCTCCATCGAGATAGGCTTTTGCCTCTCGTGAATGGGGATTGGTGAAGAAGGTAGCGGCATCTGTATGTTCAATGACCTGGCCGCGATTGAGAAAGATCACGTCAGAGCCAAGCCGTTTCGCTTGGCCAATATCGTGTGAAATAAATACGCTCTTGACCCCCTGCTGTGATGCTTGTTTGATCAACTGTTCAATGATCAAGACCGATGCTGGATCTAGGCTTGCTGTGGGCTCATCTAGAAACAAGAGCTTTGGTTTAGTGATCAAAGCGCGGGCGAGTGACAACCGTTGTTGTTCGCCACCTGAAAGTTGAGTTGCTGGTTGATCTTTTTTTTCCAGAAGGCTAACTGCCTCAAGAGCTCGTTCTAGAGCTTCTCTTTGATGGCTGTGTCGATCTGCGAACTGAAGATTATCGATCACGGACCGTCGAAGTAATACGGGTTTTTGGAACACCATGGCTTGTGGAATGGTTTTACCACGTTGATGGAGACCAATCTCGAATCGCCCCCTGGTTGGAGCGATGAGTCCGTGGAGACATTTGATGAGTAAACTTTTTCCGGCACCATTCGGTCCGAGAATCATGGTGACGCCCGGAGTCGTGACTTGAATGGAAATATCATTCAGCAATGTTGAGCCACGGATGGTCAGGCCGAGGTTCATCGTCCCAATGCAAGGGATTTCCGATTGGTTGGACGTGGGTGCTTTAGGTGTAACCATATTTGCGTGCTCGTGTTCGAACGGCAGTCACTAGTCCGTTAACGATGAGGGCTAGGGTTAACAGAACAACACCAAGCGCTAGGGCGATTGCCAATTCACCCTTGGATGTTTCCAATGCGATCGCCGTGGTCATGACGCGTGTTAAGTGGTCGATGTTGCCACCGACAATCATGACCGCGCCGACTTCGGATATTGCACGCCCAAAGCCGGCAAGTACCGTTGTGATCAATGAGTATCTCGCATCCCAAAGATACGTGGAGATGGCTTTGGGTAACTGAATATTGAGGCTTAAAAAAAGCTCACGGTATTCGCGATGAAGGTCATCCATGACTTGATAGGTGAGTGCCGCAATGATGGGTGTGATGAGGACAACCTGCGCGATGACCATTGCTGTGGGTGTATATAAAAGCCCTAAAACTCCGAATGGCCCAGATCGGGATAAAGCGAGATAGACTAAGAGTCCGACGACCACAGGAGGTAGGCCCATCAGAGCGTTGAGCAGGGTAGTACACAGATTTTTTCCGCGAAAATCCAAAATGGCTAGCGTGGTTCCAATTGGAAATCCGAGAAAGACGGATATAAGCAGCGCTGTGATACTAACCTGAACCGACAGCCACAAGATTTCATAAAGATCTGCGTTGGCCGTGGCGATTAATCCAAAGGCTTCTAAAAAGGCTGAATCAGGCATAATTATGCAAAAATTTCATAAGCTGTAAATTAAACCTATTATGTGAAGGTTGTGAGTTAGATTGCAACTACCCATTAATGTCCTATGATGAAAAAAACGTGTTAAGACCATGACATTGAGAAACTGGATCACTGAGATTTCAGCAGCGCCTGCAGATATCGGCACATTTCTTCCTTTAAGTTTAGGGTTGGTTGCGATCGCCGGCATGGATCCGGTTGGGCTATTGTTCGGCTTTGGAATTTTTGCTATCGCCACGGCGCTCATCTATCGCCGGCCTATTCCAGTGCAACCGATGAAGGCAGTCGCTGCCATGGGTATTGCTGGGTTGGCTGGTCCAGAGGTTTTGATTGCAACAGGTTGCTTGCTCGGTCTGACCTTAATCATTTTAAGCCAGACGGATGCGATCGTGTGGCTAAAGCGCCTCGTGCCTACGAGTGTACTTTTTGGACTTCGCGTCGCGCTAGCGATAAGCCTGGTCACTATGATTAGCGATTTACCGGTCTTGTCATATGTCGGGCTAGCTGGATTGCTCGTGATGTTGGTTTTCTTGCTACGAAGTCAGCTGAAAGGATTGGCAAGCGTGACGACAGTTATTTTTGGTTGGGCCATATTTGGTGATGTGAGCGGTATCGAGACCTTTGAATTTGGATTTCATTGGCCTTCGATCATCTTTCCAACCCCTGCGGCAGTGGGGTCGGCCTTAGAAACGACATTTTTTCCTCAACTTGCATTGACCCTGACCAACGCGCTGATTTTAACTGCCGTCATCGCGCAAGATTATTTTCCTGACGATCGTAATCAGCTCACTGAGCGTAACTTTGCACTGAGCTCCGGCGTTGCCAACCTTGTGTTGGCACCAATCGGCGCAATGCCAATGTGTCACGGAGCGGGCGGTTTAGCGGCTTATCACGGCCTCGGTTCAAAAACTGGGTGGTCCGTCGCTATGTTTGGGCTAGTTTGTCTCGGTGGTGCTTTACTACTCGGCGATCAAATGGTCACGATATTGCGGACTGTGCCGAGCGAAGTCTTGGGGATGCTTCTGGTTTACGCAGCCTGGGTTCTTGCCGAGCCATTGAAAGTCGTGAATGTTCGCCCGGCTTGCCAAGTGATTATCGTTTTCATGGTCGGCGTGACTTTTCTTGTAGGTCCTCTCTTCGCGTTGATTGCGGGTGTCGCGATGGAATTGGCTCGCGCTCGATGGTTTCCTTATTCGGATATTGCTCCTTCCGATTGATCATTCGGATCAAGCGGTGCTCAGCGACGAACGTCTAAATCAATCTTGTGGACACTTGAATCTACTCGGAGTAGGTTTTGTTGATCGTCATTTGATTGACCGGTATTGTTGAGACATAGTTTTACGGCACGCCGCAAAACACATAATGATAATAAGGAACTGTTATGCAGAAATCGTTGTATATCGACCCCGAGAAATGTACCGGGTGTCTTCAGTGCGAGATGGCCTGCTCTTTTGAGCAGACAGGTGTTTTCAACCCTGCACAATCGCGGATCAAAGTTTTTACTTTCGAAGAAGAGGGCCGAAAGGTTCCATATACCTGCACTCAATGTGACGAAGCTTGGTGTATGCAGGCTTGTCCGGTTGATTCCATCAAACTCGACGCAACCACCGGCGCAAAAGTTGTCCAAGATGACACCTGTGTTGGATGTAAAGTGTGCACGATTGCTTGTCCATTTGGGACAATCAATTACGTTGTTGATACAGGCAAAGTCGCTAAGTGTGACTTGTGTGGTGGTGATCCAGCGTGCGCCAAGGCGTGCCCAACCGACGCAATTACCTTTGTGGATTCGGGCTGGACTGGTTTAGATAAAATGCGCAAGTGGGCTGCGAAAGCCAACGAAGCGAGTTTGTAAGGAGAATTTACGATGGCGTGGACTAGAAAAATTCTGCGGGTCAACCT
>JAHEDY010000010.1:0-6783 GCA_024640985.1 Gammaproteobacteria bacterium
ATCCATTCTGCACTCCTGACTAAAGACAGGAGTGTTGGAGAGTTCGATGACAATTTGAAGAAAGAACCCGCGCGATTGGTCAAAGAACGACTGATGACCAACCTCAAATTCACCACTACGAGGTCAAGGTGACTCGATGTGTCAACTCCACGCCTGCATCTTCAAGCATTTTTGACGCAGAGCAATACTTCTCTGCTGACAAAGCCACTGCTCGCTCGACTTTTCCGGCATCAAGGTTGTCACCTGATACCTGAAAGTGCATCGTGATTTTGGTGAACACAGCAGGAACTGCATCTGCACGTTCAGCTTCCAGCACACACTCACATGTCTTGATCGCTTGACGCTGCTTTTTCAGAATTGCGATCACATCAAAGCTCGCGCAACTTCCGAGACCCATGAGGATCAACTCCATCGGGCGAGGGCCAATATTTCGACCGCCATGCTCAGGCGCGCCATCGACGATCATGGCGTGACCAGATCCGCTCTCTGCGACAAATGAAACATCCTGGTGCCAGGAAACACGCGCTTTCATCGATTCACCCATTCCTTCAATCGCTGCAACTCAGACTCGAGATCAGCCTCATGTATTTGTAACAATTGTCGTCGCGTAGCATCATGCTCGCGCCGCGTCGAGACATCGATCTGTTGACGCGCTTCACCAAAAGGCATCGCCAAGATTGCCTGACTGATTTCATCAAACCGAGGCAACTCAAGCGTCGTCAACCAGTCGGCGTGGTGCGCATCCAACAGAACGCGTATCCGCAACAAGCATTCAGACCGATCCACTTGATTGTCCAAATAGGAATCAATCAACACCTTGATACCCATCATCGCGTCTTGTTTTGCTTTAGAGCGTTTGTTTTCGAGCGATTTTAACTGTGAGGTCAAAGACCAGGCATACCAGCCCAGACCACAAACAATGACGGCACCAAGTCCAACCAACCAAGGAATCAAGCGAGATCCTCAAACAAGTGCGTTAAGGCCACACCGGGGTCTGGCTGCCGCATAAAAGCCTCTCCCACCAAAAACCCATAAACGCCATGAGAATGCATCAGCTGGACATCTTGAGGTTGCAAAATCCCGGATTCAGTAATCAATAGTCTGTCGTCAGGCATTTGATCAAGCAAATCAAGGGTCACCTCAAGCTTGGTTTCAAAGGTATGCAGATTCCGATTATTGATTCCGATCAATCGATTATCCAAAGCAAGCGCTCGATGGAGTTCGCGTTCATCATGGACTTCGATCAATACATCGAGACCCACAGACAGTGCTGTCTCGTGAAGTGCTGCCAGTTTTGAATCATCAAGCGCAGACACAATCAACAATATGCAATCCGCGCCCAAGGCCCTTGATTCAACAATCTGATAGGGATCGATCATGAAATCTTTTCGAATCACCGGGAGCTGGCAAGCACCCCGCGCGGCCTTGAGATCGGCATCTGATCCTTGGAAAAAATCCTGATCAGTCAGCACTGAAAGGCAGGTTGCGCCGGCTCTCTCATATTGGGTTGCATGCAGAGCTGGCTGGAAATCGGCTCGTAGCAATCCCTTCGACGGGGACGCGCGCTTGATTTCAGCAATGACCGCCGATTGTTTGGATTGAGCCTGGGTCACAAGCCGTTCAGTAAATCCCCGAACGGCATCTTGGTCTTGAATGCGCTCATACAAAACCTCAATCGCTTGAGTTTCTCGTCGATCACTGACTTCCTGACGTTTTCTGGCTATGATTCGATCGAGAATCGTCGTCGAGCAACTCATGGGTTATTCACCTTTTAATTCTTGAGTTAAACGTGCCAAAGCGTCCAATTTTTCCATGGCCTCACCGGATTCCATCACTTCCCAAGCCGCCTCGACACCGTCTTCTAATGAGTGCGCGCATCCAGCGGTATAAATGGCAGCGCCGGCATTTAGCGCAACAATGTCAGATGCCGGATGATCATCAGCTGTGAGTGCCATTTGGATCAATTCAAGAGACTCAGCTGCAGTCTCAACAATGAGCTCATCACGTTCACTAATATCCAAATCAAAATCTTGAGGCTTGATTCGATATTCCCGAATCCGTCCATCTTTGAGTTCGGCGACGCGACTGGCCGCCGAGACACTCAGCTCATCCAAACCATCCTCGGAACGCACCACCAGCACATGCCGCGATCCCAAACGATGAAGAACTTCGGCAAGTGGTGTCAGTAATGCTTCATCAAAAACACCCAGCACTTGATTGGGAGCGCTTGCTGGGTTGGTGAGCGGGCCAAGTACATTGAAAATCGTCCGCATGCCGAGCTCTTTTCTCGGACCAATCGCGTAGCGCATTGCCGAATGATGCGCCGGAGCAAACATAAAGCCCACACCCAAGGTCTCAATGCAGGTTTTCACCTGACTGGCATCGAGATCGAGACGAACACCAGCTGCTTCTAACACGTCGGCCGACCCAGACTTTGAGGAGACCGACCGATTACCATGCTTCGCAACACGACCACCGGCGGCTGCAACAACAAAGGCAGACGCAGTCGATACGTTGAAAATATTGGCTCCATCACCACCGGTTCCGCAGGTATCCACCAGAAATTCCTGGGGTACATCCACTTTTTGTGAGAGTTCACGCATCACACTTGCCGCGCCAACAATCTCGTCGATGGTTTCCCCTTTCATACGAAGGCCCATCAAAAGCGCACCAATCTGCGCGTCGGTTGTCTCTCCGGTCATGATCGAGCGCATCACTGCGATCATCTCTTCGGCATACAAATCCCGTCTTGCACAAACCGCTGCAATTGCTTCTTGAATCGTCATGACCATTGCCCTCCTTGAACAGCCAGGAAATTCCGTAGTAATTCATGGCCCTGTTGACTTGCGATGGATTCAGGGTGGAACTGAACACCCTCTACCGTCAATGTTTGATGTCGAATTCCCATAATCGCCTCAGGCTCATCTAATTCATCGTGGCTCCAAGCCGTCACTTCCAGGCAGTCTGGAACGGTAGCCGGGTCGATCACCAGCGAATGGTAACGGGTCTGTATCAATGGCTGGTTCAGTCCCAAAAATACACCCTGCCCGTCGTGATGAATCGGACTGGTTTTACCATGCATGACTTTCGGGGCACGAATAATTCGGCCTCCAAATGCTTGGCCGATCGCTTGATGGCCCAAACAAACCCCCAGGATCGGTACTTTTCCGGCAAAGTGATCGATGACCTGCAAGCTAATTCCTGCCTGATCTGGATCGCAGGGCCCTGGACTAATCACGACATGATCTGGATTCAGTTCAATCAACTCCGCCAGTGTTGCCTGATCATTTCGAATCGTGGTCACGGTCTCACCCAGCTCGCCAAAATATTGGACCAAGTTGTAGGTGAAGCTATCGTAATTGTCGATCATCAACAGCATTGTCTAGCTCCGCACCATTGGACCTTTCAGATCCTGAAATCCAGTCAAGGCAGCATTAGCTGCCCGTATCACCGCTCGGCCCTTATTCAATGTCTCCATCCACTCGGATTGAGGAACCGAATCAGCCACCAATCCGGCCCCCGCTTGAATATGCATGACGCCGCCTTTGATCACTGCGGTCCGAATTGCGATGGCTGTATCCATGTTGCCAGACCAACCTAAGTAACCAACTGCACCGCCATAAATCCCGCGACGCACCGGTTCAAATTGATTAATCAATTCCATCGCCCGCACTTTGGGCGCACCGGACAATGTCCCAGCCGGCAGACAGGCTTTCAACACATCGAGTGCGCTGACATCAGGACGAACACGACCTTCGACATGACTCACGATATGCATCACATGAGAATACCGCTCGACCACCATGTGATCCGTCAGTTCGACAGATCCAATTTCTGCGACTCGACCAACATCATTACGGCCCAAATCGATCAACATCAAATGCTCTGAAATCTCTTTGGGATCAGACAACAAATCCTTCTCAAACGCGACATCCTCTTCCTGGGTTTTCCCGCGCGGACGGGTCCCTGCAATTGGGCGAACAGACACATGTCCATCTTCGAGACGCGCTAAAATTTCTGGTGATGAGCCCACAATATGGGTGTCATCGAGATTGAAAAAGTACATATACGGGGACGGATTTAAGACGCGAAGCGCTCGATACAGCGACAGAGGACTTTCGGCATAAGGAACTGAGATTCGTTGACTCAAAACGGTCTGCATCACATCACCGGCTTGAATGTACTCCTTGACCGATTTAACCGCCTGCTTAAACTCTTCTTTTTCGAGGCTGTACTGGTAATCGGCTTCGGTGATTGGCTCATGCTCAGTTGGGTAAAATGCCGATGGATCTAAGGCTGACGCCAAGTCGTCCAGCATGTCGTCCAGTCGTTCCAGCGCGGACTCAAGAGCATTGGCTTCTTGAGGATTCGCATGAGTGATCAATGTCAACATGCCCGACAAGTTGTCAAAGACCACCACATCGTCTGAGCGCATCAACAGAATATCAGCAGAGCCAAGTGGGTCATTGGCTGGTAGTGTTTTTGCAACCCGTGTCTCCACGTACTGAATCGTGTCGTAGCCAAAGTAACCCACAAGACCACCAGTGAATTTCGGTAAATCCAACTCATCAATCACCCAAGAGGGTGTCTGTCCTAAACGGACTTGGTAATCTGAAATCCAGGCCAAGGGATCATCGCACTCAATGATCTCCACAACTTCATCGCGCTCAAACCGAGTGATTCTTGGACCATTCACCTCGATCCGTTCCCGCGAAGGTAATCCGATACAGGAATAGCGGCCCCATGTTTCACCGCCAGTCACTGATTCCAACAAGTAGGACCAGGGTCTGTCTGCCAACTTGAGATAGCACGACAGTGGGGTCTCCATGTCCGCCAGTCGTTTGATTGAAATCGGAACGCGGGTCAGGCCTAACTGGCGATAGCGGTCAAATTGTTCAGGCGTCATTAATGAGTAGTTCCGTCAATTCATGAATCACACGATCGGCTCCTGCGGTGTGAACATCCAAATCTCCAGCGTATCCGAAGCTCACAAGGATCGAGGCAACACCTGATGCTTTCGCGGCGCCCAAATCCGCTTGGCTATCTCCCACCAAGCATGCGCTTTGAGGCACAGCCCCTAATTCAGATAGCGCGTGATGCACCATATCAGGTTCCGGCTTTTTCGTCGGCAAATCATCGCCTGCGACAATGCTGTCAAAAACCTCATGAAGGTCGAATGCAGGCAACATCAAATCCACAAAGCGTCTCGGTTTGTTGGTCACCAATCCCACTTGCTTCCCCTGCTCTTTGAGGGTTTGGATGACTTGAATTGCGCCTGGATACAGAACCGAAGTTTCGGCGCAGAGCGGTTCATATTCTTCGAGAAACACTGACAGCAGCAAACGGCATAGTGGTGAATCCATAGTCACATTGGATTCGCCAGTCACATGCCGCACGGCACGCTCCACCAATCTGCCAGCACCGTGTCCAACCATTTGCTTACCAAGCTCCAAGCCAACACCGGGAAGCCCAGCACGACCGAGCGCCAAGTCGAGCGCTCGAGTCAAATCCGGCGCACTATCGACCAGCGTGCCATCAAAATCGAACAGATATGCCTGCATATCTTAGGGCTCCAACGTGAGAAAGGAGCGAAAACATATCATTCTTTATGCAAGCAAGCATCTTAAGGCCTAGGCAACACCTGCCAGACTCCTCTATGATTCTGTTTCAGTTCTGAAAGTGAATCTATGAATCATTTAATGCTAACTCGATGTCTGGCCCTCGGCCTTGTTGCGGCAAGCGCATCCCTCGCCCACGGCGATGGACGATCAGCTGCTGCAACCGACTGGGTTGTTGATACTTCGGGAACCTATCTATGCCAGGGCTACTACAGTCCACCATTGGTTGAGGGTTCGCTCGGGGACGATCTTAACGCTGAAGCTGAAAACACCGACTATGATGGGAGCGATCGCGTCATTCTGACTGGGAATGCCTTTATTACACGGAACGATTTCCAGCTCGAGGCGGACCGGGTCTCCTTCTTGAATTCCACCGGCGATGGCGATGCTGACGGAAATGTCAAAATTAGACGTCCAAATACTTTATTGATCGGTGATACAGCCTCGGTCAACGTTCGTACTAACGCCTTTGACCTGAAAAATTCATCATTTGTAACCCATAAAAATCGACTGCGCGGTGAGTCAGAATTTGCCATCGGCGCACCAAATGGAGATATCCGGGTCGTCAATGGGACCATTACGTTTTGCGCACCTGGGGTGAATTCCTGGGACCTACAAGCCGATCAAATTTATTTGAACCAGTCCTCTGGTCGTGGCTGGGCGAATGATGTCATTGTTCGCGTAAAAGAAATTCCCGTGTTTTATACACCTGCGCTTGGATTTCCACTGGATGACCGACGGCTCACTGGGTTCTTGTTCCCAAGTTATTCACTGGGGTCTACATCAGGAACTGAGATTGTCACTCCGTTTTACTGGAACCTCGCTCCAAACTACGACCTATTGATTCAACCGAGGTTTATGACTGCTCGGGGAACAGCCATTGGTCTGCATGGTCGCTATCTGTTTGAAGATTTCAGTTTATTCGAGGCGAAAACCGAGCAACTACCCGATGACAAAGTCACGGGGACCGATCGACACATCTCTCAACTCACCTTATCGAGTGACCCATCTAAAGCCGTGATTTGGAATATGACCTATGAAGATGCTTCTGACAGCACCTATCAAGACGATCTGAATAATTTTGCCGACCTGTCGGATAAGCAGCAGCTCACGTCTTCGATCGGCGCAACGGTTCGCGGCGATACCTGGAGTGCTGGGTGGATCG
>JAHEDY010000010.1:6883-42126 GCA_024640985.1 Gammaproteobacteria bacterium
GATACACGCGAGATAGCGCTTTCGTTAACATCTCGTGGTATCAACGCCAACGGTATCGAAACGTATCGGGTCACCGCCGGGCGAACCATCTTCCTTCAAGACCGAGGAGTGACACTCTCAGGCAACCCCGAAACAACAGATCAAGGCCCTCTGGTTGTTGAGTCCACGGCTCGCCTTGCCGAATCACTGCATTGGAATACGCGTTTTAGCTCCGTTTCCGATGGTGAAACAATGGATACAGCGACCAATGAAGTGAAATACAAAACCTCTGAGACTGATTATGTGACGCAGCGGATTGTGTGGGACAACGATGCGGCCACGCGAACCGACCTCTACATTTCTAACCAAATTGGACAAGATTGGCGCTTTCTCGCTGGGATGCAGTGGGAGCCAAATACCGAACAGCGCGTGAATCAAGTGGTTGGTATTGAATATGAAAGTTGCTGCTGGCGTGCCGCAGTAGTGCATGCCTACGAACGTGACCAGGTCACCTCAACCAACGGCGGACACTCCGTCAAACTGCAATTAGAACTCAAAGGACTCGGCGTTTTAGGACGTGGAGCTTCCTCAATCATGGAACGTTTATTGGAAGGCTATGAACTCTCTGAAGCTCGGTATTAAATGTGCGCTCTCCGCACTGATTATTAGCAATTTAATCGGGATTGCTGACGCTCGAGTCATTGACAAAATTGTGGCTGTCGTCGATTCAGGAGTGGTTTTAGCCAGCGATGTTGAGACGCGCTTGAACGATTTAAAAACGCAAGCAGAGTCGCGAGGCAATGCCGTCGAAATCAACGATGAATTACGTGAGCAAGTCCTCGAACGTTTGATTCTAGAGCAAGCACAAGTTGAGGTGGCCAAACGCCGCGGCCTTCAGATCGATGATGCGCGGGTCAATGAAACGCTGCTTCAAATCGCCAAAAACCGCGAGACAGACTTACTGGGCCTCAAAAATGCCATCGAATCAGAAGGGAAAAGCTTTGCGGTGTTTCGTGAGCAGATTCGCCGAGAACTTCTGATCAACGCCATCCGTGATCGCGAAGTGAAGACCCGGATTCGCATCAGTGACACCGAGTTAGAGCGATTTCTGGAAACCACCGGAGGGCAGGTCAGTACCGCTCCTGAACTGCTTTTAAGCCAAATCGTTGTGGGATTACCGAATCGACCAAGCCCTGAAATCATCCAGCAAGCAGAACAAAAAGCCGAGCAAATTCGAGATGCCTTGTTAAAAGGTGCGCCCTTTGGACAAATGGCAGTGCGTTATTCAGATGCACCAGAGGCGAGTCAAGGTGGCGATCTTGGCTGGAGAAATATCCTCGAACTGAATCCATCGTTTGCCGATGCCCTGACTGAGGCTAAGAAAAATACACTGGTCGGCCCAATCCGCTCACCCGGTGGCTTTCATTTAATTGCCGTGCGTGATCGCCGCGGCGACCAATCAGTGGTTGTCACTGAATACAAGGCACGCCACATCCTGATCAAACCTGATGCCGTGCGGTCTCTGGAAAAAGCAGAGCAACTTGCGCAAAACGTTCGCCGCGAACTCGAAGGCGGTGCAGAGTTTGCTGATCTGGCGCGACGTTTTTCAGAAGATCCCTTAAGTGCTGCCAAAGGAGGTGATCTGGGCTGGGTCCGAGCCGATCAATTAGTCCCAGGTTTCGCGAGCGTCATGACACAACTGCCCCTGAATACCCTAAGCGACGTGACAAAAAGTCGGTTTGGATTTCATTTGATTGAAGTCCTCGAAACTCGTGAGTCGGACATCTCAGAAGAACAAATGAAGAATCGTGCGCGTCGCATCCTGACTGAACGGAAGTTCTCTCAGGAGCTTGATTCCTGGCTTCGTCAGGTTCGCGCAGACGCCTTTGTTGAACTGAAACCATGATTCCACTTGCCATCACACCCGGTGACCCCGGGGGCATAGGCCCAGATCTTTGTATCCAGGCTGCCATTGATGGTGAACTCGAGGGAATCCTAATCGCTGATCCGGAAATTCTTCAACGGCGCGCCGAAGTCTTAGGGCTTCCGGTCAGCATCATGGATGCGGATCACTATAATCCTGAGCGAACTCAAGGGATTGTCTATGTTGAACCAGTGGCAGCCGCAGACCCAGCCAATGCCCCAGGAGTTTCCGATCCAATCAACGCGGGGTATTGCCTTCAGTCGCTGGAACATGCACTGGATGGCATCAACGAAGGACGCTTTCGCGCATTGGTCACAGGGCCCGTTAATAAAGGCACAATTCGGGATGCGGGATTCCATGATTTCACCGGTCATACTGAGTTCTTAAGAGACTTCTATGGACTCTCTGAGGTCGTCATGATGCTGACCTCAACCGATTGCCGGGTCGCTTTGGTGACGACACACCTACCACTCAAAGATGTTCCCCAAGCAATCACGCAAGAACGTGTTCGAAGCGTCACCACCATTGTCATTGAAGCATTTCGCAACGTGTTTCAGATTCCAACACCGAGAATCCACGTCTTAGGCCTGAATCCTCATGCAGGAGAGGATGGGCATCTCGGCCGCGAAGAGATTGAGGTCATTCGTCCGACCCTTGAAGCGTTACGACAACAATTCCCTGACGTTCATCTTGAAGGACCGCTCCCAGCGGATACAGCCTTCACTCCAGACATCCGCGCACAAGCCGACTGTCATATCGCGATGTACCATGATCAAGGGCTTCCTGTTGTGAAATATCAAGGATTTGGTGACTCGGTAAATATCACCCTCGGACTCCCCATCGTCAGAACCAGCGTTGACCATGGGACCGCCCTTAACCTTGCGGGCAAGGGTCTTGCCAGTACCGGTGGATTAGTTGCCGCGATCCGAGAGGCTAAACGGCTGACTACAGCAATCACCTAAAGAATCTTCCAGTCAGGTACACTTGCCTTTTTGCTGGAAACCACTGTGTCCAAAGAACTTGCTCAATCCGCACGCAAACGGTTCGGCCAGAATTTTCTCATTGATGGACGCGTGATCGATGCGATTTTAGCGTCCGTCAATGCGTCACCGACTGATGTCGTGGTTGAGATTGGACCCGGTCACGGCGCCATCACTGAAGGGCTTTATGCATCCGGTTGCGATCTAACGCTCATTGAGCTCGATCGCGATCTGATCCCGGGGCTACTCGCGAGGTATGTCACAAAGGCGCCCGAACGCTGCCGACTGATCAATCAAGACGTCCTCAAAGTCGATTTTACCCAGTTAACCGCACCGCTTCGGGTGGTCGGCAATCTCCCGTATAACATCTCGACCCCCTTGCTGTTTCAGTTGCTTGAGCTCGGGCAGAACATCCGAGATATTCATGTCATGTTGCAAAAAGAGGTGGTCAATCGAATCGCTGCCAACCCCGGGGAATCGGCCTATGGTCGGTTAGGCGTGATGATTCAGGCAACCGCTCGCGTTGAACCGTTAATCGATGTGCCACCAGAAAGCTTTGCCCCAGCTCCGAAAGTCGACTCTGGGGTGATACGAATCATCCCAGATGCTGACAAACGGGCGCGAATCCAGTCGATGGATATGCTGAAGACAGTGGTCAGGCAGGCCTTCAGTCAGCGCCGAAAGACATTGCGCAACAATCTCAAAGAGCTGATCAATAGCGAAGAATTTGCGCATTTAGAGATCAATCCACAAGATCGACCTGAACGGTTATCTGTGGAAACCTATGTGCACCTTGCAAACTATGTCAGCCAACGAGAGGGAGGTCTGTGATGCGCGATCTACGCTATCAAGTCGATGTCAACGCGGAAGCCACCTTTATCGAGGCGCAATCAAATCCAGGTGAAGGCCGTTTTGTATTTACCTATACGGTCACCATTGCCAATAACGGCACCCTCCCCGCTCAGCTGTTACATCGTTATTGGAAGATCACCGACGGTGAAGGCGGTGTGCGTGAAGTCCACGGTGACGGAGTGGTCGGTGAACAACCAACCATTGTTCCAGGTGATGCCTTTACCTATACCTCTGGCGCGATTCTCGAGACAGCAGTGGGAACCATGGAAGGATTCTTTGAAATGGTGTCAGCAGACGGTGAAATCTTCAAAGCAAAGATCCCCGTATTCACGCTCTTGAACCCGGGGGCTCTGCACTGATGTCGACCTACGTGGTTGGAGACGTCCAAGGATGTGCCAGCGCATTCAATCGGCTGCTGACAGCGCTTGCTTTTGATCCTTCGACAGATCACATTATTTTTGCCGGTGATTTAATCGCACGTGGCGAAGATTCCCTCGCAGTGATGCAATGGGTACTTGAGCATCAGCATGCGTGTTCTGCGGTCCTTGGCAATCATGATCTCAACTTTCTGGCTGTGGCCTCAGGTCTTAGAGAGCCCAAAGGGAAAGACAAGACAATATCGCTCTTGGAATCACCCATCTGTGACTCAGTGATCAACTGGTATCGGGAGCGTCCTCTGGCGATTGATCTTCCCGAACACAATGCGTTAGTGATCCATGCAGGCGTGTGGCCACTGTTTGATCGGCCAACCTTGCTCCATGACATCCAGTTGGTGCATCAACGACTTCAGTCAGAGACATGGGTTTCCGCGCTCGAATCCATGTATGGCAATTTTCCGGATCACTACGACCACGCAAAGACAACAGATGATCAGGCGCGTTTCCTCATTAATGCCTGTACGCGTATGCGATTTGTGAATCAAGCCACGTTGGCACTCGATTTCAGTTGTAAAGATGCGCCAGAGTTAGCGCCTGCTGGTTGTTGTGCCTGGATGGACGCGCCGCATCGAACCATGATTGATCGGCAAATTCTTTTCGGCCACTGGGCCACTTTAAATGGCCGCAAACGCGATTCAGACGCTGTATCACTTGATACTGGATGCGTTTGGGGTGGATACCTCAGCGCAATTTGTCTCGACAACCGGGAACTGATTCAGGTGGCATCGGGTGTTTGATTTACCGCGTCTGTTTGCTCCTCTCGCTGGCACCAATCTCAAGACCATTGAGATGTATGTGGTGGGCGGAGCTGTCCGTGACTCGCTATTGGGGCTCGCGCCGAAAGACATTGACTATGTCGCTGTTGGAACCACACCCGACACCTTGATCGACCTTGGATTTCAGCAAGTTGGCCAAGATTTTCCTGTTTTTTTACACCCGAAGAGTCACGTCGAAGTCGCTCTCGCTCGCACTGAACGGAAAACGCAACAAGGACATACTGGTTTTGTCGTGCATGCCGATCCTTCAGTCACCTTAGAGACTGACTTGTTGAGACGGGATTTCACGATCAATGCGATGGCGATTTCACGAACTGGTGAACTCATTGATCCATTCGGTGGACAACAAGACCTCAACAGTCGCTTATTACGACATGTCTCGACGGCTTTCTCGGAAGATCCATTACGCATCCTCCGCGGAATTCGCTTTCTCGCACAGCTCGGTCGCTTTGACTTTCAGTTGGCCGACGAGACGGTGCACTTGATGCAATCCATGGCCGATTCACTGAATGAGTTGTCGGTCGAACGCGTCATCGTTGAGCTGGATAAGACACTGGCATCTGAACGACCTGAACATGGATTGTCGCAACTGGACCGGCTGAAGGTCACAGACATGCTGGCACCTGAGCTACCAACACTTCCTAAAAGTTTTGTTTGCATGTCCACCGATGCACGGCTAGCAGAGTGGGTGCTGTCTAATGAGCCAACGATCGACTGTGTCTCCCGCTATGCCGCAACATTTCGCTTCACGAATCAACGTTCGCAGTTTTTGTCCGCTGTGATTCGGCTGAAGGATCTCACGTTGGTCGATCCAGAGGCTTGCCTGCAAGCCATGAGTCAGCTCGGCTGGCTCCGTGGAAATGCGCCAAATCCGGTGCTCGATGCCTTGCTATTAGAGTTCGATCAAACCCAACTGATCACTGTTCCGTTAACGCGCTGGCTGTTCATACGCGATCGAGTTCGTGCGGTGTCTGCAACACCCTTTGTCAACGCCGGTCTCTCTGGAAAAGCACTGGGCGAAGCGATTTATGCAGAGCGCTTGAGAGTTCTTTCCACAGAAATTTCCGCTCCCGGTACCGCTCCCGGTTTATAAAGTCGACCAGTCACTTCTTCCACTCGTGAGTCCCACAAGACGATTTCCAACAAATCCGTTAATCGCCGTTCAATCAAATTGCAATGCTCGCGCGCCGCGGCAGCCTGGATGTCATGACAGAGTCCTGAGTAATCGAGCGTATCCTCAAGGTCATCTGAGTCAGCCGCTTCCGCAAGTGAAATCTTCATGCTGAGGTCCAAATACAGCGGTTGCGGATTCTCTTTTTCATGCAAATAAACCCCAACCAATGACAACAGCGGGAGCCTTGATACATACATCCTATCCATTACGACACCTTGGGTAGTTCACTTAAAGGCCAGCGAGGACGGATCGTCATCGCAAGCGACGCATCTTGCTGACCGCGACTTAATCGCATCAGACCAGCAAAGGCAATCATCGCACCATTATCCGTACAAAACTCAGGTGCCGGATAAGCCACCTGTATGCCTTGGGTTTCAAACGATTTTAGCGTCTCACGCAACTGTTGGTTCGCACTCACGCCGCCGGACATCACAAGTGCTTTCGCCTGTGTTTGCTCAAGTGCTCTCGCACATTTAATCACCAAAGTATCCACCACAGCCTGCTGGAAGCTAGCCGCCAAATCCGCTTTGGCCTGTTCATCGAATTGCTGGGTTTTCACTAAGCGGCGCGCTTCGGTCAAGACTTGGGTCTTTAGCCCAGAAAAACTGAAATCACAGCCCGGACGATCAGTCATTGGTCGGGCAAAGGCAAATCGCTTGGCATCGCCTTGCTCGGCAAGCGCTGCAATTTTGGGTCCGCCCGGATACCCCAACTCAAGCAACTTAGCGGTCTTATCGAATGCCTCGCCGGCGGCGTCATCCAGCGTCGTTCCGAGTAATTCGTAATCACCGATCCCTCGCACCAAAATCAGTTGTGAATGACCACCACTGACGAGGAGTGCAACAAACGGCATCGGTATTTCGGGTGTCTCCATCAAAGGAGCCAATAAATGTCCCTCCATATGATGAACTCCGAGTGCCGGCCGACCCAAAGAGAATGCCAACGATTTAGCAAAGGTGGCTCCTACAAGAAGAGCGCCGAGAAGCCCTGGACCTGTGGTGTAGGCAATGGCATCGATTTTAGATAACTGAAGACCGGAGGCTTTGAGTGTTTCATCCACAAGTGGACGCAGATAGCGCACATGGTCTCGCGACGCCAGCTCAGGAACAACGCCCCCGTAATAGGCATGAACATCAATTTGACTGTGGACACGATGTGCCAAGAGACCGTTACGCTCGCAAAAGATCGCGATTCCCGTCTCATCACAGGATGTTTCAATACCTAAGACACGCATTTGGTTCCCTTTTTCTTTAGACACTGGTATTCTCTCGCGCCCCAAGTGGGGATACCAAATTCACTGTTAGTTTAGTTTAAGGATAGGTGCTTTTTAATGCCTGCGGTAAAAATTAAAGACAACGAGCCCTTTGACGTTGCACTTCGTCGTTTCAAGCGTGCTTGCGAAAAAGCTGGCGTTCTCTCTGAAGTTCGTCGTCGTGAATGCTATGAAAAGCCAACAACACTGCGTAAGCGCGCCGCCGCCGCCGCCGTGAAGCGTCATCTGAAGAAGGTGTCTCGCGAGACCAAAAAGTTCGAACGCCTCTATTAATCGCTGAGTCGTTCGCATGAGTTCGCTGAAAAATACCCTCACCGAAGCCATGAAAGATGCCATGCGGGCGAAAGCAAAATTTCGCCTAGGCGTGATCCGCATGGTTTTGGCTGATATTAAGCGTGTGGAAGTGGACGAGCGGATCGAGGTTGATGACGCGCGATGCCTGAGTATCATCGACAAAATGACCAAGCAGCGTCGTGACGCCGCCAACCAGTTTGTCGACGGAGGTCGCCAAGATCTTGCCGATACCGAACTGGCTGAAGTCGAAATCCTCAAAGAGTTCTTACCGACACCACTGACCGACGATGAAATCATCGCGCTCATTGATCAGGCGATCAGCGACACCAATGCATCAGGCCCTCAAGGCATGGGGCAAGTCATGGGTCAGTTGAAACCGAAAGTCCAAGGGCGCGCTGACATGCAAGTTGTCAGCAAACTCGTGAAAGAACGCCTGACATAAATCCAACCCGCAATTTTCAGATACACTCTGACCGCTGAACCCATTCTCTGGATCTGAAGTGGCTGGACGAATTCCTGATTCTTTTATCGAAACACTGAATGACCGCGTCAATATTGTCGATGTGGTCAGTACGCGTGTTCCTCTCAAAAAATCAGGACGTGAATATCATGGACGCTGTCCATTTCACGACGATTCCTCACCGTCGTTTTCGGTCAGCCCTGACAAGCAGGTGTATCACTGCTTTGGCTGTGGCGCATCAGGGGGACTGATCAGCTTCATCATGGAATATGACAAGGTCGATTTTGTCAGTGCCATTGAAAATCTAGCCTCACTTGCAGGGCTTGAGGTTCCGACAGAGGCCGCTGATCCAGAAGCTGGCCATCGTAAAGCGCTATATGCTGTTATTGAGCAGGCCGATCAGGCATTCCGCCGGGCGTTAAAGGCACATCAAGATCGTGCACGCGCAGTTGACTACCTCAAAGGAAGAGGATTGACAGGGACGATCGCCCATCGGTTTGGACTTGGATACGCGCCCGGAGGATGGCGCTTTTTATTTGATCAGTTAGGCGTCGATGCACTCACCAAAAAGCAACTCCTCGAATCCGGGCTCACCGTGGTCAACCAACAGGGTCGCGAATATGACCGCTTTCGAGAACGCGTGATGTTTCCCATTCGCGATATCCGAGGTCGAACCATCGCGTTTGGCGGCCGTGTTCTCGACGATAGCAAACCTAAATATTTAAACAGCCCAGAGACTAAGCTATTCCATAAAAGCGACACATTGTATGGCCTTTATGAAGCTCGCCAAGCATGCCGGTCGCTTGATCGTGTTTTGGTCGTTGAAGGCTACATGGATGTGGTTGCCCTCGCTCAGTTTGGCATCGACTTCGCTGTCGCTACTTTAGGAACCGCACTCACCGGCCATCACCTAGACCGTTTAAGCCGACAAACGGCTCAAGTGATCGTCTGTTTTGATGGTGACCAAGCTGGGCGCGCCGCGGCCAAACGGGCACTCGATACCATGCTTCCGTTCTTGAGCGATGAATTCAGTATCCGCTTTCTCTTTCTTCCTGACGGGCACGATCCAGATTCACTGGTTCGTGATGAAGGAACCGAAGCGTTTTTGACACGACTGAACGACGCGTTGCCAGCGTCTGAAGCACTCATTCGGCTCTTATCGGATGACATTGACTTGAGTAAGCTCGACGGCCGCGCACGCCTGACTGCACTGGCACTGCCAAAAATTGCAAAAATCCCGGCAAGTATTTATCGATCACTGATGCTCGATACTCTCAGCGAATTATCAGGGACACGTCGATCAGATTTAGATGCGCGATTGCAAGATCTTAAGATCGAACCTTTCGTTCATGATGCAGTGAGTCATCGTGTCTCGGAGAGTCAAGCGGCCCCACACGACCCCGAAATCGCAAGCTTTGAGACACTCCGTCCTGACGAGCAGGATGAGACCCATACTGATTTCTCGGATATCCCAGAACCGC
Organism: Gammaproteobacteria bacterium; assembly: GCA_024640985.1. GTDB lineage: Bacteria > Pseudomonadota > Gammaproteobacteria > Pseudomonadales > Litorivicinaceae > HIMB30. The sequence goes on from JAHEDY010000010.1 coordinate 16,514, forward strand.
TTTTGGATGTTGAGGAAGTCATCGAGCCGGCAGTGACCCTTGAATTTCCAGATCCAAATAAACCCGAACCTTTAGCCAACCGACTGCTATGGCTTTTGTTGCAAAACCCAACGTTACTGAACGAGCCCTTTCAGGTTCCCGAACGGAGTCGGCTCATTAACATTCAAGCACTCAGCCAGGTCGCTGACTGGATACTGCATGCCGATAAACCCTCGACAGCGGGCCTGATGGGGCACTTCAGCGGAACCGAGTTAGGTCGCCTTTTATCAAAACTTCTCGGCCGGGAAACACTATTTAGTGAGAGCTCCTATGAAGCAGAATTCACTGACGGGCTCAAGCAACTCAAAAAACAATTGGTGACCGAATCCATGCGACATCTTGCTCAAGATGCGAAGTGTGGAAAAATTTCTGCCGAAGACTTGCATCAAGCGCTGACGGCACATAAAAAATAATGAGAAATATTGACCGTTCCGTGTATAATACGCGGCCTTTTCACATTACATCTCTTAGGTCAGTTCATGGCAGAAAAACAGTTAGATCAGGAACTTACGCAAACCGAGCAGCGTCAATCACGTCTTAAAGACCTGATCGCCAAAGGTAAGGAACAAGGATACCTCACCTATGCTGAGGTGAATGACCATCTTCCTGAAGAAATTGCCGACCCTGATCAGGTGGAAGATATCATCCGAATGATCGGAGACATGGGTATCGCTGTGGGCGAAGAAGCGCCTGACGATGACCAGCTGTTACTCGGTGAAAACTCAAACGCCACTGATGACTCCGCCGCTGAAGAAGCCGCTGCCGCCCTTGCCTCTGTTGAAAATGATGTGGGTCGGACAACCGACCCTGTTCGCATGTACATGCGTGAAATGGGAACGGTCGAGCTACTGACGCGTGAAGGTGAGATTGTTATCGCTAAGCGGATTGAAGAAGGGATTCGGGAAGTCATGCAAGCCATGGCCTATTACCCAGGAATTGTTGAATCAGTCCTCGCGATTTATGACCGCATCCAAGCCGATGAAGGCCGCATGTCTGACTTGTTGGCTGGATTCCTAGACCCTGATCCTGAAGATGTTGCGCCAACCGAGGCCGCCTCGACCGAAGACGCGAATGATCAAGATTTTGATGACGCTGACACCGACGACGATGACAGCGGTGATGCGGATGATGATGCCGAAGAAGGTGACACAGGGCCAGATCCCGAAGAAGTCAGAGCGCGATTTGAAGCGATCAGAACCAATCTTGCCAAGGCATCCAAAGTCATTGCGAAAAAAGGTCGCGATGCCAAAGAAGCCAAAGAAGCGATTGATGAAATCGGTGCTGTCTTTGCCTCATTGAAGTTGACCCCAAGACTGTTTGAAGAGCTCTGCGTTGAGTTTCGAAAAGTGCTCGACTCGATCCGCAATCAAGAGCGGGAAATCCTCCGACTCTGCACCAAGCAAGGGAAGCTGGATCGCAAAATCTTCATCAAAGAATGGCATGGCAATGAGACCAACTTCGAGTGGATCCCAGGTGTTGCGAAAAAGAAAAAATCGGAAAAACTCGAAGCTGTGGTTCCCGACGTGCAACGTTGCCAAGCTCGACTCCAGTCCATCGCAGAAGGCGTTGGCGTGACGATCCCTGAGCTTCGCGAGGTCAACCGGCGTCTCTCGATGGGGGAAGCCAAGGCACGTCGAGCAAAGAAGGACATGGTGGAGGCCAACCTACGGCTTGTCATCTCCATTGCCAAGAAATACACCAATCGCGGCCTACAATTCCTCGATTTGATCCAGGAAGGCAACATTGGTTTGATGAAAGCGGTTGATAAATTTGAATATCGCCGTGGCTATAAGTTCTCAACTTACGCGACCTGGTGGATTCGGCAGGCAATCACACGCTCGATTGCTGACCAAGCGCGAACCATCCGGATCCCGGTCCACATGATTGAAACCATCAACAAGCTCAATCGCATCAGCCGTCAGATGCTTCAGGAAATGGGCCGTGAGCCGACGCCTGAAGAACTCGGCGAACGCATGGAAATGCCCGAAGACAAAGTCCGTAAAGTGCTGAAAATCGCCAAAGAGCCGATCTCAATGGAAACACCCATTGGTGACGATGAAGACAGCTCGCTGGGTGACTTTATTGAGGACACCACCATCTCTTCGCCAGTGGACTCAGCAACGGTTGAAGGGCTGACAGAATCAACTCGCCAAGTCTTGGCGAGCCTGACCGCTCGGGAGGCGAAAGTCTTGCGGATGCGCTTTGGGATCGATATGAATACCGACCATACCTTGGAAGAAGTCGGCAAGCAGTTCGATGTCACCCGAGAGCGGATTCGCCAAATTGAAGCAAAAGCGCTTCGAAAGCTGAGACATCCGAGTCGTTCCGATCATTTACGATCGTTCCTCGACGAATAACGAACCCACCATCGGCAGAATTTCTACCTTATGCAAATCCGTTATTTGCTAGGTAGAAATTCGAAGTTGAAAACCAATTCGATTCGCCGTTCAATCAACTCTCAAATTCACAACAAGAGAGTTCAGGGCATGACCAAATATCTCGTCGCAACCTTTGCGGCACTTTCCCTTCTGATGACCGGAACGGTGTTCGGCAGCAGTTCGTATGACAAACAAAAAGTCGTTTACCACGTCAATTACAGTGACGGGAAACGAGCAATTGGAGCGATGCGGAACGCACAGAACCATATCAACGCACTCGGCCAAGACAATTATGAAATTCAGTTTGTCTTGCACGGTAATGGCATTGAATTATTGCGTTCCGTCGCACAAAACAATCAGGATGCCGCTGGGCGTATTGATTCATTACGAGGCCAGGGCGTTAACTTTAAAATCTGTGCAAACACACTGAAAGGTCGGAAAATTGCATTGGACGATCTGTATTTTGCGGAAGAGTCAGACGTAGTTCCGTCGGGTGTCGCGGAGATCGGAAAACTCCAGCAACAAGGATTTGTCTACTTAAGACCCTAAAAAAAGCCGGCTTACGCCGGCTGAACACTCGCTTATGAAAAACTGTTTGCGTAATCGTCTCGCAGGAGATTCTTCTGAACCTTGCCCATCGTATTTCTTGGCAACGCCTGCAACTGCACCCATCGACGTGGGACCTTGAATCCAGCGAGCTTTTCTCGACAAGCCGATTCGAGAGCAGCCATATCCAATTCCTGTTCACCAACCAAGACAGCGACGATACCCTCCCCGAAATCTGGATGAGGAACACCAACAACTGCGCTTTCGACGACGCCGCCTTGATCGTTTAAGACATCTTCGATTTCCTTGGGATAGATATTCAAGCCACCTGAGATAATCAGATCTTTATCTCGGCCGACAATGGAAACGTAACCGTCCTCAGAGAGAGTGGCCATGTCACCGGTAATAAACCAGTCACCTTTGAATTCAGACGCTGTTTTTTCCGGAAGTTTCCAATAGCCCTTAAAGACATGCTCGCCTTTGACTTCCAGGGCCCCGATTTCGCCTCGCGGTAATTCATCACCATCCTCGCCTATGATACGAACATCAACACCGGGCAGCGGTGGGCCCACGGATCCTGCACGACGGTCGCCATGGAGCGGATTAGAACAACTCATTCCTGTTTCGGTCATGCCATAACGTTCGAGAATTCGCTGCCCTGTCCGGTCAAAAAAATCATCGGATGTTTCAACAAGTAATGGCGCAGACCCAGAGATAAACAGACGCATGTGACCACTAGATTGCCGGTCGAACCTTGAATCAGCCAACAATCGAGTATAGAAGGTCGGGACTCCCATCATGACGGTCGCTGAAGGCATCACCGAAAGCACCAGATCGGGGTCAAATTTGGGTAGCATGATCATCGGGCCACCGTTCATTAGAGCCAAATTCAGTGCCACAAACAAACCATGGACGTGGAATAGCGGTAGCGCGTGCAACAGCACGTCGTCTGAGCTATAGGCCCAAGCCTCGGTCAGCATATTCGCATTCGCTGCCAGGTTACTGTGGGTAATCATGGCACCTTTCGGCTTACCGGTTGTTCCTGAGGTGTAGATGATTGACGCAAGATCGTGGGCGGCACGGGAGACGACCTCATCCGACATATGGCCAGACGTTTTTGCCGCATCAAAAAGATCGATCAACGTCCCGCTCTCATCATCCAGGGTGAGAACCTGTAATTCTGGGATTTGTGATCGTAGGGACTCCACGTGCTCGGCACGATCCGAACTACAAATATGCAGTTTGGATTCTGCATCCGTCACAAAGTATTCGATTTCACTATTGGTATAGGCGGAATTCAACGGCAAATAGACGGCTCCAGACCGTAAAACCGCTAAATAGAGCACAACGTTCATCCAGCCTTTTTCGATCTGAGCTGAGACTCGATCGCCGGCCTCAAGGCCGAGTTCCATGAGTGCACCCGCTAAAATTGCAGATTCACGATCAAGATCTGATCCTGTGAGTTGTCGTCCATTCGGAATGGTCAACAAAGTGCGTTCGGCGTGGTGCTTCAGATTCGTCTGAATAGCCGCAAAAACATTATGCGTCATGGGACAATTCCTTCAATTGATGTTTTCTCGTTTTTTTTAATAATTGCTGTACGTCTTTCGACGTCGCTATTTGACCGGACTCCATCAGCTGTTCATGGTTTCGGACGATGTCATCGAGCTCGTACAAATAGTTCACCATGAATCCAAAACTTTGTTGTTGACCTCGACTACTTAAGTCCGCGTTTGCATTGATTCGCTCCAGTGTTGCCCCGTTACCTAGGTGAAATCGTGCGACTGGATCCTTCAGTTTGGCCCCATTCCCTGATGTCAAATACTGAGCAACGATCGATTTTAGAACCGTCTCATCGTCCGATGATTCAAATCGGTGTAAAAACTCACGGCCTTCGGTCTCAAGCCAGAGACGTAACCCAGGAATGGGAGAAAGCGTGACAAAACGCTTCAATCTTGGATGCTCCGCCTGAAGGACGGAAACCACTTGTTTGATCAGCAAATTACCGAAACTGACCCCGGCAAGGCCCGGCTGGCAATTATTAATCGAATAAAACACCGCGGTATCAGCAGCAATCGGTGGCGCAGGCGGCGAATCTAACAGTGGCGCAATCGCATCCGACATGCCCTGCACCAAAGCAACTTCGACAAAAATTAGCGGCTCATCCGGGATGACAGGGTGAAAATAGGCAAAGCACAACCGATCTTCGGCGAGGCGCCGACGCAAGTCATCCCATCCCTGGATCTCATGCACCGACTCATACTGGATCAGCTTCTCTAAAACCGCTGCCGGTGTTTGCCAGTCAATCCGTTCAAGCCTCAAGAATCCTTTATTGAACCAAGAGGTAAACAAATGCACCAGATCCTGATCGATCGGTTTCAATTCAGGATGTTCACGCAATAATCGACGCAACGCCTCTCGCATCAGGATGAGTGTTTGCAGGCCGTTTGGCGCTGCATTGATTCGCCGAAACAGTTCTTGACGCTTGGCCTCAGCGGCCTGATGCAATCGCATCACATTCACATCGTCAACATTCTTTTGATAGTCAGCAATCGCTTGCTGCAGCCGTTCTTGATCGGGGCCAAACTCTGCAATCAGGGCCTGAAAGAACGACAGATGCTGATTGGATTCAAGCGCCTGCCAGGAGGCCACCACAGAGCCGGCCAAAGCAAGTCCGGTGGCTTCTCCACGACGGGACAAGACCGCATGACACTGTGAGATCAGATCATCAAGAGGGATGCCCTCAGATTTCAGATCCAAGATCTCAAGCGCTCGATCGGTTACTTGCTGAATCCACTGCTTGATTCCAATCGCCATCATGATCTGCTCACTCAAATAACGCACCAAAACCAGGTATTTGCGTATCCAACTGAAGCTCGCGCATCATTCGATAGCTTGTCGCCACCGAGGCAGATAATGTGGGAACGCCCGTTTTCGCTTGCAGGTGCGCTACTGCCGGAAGCGAGGGCATCTGCACGCAGGCTGAGGCCACTAAGGTGTCTACATTCGAGAGATTGAGACGATCAACAAGTTCAACTGGCGCCATTGGGTCCTGGCGCGCAACTTCGAGGTTATCCGGAATCTCAAGACTGATCGCATCTAAGACTTCAAACCCTTCCGATTCCAAATACTGACAGACTAAATCGGTCAACGGTTTCCGGTAAGGAGTGATTAATGCGATGCGTTGAGCTCCTAATGCAGAAAGGCCCTCAACTAAGGCTCCTGCAGAGCTAACCACGGGGCACGGCTGACCGTTTTCAACCGTCACCTGATGCAGTCGCGCTTGACTCTCACGGTGATACCCAAGTCCCATCGCCATAATTGCAACCAGACACGCATAACCCATGACATCCACCGAGGCATCCGATAACTCCAATGCACAACGATCACTATCACCATCCATCGCAGCCAGCTCTTCTTTGGTGACCTGTTTCATGCGCATCCGGCTAGAATGGAAGGTGAAACGTTCATCGCAAATTAACTCACGAGCACGGAATAGTGCTGGAATCTCGGTTTCCATCGTGACGTTAGAACTAGGAACAATTTGACCAATTCGATAGTGCTTTCTCATGAGACTGCAGTTCCCATCAGTACATCAGGCAGCCAAGTGGCAATCCCTGGGAACAAGCACAAAATCAGAATCGCGACCACCATACAGGCGACATAAGGAAGCGATCCTTTCAGAATCGTCTTTAGCGGGATTTCAGGCGCAATCCCATTGATCACATAGAGATTGAGTCCAACAGGTGGGGAAATTAAACCGATCTCCATGTTGATCGTGAGAACGACAGCAAACCAATAAGGGTCAAAGCCTGCACCCAAAATAATTGGCATCAAAATCGGTGCTGCCATCAGGATCACGGCGACCGGAGGTAAGAAGAACCCAGCCACTAACAAAAACACATTGACGTACAACATCAATACCCAACGGTTCACATCCAGTGTACCGATCCACTCAGCGATCGCTTGGGTGATAAACAGACTCGATAACATGTATGAGAAGACACCGGCCGCTCCAATGATGAACAGAATCATCACTGACTCTTTGGTTGCGTCGCGCAGCATCACCCAGACCAAAGACAGATCTGTCATCCTGTAAATAATGATGGCGAGCCCTAAGCACAAAAGCGCACCGACAGCTGCCGTCTCCGAAGGCGTCGCAACACCGCCATACAATGCATAAAGAACGCCGAGGATCACCAACAAAAACGGGATCACGCGCGGAAGGACTTCAAACTTTTCTTTCCAAGTAAAGGTCCGGCCAGCCAAGGCATCGATACCACCTTCGCGCCAAGTCGCATAGATGGACCAAGCCATGAAAAGGCCAACCAGCATCAGTCCAGGTAAGACACCGGCCAAGAACAGTCGACCAATGGATGTCTCGGTGGCGATCCCATATACAATCATCGTGATCGATGGAGGGATGAGAATCCCGAGGGTTCCACCTGCTGCGATCGAACCGGCTGCGACGCCATCTGGGAAGTTACGCTTGCGCATTTCGGGGATACCCATTTTCCCGATTGCTGCACAAGTCGCAGGCGATGAGCCAGACATCGCTGCAAAAAGCGCACATGCCCCAAGATTTGAAACAACCAACCCACCGGGAATGCGGGTCAGCCAACGGTCCAATGCTTCGTAGAGATCAGCACCAGCCCTGGTCGACGCAATCGCAGCACCCATCAAAATAAACATTGGAATAGATAACAACGCAAAATTATCGAGCTTACCGAACAGGACTTCCGGGATTAATTCCAGTGAACCGAATCCATCAAAGATCATTAGGAAAAGTGCAGAGACAACCAATAACCCATTGGCGACTGAAATCCCTGAAAACAAAATAAAAATTGTAATAGCCGCGACAATCGCACCTAACAACAATGGATCCATTAGTGGCCGCTCCCTTCGATAACGATGTCTTCCGCTGGGGTCTGCAACGTCTCAAAAAGATCCGCCAGCAACTGTAGTGCAAAAAGGCCAAAGCCAAGTGGCATCGCAAGGTATGGAATCCAAAGTGGAGGGCCCCAGACTGTTTCGGACACCCATCCGCGGACGAACGAAATGTGAACTAATTCCCATCCGTGGTAAGTCATGACGGCAAGGATCGCGACAGCTGCCAAATAGCTCGCAATCATCAGTGCCTTCCGTGCCACAGGCGGTAAAAGCATCGGCACCAAATCGACATTGACGTGGCCTTTTAACTTTTGCACGTAAGGCAATCCAAGCAATGTCGCACCAACCATGAGGTAGATGACGGCTTCGGTTTGCCAGATCGTTGAACCGTTTAAGAAGTAGCGGATGAAGATCATTTGGCAAGTGATCGCCACTGCAATCACGATCATACTAGCCGCAATCACCCCTACCGTTTGTGAAACCAAATTCACTGTACGGATATATGCCTGCATGTTCATTGTCCTGGAAATGCCCGGTCTTGCGACCGGGCGATACGTGAATTACTCGACCGCGAGTGCTAGATCGAGGAAGCGTTGTCCTTCTGGATAACCGGCAACGAATTCTTTATAAGCGGTTTGCTTTGCAAGATCTTGCCACGCTTGGAACTCATCTTTGGTCATTTCTTTGATTTGAACGCCAGCTTCTTTGAATACGCGAACAGACTCTGCGTCTTCTTTCTTCGCTTCAGCGAGATAAAAATCTTCCGCTTTTTTCGCACCTTCACGCAACGCTTTCTTTTGCGCTTCGTTCAGGCCGTCAAAGGTTGATTTATTCATCAACAGCGGCTGATACATAAACCACAACGCCTGCTCAGCTGCTGGCGTGTAGCATTTCACCTGTTCGTAAATGCGGTATGAAACAAAGGATGAGGATGACGTATTGGCCCCATCAAGAACGCCTGTTTGCATAGCGTTATAGATTTCAGACGATGCCATGGAAGCAATTGAAGCCCCGGCACCCGCTAACAGCTGATTAAATGATTTACCAGCAGCACGCATCTGAATACCTTTCACATCGGATGGGTTCGAGAGGCATTTGTCCTTGCCAGCAAACCCACCGGCTAGATACCCGTGCACAAGAACCATGACATCGTCTTCAGCCATTTTTTCTTGCACCGCGTCCATAAAAGGTGAGTAGTTCAGGCGCGCTGCATGATCGTGGTTTTTCACCAGGCCAGGCATCAGAGTCAGGTTATAAGAGGGTTGCTGACCACCGGCATAGGATAATGGAAGAACTGTCATATCCAGTTGTCCGCGAGATAATGGCTTGTATTGCTCACGAGGCTTAAACAGTGATTTTGATGGGAAGATCTTAATTTCCAAATCAACGTTGGCATCTTTGACATGGTTCGCAACGATCTCAGCCACTTTGTGACGAACATCTTTGGTTGACCATTGATGGGAGAGACGTAGCTCTGCCGCACTTGCGACTGAACTGATCAATGCTGCACCAATCGCAGCGGTTACAAGGGCTTTTACTTTCATATCAGGCTCCTGCCGATTGTTATGAGTTATTACGGCTTGCATATTTATGTATGCTGTGTAGAAATTATCGTATACAAAAATAAGATGCAACGAGTTTCACATTATGAGTAGTCGAGCCGCCACCCGAGTCTTTCAAGGGGTCGAAGAACAAATCGCAACCGGTCAGCTGAAAGATGGGGCCAAGCTCGACGAGGCTTCACTGGCTGAACGATTTGAAGTGTCCCGCACACCGGTACGCGAAGCGCTACTACAATTAGTGGGCTCAGGGCTCGCCACACAGATTCCAAAGCGAGGGTGTTTCGTCAAAGCACCGTCCCTTCGTGACATGGTCGAAATGTTCGAGGTGATGAGTGAGCTCGAGGGTATGTGCGCACGACTGGCTGCACGAAGGATCAGCGATCAACAGCTCGCCGAACTCAAGGCCGCAAACGCGGGCTGCGAAGACGCCATCAAAGCCAATGACAGCGATTTGTACTACCACAAAAACGTCGACTTTCATGAGTGTATCTACATCGCATGTGGGAATAGCTTTCTTGCCAATGAAACACGCTCGTTACGACGACGATTGCAGTCATTTCGACGACTGCAACTTCGTGTTCGCGGCCGAATGCCTCAGTCACTGGGCGAGCATTTCGAGATCGTCAACGCGATCGAATCTGGCGATGCCGACCAGGCAGACAGAATTTCCAGACAACACGTGATGATTCAAGGCGAGCGCTTTCATGATCTATTGGTGCATATGGAGCAAGGCGTGTGACACCAAAAGCGCTGTTATTTGACGTGTTTGGCACAGTCGTGGACTGGCGATCCGGCATTACTCGAGATCTAGCGATCCATTTTCAAACCCATCCCAGCAATACAGATCCAGAATCGGTCGCCGATGCTTGGCGTGCAGAGTATCAACCGTCCATGGAACCGGTGCGATCTGGTCGTCGCGGTTACGTCGACCTAGACACCTTACATGCTGAAAACCTTGTCAAACTGTCCAAGGAATACGAATTCGACCTTGGCGATGAGAACAAAACCGTTTGGCTGACCAAAGCCTGGCATCGACTCCCCTGTTGGCCCGATAGTGTCGCTGGTATAGAACGACTGAAAAGGCAGTTCATTTGCGCTTCTCAGTCTAACGGTCATATTGCGCTGGCCGTGAACCTCGCTAAATACAATAATTACTCTTGGGACGTGATCTTGGGGGCCGAGGTCGTGAGAACTTACAAGCCAGATCCCGATGCCTATAAGCGCGCTGCCGCGTGTCTCGGGCTAGAACCCTCTTCATGTATGATGGTCGCCGCCCATAACTATGACCTGAAAGCGGCCCAAGATGTCGGTTTCAAGACTGCCTTTGTCAGGAGACCTTCCGAGCATGGGCCGAATCAGGCGATTGATCTTGAGGCGACTGGTGACTGGGATGTATGCGTCGAGTCTCTGACAGACCTTGCTACTAAGCTTTCCTGTCGCTAGATCGCAATCTGGTTCCCAAACGCTTTCATTAGCATCGCCCGGAAGTTTGCCTTGTTCTCTAGCCCGAGCCCAGGCGCGCTCGGCAGATTCACAAAGCTCTGCTCGACTTCTAATTCATCTGAGAATCCCCCGAACGGCTGGAAGACACCGGGATATGACTCATTTCCACCCAGTCCTAACCCGGCCGCGATATGCAGAGACATTTGATGGCCTCCGTGTGGCACAACACGTCTCGGGGACCAACCATATTCGCGGAGCACGTCTAGGGTTCTGTAATACTCGACCAGCCCATAGGAGAGTGCGCAGTCAAACTGAAGGTAGTCCAAATCTGAACGCATGCCGCCATAGCGGAGCAAGTTACGGGCGTCCTGATGCGAAAATAAATTTTCGCCCGTCGCAGTCGGCAAGTCATAGGCCTCACTGAGTGCTGCCTGGATCTCAAAATCCAACGGATCGCCCGCCTCCTCGTACCAGAACAATCGGTATTGCTTGAGGGCCGCTGCGTAGGAAAGCGTAGTTTCGAGGTCAAATCGGCCGTTCGCATCAACACAGAGATTCCCTTCTCCAACAATCTTCAACGCCGCCTCGATCCGATCACAATCATGGGAAAGGTCAGCCGCTCCGATTTTCATTTTGCAAACCGTGTAGCCTAGATCAAGATACTGACGGAACTCATCTTGCAGGCCAGAAATATCTTTACCGGGGTAGTAATAGCCACCTGCTGCATAAACCCAGACTTTTGAATCAGGTTTTCTACCCTCACGGTCAGCGAGTAATTGATATAGCGGTACACCCTGCATCTTGGCGCGCGCATCCCAAAGTGCCATATCGAGAACACCAACGGCCACTGACCGCTCACCATGTCCACCGGGCTTTTCATTTGTCATCATGACATCCCAGGCTCTATGAGGATCCAGATACCCGTCTTCACCAACTAAGTGATCTGGGTCAGCCTCAAGCAGGCGAGGGATCAAGCGGTCTTTCAAAATCCCAGAGGCGTTATATCTTCCGTTTGAGTTAAACCCATATCCAACAATAGGTTTACCATCAATTACTTGATCAGTGACGACCGCGACAACCGAGCATGTCATCTTCGAAAAATTGATATAGGCGTTCTGGATATCTGAAGCGATTGATTCAACAGAATCATAGATTGCTGTTATGCGCATTTGACCACCGTGTTCGGAAAGTAGGCCGTGCCTACCTTAAAAAAATCTGAAGGATCGGAAGATGACAGATTGTTAACAATCTGTCATCTGAGAAAGAGTAATGGACGGTGGGTTTTCTAAATTAAGATTCTTTGATGCCAAGGAGTGCGTAACCACGGCCGGTCAGACGGTTAGCGTGATCGATCTCGCTAGAAACCTCGATTGCGAGGCGCAAGGAATTACAAAACCCTTGCACAAAGCCGAAAGCTGGTTCGATGATAGTTGCGAAAGGGTTTACCGAGGTTAAGCTTGTGCGAACCGCAGACAATGTTGACATTGAATAGTCTCCAACAAAATACTGATAATAAATTGGGTATTATGGTAATAATAAATACTGCATCGCACAATAAGATTGGACTCGTCCGAATTGATGAAGCCTTAAAACTCCTGCAAACGAAGCAACGCATCGCATTTATTGACGTCCGCGATCGCAAATCCTATGTGAACGAACACCCGATATTCGCAGTCAACGCGCCAATTGACTCAATAGAATTGCAAATCAAGCAGCTCTTCAGTGATGAGCTTGGAATTGCCTTAATTATCGGGGACAACCCAACCATGACAGATTGGGCCGCCGCGGTCATCGCTGACTCTACCCGTTTGACGCCTCAAATCATCGACGGAGGATTCGGTGCATGGAAAAACCATCGCCTCCCGGTCTGGGGTGGGGAATATACGCCATCAAAAGCATTCGGTGAGTGGATAGAAACGACCGGCAACATCCAAAATATCAAGCCTGAAGATGCGATGAATTCCCCACCCCATTATCAATTCGATGTCAGACCTTTTACAGAATTCCAGAGATTCAGCTTACCAAGCTCAATCCACTGCCCGACTGGCCGGCTTGGAGCTCTCACAATTTTCCACAGCTCAATTTACCTCCATTGCGCAGGCCGGACGCGAGGAATCATCGCGGCACAAACCCTAGCCGACCAAGATTTTGACGCATCGATCTACTGCATTACCGGTGGCACTCAGGGTTGGGAGCTCGCTGGAGGCTCCCGCTCATTCAACAATCATCGATCGGCAGAAGAGTTCTTCTCCGAAGAAACGATGAAGCAGCACGCCAATCACCTCATCAACAAATTTAATTTGCCAATCGCAACGAAAGATTGCGAGAGCAACTGGTCACGTTCAGAGACCCAATTCCGCATCATCACTGTCAGCGAAGACCAAACGACCGATCAAGCGATCTCTCCAACAACTCTCATCCAAAGCACAGATCAGTATTTGGGTACGCACAACATGCCCCTCATCGTGCAAGGGCCCAATCAACTGGATTGCGCTGTATCCGCATTGTGGCTCCGACGCCTAGGCTGGAATGCGTGGTTGTGCGAAGAGTTTGTGCCAGAATCAGGCGCGCCCAACTACAAAAGGATCAATCCCCTTGAATGGAACGATGAGTGGCTGCTTGCTGATCGTATTATCGACATCCGTTCAAGCAAAGCATTCAAAGCCAGCCGGCTTAGGGGTTCGAAGTGGATACCAAGATCACAATTCAACACATTACGCACATCGGATCGGCATCTGATTGTCTGCGATCAATCTCAAATTACCCACACACAGAAACTCGTCAACGAACTCAATCTATCGGAGCCAAATTGCATCACCTGGGATGTGATTCCCAAAGAATATATCGACTCAAGCGAAATTCGCTTCGAATCTCACCCTATCGACCAAGCGTTATTTTTCCCAGACAGACATCAGGGGAACCTTGAACACGCACAAGGATACCTCGACTGGGAACATAGTCTTCTTCCGACGCTGAAAGATTATGGGGATATTCCTTGGAAACCGATCAATGACTCACTTGATCAGCCAATATCTCATCTCACCGCCTTCTACCGAAAGGTTCACTCATGAATAAACAGCGAACTGAACATTTACGATACGGATCTCCTTCAGCAATCCCAGCAGTCGAAAGCCGAAAGACGATTGATACGCTGTTATCACATCAGTCTTGCAGAGCATTCTCAGACCAACCGATTGACGATGAAGTCAAACAGCTGTTATTCGCGGCAGCGCAATCTGCACCCAGTAAATCTAACTTGCAACAGTTCAGTTTTATCGACGTCAACTGTTCGTCAATACGGGCAGAACTCATTCAACTGTTTCCATCCATCCGCTGGGCATTAGAGGCTCCAATGCTCATTTTCATCATCGGAGACACGCACCGAACTCAAGAAATTAACCGAGTCAGAAACCATACTTTTCGCTGGGAGCAAACAGACGCGTTTCTCAATGCAACAGTGGATGCATCGCTCGCACTCGCTTTTATGATTGCCGCCGCCGAAAGCATTAGTATCGGCACTTGCCCAGTATCAAAAGTTAGAGAATCGAGTGAAGCTATTGCAAAGCTTCTGAAGTTACCGATAGGCGCTTTCCCAATCTGTGCATGTGCATTTGGGTATCCCCAAAACGAGGCCCAACCAATATCACCGCGACTACCGCAATCGGTCATCGTGCATCGTGACCATTACCAGCCGATCAATTTCAGTGAAATTGACAGATATGATCAGACGTATAACCGCATAGCCGGACCACCAAAAGCACGATACCCAGAGAAATTTGGCGAACCAAACCAAAGCACATGGTCAGATAATGTCGCGCGACAAACAGCGGTGCTTGAACGCCCAGACTTTAGAGATATGTGCGAGAGTCAGGGTTTATTTCGGAAGCAAAGCTAACAGCCGGTCAGCGACTAATTCGTCAGATTCCCACATCAACCAATGACCGACATTGGGGATAACTTCGATCTCAACATGTGGAACTGACTTCCTCAAGATGGCCTCACGCTCCGGACGATATTTACCGACGGATGCATCGAACTCTCCGAACAATACCGAGACAGGATAAGGCGCACCGACCAATACGCGTGCAAGCGTATCTGTCGCAGAGATTGGTCGACTTTTCAGCCGATGCATACCAGTGTTCGTTTCTTGGATATAGAGCGCAAGATCATCGATACAGGAGGCGTCTTTAACCATCAAAATCTCGAGATTTCTACGATGAGCCTCACAGATCTCTTCGCGACTCATCTCCTTTGTGCGCCTGATCAAATCTGGCATCTCACCGCGCGGCGCACCGGTTCCTCCAGGACCTAGTAAAACCAAATGCTCAATTTGCGACGCCAGGAGGGACGCAACGTGCCCCGAAATAGCGCCACCAAAAGAAAATCCAGCCAGTATGATTCTTTGGTGGCCAACCAATTCACTCAAAGCTGAAGCCAAAGGGCCCGCGACTGACTCAGCTGTATGTGGTTCAACCGGAGTATCAGACCGTCCAAAACCTGGCATGTCAGCGGCGATGACTGTTGCATACGTTTCAAGCCAAGGGATCACTCTAATCCAGTGAGCCCAAGAACCATAACCGCCATGTAATAAAACGATACAAGTCGATCCACTACCCCAACGATAGAGCTGTACACCCAACCCATCGACGGTTATACGCTCATCCGACGCGCTATCGAGGATCTGTCTATATGAAGCTGGAGGAGTTACAGGAGCTGACATGGATTAAACCCAGTTTTGGTATGCCTCGTAGAGAAATAACAACCCGCCACATGCGATGAATATTTCCATGAATTGGGAGTGTACTCGCACCGAGGTGTTTCGAACGAGCCAGCGCCCAACATAGGCCCCAGGCATGGTACAGAGACCAACCAAAATCCCCATGGTCAACAGCTCTGAAGTTAACAGCGGGGACATTCCAAAAACGATTGTTTTTGTGACATTTAAACTAAACCCCAGCATGGCTATTGTCCCGATCATCGTCTCGCCCGCCAGACCGGCACCGATGAGAAAAGGCGCCAACATCACGGCCGCTCCAAACGTGCTGCCCGAGACAATACCGTATGGGATCCCAGCGAGAGCTAAACCTCTCAGTCCGACCTTGACCTCTTTCTTCTTTAGGCTTCTGTTCAGAGGTATAGAGACCAACAAAAACAACCCTAAGACCAACGCGACCACACCGACCGGTAGAGACACATAAACGTAGGCACTGAGCACAATAAACGGCAAACCAGTCAGAAACACCGCCAGATATTCCTTGATTGCAACAGATTTTCGAAACGCCCATATCCTCGCAATGTTACTGATGATCAGGGCCGTCGCAACCACTGGGACTGTTTCTTTAACCCCGAGAAGTGGCGCTAGCATGACTGCGAGCACGAGCCCCCCTGCAAACCCGGAAAAAGAATGGAAAACCGCAGAACTAAACGCCGCAGCGGCCACCAAAAAAAAGAATAGCAAGTCTATTTCACTCATGATTGTCTACAATTTTTTCTATTGTGATGAGTCCAAAGAAGCATAGTCAGGAAATGACGTTGATTCAGGGCGCGAACAGTGCGATATTCCTGCTGGTATTGTCAACAGAATATCAATAAAACTTAAGAGAAGCGCATGCCCTCCACTCTTTTTGACAAAATTTGGACCACACATGTCGTTACCGACAGAGGAGACGAGTCTCTCCTGTACGTGGACCGTGTCCTCCTGCAGGAAAACTCATTCCACGCATTCGACAAGATTCGGCGTGAAGGCCGGACGGTTCGTAACCCGAACCAGGCGTTTGGATTCTCAGATCACTACGTACCTACACGGAACAGGGAACTAGGGATCGATGGTATCCGGGACCCCGAGATTCGGAACATGATCGACCTGATTACATCAGATACCGAAACATATGGGATCGAGCTGTTTGGTTTAGGCCATGACTATCAGGGGATATTGCACGTCGTTGGGCCCGAGCTTGGTATCACTCAGCCCGGTCTCGTGATTGCGGGAGCGGATTCCCACACGTCGACGCACGGAGCGCTGGGCGCCTACGCATTCGGTATCGGTTCTTCCGAGGTCGCCCACGTCTTGGCCACCCAGACACTCTGGAGGTCGAAGCCAAAAACGCTCCGCGTCACTATCTCAGGTGAGAGGAGGACAGGGGTCTCTAGCAAGGATCTGGTTCTATTCTTGATCAGAACGATCGGTAGCGGTGGGGCTGTCGGCTACGCCGTCGAATACAGCGGCGACACAATCGACGAATTGTCTGTCGAGGCCAGGATGACCGTTTGCAACATGTCCATCGAGGCGGGCGCGAGAGCAGGTCTCATTGCTCCTGACCAAAAGGTGTTCGACTACATGCGTGGCAAGCCTATGGTACCTACTGGAACGCAGTGGGAGAAGGCTCTTGCATACTGGGAGACTCTCGAGACAGATCCGGGATCGGTCTTTGATCGCGAGGTACAGATCGAGGCTTCGGAGATTGCCCCACAGGTCACCTGGGGTACAAATCCGGAGATGGTTGCCGACGTCACGGGGAGCGTCCCCGACCCGGATGTGGAGCAAGATCCAGAACGAAAGAACCGGATGACAAGGGCCCTCGAGTACATGGGCCTGCACGCAAACCAGATGATTCAGTCAATCCCACTTGACCGTGTATTCATTGGGTCTTGCACGAATAGTCGGATTGAAGACCTGAGGATCGTTGCGCAGGTCATGAAAGGACAGACGTGCAGGATCCCGACGATGATTGTCCCGGGATCAGAGCAGGTAAAACGGGCCGCTGAGTCGGAAGGCCTGCACGAGATTTTTCAACTCGCCGGCGCCGAATGGCTCGCTCCAGGATGCTCTATGTGTGTGGGTATTAACGGAGACATGCTTGCGAGCGGTGAGCGCGCAGCCTCGACATCAAACCGAAATTTTGAGGGTAGACAGGGACAAGGGGGTCGCACACACCTAGTCAGTCCAGCCATGGCTGCCGCGGCTTCTATCACAGGCCAATTTGAGAACATCAGCTCCTATGCGGAGGCAGGCTCATGGAACCTTTGATTCAGATTAGCGCGATCGGCGCACCACTTCGTCTCGCAAACGTCAATACGGATCAATTATTTCCTGCGCGATTCATCAAGAAACCGAGAGATGTTGGTTACGCGCAATATCTATTCCACGATATCCGACGCACCGATGCAGGAGATATTAACCCTAACTTCTCAATCAATAATCCCAAATTTGAAACCGCTAAAATTCTATTCGCTGGCTCAAATTTTGGCTCAGGGAGCTCAAGAGAAGGTGCCGTTTATGCACTTTATGATTCTGGGTTTCGAGCCGTATTCGCGCCAAGCTTTGGTGAGATATTTGCGGCAAACTGCCTCAAAAATGGCGTCCTGACCGCCCGATTGGATCAAGAGACTATCGAATCAATTCAGGAAGAACTAGACCGCGCTCAAGAGCCGAGAGTCTCGATCGATATAGATCAGGAATGTATAACACTGCCGGCCGGCAAGGTTGTCAAATTCAGTCTAGAGCCATTCCAAAAGCACTGCCTCATGAATGGCTTAAATGAGATTGATCTGTCGCTGCAATTCAATGAAGAAATCACAGCCTTCGAAGAGAGCCACCGAAGAACATACCCCTGGACCGCGTTATGAGCGTTATTCGAGGACTCGAAATACGGCACCTCGACCTTCCTCTCATTAAACCCTACGCACTAAGCTACAGGACATTTGAGTCGTTCGAGCCTTATCTCGTGAGAATAATCACGGACGATGGTCAGGTGACATTTGGTGAGCAACATATCTCCCCCGGATCCAGCTCTGAAACACGCGAGGGAGGTTGGTCTTTTCTGACGTCATCTGCCGCCGCGATGATTGGCTCAGACATCAACACAGCGTTTGAACAATTGAACCACAAACGATCTGGAAGCCCTGTGGCAGCGGCAGCCCTATTAAATGCGTTAGATCAACTCAAAGAGCCCGGACAGTGGACTCCAGCAGGTCATCTGCGTATCCCGGTTTTAACTGCGTTTTCAGCAACGACACCGGAGCAGATTACAACCGAACTTAATGAGAAAATTGAACTCGGATTTCGAACTTTCAAGATCAAAGTTGGAAAAGACGTGAACGAAGATAAGAAGAGAGTTCGCGTCATCCAGGACACACTTGGAAATCGTGGCACGATACGCGTAGACGCGAACCGGGCGTATTGTGTGCGAGACGCAATCGAGTTCAGCCAAGTACTCGATCCAGATGCTTGTGAATTATTCGAGCAGCCCTGCGAAACCTACGACTGGGACGGCAACGGGCGAGTGGCGCAAGCGTCCCCCGTTCCATTAATGCTCGATGAACCGATCTGCAGCATCGCGGACATAGAACGCGCGGCGACGATGCCCGGAGTCGGATTCTGTAAGGTCAAACTCAAGCGCTTTGGTTCATTGATTGACTTGTGCAACGCCATCGAAACAGCTCACGCGGCGGGTCTTCAAATAGTACTTGGCGATGGCCTAGGTTCAGACATTAATTGCTACCTCGAGGCGCTAGTGTCTGAGCGATATCTGCACCGCGCGGGTGAGTTCAATGGTTGTTTTAAGATTCGAGATGACTCAAGGATTTTAACGCCACATCTCAAGTTTGAGGATGGACACATGATCCTCGAAAAGTCAGCGCCCTTGAAACTAAACAAACGGGTCATAAATGCCAGAACAGTTCGGGAAGCAATGTACGGAGAGACGGAGAACTAAGATGAAGATCACGCAACTATCCCCCAACATTGGAGCCAACATCGACGGTGTCGACCTTGCGAAACCTCTCACCCCAGAAGCCATAGAAACCATCCAAGCTGCATGGGATCAACACCTCGTCCTACGATTTAGAAACCAGTCGATCAATGACGATGATTTGCTCCGGTTCAGTAAATATTTTGGAGAACTTGATCCGCCAGGCCCAAATCCATACGGAGTTACATTTTTACCGGAATATCCCGAGATCAACGTCATCTCAAACGTCAAGACGGCCGATGGGACACCAATTGGAAATCTCGGCGACGGCGAGGCAGTCTGGCACGCAGACATGACTTATATCGAGCAACCCCCTGTGGCCGGAATCCTTTACTCGCTGGAGGTGCCGCTGGGCCAAGGTAACACCTACTTCAGTAATATGATCCGCGCATACGAGGCGCTACCTGACGCTCTGAAAAAAGAGATCGATGGGAAAATTTTGATCCATGATGCGGCACACAACAGCGCAGGAATGCTGAGAAAAGGATACAGCGAAGTTACCGACCCCTCTGAAACACCGGGCGCAAGACACCCAATGGTTTGGACAGGCACCAGGGGCAAACAAGCGCTGTTTCTCGGCCGTCGACCGAACGCCTATGTTGTGGGTCTGAGCGTAGACGAGAGCAACCGGCTACTTGATGAAGTTTGGTCGCACGCGACTGAGCCTCAGTGGACCTGGCACAACGAGTGGGAGGTTGGGGACCTCATCATGTGGCAAAACCATCTTGTGATGCACAGGAGAGACGCGTTCGCTGGAAACACTCGACGTATCATGCATCGCACGCAGCTGAAAACATTTGCAGCCTAACAAGAATCGAGGTCAATAACCCTGCCCGCGTTTAAGGCGGTGGCTCTTTCCAGAGCCAGTCCCGCCATCGCGATGTCGCAGACCGCCATGCCTTGGATCACGGCCAGCGTCACTCCACTGCATATGGATTGGTATTTTTCAGGGTCCAGCGCCACGTCACCAATCAAGGCCGTCGTTCGAGCCTGAATCTGATCGACACTTAAACCGTCAGATTTCACCCAATGATGGAGATCACCCTGCTTAAGCGCGTAACCCAAATCGTCAAGTATGAAATGCTGACTGCGTTGCCAAGTGGTGAAGTCAAACTCGGGCACGCCGCCCATGGACAAGGCGACTGCCCCATCCCTTAGCCAATCACCCTGAATAAAGGCAGAGCTAGCCTTGGTGATCGTCAGCACTGCCTCCGCGCTTCGAACCGCTGGCTCTATAGCTTGGATACTCATTTTAGCGGTAACGGAGGTTGGCAGGCTTTCTCTGAATAGTTCGCCACGCACCTCATCTCGACAACCTAAAATAATACTAGCGTCTGGGAATGCGTGACCCAGTGCGATGGCGCATTCGAACCCTATCTTACCTGCCCCGATCAGGGCAATGACCTGAAGATCTGGACGTAACCAACGGAGTGTCAGAGCGCCAGTAACTGCCGTACGTCTGCGGTGTAGCCAGTTCTCAGCGACCAACCCTTCCGGTTGGCCAGTTTGCGAGTCGACCACCCACGTATAGTAGGCACCCGGACTAGCTAGCCGGAAGCCTGCCACTCCGTTATCAGCGAAGTGCGCCCCCTTCAACCGGCATTTTTTTGGCTGGTCAGATGGCAACTCGAGATACAGTGAGCTCGGCTCCGAGAGAACCGAACCGACTCGGCCGTAGTAGCGATAAGCCTGAGAACACACCTCAAAACAAGCATCAATTTTGTCACCGAGGCAATGCTTCACGGTTTGCTCTGACAAGATTCTCAACTCACCCATTTCAAGACTCTCCCAACCATCGGTCCTGATCGACGAAACGATCACGGTCCCCCAGAGGGCTTAACAAGTCGCACACAGACTCTGAATTACCATTCTCGACGATTGACCTAAGAACAGACTCAGTCGCCTGAATGCAGGCCCGCTGAACATCAGACGGTACTATCATGTACCGGTACCCGAACTTCTTTAACAAGTCTGGGCTGGCGTAGGGTGTCTTCCCGCCCGGGAACATGTTGATCAAGACAGGCACCTCGAACAAACTGGGTATCAACTCAACCTGTTCAACTGTTTCTGGGGCCTCAATAAAAACAACATCTGCGCCCGACTCGACCATTGATTGTCCACGCGAAATTGCCATTTCGAACCCTTCGATCGCGATCGCATCAGTTCTCCCGATGATCAAAAAATCATCGGCTCGCCGAGCTTTGACCGCCGACTCGATTTTACGGCACATCGAATCTTTTGAGATAAGTGACTTACCCTCAAGGTGGCCGCAGCGTTTTGGGAAGCTCTGGTCTTCAATATGCACCCCCTTTATCCCGGAGGCCTCAAACATTTGGACCATACGGCGAACGTGCTGAGTATCACCGTACCCTGTGTCACCGTCAGCAAAGACCATACCCTCGAATGCTCGCACGATCGACTCTAGTCTCGCCGCCATTTCAGTCATAGAAACCAACCCAAGGTCTGGCAATCCAAAACTGCGCGCGATCGCACCCCCGCTGGCATAGACTGCTTTTGCCCCCAAATGCCGCGCAATTGAGGCGCCCAATCCGTCATAGACACCGGGAAGGATCATAAGTTTATGTTCGTCACGCATCATTATAGAGCACCTGCATTGTCGACAAAAATTGTAGAGGCTTCCCGATAGGCTGAAATATATATCGGTTTTTTAGAATAGGCTTCATATATTGTGTTGACAATATACATTCCTTTAGTGACCCTAGGGATAGGTGTCTGAGGCACCTTTAGTTCGAACTTAAACCTATAATAAAGGGGAACATGATGATTCCTATAAATACGCTCAAAAAGACTACTCTCGCTGTTTGCGCAACCTTCGCGCTGTCGTCGACAGCATTTGCCGCCTCTCATGGTGACAAAAAGAAAGATCCTCCGGTTTGCGATAAGCCGATCGAAGTCGTCATCCATTCATCATACGGCGGAGGAACTGACGTCACCGCACGTATGATGATGATCCGTTCACGCCGTACGCTTGATCAAGATATGTTTGTTATCAGTAAGCGTGGTGGATCTGGGGCAAAAGCACAAAACTACGTGCTGTCCAAACCAGCCGATGGTTGCACAATTATGGCGCTGACGCAGTCTCACCTCTACACGATGGCCCAGGGTAAGTCAGATATGAAAATTGATGACATCGTCGGCGTAGCACGCGCGATGGACGATCCGACGTTCTTGGTTGTTGGTGCAAAGAGTGAAGCAAAAACACTCGAGGACCTTATCGCGGCATCAAAAAAACGCACCTTGAATTTTGGTGTGGCACAAGTCGGTGGCACCGAGCACATTGGTCTCGCGCAGCTTTCAAAGGCGGCCGGCATCAAGTTTAAGGTGGTTCCATTTGGTTCGGGTGGTGAAATGCTACAGGCTCTCTTATCGGGAGCAATCGACGCAACGTTACCAAATGTGAGTGAGGCAGCGACATTAATCGCCGACGGATCTGTTAGACCTCTCGTACTACTTGCTGAAGAGCGCCTACCAGACTATGCGGATGTTCGTACTTCTTTCGAAATGGGTTACGAAGTGAAGACCTCAACAACCCGAGGATATGCAGTTCTGGCCAAGACCCCAGCAGACAAAGTAGAGCAAATCTCAAAAGGCCTCGTTAAGGCGATGTCTCACGAGGTATTTGCTAACTATTTGGCGACAGCCGGGTTAAAAGTTGAATCCAGTGTTGCAGGTACTGATGTTTGGGACAAAGGCCTCAAGGAAGAATACGCTAAAGCCGCTGACGCTCTTAAAGAGCTCGGTATTATTAAATAAAAAGATAGGAGCACGTTGATGCCTTCAGAAAACTCAACAGCTCCGTCAACCGGTAATGCACGAGCCCTAGGGCTCGTGCATCCCGTTGATCTGGTTGTCACCATTATTATCCTTCTTGGCGTTGGATACCTTTTCTACGAGACCACCCAATTCGATGAGGTCTCTCCTTTATTTGCTCAAAATATCCAGCCTTCAATGTATCCTCAATTATTATTATGGATCATTGGCGCTCTAGCCTGTTTTTTGCCATTCGAACACATCCTTTTGGCAAAAAAAGGAAAGAACATCGATAAAGAAAGAAGTGTTGTCGTCCACCCGCTTACAAAAGTGACAATCGCTTTCCTTATCGTGGTTGTTCTAGCTTCACCCTACCTCGGAATGTTGCTAACGATGATTACAATCTGTCTGGTCATGCCACGGCTTTGGGGCTATCGAAAACTGATCCCTACCCTCGCATTTGCTGCGGTATTTCCAGTAGCCGTATCCCTCTTATTTTCGAAGGTTTTGAGTGTCTACTTTGATACCGGAATTTTCGGAATCACCATATAAAAATCAAAAAGGCTCGAGTCTTATGGACGCAATTATTGAAGGTTTCTCGCTCCTGCTCAAGGTCGAAAACATCATTCTTATCTCACTTGGTGTGCTTATCGGCGTACTAGTAGGAGCCCTTCCGGGCTTAAGTTCACCAATGGCGATAGCGCTGTTAACCCCGTTCACGCTGCAGCTAGAACCAATTCCAGCAATTGCCATGCTTGCTGCGCTATATTGCGCTGGGACTTTTGGGGGATCGATAACTGCAATTTTAATCAACGCCCCCGGCGCGCCCCCAGCCGTTGCTACAGCCCTAGATGGTTACCCGATGGCCAAGCGCGGAGAGCCAGGTCGCGCCCTGGGGTTAGCGACGGTTTCCTCTGTGTCAGGCGGAATCATCAGTCTCATCATATTTATCGTAGCAGCTCCTACTCTTGCCGCAGTAGCTCTTGAGTTTCGTCCACCCGAATATTTTGCGCTAGCTGTTTTCGCTCTCTCAATGCTGGCCTCGATGACTGGAAAGAGCTCGTTAAGAAATTTAATAGCCGGTGCGGTAGGTGTTTTACTCGCGACTGTTGGCATCCATCTGACTACTGGCGTTGAACGTTTTACTTTCGATATACCCGACCTTGATGAGGGAATTCACTTTGTCCCCGTTTTAATCGGTTTATTCGCAATCGGCGAACTCTTGAGCCAGTCCAGTACATTGAATGACAAAGTTGAACGAATCGAAGCCAAAGCAATGAAACTGCCGACTTTCAAGGAGTTAAAAGAACTCAAAAACTGTATCCTGAGGTCGTCTGGAATTGGAACTTTCATCGGAATTCTGCCTGCGGAAGGGTCGACCGTTGCTGCCATCGTTGGGTATAACGAGGCGAAACGCTTCAGTAACAAAAAAGAAGAGTTTGGTACCGGTACTCCAGAAGGAATTGTCGGGCCTGAATCAGCTAACAATGCCGCTGCTGGCGGCGCTATGGTGCCAACTCTTGCTCTAGGGATACCGGGCTCGGGGTCGACCGCATTAATCCTAGCCGCACTCATCATGCACGGTTTTAGACCGGGGCCCTTTCTTTTAAATGAGACTCCTGAATTTCTCTATGCCATTTTCGGGGCGATGCTTTTCGCAAACATCGCGTTTTTGGGCATCGGTTTGGCCGGCGCAAAGTTGTTCTCTCTGGTCACCTTCATCCCCAAACAGTTGCTGTGGCCTTCGGTCTTCATCTTCGCAATCATCGGAGCCTACTCATCTAGCTCATCATTTGTAGACGTTTATGTGATGCTGATTGCTGGCCTAATCGGGTATTTCATGAATCGTCATGGCTTTGGTGCCGCACCACTTGTGATGGGATTAATCCTCGGAAAGATGGTCGAAGAATCATTCAGTCAGTCAATGATTATTTACGACAACAATTTCATGGCTCTGATGGAGAGTCCAATCGTTCTATTCTTCTTTGCTCTAACCGCCTTGAATCTCTCAACACCCTTCTGGACGGGATTCAAGAACAGAAAGGCAACGAACGCATGATACAAAAAAATTCTGTAGCAGTGGTCACCGGTTCAGCCCGAAATATTGGCCGGGCGACTGCCGTAAAACTTGGTGAGCTTGGCTTTCATCTGGTTGTACACACAAACAACGACGCTGAAAATCTCGAACAAACTGCGGACCTAGTCAGGCAAACCGGCGCATTATGTGCAACGGT
>JAHEDY010000010.1:42226-47757 GCA_024640985.1 Gammaproteobacteria bacterium
CGTTCCAAAATCAGTCAGGCAAATGTTGCATCGGGTGACGCTCGATGCCTACGGACTCATGCTTTCAGCACGGGGCAATGATTATATAAAAGCAATCGAAGGTTCCTGTCTTGATCAAGGAAATTCAACTGCTTTTGGACACGGATCACGTTTCACGGTTCAGGATGCTGCTCTCATAAATGGTACAGCAATACATGGGGAGGACTTTGATGATACGTTCGAAGGAACGCCTGTTCATGTATCCTCCGTGATCATCCCAACCATGCTGGCAATCGCAGAGCGTGAACAAATTGATCAAGAAAGGTTCATCAGCTCCATGGCTCATGGCGCAGAACTGATTTGCAGACTTGCGTTAGTCGCCCCAACTGCAGTTCATCGACAAGGTTTTCATCCGACGGCAATTCTTGGGGCATTTGGTGCTAGCCTCACGGCATCAATGGCATATGGACTCAACGCACAACAAACAGCATCGGCATTGGGCATTGTTGGTTCAATGGCATCTGGCATCATCGAGTACCTAGCCGAAGGTACCTGGACCAAAAGAATGCATCCCGGCTGGGCAGCTTCCGCGGGAATTAAATCTGCCGTTATGGCCAAAGCAGGTTTTAAGGGGCCACGAACTGTGTTCGAGGGAACCCATGGACTATTCAAAGGCTTCGCCTCAGATGCAATCACTCCAGAGTTCAAATACCTTGAGTCATTCGGCGAGGACTGGGTTTCTGCGGGCCTCGCTTTCAAACCTTATGCCTGTGGAACCATGACACAGCCATTTGTTGATTGCGCAGTCCAAGCCTCAAAAATCCTAAACCCTATGGACATCAAAGAAATACACGCTCACGTGGGGGAAGGTACCGTCCATCGATTGTGGGAACCACTCAAGGAAAAGAGAAATCCCTCGACACCTTATGGAGCAAAGTTTTCTGTTCCTTACTGCGTTGCGATCGGTTTGCTCGATGGAAAAGCAGGATTGAATGAATTCACCCAAGAGCAACTTTCAAGAGACGACATTCAAGCAATGGCATCAAAAATTACCTACTCGATTAACCCCAAAGATCCGTATCCAGATGAGTATGTCGGCTGGATAGATGTCGTTGACTCAGAAGGAAATACTCATACCTTCAAACAGTCGTGTTTAAGGGGTGGCAAGCAAGAACCCATGTCGCAGCATGAGCTAGAGGCTAAGTTCACAAACAATCTGATTTTTTCAGGTCTTGACGCTATCGATATCAGCTCTGCTCAAGGCAACATCAATCAGCTTTTCGACTCAAGCAACAACATCCGAGAGTGCATAAAAGCGCTCGCTATTATCGGAGAAAAATCATGACACTACCTTTCGCATCGACTGCCCTCAACGGAATTCGCGTCATTGACCTGTCTCGGGTGCGCTCTGGCCCAACAGCTGTTCGACAATTCGCAGATTGGGGCGCCGACGTCATTAAAATCGAGCCCCCGGAATCTATAGAACCAGACGGGACACTTGGCGCTGGGCGCAATACTGCAGACTTTCAGAATCTGCAACGGAATAAAAGAAGCATGACTCTCAATCTGAAATCCGAAGAAGGAATTCGGATTTTAACGGAGCTTATCAAAACAGCTGATGTGGTCATCGAGAACTTCCGTCCCGATGTCAAAGATCGTCTTGGCCTCGATTACGAAAGCCTCAAAAAAATTAATCCCAGAATAATTCTCGGAAGTATTTCTGGCTTTGGTCAAGATGGTCCATATGCTAAACGACCCGGATTTGATCAAATCGCACAGGGCATGGGTGGTTTAATGTCCATTACTGGGGAGGAAGGACGCGGACCCATGCGCGTAGGTATCCCGATAGCCGATTTGTGCGCAGGCCTATTTTGCGCAATGGGGGTACTTACCGCACTGTTAGAGCGTAATATCTCGGGAAAAGGACAATGGGTACAAACCAGTTTGCTTCAGTCGCAAATTTTTATGCTCGACTTCCAAGCTGCTCGGTGGTTGACCCAAGGGGAAATTCCAAAGCAGGCTGGCAATGATCATCCAACAAGCATCCCGACCGGTGTCTTTCCAACAACTGATGGTTCCATAAATATAGCCTGTGCTGGAGAAGCGATATGGCAGCGGTGTGCTAAAGCACTGGGGCACGCGGATTGGATTGATGATTTGCGATTCCAACAAAACTCGGACCGCTCAAAAAACCGAAAAGTTCTTAACGCTCTAATTTCAGAAGTAACGATGACGAATACATCGGAATATTGGGTGGAAACTCTTCTTGAAGCCGGAGTTCCAACGGGGCCAATCTATTCGGTTGATCAAGTTTTTGCAGATCCACAGGTTGAGCATTTGGGAATTGCCACCGAGACAATTGGAACGGTTCCATTTGGTGACACAAAATTGGTCGGGCAACCGTTCTCGATGAATCGAACTCCGAGTTCGATCGTCTCCCCACCTCCTGGGCGAGGCCAACATACTGAAGACATATTGGCTGAACTAGGCATTGGTGATTCCGAGTCCCTCAAACAAAATAACGTGATTTAAAGGTGTAAAACGTCATGAATAAAATGCTTTCAAAAATTGAGGGCTCTATTGCATATCTCATTTTCAACAATCCGGAAAAACATAATGCTGTGTCGCTAGAAATGTGGGATGCAACGGATGCGATTCTCGACGAGTTTGAATCCAATTCCGATATTCGTGTCGTTGTATTAACAGGAGCCGGCGGAAAATCATTTGTGAGTGGCGCAGATATTTCCAAATTCGAAAAAGAGCGTGGTTCCGCTGAAGCTACCAAACATTACAATACGCGCATCCGGGCAATCTATGAGCGCATCGCTCATTTCCCGAAGCCAACAATTGCTCAGGTAGACGGATACTGCATCGGGGGCGGCCTCAACCTGGCCGTGTGTTGTGATATCCGAATCTGTTCTAAGAAGTCCAAGTTTGCGATGCCAGCGGCCAAGTTAGCTCTCGGTTATCCGTTCCCGGCCATTCAACGATTAATTAATGCGATTGGCGCATCAAACGCAAAATATTTGATGTTTACAGCTGAGCGCATTGATGCAGAAACCGCTTACCGAATGGGTTTCGTGCAAGCCGTTCACGATGAGTCGACGCTTGAACAAGAAGTCGCCAGTCTTGCTTCGCAAATCGGAAATAACGCGCCCCTGACGGTCAAAGCCATGAAATACATCGCAACACAGGTGCTTTCAGAACCACAACACCGAGATTTGGACCACTGTGATGAGTTAGTGGATGCATGCTTTACCAGCGACGATTATAAAGAGGGAAGAACGGCCTTCATGGAGAAGCGAGCGCCTCAGTTCAAAGGCTGTTAGTAGGTTTAGGGCACCATCGATTCATTAACTGACTGCAACTCAATCGCTGTCATCAGCCGTTGTTTTGCAGTCATCACATGATTTCTCATCGCCAGACCCGCTTTAACTGGATCTCGATGTGCAATCGCCTCCAATATCAGCGCATGTTCAGCGTTAGATACGTCCATCGATCCTTGTTGGATCAGACCTTTGCGTCGAAATAAATGTAACTCCTTCACGAGCGAAAGATACATCTGCGTCAAACGCTCACTACCCGTCATTGTCAAAAGCTTTTCATGAAACGCTAAGTTTTCAGGATAGTAGGCCTCAAAGTCATCAGCCCGGACCGCTTTATCTAACCGAGCATGAATATCCCAAAGTTCCTGAATTTGCTGCTCGGTCCCGTGAGTTGCCGCGAGATGTCCGATTAACTGATCGAGGAACGCGCGAATATCGTAAACCTCAAGAGCTTGACGTACGTCCATTTTACGGACGAATACACCTCTATTCGGCACAGCGGTGAGTAAGCCAGCCTGCACCAAGCCCTTGCAGGCTTCTCGAATCGGGCCACGACTTGTGCCAAACAATTCAGCGAGTTCAACTTCATTAAGTTTGTCACCGCCTTGAAGTTTGCCTTGAAGAACCAGGTCTTCAATTTTGTTTTGGACGGCTGTCGAGAGCCCTGTCGCTAGCAAATCCGACATGTCTTACGATTCCTTAGGTTCATCAATTGCTAGCAATTTACCACAAAGAGCAGAAGCCTTAGTTATACCGATCGAACAGGTTTAAGAAGTCGCTCTGCGCAAGCCAAATGCTGGTCAAAAAATATTTTTCAGCACCTATTGCTTTTCAAAAAAAAAGATTGAAAATGCGCGCACATTAACCAAAACCATTTGGAAATATTTATGCGTTTGTGACCCGGCGTCTGAGTTTGTCTAGACGTGTCTGAGCGACGAAGACAAATTTGGAGACGATCCGTGTTGACAACCATTCGACCACGATCAGAGGGTGACTTCTGGCTGGCGCAGACTGGTGGTAATTCACCAGCGCTGCTTTTCAATCCCAATCGCGTTCGCGACACTTGGCGTGCTTTGCAACAGGCATTGCCAAACGTCACGCTGTATTACGCCGTCAAATCGAATCCCTATCAATCGTTAGTGGCAACTCTCGTTAACGAAGGGGCCTCATTTGACGTAGCCAGTGCTCCGGAGATTCAGGCACTTCTGCCGTTTGGGGTTCCAACGAGCCGCATGATCCACACTCACCCGATTAAGACCGAGCATGATCTCGAAACATCCATACAGCTTGGTGTTCGTTCGTTTGTGATCGATAACTTAGACGAGCTCTGGAAAGTCGCCCCATACCGTCATGACATCACTGTGATGTTGCGACTTGCTTTTGTCGCGCCCGACGCGCCAATTGATTTATCTCGGAAGTTCGGAGCACAACCAGAGGATGCGCTTCATATCATGGCTGTCGCAAAACAAATGGGAATCGTCATTGATGGACTTTGCTTCCATGTAGGATCTCAAGCGAAGAGCGCAGAAACGCATCGTATCGCCCTTCTTCGCTGCCTCGAAATTGCGGGTGACGCCGCTTCAGAGGGCATTGCCATGATTGAGCGCATCGACATCGGTGGTGGTTTCCCAGCGAACTACTCAAATCAGGCGGTCGATTTTGATGGATTTTGCAAACCAATCCGTGAAGTCATGGGACAGGTTCCTGCACACATTCAGCTCATGGCAGAGCCGGGTCGCGCCATTTCAGCACCAAGCATGACTCTGGTATCGCGTGTAATCGGTCGCTCAAAACGACAAGATGACACTTGGTGGTACTACCTCGATGATGGCGTCTATGGTGCTCAATCAGGTCGAATTTTTGATCACATCAACTACCCGATGACTATTTATACAGAAGGCGGCGACCGATCAGCTGCAGTATTCGCGGGACCAACGTGCGATAGCGTCGACCGATTTGGCGACCACGACAGCCTTCCAGAACTGTCTCTTGGGGACGTGATCGTCATCCATGAGATTGGTGCATACAGTATCGCTACTGCCTGTCACTTCAACGGAGTTGCTCCACCGGTCATTATTGACCTTGAAGACACGGCAGATGTTCAACGCCGTCAAGCGTAGAGGTTTATGCAGAGCGCCGGTTAGTCGACCGGCGCATTTGCCAAAAGCCGATCACTCCGCCTAATCCCACAATCAAAATCATCAAGGTTGCAAGGGCATTGATATC
>JAHEDY010000028.1 GCA_024640985.1 Gammaproteobacteria bacterium
AAAGGGTCGGCTGGCATCATGCAACACAATTCGCCGGCTCGCTTGCGTGCTCCACTGCGTCGAGTCGGTCCGCGTGGCTCCGGTCAATTTGAAGAGATCAGCTGGGACGAAGCGTTATCAACCGCCACTGAATGGCTCGGCGAGGTGCGCGAAAAAGATCCGAAGAAACTCGCTTTCTTTACCGGTCGCGATCAAAGCCAAGCATTGACAGGATGGTGGGCTCAGCAATATGGAACGCCAAATTTTGCGGCCCACGGCGGATTTTGCTCGGTCAATATGGCCGCGGCTGGAATCTATACCTTGGGGGGGGCTTTTTGGGAATTCGGAAGTCCTGATTGGGAGCTCACGAAGCTCTTTATGATGTTTGGCGTTGCTGAGGATCATGACTCCAACCCAATCAAAATGGGGATCGGTCAGCTCAAATCTCGCGGGGTTCGGGTGATCTCTGTGAATCCAGTTCAGACAGGATATTCCGCTGTTGCTGATGACTGGGTTTCGATCACTCCAGGAACTGATGGGCTGTTGATCCAGTCACTGATTTATGAGCTTCTTCGCACGAACCGGATTGATCTCGATTATCTGATTCGTTACACCAACACCTCTTGGCGGGTGATACATGCGCCAGGAACTGAGAGCCATGGTTTGTTCGCTCGAGATGATCATGGCGACGCCATGGTTCTCTGTCAGGCAACGCGATCTTTGGTCTCCCATAAAACGCCGGGAGTCACACCGAATATCACTGAGAAGGCCGTCGATGCAGACGGGCGAGAGTTGGTGTCGGTGTTCTCCCTGATGGTGGATGCCTGGCTTGATCAAGATTATGCACCTGAGGCAACGGAGGCGCGGACCGGTGTCTCTGCAGATCGGGTGAGAGCATTGGCAGCAGAGCTTGCTAGAGTTGCCTTTGAAGAAGAGATTGAACTCCCTATCGAATGGACCGATTGGAAAGGTGAAACACACCAAACCATGAAAGGCCGACCGGTCTCCATGCACGCCATGCGGGGAATCTCCGCTCATTCCAATGGTTTTCAAACCTGTCGGGCGCTGCATATTCTACAGTTGTTACTCGGTAGCGTTGATGTGCCCGGGGGATTCCGGTTCAAACCGCCATATCCGAAGTCAGTCGACATGCATCCAAAGCCAGCCGGAAAAGCAGACTCGATCCGTCCGGGTCAGCCATTAACCGGTGCTCCTCTTGGATACCCAAGAAGCCCTGAAGACTTATTGATTGATGATGACGGCCAACCGGTGAGAATTGATAAAGCATTCTCGTGGGACGCACCGCTGTCAGCACATGGCTTAATGCATATGGTGATCTCCAATGCGCATGCAGGGGATCCCTATCCCATTGATGTGTTGTTTATGTATATGGCCAACATGGCTTGGAATTCCTCGATGAATTCAGCTGGGGTGATCGACATGCTGACGGACGTCGACCCGGCGACTGGTGAGTACAAGATTCCGAAACTGATTTATTCCGATGCCTATTCCTCGGAAATGGTGGCTTACGCCGATTTGGTGTTGCCAGATACTACCTATCTTGAACGCCATGACTGTATTTCTCTCCTTGATCGTCCGATCTGTGAGCCAGATGCCGTCGCAGATGCGATTCGATGGCCGGTTGTGGAGCTCAAACGGAATGTGCGAGGGTTTCAGTCGGTGTTGCTCGATCTAGGGGCGAGGTTGGGACTGCCGGGCATGGTGGATGATAGCGGTGCTCCAAAATATCAGGATTACGCAGACTATATTGTCAACCATCAACGGAAACCTGGAGTAGGCCCGCTGGCTGGTTTCCGAGGTGTGGACGGTCAAGCCGTCGGTCGGGGCGATAGTAATCCAGATCAGCTCGATCGTTACATTGACAATGGTGGATTTTGGATTCACAAGCTTCCCGAAGAAGCTCGTTATTACAAAGCGCACAATCAGCAGTACCAAGACTTCGCGGTTGAGATGGGTTTTTATGACTCCCCGGCACCTTATGTGTACCAAATCTACAGTGAAGAGCTGCAAAAATTCCGTTTGGCCGCTGAAGGGTTTGGGCAGGTTCAGCCGCCTGAGCATCTTCGCGAACGGGTGCGCACAAGTTTTACGCCACTGCCTGAGTGGTATGCGCCTTTTGAAGGGTCCATGGTCTCAGAATCCGAGTATCCAATCTATGCACTGACACAACGACCGATGGCGATGTATCACTCCTGGGGATCGCAAAATCCATGGCTGCGTCAAATCCATGGACATAACCCCTTGTTTGTTTCATCGGAAATTGCAAAACAGCACCAGCTGAGTGACGGCGACTGGGTTTGGGTCGCCTCGCATCATGGTCGTATTAAGGTGCAAGTGGTGGTGATGCATGCGTTGAATCCGAATACCGTTTGGACGTGGAATGCGATTGGTAAGCGTAAAGGCGCCTGGCAACTGAATCCTGATGCACCTGAAGCTACTAAAGGGTTCTTGTTGAATCATTTGATTCACGAATTACTTCCTGAAAAAGGTGATGGGCTTCGCTGGGCCAATTCGGATCCGATTACCGGTCAAGCGGCCTGGTACGACCTGAAAGTGTCAATTACGAAGTCAGATCAAAGTGATCCCGGCGTCTACCCGGATTTCCCTGTGATTGAGTCGCCGGGAGATTTGGTCAAGCCAGCATCAACGGTCACCTATGGGATTCAGTTTCAACCGACAAAGGGAGATCATTCATGACGATGCTGCCTGAGAACCCCAGTCCGAAAAAACTGGGATTAGTGATTGATCTTGATATTTGCGTTGGGTGTCATGCCTGCGTAGTGAATTGTAAGGAATGGAATACTGGGTCAGAGGGGGCTCCACTGTCTGACATTAACGCCTATGGAGCGGAACAATCCGGATCTTGGCTGAATCGGATCCACACCTTCGAAGTGACGACTGAAAAGACCGCGCAGGTGGTGCACTTTCCGAAGTCTTGTTTGCATTGTACGGATGCCCCTTGTGTCACTGTGTGTCCGACGGGTGCTTCCTACAAGCGCGTTGAAGACGGGATTGTGTTGGTGAATGAAGATCACTGCATTGGTTGTGGCCTCTGTGCCTGGTCCTGCCCTTACGGGGCTCGCGAAATGGATCCGGTGGAGCAGGTCATGAAGAAATGCACGCTCTGTGTCGATCGGATCTATAACGAGAATCTCCCCGAAGAGGACCGTGTTCCAGCCTGCGTGCGGACCTGTCCAACAGGGGCTCGCGCATTTGGTGATTTGGGTGATCCTGAGTCGGAGGTGAGCGAAATGGTTCGGGAGCGTGGAGGTTTCGATTTGATGCCGGAACAAGGGACAGCACCGGTGAACAAATACCTGCCACCTCGCGAGAAGCAACATCTCATTGCCTCTGACGCACAAGCCACGGAAACACAAGCCAAGAACCAAGCACCCGATGTTGCTGGATTCTGGGGTTGGGTGGATTCGGCATTGGCTAAATTGGGTTAAGGAGAAAGTTATGCGTCCAGCCTGGTCAATTATCGTATTCACTTCGCTCTCAGGCCTTGGCCTTGGCATGTTATTTTGGTTCGGCCTCGGTTTTGTCACCCTGACGCAGCCCATCGATCTGTTGATCTTCAGCGGCCTTGCATTGACTGCGGTGATTGGTGGCCTGTGTTCCTCACTGTTACATCTAGGGCATCCAGAACGCGCCTTCAGGGCGCTATCGCAATGGCGGTCATCTTGGTTGTCACGGGAAGGCGTCTTCGCTGTTGTGACCGTCGGTGTGGCCTGTCTTTATGCAATGATCTGGTTCACTGACGGGCAGCGATCTGCATCGATTGGGATGCTGTTGTCTGCGTTCAGCATGATCACAGTCTGGGCGACAGCGATGATTTACGGCAGTTTAAAAACCATCGCTCGCTGGTATCACCCCTTAACGCCTTGGGTTTATGTATCACTCTCGATTTGTGGCGGTCTGGTCGCTGTTGTCGCCTGGGAGCAGATGATGAGTGGCTCACCTGTTCTCGTTGAGTTGACGACTGGTGTATTGGTGCTGGCATTTGTCGTGAAAGTCATCTGGTGGCGCCGTGCTGGACAGTCGGGATCGGGCTCAACACCAGAATCAGCAACGGGTCTTGGGGCGATGGGTCAGGTTGATTTATTGATGTCTCCACATACTGAAGAGAATTGGCTGCAGCATGAGATGGGTTTTGTCGTCGCGAGAAAGCATGCTCAACGGTTGTCGCAGATTGCTGTTGTTCTAGCGTTTCTCTTGCCACTATTGGCTTTATGGTCTGGTGTCTCCTGGGCGATTCTGGCGATTCCCTTTGTTCATTTTGTCGGCATTATGATCGAGCGCTGGTTATTTTTCGCTGAAGCAAAGCATGTTGTTACTTTATTCTACGGAGATCGTCATTAACCAGATTCACCTGATGCCGGATCTTATGGAAACAGAGATTCCTTCCAATCTAAAACCGTTGATGGTTCTTGAGTTTGTAGCTGATCATGACGGTGATTTGACGTTGACCGAGATCGCCGATGGACTTGGTCTTCCGAAGCCCACTGTGCATCGATTGTTACATCTGCTTGAGCGACACGACTTTTTGCGCCAATTGGATGGCGGTCGGTCCTATACCTTGGGTGAGCGATCGCAAATATTCGCCGTTAATGTGTTGGGCTCGCGTCGTGCTCAAACCTCTCGCAAGCAGATCTTGTTATGGTTGCGCGATCAACTCAATGAAACCTGCACATTAGTGATTCCATCGGATGAAGGCATGCGTTATGTCGATCGTGCAGAGGTCGACTCGCCACTGAGAATCAGTTTTCCAGTTGGGAGTATTGTGCCTTTTCACTGCACAGCTTCTGGCAAACTGTATCTCTCCACGCTCTCGAAAGACGAGGTGCGACATCTCATTGAGGTGGCAGGTCTGACGCAGTTTAGTGTGGAGACGATTACCTCGATCGATGCCTTAGAGGAAGAGCTTGAGGTGATTCGTGGACAGGGTTTCGCGATCGACCATCAGGAATTTTTGGCGGGAACGATCGCCGTTGGAGTGCCTGTGTTCGATTTCAAGCGTCGCCTGTCGCTCATTCTGACGGTTCAGGCTCCGGTCTTTCGACTGCCGCTGGATGCGGTTGAGCATTGTTTGCCTGTCCTGCGCGACGCTGCAAATCGTCTGGAACTGATGATGCAGCCGGATGCGGCTAGTTGAGTGAACAC
Organism: Gammaproteobacteria bacterium; assembly: GCA_024640985.1. Taxonomy (GTDB): domain Bacteria; phylum Pseudomonadota; class Gammaproteobacteria; order Pseudomonadales; family Litorivicinaceae; genus HIMB30. The sequence goes on from JAHEDY010000028.1 coordinate 5,164, forward strand.
GCGTAGACGAAGTCGCCGGTGACGCATTGGCTGATGCGGATCTCAACCGGTTGATTGTGCAAGTCATAAGCGATCCGTTGGATTTCAATCAGTGGAGTGGTCTTCCCGATCTCTAGATGGTGTTGCATTGTCGCATCCGGCAGGATGCTTTTGATCTGTTCTTCAGCGCGCGTGATGTAGACGTTGTATTCATCGCCGTAAAGCTCGTAGAGCGTATTAGGTAAGTCGCGCTTGTTGAGGTCGGGAAACAGTTGCTGGCTGACCAGAATGGTTTCCAAGATCACCGGTTGGCCATCAAGCCGTCTGAGCCTCAGAATCTCGATGAGCCGTTCTCCGGTGGGTCGCTGGAGTGCGGCGCATTCATGTTTCAGTCCTTTGCGAGTCTTGCAGTGGAGATTCATGCTTTCAGGGACTGGTTTTGTTCCATCGGCTCGCGCCAGGTTAAAAAATCGAAACAAGCTCTGTTGTTCATCATGCCGGCGGATGAAGGTTCCCCGGCCTTGATGTCGGTAGAGAATGTTCTGTGCAACCAAGTCGTCAATGGCCTTGCGAATCGTTCCCTGACTGACGTCAAATTCAGATGCCAGCTTGGTTTCTGAAGGAAGAGGGTCATTCGTAGCCCACCGTCCAGAACGTAAGGCATCAAAAATCTGCTCGCGGATCTGTAGATACAATGGAGTGTTGAACATTTGCTGCATGAGAAAACCTTACCTGAAGATCGAAACGATGTTAAACGAATTTCGATCACATTGATATAATTCATATATAAGACTTATATGACTTAGTTGTATTATTCGTGGGTTGGGAGTAAGCTCGACGCACAACAATAATCTGGTTCACGTACGGAGGATTTATGTCGCAACCTGATTTTCTAGTCCACGATAAGGCTGACAATGTTGGTGTCATCGTGGTCGAAACGGTGGAAGCCGGTAAACAACTCAGTGGTTTGATCATGGAAACAGGTGAGAAAGTCGAGGTGAAAGCTCTTGACGCGATTCCCCTGGGTCACAAGATCGCTCTGACTGAAATGAGTGAGAACGACACGGTGCTCAAGTACTCAAGCGACATCGGCCGGATGACTGCTGATGCGAAAACGGGTAACCACGTCCACGTCCACAACTGTAAAACAAAGAGGTGGTAAGCATGAGTCTTCCAAAATCATTCCTTGGCTATCGCCGTGAAAATGGCCGTGTTGGTGTCCGTAACTACGTCGTGATCCTGCCCCTTGATGATCTATCAAATGCGGCAGCCGAAAAAGTCGCTTCAAATACAGCTGGTTGTATCGCTCTTCCTCACCATTATGGTCGTCTACAATTTGGTGCAGACCTTGATCTGCATTTCAGAACATTGATTGGAACTGGGTGCAATCCAAACGTCGCTGCTGTAATCGTGATCGGTATTGAAGCTGGATGGACTGGACGTGTGGTCGACGGAATCCGGACTACTGGCAAGCCAGTAGAAGGCTTCGGGATCTCTGGCAATGGCGAGATTCAAGTCGTTGCTGATGCATCTCGCAAAGCGAAAGAATTCGTTCATTGGGCGTCTGAGATTCAGCGTGAGCCCTGTGACATTGGAGACCTGTGGATCAGCATGAAGTGCGGTGAATCAGATACAACCTCTGGCCTTGCTTCAAATCCAACCGTTGGAAATCTGGTCGATAAGCTCGATCCGTTGGGCGTGACAACCTGTTTCGGCGAAACCTCAGAGTTGACCGGTGCCGAAGCGGCATGTGCGCAACGCGCAGTGACTCCTGAAATCGGTGAAAAGTTCATGAACACCTGGCAGGCGTACATGGATGAGGTCATTGAGCCTCATAAGACATCCGATTTGTCGGAGTCTCAGCCAACCAAGGGGAATATTGCCGGCGGCCTAACAACCATCGAAGAAAAAGCATTTGGTAATTTCCAGAAAATCGGTAAGAAGACAAAATTTGTGGATGTTCTTGAACCTGCAGAAATGCCTTCAGCCGGTAAGGGTTTGTACTTCATGGATACCTCTTCAGCCGCCGCTGAATGTGTCACACTGCAAGCTGCTGCTGGGTTCGTTGTGCACCTGTTTCCAACAGGTCAGGGGAATATCATCGGTAACCCCATTGAGCCTGTCATCAAGCTCACTGCGAATCCAAAGACTGTTCGTACCATGGGCGAGCACGTCGATGTTGACGTCTCTGGAATATTGCGTGGTGACATGACCTTGGATCAGGCAGGGGACGCATTGATCGATATGACAATCCGAACCTGTAATGGTCGTATGACAGCTGCCGAAGTGTTGAAGCATCGTGAATTCGTGATGACAAAACTCTACCGAAGCGCATAAATCGGGCGTTGAGGGGGCCTTCGGGCCCCTTTTTTTGGAGAAAACGATGGCTACAGTATTAGTGAGCGAATTCATGGACGGCTCAGCTCTCGCCTTCTTGGAGAATCGCTTATCGGTCGATTACGCACCGAATCTCTTCGACGATCAACAAACCTTGATGCAACGCATTTCACTAGTTGATGCGTTAATTGTTCGAAATCGAACGCCGGTGACCCGTGAATTACTGAACCATGCTGGTCAGTTAAAGGTGGTTGGTCGCCTTGGTGTTGGCTTGGATAACATTGATCTCGAGGCAGCAAAACAAGCCAATATCCAAGTGCTGCCAGCAACTGGTGCGAACGCCGTCGCAGTGGCTGAGTATGTGATGAGTGCCTTATTGCATTTACGTCGCCCGATGACCAGTGGATTCCAGGCGATGGTTGGCGGGGATTGGCCGCGAGAGCAATTTATCGGCGGTGAAATTAGCGGAAAAACACTCGGACTCATTGGATTCGGGCAGATTGCGCAGATCGTCGCCAAGCGAGCCGCTGCTTTTGGAATGCGGATTGCGTATTTTGATCCTTATGTTGATGAATCAGAGCACCATGCGGGGGCAACTGCTGTGTCATCCTTGGATGAATTGTTGGCGCTGGCAGACAGTGTGAGTATTCACGTTCCCTTAACAGAAGACACTCACCGTTTGATGGATTCACAGCGGCTGGCCTTGATGAAGAGTGGGGCAATTTTGATCAACACATCGCGTGGCGGAATTGTTGACGAGAAAGCCCTGATTCATCATATCCAGACAGGGCATCTTGGCGGAGCCGCTCTTGATGTTTTTGAGCATGAGCCACTGGATGAACTCAAAGGGGCGCGTTTCGACGGTATTGATCAACTGATTCTCACGCCTCACATCGCTGGAGTGACACACGAGTCGAACCGGCGCGTGAGCCAAGTGACTGCAGAAAATGTATTAAGGGCCCTAGGTTATGAGTGATGTTTACCTGTTTCGAGACCAATTACAGACGTTGATTCAACGAGCCTTAGAGGGCTCTAATGTCTCTCAAGAAAACGCATTGAGCGTGGCTGCGGCACTGACTCAAGCGCAGATCGATGGACAAGTTGGTCATGGGATCTCAAGAGTGGCGAGTTATTGCGCCCAAGCCCGTTCGGGCAAGGTGAATGGGCATGCGACACCACATATCGCCGCTGAGACCGCGAGCGCGCTTCGCATTGATGCCCAGCATGGATTTGCTTTTCCAGCCATTGACCTTGCGATCAAGGAATTGCCCAATAAAGCCAAGTCAATTGGGATTGCGGCGGCGACGATCTTCCGCTCACATCACTTTGGTGTCGCCGGCTGGCATGTCGAACGTTTGGCGATGCAAGACACCGTGGGAATAATCGTTGGCAACAGTCCGGCTGCCATCGCACCATTTGGCGGATCGACCCCCATTTTTGGAACCAATCCCATTGCTTTTGCTGCACCACGTCACAGCAATGATCCATTAGTAATTGATTTGTCATTAAGCCAAGTTGCACGCGGTAAGGTCATGGTTGCAGCCAAGGAAGGTCAATCCATCCCTGAAGGTTGGGGCCTTGATCAGAACGGTCAGCCGACAACAGATCCAAAGGCGGTATTGCAAGGATCGATGCTACCGATGGGTGGAGCGAAAGGGGC
>JAHEDY010000042.1 GCA_024640985.1 Gammaproteobacteria bacterium
TCGATTTTTTTGTGGGCATCGATCGCCGGTAGTATTGCTAACCTTCTGTTTGCTTACCATGCTTCGGATTTGACTGGCGGGCTGGTCTATCGGTTGATTGTTGGTGTCTGTCTGGCTGGTATCTATCCCATCGGGATGAAGTTGATCGTGAGTTGGTCGCCCAAGCTTCCTGGTGTTGGGCTCGGCTTAGTGGTTGGCATGTTAACCCTTGGAACCGCATCGCCACATCTTCTGAATATGCTGGCGTTATCCCCAGATTGGCGATTAACCCTCCTTGCCGCATCGATGCTCGCTCTCTTTGGGGGGATTGTTGTTCGATGGATCGGTGAGGGCCCATACGGAATTCGTCAAAGCGGGCCAATTCGGTGGGGCGCTGTTTTTTCGAGCTTTCAGCGGTCTCGATTTCGAGCATCGGCTTTTGGTTATTTTGGTCACATGTGGGAGTTGTATGCATTCTGGACGCTCGTTCCTTGGTTAGTGAATGCAGCCATGCCTGATGCGTCTGTGACTGAAATTTCTGCATGGTCTTTTCTTGTGATTGGGGTGGGTTTGTTGGGGGCGATCTGGGGCGGCCTGATCAGTCAGCGATGGGGAAGTGCTCGTGTGGCCTTTGTGTCATTGATGATTTCAGGTTCATTGTGCGTGCTCTATCCGTGGATCAGTATCGCACCATCACTCGCGATGACCGCGCTCATGATCTGGGGGTTTTTTGTGATCGCGGATTCAGCTCAATTTTCAGCGATTTCGTCGAAGGCTTGCGATCCAGAGATGGTGGCAAGTGCGCTATCAATTCAAAACAGTCTGGGATTTTTGATTTCGATCGGATCTATTGTGTTGTTGACCCAATGGATGGATCATTTAGGTGTCTCCGTTGTTTGGCTTCTTATCCCTGGTCCATTGTTTGGCCTCTTTGCGATGCGCTCGTTGATGACTGAGTCGGCGCCTGATCATAAGACGACCGTGTGATTTCTAAAACCAGTGACTGTGTCGCGCTCTAAGGGACTCTATGCTGCTATCGTTTGTTTTTCCGCTCACCTTTGTCGTGCTTTGGGCATCAGCCTTTGCCACGGGTTCGGTTGCGACCCAAGATGCGACACCTTTTGCGGCCTTGGCTTTTCGATTTGCGTTGGTCGCCATCGGTTTTGTCGTCGTTGCTTGGTATTTGGCGGAATTTTCAAAACTGAAAATGCAGGATCTCAAGCATTCCATCATTACGGGTTTATTATTTCATGGTCTGTACTTAGGTGGCTGCTGGTACTCCTTCAGTGTGGGTATTCCAGCCGGCGTATCCGCCTTGATTGTCTGTACGCAGCCGATTTTGACCGCAATCTTCGCTGGCCTGTTGCTTGGTGAGCAAGTCTCTTTGAAAAACTGGCTGGGCTTGGGTCTGGGTTTTGTGGGTGCTGCGCTCGTTCTGGGGCTGGACGTTGGCTCTGAGTTTGCGATCGATGGATTGGTGGCCAATGTCGTCGCGTTGGCTGCGATTACCGCCGGAACCATTTGGCAGCGGAAGTATTCGCAAACCTTGCCGTTAGCCACGAATAATGCAGTACAAGCGGCTGCGGCCGCTGTGTTTCACGGGACCGTCATGTGGTTTCTTGAGTCGCCAGCGATCAATTTGACGCTGAGTTTTGGGCTTGCCATGGGGTGGCTAGTGATTGCGGTGAGTTTTGGTGCGTTCTCGATCCTGATGTATTTGATCAATCATCATTCAGCCAGCCAAACGTCGGCGTTATTCTTTCTCGTCCCCCCGGTCGCCGCCTTGATTGGATGGCTGCTGCTGAATGAAGGATTAACCACCATCGATCTCCTCGGATTTGCTGTTGCCAGTGGAGGCGTCTATCTGGCGACAAGACCATCATCGAGCATTGCTGATGAGCGTTAGACCCCTGATTGATCAGGTTTCCTCGGAACCGATTGTCGATCAAATTGCGCGAGATTTAGAGCGTCAGGGATACAGTATTCAACCGAATGCCATCACAGGCACGTTGGCGGAGTCTTTGTGGGGTGAAGTCAGTCAATTAAGTGATGACTGGTTCCATCAGGCGGGAATTGGACGTGCGCGCGACTATCAACTGAATCGATTTAACCGGACCGATTCGGTTTGCTGGATCGATGGCACAACAGAACCTTGTCAGCACTGGCTGCAATACACGGAGATGTTGCGAGTCTCCTTGAATCAGCGCTGTTTTCTTGGTTTATTTTCTTATGAGTCGCATTATGCGCGCTATCTTCCCGGCCAATACTACAAACGGCATCTGGATGCATTTCAAGGCGAGGCCAACCGAGTGGTCTCGACAGTGCTCTATCTGAATCCTGGATGGCAACCAGATGATGGTGGCGAACTGGTGATTTACGAGTCAGCCACAGACTCTGTGGGGATTCGGGTGACGCCAGCCTTTGGGACGCTGGTTTGTTTTATGAGCGAAGCCTTCCCTCACGAGGTGTTGAGGGCAAAACGCACACGGTATTCGATTGCCGGCTGGTATCGTTTGAACCAGTCGTCAACCGATCGAGTCGACCCTCCTCGTTAGGAATACAGCTGAGTAACGAGTCCAATAATGGCTGAAATCGTTGCGATACTTGCCGTTGTTGAAATCAAAATAGCGATCGAGATCCGTTGACTTGGAATGCCGTAATGGGTGGCGATCATATACACATTGCCCGCAATCGGCATTGCTGCGCACGCCATCATGACAGCACTGGCAAATGGATCGATCGCAAAGATAAAAAGCGCCATCACACCGACCAAAACTGGGTGCACGATTAGCTTATTGATGGAGAGGTAAAGCGGAATACTGATCTGTCCACGCGCGGCAAAGGCCATTGAGGCTCCGATTGCAAACAAGGCCCCCGGGGTCGATGCACCCCCCAAGATCGTCATAAATCGATTTAAAAGATCAGGGACCGGGATTTCGAAGGCGGCCCATAGAAGACCGGTTGAGATCGATAACACCAGTGGGTTTTTGATGAGTCCCAAACCAATCGTTTGCAACAGTTTGAGATTGAGTTGGCCCTCGCGATGTGCCACCAAAAGGATCACGATTAGAGGTCCGAAGATCATGAGATCGATGATCAATACCATGATGACATAGCTGATGGCCTGTTCACCGAGCAAAATTGGGATCATGGCAAGGCCCATCCAGCCCATATTGCCAATCACTGAGCATTGTGCCTCGATCACAGCTGATTCAAACGACTGGCCTCTGAAGCGAGCAACCACTGCCGTGAGAACATACAAGCTGAGCGATCCAATCAGATAGGCCGCCATGAAGTCCCATTCGAGGATATCGGTTAATGCTAAGTTTGATGAAAACTTAAAGAGCATGGCCGATAACGCAAAGTAAAAGACGAATTTCGTCAAATGCGCGGTCGCTTCCTGGGAAAAGATGGAACGTTTCGCTGCCACGTAACCGAGAGCGATCAATGCAAAGAACGGTAACGTGTTAAAAAAGATGTGCAGCATAAAGACCAACGAGTAATTTGTGCGATTAAACCACAAAGCGAGATTTCTTGTGGGTCAATCTATGTCATGCTCTGCGGTCTATTTGATGGAGTGGCTGTGATTACACTGGATCGGCATCGGGCATCTGTCCTTGCGATTGATATACAGACTCGGCTCGTTCCGGCGGTCGAGGACGGTGAAGTGGTCGCCAAGCGGGCCTCTTTGGTCCTCCAATGGATGCAAACCCAAGATGCCGAGATTGTCGTGACCGAGCATTGCCCTGACAAAATTGGCGCGACGATGTTTACGATTCCGTCAGGCGCCCGATGTTTGCAGAAAACCGCGTTTTCAGCGCTTGATCAGCATTCTGTGCAGGTCATCGCACCGGCTGATCAAGTCATTGTGTTCGGGATGGAAACCCATGTATGTGTCCTGCAGACAGTGCTTGATCTTGTGGCATCTGGAAAGCAGGTCTTTGTGGTCAATGATCTTTCATCATCGACGAATCGCTTCGATCAACAGATCGCCATCGCACGAATGCAATCGCATGGCGTCATCATCTTATCGAGTGAGATGCTGTTATTTGAGTGGGTGCGAGGGGCTGAGGACGAGGGTTTTAAGAGTATGTTGGCGTTGGTGAAGCAATTACGATCACAAAAGGTTCTGAGATGATGTCAACACGACAGGTGTTTACACCTATTTTGATCGCGGCCTCTTTAGTGCTTCTGATCAGTTTTGCGATTCGTGCGAGTTTCGGGGTGTTTCAGATACCAATCGCTAATGATTTGGGTTGGTTTCGGACGGAATTCTCGCTAGCGATTGCGATTCAGAATTTATCATGGGGTATCGCGACTCCATTTTTTGGGGCTTTCGCCGAGAAATTAGGTGACCGCAAAGCAATACTGATTGGCGTTTTGGTTTATTCGGTGGGTTTAGCCTTGAGTTCGATGGCTTCGACCGCGGCGAGCCATCAGCTGCTAGAGATTCTGGTTGGTGTTGGGATTGCTGGCACGGGGTTTGGGGTGATTCTCGGAGTGGTCGGTCGCGCAGCATCCGATAAGACGCGATCACTCGCACTTGGGATCACAACAGCGGCCGGCAGTGCCGGCCAGATTGTTGGTCCTCCATTGACCCAACATCTACTCAACAGTATGACGTGGCAGAATGTCTTTCTGGTTTATTCGGGGCTCATCTTATTGGCATTGCTGAGTCTCCCATTCCTAAAAGCACCAGCGAAAGTATCGAAATCAGAGTTAGAAGAGTCGCTCTCCAGAATTTTAAATATAGCGATTCGTGACCCGAGTTATATTCTGATTTTTGTGGGCTTTTTTAGCTGCGGATTTCAACTGGCATTCATCACCGCTCATTTCCCAGCATTTGTGACTGAAGCTTGTGCAACTATTGATCCCAATGGACTCTTGGCCAAGATGGGCATCAAGGATACGGCTGATCTTGGAGCCGTCGCTATAGCAGTCATCGGGATATTTAATATCATCGGAACAGTTTCTGCAGGCGCTCTTGGTGGAAGGTATCCCAAGCGGATTCTGCTGGTAGCAATCTACCTGGCCCGGATGGTTCTGTTTTCCTGGTTCATCTTGACTCCGATGACCCCGCTGACTGTTCTAATTTTTTCTTCATTAATCGGTACGCTATGGCTTGCCACTGTACCTCTCACATCTGGTCTAGTGGCATATATCTACGGCCTGCGGTACATGGGCACCCTTTATGGGCTAGTGTTCCTGTCACATCAGATTGGCAGCTTTGTTGGGGTATGGCTTGGTGGTGACTTCTACGATCGATTTGGATCATATGATGTGGTTTGGTGGGTAGGCATTGGAACTGGCTTTTTGTCGGCGTTAGTCCACCTGCCGGTTCGTGAAAGACCAATTCACGATCGAGTGGTTCCTGCATAGAAGAACGGACTGTTTCGTTTGATTTGGATTTGCTGGTCTATTTGATGATCGAAACCGGTGTGTGTTTGAACTCGGGAATCTTGCCACTTGGATCCAGTTCGTCAGATGTGAGTAGATTGGCAGCAGCTTCGTTAAATGCAAATGGCATGAAAACCGTCCCTAGGCAAACTATCTCGCTTATCTGAACTCGGGCTGTTATTTGTCCTTGTGGCGATTTTAGCGTCACAACCTCTCCGTCAGTTATTTGATGATTTTCTGCGTCCACTTTAGATAGCGTAATGATGGGTTCGGGACTCAACGTGTCTAGCGTGTGAGAACGACGGGTCATGGTGCCGGTGTGCCAATGCTCGAGGACACGCCCCGTGATTAGACGCAACGGAAACGAAGCGCTGATCTCGACAGATGGACCGCGATAGCTGCTTGGTACAAGTTTCAAACGACCGGAGTCGGTTGGAAATTGATCTACAAATACAATCTCCTCGCCTTGTTCTTTGATCGATCGGCAGGGGTAGGTAATGGCACCCTCTGTCTCGAGTCGATCCCATGTAATGCCTCGATAGTCATCACCCATCGCTGAGGTCATTTCCTCAAACACCGACTGAACACCATGCTGTCCAACAGAGTAGTCCCATTTCAACCCCATCCTGGACGCGATTTGTTGGATAATCCAGAGGTCAGGTCGCGCCTCGCCCGGGCAAAGGATTGCGTTGTGGCCCAGTTGAACCGTTCGATCGGTGTTCGTGACCGTGCCTGTTTTTTCTGGCCAAGCGGACGACGGTAGTACTACATCGGCAAGTAGCGCGGTTTCTGTCATAAAGATATCTTGGACCACGAGGTGCTCGAGCGAGGAAAGGGCAAGGCGGCTATGGTTCAGATTAGGGTCACTCATGGCCGGGTTTTCGCCCATGATGTAGAGGCCACGAATCCTTTCATGGTCTGTTTGAGGATCTAGGATCGCGTGCATGATCTCAACAACCGTCAAACCTGGCTCAGGATCTAACTGTGTGCCCCACAGTGTTTCGAAAAAGTTTCGTGAAGCGGTGTCTGAAACTGGTTGATAGTTCGGATACATCATTGGGATCAGTCCGGCATCGCTTGCGCCCTGTACGTTGTTTTGACCGCGCAGCGGATGCAGACCCGTCCCTCGCGTCCCGAAGTTCCCAGTGAGGCCGGCGAGCGCGATCAGACCGCGAACATTGTCGGTCCCGTGGGTGTGCTGGCTCACCCCCATTCCCCAGAAAATCATTGCCCGATCAGCTGTTGCGTAGAGCCTAGCTGAATCTCGGATTTGCTCTGCTGGAATACCACAAAGGGGCGCCATTTTTTCTGGAGAAAAGTCCGCGATATGCGCCTTGAATCCATCAAATCCCTCTGTACGAGCGTCAACAAACGCTTGATCGAAGAGATTCTCTGTTATGACGGTATGTAGCATGCCATTGATCAGAGCGATGTCGGATCCGGGTGTTATCAGGAGTTGTAGCTCTGCGAATTGACCGATCTCCGTGTTACGAGGGTCGGCAACGATGAGCTGTGTTCCACGATTGACCGCGTTCTTTATCCAGGTCGCGGCGACCGGATGGTTAACGGTCGGATTGCAACCAATCAGCAGGGCGACGTCCGCATATTGAATGTCTTGTACTTGATTGCTGACGGCCCCGGAGCCGACGCACTCGAGCAGGGCGGCGACACTCGACGCGTGACACAGCCGGGTGCAATGGTCGACGTTGTTGGTACCGAATCCTGTCCGTATCAGTTTTTGGAAAAGATAGGCCTCCTCGTTGCTACCTTTTGCCGAACCGAATCCGGCGAGACTTGAAGATCCGTATTGTCCCTTGATCTGATTCAATCCGTCGGACGCAATTTGTAGTGCTTCTTCCCAGGTGGCTTCTCTAAACAAGGCTGAGTAGTCAAAGTTAGAGACGTCAGCTCTGTTTAATATCGAGACATCTTTTGGTACGTTTTCTTTCCGAACGAGAGGTTTGGTGAGACGTTTTTCATGGCTCGCGAAGTCAAACCCAAAGCGTCCCTTGACGCAAAGTCTTCCCTTGTTCGCGGGACCGTTTCGGCCATCAACCTCGACGATCTTTCCGTCTCGAGTTTTGTAGGTGAGCGCGCAACCGACGCCGCAGTATGGACAAATTGAGTCCGTACTCTGATCTGCCGACTGATGCCTTGTCTCGATCAGTGCTCCTGTCGGACACGCCTGGACACATTC
>JAHEDY010000030.1 GCA_024640985.1 Gammaproteobacteria bacterium
GCCTCCTCAATTGATGCCTCAAGTTCCATAGAGGCAGAAGAACCACCCTTATCTGCACCCTTACCTTTGAGAACCAGTGAACGATTCGCAGAATCCATCGAGAGGATTTCAACTTCTCCACCAAACTGAGCAGTGGCTGGACCGACTTTGACCTTCACCGAACCTTTGAAGGCATTGTCACCCGTTTTTTCGCCGAGACTTGCGCCTGGCATACAGGATGCTACCGACTCGAGATCCGAAAGGATCGCCCACGCGTGTTGCGCAGGCACCCCAAGTTCGTAACGTTTTTCGAGTTTTACTTCCACACAATTCTCCTAGAGCTGGACGCCCTCTTCCTTTAGTTTTTTCCAAATACGATAAGACGTATGCGGCATATCAATGTGCGTAACGCCTAAATGAGCAAACGCATCAACAACAGCAGAAGTGAAGGTTGGAATTGAGCCGACATGCGGTGACTCTGCTACACCTTTCGCACCGATCGGATGGTGCGGGGATGGGGTCACGGTATAGTCGGTTTCCCAGGTTGGGGTCTCGACAGCTGTCGGCAGGAAGTAATCCATCAACGTATTACCCAATAAATTCCCCTGCTCATCAAAAGGCATTTGTTGGCCCATTGCCACAGCAAAGCCTTCAGTCAGACCACCATGAATCTGTCCATCAATAATCATCGGATTGATTCGGGTTCCACAATCATCGAGCGCGTAGAAACGTCGAATGGAAGATTCACCTGTTCCCTTATCGATATCAACGACACACAAATAAATGCCGAATGGATAGGTAAAGTTGGGTGGATCGTAATAATGGACAGCCTCAAGTCCCGGCTCCAAACCCTCAGGTGGCTGCTGATAAGCCGCGAATGCAATATCTGCCATGGTCTTAAACTGTTCGTCATTACCCCGGACTTTGAAACGATCAACTTCCCAATCAAGATCTGCTTCCGAGACTTCTAGCAAATGTGCAGCGATTTTCTTGGCCTTCGCATGGATTTTCCGTGCAGCCATCGCGATTGCAGCACCGGCGACTGGAGTTGATCGAGACCCATAAGTACCCAGACCATAAGGAGCGGTCGATGTATCACCCTCCTCAACCTGAATCACCTCACTCGGTATCCCAAGCTCACTAGCAATGATTTGCGCGTAGGTCGTCTGGTGTCCTTGCCCTTGGGTAATCGTTCCCATCCGTGCAATTGCGCTTCCAGTCGGATGGATGCGGATTTCGCACGAATCAAACATGCCAACACCCAAGATGTCGCAGGTCTTACTCGGACCTGCTCCCACAACTTCGGTGAACGTGACAAGGCCAATACCCATCAATGTTGGACAATTTGGATCAGCCCGCTTTTGCTCCTGCTCAACACGAAGGGCCTTGTAATCAACTGCATCGAGAACTTTCTCAAGAGCCGTATGATAATCGCCGGAGTCATATTCGAATCCAAAGGCGCTGGTGTATGGGAACTGTTCTTTTTGGATGAAATTCTTCCGTCGAATTTCCGCTTTATCCATGTTCAGTTTTTGCGCCAGCACGTCAACCATCCGTTCGATGAGGTATACAGCCTCAGTAACGCGGAACGAACATCGGTAGGCAACACCGCCTGGCGCTTTATTCGTGTATACCCCTTTGACGCTGCAGTGCGCCGCTGGAATGTCGTAACTTCCCGAACAGATGTGGAACAGACCAGCCGGGAACTTTGTTGGGTCCGCACATGCGTCAAAAGCACCATGATCTGCAATCACGTCAACCTTCAAACCAAGGATTTTCCCATCCTCAGTCGCTGCCAAATGCCCATCCATGTGGTAGTCGCGAGCAAATGCTGTGCTCGATATATTCTCAACGCGATCTTCAGACCATTTGACTGGTCGTCCGAGCACAATCGACGCAACAATGGCGCAAACATACCCAGGATAGATGCCCACTTTGTTTCCAAAACCACCACCAATATCTGGGCTAATAATCCGGACCTTGGATTCCGGAACGCCACTGAGCATCGAAACAACTGTCCGCACCACGTGTGGAGCTTGTGAAGTCATCCAAGTCGTCAACTCACCCTTAATCGGATCGAAACTTGCAACACAGCCGCATGTTTCAAGCGGACAGGGGTGTACGCGAGGGTAGTGCATGTGCTGAGACACCTTGACTGGCGCGTGATCAAATGCGGCATCAGCGGCCGTCCTATCCCCAGCTTCCCAAGTGAAAATGTGATTGTGATGATCACGTGGGCCATGTGCGCCTTCGGTTTTTCCTTGAAGATCTTCACGAAGTACTGGAGCATCAGGTTCAAGCGCCGCGTAAGGGTCAATCACCACAGGCAGCTCTTCGTATTCGACCTCAACAGCCTCGATGGCGTCAGCCGCAATATATCGGTCATCAGCGATCACAATCGCTACTTCCTGCATCTGAAAATGGACTTTCTCATCTGCCAAAACAGCAGCAACGTCGCCTGCTAAAGTTGGCATCCAATGAAGATTCAGTGGTTTGAGATCATCGGCTGTCAAAACGGCGTGAACGCCAGGGATTGCCAAGGCTTCTTCTTTATTGATTCGTTTAATTCGCCCGTGCGCGACTGGCGACCGAACGATATCCATATGCAACATGCCGGGGAGTTTGATGTCATCACAATACTGACCCTTCCCTTGGATAAATCGGGCATCTTCTTTCCGAAGACGCGAATCACCCATCCCCTGAAGATCCGCTTTACGCTCTTCGGGTGTCTTTACTGGTGCGTTCATAATTCCTCCGGATCAGGCTGTTGCTGATTCTTTTTGTTGTAATTTAATGGCGGCTGATTGCACTGCCTTTACGATGTTTTGGTATCCCGTGCATCTGCATAGATTTCCACTCAGACCCAAGCGAATCTCATCTTCTGTTGGGTTCGGATTCTCCTGAAGGAAGCGATACGAGCGCATCAGCATTCCGGGGGTGCAAAATCCACACTGCAACCCATGTTCTTCGTAAAAGGCCTCTTGGACAGCATGAAGCGCCCCAGCTTCGGCCAATCCTTCAACGGTTTTCACATCTGAGCCATCGCACTGAACCGCCAAGTGTGTACATGCCTTTACGCTCTCACCGTCGATATCGACCGTACAAGCGCCGCAATGACTTGTTTCACAACCAATATGAGCGCCAGTTAAACTCATCTGCTCACGCAAGAAGTGGACAAGGAGCGTCCGGCTATCAACCAATTGCTCGATCTGCTGCCCATTGAGCGTCATTTTCACTATTTGCTTTGCCATTATTATTGCCCTGCTGTCTTAACTTGCTTTTGATAGCGCGTCATGGATTGCACGCTGTACCATTTGCCCTGCCATCGCGGTTTTATACTCCGCATCGCCACGAAGGTCCTCTGCTGGATCGCAAATTTCCATTGCTTGTTCAGCAGCTTGCCGAATTAGCGCGTCGGACACATGCTGACCCATCAAGATGGATTCCGCTTCGTGTGCCCGTAAAGCCGTTGGCCCAAGATTGGTTAGCGTAATTCGAATATGCGATACAGCGCCCCCACTCATGGCGATCACTACAGCACAAGCAGCTGTCGCCCAATCACCGGTCTTTCTTTTCAATTTTTTATAGGAGTAACCAGCACCCGGCGGGAACGCCTTAACCGTAATCTCGGTCAAAATGTCGCTTTCTTCGAGGGCTGTCCAGTAAGTCCCCAGAAAGAACTCTGAAGCGGGAACCTGCCGTTTTCCATTAGGTCCTGCGATGGTCATTACAGCATCACAAGCCAAAGCAAGGGCAGGATGATCATTGGCGGGATCGCCATGCGCGATATCTCCACCAATAGTTCCACGATTCCGGACCTGGGGATCGGCAATTAATTTAGCGGCTTCCGGCAACAATGGAACTTTCTCGTTCAACACCGGATCGGCGATGACTGCATTCTCTGATGTCATTGCTCCGATCACGATATCGTCACCAACAACGCGAACACCCTTCAATTCGGGAATACGATTGATATCCACAAGATGCTCTGGTTGAGCGAATCGCAACTTCATCATTGGGAGCAGACTATGGCCGCCGGCCAAGATCTTCGCTTCCGAACCAAGACTCGATAATAATCCGACTGCCTCGTCAACTGTTGACGGGCGATGGTATTCAAAGCTAGGAGGTATCATGGGTGTCTCCAATTATTTTTTATTGTTGGAGACCATCGAGGCGCGAACATTCAATGTTCATTAAAGCATCCTTGCTGAAATCTCGAAGATCTCAGACGTGACGATAAACTGCATTCTTTTCTTGAAAAATGCAAGGAAATACCAAAGTAGAAAGAAAGCTCTCACAGCGCGAAGTATTATTTGGGGCTAATTAATGAACGAGATAAAAATGACGCGCATCGGTCGCTACCAATCCGCCTGGAATCGGACAGATCTTGAAAAAAGTCTGAACCCCTCCGACAAGGCAGACAAAAAAAAAGTTAATGCCTTGATGAAGCTCGGTGATGAGATGCGTGAGTTAACGAAGAAATATCAAAAAACATAAAGAGACAACTGAATCATGCGTTTCTTGCTCTCATCATACCCCACCACGTGGGTTTCAAGGCGCATTTTGTTCGATCACATTACTGCCGTGGCTAATGCGGACCCAATCATCTGTGCTAGCCGGCCTATCGTTAACAACCCAAAGGACACCGAGTCCGCCATCATTAGAATTTAACGAGCACAGCATTTGCGGCAGATACCGCTTTATCGAGCGCCTCTTCAAGACTCGAACCGCGAGCAAGCGCAACACCCATTCGCCGCTTTCCGCGAATCACTGGCTTTCCAAACAGTCGAATCTGCGTGTCGGGAGCCGCTAATGCTTGATCAAGATTGGAAAATTCGGTCTTTTCGGACTCTCCACGAGGAAGAATCACCGCCGACGCACTAAATCCGTGCTGAGTAATATTTGGAATCGGTAACTCAAGGATCGCTCGAACATGTAATGCGAACTCTGAGAGATCTTGGGAGATCAAGGTGACGAGACCGGTATCGTGAGGCCGAGGCGAGACCTCATTAAAAAAGACCTCCTCACCCTTGATGAATAATTCGACACCAAAGAGCCCTCGACCATGTTCGCCACAGAGAGCGGCGGTCACTTTATCAGCGATCTCCTGTGCCGCCTGAAGCGTCTTCTGCGACATCGGATGCGGCTGCCAACTCTGCTGATAATCACCCGATTCCTGAACATGACCAATCGGATCGCAGAATGACACCCCATCTTTGTGACGAATCGTCAGCAACGTGATTTCGTAGTCAAAATCGATCAGGGATTCAACAATCACTTCACTCACATCTCTGGTTCGCCCCCCACTTTGGGCATAGTCCCAGGCAGGCTCTACATCTTTGATGTCACGAACGATACTCTGCCCTTTACCAGAACTACTCATGATCGGCTTGACCACAAACGGGATCCCCACGACTTCAACCGCCTTTTGGTAAGCCTCATGGCTATCGGCAAACCAATAGTTCGATGTCTTCAATCCCAGCTCTTTGGCGGCCAATTCACGAATCCCTTTACGGTTCATCGTCAACTGAGTTGCGCGCGCCGTCGGAATCACTCGATACCCTTCGGTCTCAAGCTCCACCAAGGTATCAGTTGCAATGGCTTCGATTTCAGGAATGATCAAATGCGGTTGCTCGGATTCAATCACAGCACGCAATGCGATGGGGTCAAGCATATTGAGCACGTGACTACGATCCGCTACCTGCATCGCGGGGGCGTTGGCGTAAGAGTCAAGCGCGATCACCTCAATCCCCAAACGTTGAAGTTCGATCGCGACCTCTTTCCCAAGCTCACCTGAACCACACAACAGTGCGCGCTTAGCAGTCGAGGTAAATGGTGTTCCAATGGTGCTCACCCGTTGTCTCCCTGTATGAATTAGAGGTTGTCAGCCTAGTCTAAACTGACGAGAACCATTATCCAATGAAGCACTGTAGCTGGATTCTAGACGACCTTGAAATGATGACTCTGAATTATCAAAATTCTGATCAGGCTTCCTATCAGAACACGTCGATCAAATACCCAAACAAGCTTTCAGAGGCTGTGAACTAAGACATCGCAATTTGTAAAAATAGCCCTAAACAGACTGCTTTGACCGCCAGCAAGAGACACGCGAATACAAACCAGTGATTCATCGTTCGATCATCGACACAATGATTAGGCTTTCAACACGGGATTGAATACGGCATCCAATTCGTCTGATGCTCCTGATGAATTGCGCTCGAACGGAATAATGAGTGAATTTCTCGCCTCTGAATTCTTGATCGCACCTAACAAAAAGTCTCGGTCATTCGCAGGCTCGCCACGCACATAGATTTGCGTGACTAATTTTCTCGCTCCAGCGGTTATTTTCATATGAATGTGAGGAGCGCGACCTGGGTAAGTCACAGGCTTAATGGTTCTGAAACGGTATCGACCCTGAGCATCTGAAGTGGTTGCTCCGTACCCTTGGAAGAATGGATCAATTCCGCCGCCTGCATGCGGGTGGTGATAAGCACCGAAGGCATCACATTGCCAAATTTCAATCTGGGCATTGGGTATGACAACCCCGTTAGAATCCATCACCCGCCCGAAGAGATTGGCCACATCACCTGTCGCCACACCGTCGCTTCCTTCGACGAACGTCAGGTCTGCGTTGCTATCGAGGGGAATTTTCAATGGATAAAACGGCCCCAAGCTTTGTGGTGGTGTCACCCGTGCATGCAGCGATTGAGCCACTGAATACAAGGCAAGACCTGTTAAATGGGAAAGGAATTTCCGTCGCTTTAAGATCATCAGAGTAGGCCTCCTTGAGTGTCTTAATCTATCATCCTGCTTGCGCGACAAGACCAACAAGTTTCAAAAGTCCCGGGATTCGGTACCGAGCAACGCCCGCATATCCAATCCTCGAAAGTGTCTGGGGGTTTCAATGACTTTAGAACGCAGGTGGCAGAAAACCAATCCTTTGGCTCAATAATCCACACCTCTGGCCACATTTCGACAAAGGGTAACTCACCCACACCAGATTGAAGCCCCTCATTTTTAATTAACGAAGATATGCCCTGCGCTTTCAGTAACGAGTTCAGCAGTTGCGCTTCAATGATGTCGCCAGCGATGTAAAGTTTCTTCATCGATCATTCCTATCACAGTCAGTTATACCAGGAAAGACGACATGGATGGACGAGCACATTGAACGTAGTAACTCCGTTGATTCTATCGTTAAACGAGAGGTGTTATGGTTCCTTGGATCGCTATAA
>JAHEDY010000031.1 GCA_024640985.1 Gammaproteobacteria bacterium
AAATCGATCTCGACCACACATTTTTGGAACCAGGAAGTGCCTAAAATGACATCAATCTTGGCCATTTGCATTAATCGCTCAAGATCTTTGGTGGCGAGGCCAAAGACTTCCGTCATTGATTGATCCCCCACCATCACCGAACACTCCACGGTGTCTACCTCGAACTCACCCAGCATGGGATGAAAATCTCGAGTCCGACCGAGTGGCTTACCGAAAGTTGCGAGGTGAGCATCGCGGAGATAAGAAAGACCCGCTCCAGTATCCAAAACGGCCAATAGATTTTCTTCACCAATCTGACATCGAATCACTGGTGACCCCATGATAAATGGCTCGCGGTTTCCCTCGACTGGCATTTCAAGCAACGCCAGTGTGTCATTGGTTAAATCAAAGCCGAGTGACGATTCAGAAAACGCATCAACACCAATCAGTCCAACGGCATCAAAAGGAAGACTTTCCTGAATTTGAACCCAGGCGTAGTTTCCAATTGCTGAGTTTAATTGAACCGCACAGCCAAGGAGTTGAATCGTGGTATCTGGGCCAAGAGAGACCGGTGAACCTGTGTCAATGATCAGCCGCCCTTCATTAAAATCAGCACACAAGATCCCTTCAACGACTTGCACTTCGATCGACTGACTCATGTTGCAACCCTCTTCCGTTTGCGTCGAGTGTACTTGAGATATCGATCTGTTAGTAATAGCTCCGTCGATCAGCCGACACACTGACTCCGGAATCCGTGTCCTCCGTTTCGTTCGACGTATCGGCGGCAGTCTCTTCTGAAGAAGCCGATTCCGTAGTGCCTTGCTCGGCAGTATCTTGAGTCGCATCCCCAGAGGATGAGGGTTGGGTAGGTGCAACTGACGATCCGGGGCCATCGGAAGCAGAGCCCGAACTCGAGTCACCACCGGAAGGCAGCCCTCGACTCCAGTTCCGCAATGGGCGTGGCTGTTGTACAACTTCCTGACCGCGAGAACGGATTAATGCCAACACTCTGGGCATTCCACCGGTTTGACTTCGATTCAACGCGTTTTCAATCGCTTGTACTTCATCTGCTGACAACGTGAGCGCCTCCATCCATGCGAAATCTCGAGAGGTTCGAATCTCGACAATTGCTGTGGGAACACCGGCTGCGCGCATCGCCGGAAAGCTCAGTTGTTTTCGCTGCTGATCATCAAAGGTGTTTTCTATCGTTAGTCGATTGACGCCCAACCGAGGCCGCACATGAAGGATCGTATTTCTGCGAACTTGACCCAAATCCGTGCCATTGAGATCAAGCCGATAACGACTTAACAACCCCTGGAGATTTTTCACTGGATTCGCTTGATCCGAAGGGCTATCGATGAATGCGAGCAATACCCCACCCCTTGACTGCTTGAGGGCGTCTAACACAGCCACCGGTGATCCAAGCGTTTGCCCTCCCGCTGCCTGAACTGCGAGGGGGAAAAGAAGACCGACTAGGGCAATCAATCGTTGCATGCGAAACATAGATCCATTTGTTTGACTTCAACAGCTACTTCTATCGGCAGAAACTCCCTTATACTAAAGCTTGTCATTCAATCGCGATCAAAATCATGTTCGGTATCACAGATCTTGCCACCTTCTTCATCGGCACGGTCATCATTGTACTGCTGCCGGGGCCTAACTCGATGTTCGTCATGACCGTTGCGGCTCGCGATGGGTTACGAGCAGGATTTTTAGGGGCACTGGGCATCTTTTCTGGTGACAGTATTTTGATGATCTTATCTGTGGCTGGCGTTGCCTCGCTGATCCAAACAACACCGATTCTGTTTATGACCCTGAAGCTTTTCGGTGGAGGCTATCTGGCATGGCTAGGCTTTGGACTTCTCAAACATGCGTTCGACAAACAGCCTGCGCTCGCTGAACAATCAAGCGTCGATCACCTCCACAACAAGCGTTCCAAACCGTTTCGAACTGCTCTTACGATTAGCTTACTCAACCCAAAGGCCATCCTTTTTTTCATCTCGTTCTTCATTCAATTCGTCGACCCGAGTTATGACCAGCCCCTAGTCTCTTTTCTCGTTCTTGGATGTTTGGTGCAAATCGTCAGTCAGATCTATCTGGCATCCATCATTAGCATTGCCGTCTACACCAGGCGTCGCTTGGATCAAGGTCACTGGTTTGGCCGTCTCGGAAAAGCGCTCGCAGGCAGTGCGTTTGTCAGCTATGGACTCAAAATGGCGTTAACCAGTTAGGGACGAGTCAGCTCAAACAAATCTCCGGCCTGCATGTAATCTTGATATCCACAACGCGTTGGAATTGCCGCTTTAGCGGTATCAAACCGACCGGTCTCCGTGATGTAGGCTGGATCAAGATAGATTCCAATCACTTCACCGATGGTGAACCAGCTCTGACATGGCACACCATCGAGACCCTGAAGTTGTCTGATTTCGACCACGCGACATTCAAGCGCAGCGGGACTCTGAGCAACACGAGGAGCGGACACGCGATAAGACGGCGCTGACTCAAGCCCACAAAATTCAAATTCGCTCTCCTCCAGAGGGATAGCGGCTGAACTTTGACTCATAGACATGAGTAATGGTTCGGTCACAAGGTTAAACACGAATTCGCCCGTGGCTTCGCAATTCGAGACAGTATCTTTCCAGCCAGAGCTACTGAAACCGATCAGGTGGGGATCACTACTTAGGGCGTTAAAAAAACTGTAAGGGGCCAAATTCGCAATACCGCTTACCGAGATCGTCGAAATCCAACCGATCGGTCTTGGAGCGACAATCGCCTTGAACGGATCAAATGGAAATTGATCACGAATGGATTCAATGTCGACAAACACAGGCCGCCCTCAATCAAAAGTGATCAGTCTACGCTTGGGGCCGACGCAAAAGCTCAGTTAATGAGTGCTTTCGAACCCAAGGCAACATCTTTGATTAAACGAATCTTGTCCAATTCAGCATCCGACGTCATGCCTCGAGCTCGCTCAATCAATTGATCGACCTCAGTCGACATGCCCTCGCTGATCAATGCCTTACATTGTGCAAACAGACTAATCTCAACACAATTCGTATCACGCTCATATTCTAATTTTGTTAATACTGACATGCTTCGTCCTCTGTCAAAAAGCTAACAGGGATGAATAGAAGCAAAAATCAAGCCAATAATCTGAGTCGCCGAACTCACAGAGCCCTGAATCCTCCGCTAGACTTTTGCAACGACAGGCATTCAGCGAACGCGATACACTTCGTTTCCGACGAATTAGAGGCTCGAGACAGCGATGGCGGTCACCATTTATCACAATCCGAACTGCAGCAAATCACGGGATGCATTGCGTTTTTTAACAGCATCTGGGATCGAACCTCAGGTTGTTCTTTATTTGGAAGAAGGCTGGTCTCACGACCAACTGATCGCCCTGAAAACAGCCAGTTCATTGGATTGGACTGAAATGCTGAGGCCTGACGCCAGCACGCTCCTCAAGCCACTCATCATCGCTAACGACGAGGTAGCAATCATCAACTATCTGATCGAGCATCCGGAAGCAGTCGAGCGCCCTTTTGTTCAGACAGACAAAGGCGTCAGGCTCTGTCGGCCGTTAACTCGGATCATCGACATCATCGACCAAACCCCCGAAAGCCCCTGGTTGACCGAGAAAGGGAAACAGATCCTTTGATTTTAGGACAGCACCATAATCACAATGATGGTGCCGGCAATGATCAGCCAATTCACATACCAGGCTTTTGCAGGCTTTCCCTCTTTATTGTCCATCGCTCGCACCTTGTTATGTTTTGAACAATGTAATAGGTGATTGGCTTGAGGTCTACTGACTCCGCGGGAGAGTGGAATTAAAAAAGGCTGCGTGTCTCCACCCAGCCTTTTCCGGTTCCGATTGACACCATATAGGGCACAACCCCTGAAGCGAATTGCGAATGGACCCTTACTTTCTCCGTTTGCCTGTCAACACAGGCGCCCTTAGCGGGACTCTTACGAAGCGTCCTCTTTTGCAAACCGCCAATTTCTCGATCGAGAAATCATCACGGAACCTACGGCCAGTATCCCCTCTTCCAACACAAATTCAACCACTCCATAGTCGACCCTTGATTTTGCATGTGCTCAAAAGACGCAGACACTTTGAAACGACTACAGAATCAGTAATAACGCTCATGCAAGCCACCGGAGATTCGTCTTACTCAAAGCCGGCAAGAAACATGGATTTCACGAAAGCTGCATGCTGGGTCAGCCAAACTCGCGAGTCCCGGTAATCCGGTTGTTGTGACTCCACCAAAGACCAAAATGATCTGGAGTGATCGAAGTGTTTGAGATGGCACAGCTCATGAATCACTAAATAATCAAGAACCCGATCAGGCGCAACAATGACACGCCAATCGTAGGCGACCTCACCTCTGCCATTGCATCGCCCCCACATCGATCGATAGGCTTTCAGCTGCATCCGGGCCGGCTTGACGCTCAGTCGATCAGCAAATAGAGCCGTCCGCTGCAAAAACCTTTCATGCGCTTGATTCAAATACCAGGACCGCAACAAGTTCAAGATCGTCTCTCGTTCTGCGTCCACAGCGGCTACCACAAGCACATCTTCTTTGAGCTCAACTCCTGAGCACTCAGACTGTTCGATTCTCAAGGTGAGATCTTGGCCGCGATACAACCAGGAGGCGCCGGTTTGAAGGGTTGGCAACGCAATCGAATGACGTTTCGAATTGGCTAATAATTTCGCGTCAATCCAGCTCGATTTTGATTGAATCCATTTCTCAATCTGCTGATTTGTCACCGAGGCCGGGCACAGGACACGAACTGTGCTGTCTCGGGTCACTCGAAGCTCCATCGTTCGTCGTCGAGACGAACGACGGATAGCTACGGGCCATTTAAAATTCAGCATTGACTCTTCGATGACAGGCGCTGACTGCCGCTTGGTTAGGAACCTCATGATGACTACCGAACTCGCGCCAAAAACTGATCAAATACTCGTGCAAATTGCTGCGTCTCTTTCGGTCCAAAAGGAGCGGGGCCTCCTTGAATTAAACCCGCTTCTCGCTTCTCTTCACGTTCATTACGACGCCGCAAATAGGCCTTGACGGATTCTTTGTCATACCAGGTCCCGCGAGGATTCACCGCAAAACCGCCTTGATCGACCACCTCTGCAGCCAGTGGCACGTCTTGTGTCACCACCAGATCACCCGCAGTCAGCCGCTCTAAGATGACGCTATCGGCAACGTCGAATCCTTTGGACACTTGCACGACAGAAACAAACGGATGAGGTGGCTTTTGTAAAAAGCCATTCGCCACTAAAAACACCGGGGTCTTCAATCGATCTGACGCTCGGTAAATCAGCGATTTAATCGGCTTCGGGCAGGCATCTGCGTCAACCCAAATTGTCAAACTCATGCAATACCTGTGATTCACGCCCTAATTGCAAGGTGGTGACCGAAACATCTCATCGTGTCATCGTGGTTTATGATAAGGAGGATACAGTCAACCATCCGAGGACAAGATACCGGCCAGTTTTCGCAAAGGAAACAATTAACAGAAATCGCCATAGCGGTTCTTTCATCAAGCCCGCACAAAAGGTCAATGGATCACCGATGATCGGCAACCAGCTTCCCAATAATGTGAGCCATCCGAAGCGCTCATACCACGATGTGACTTTGCGTAATCGAGACGAGTCTTTGAACATGCGTTTGCCAGCCGATTGCGCAAAAAATCGTCCTAACATCCAATTGATCAGGGCTCCTAACACATTTCCCACTGATGCCACGATGATCAGAAGCGCCACTTGCGTCGGTTGATAAACAATCAGACCGACCAGTAACGCTTCTGACTGGGCAGGAATGAGTGTTGCCGCCACCAATGATGACGCAAATAACGATAAATACGCTTCCAAAACCTACCGCTTCAATGATCAATCGGCGGAAGTGTATCGGCAGAGAGGGACTGAATGCGATCCCCCCTCACTGTTTGACCTTAAAAACCAGTCAGCTCCGAGCGGTATTGATACTTATCAATCAACACATCAAGTAAACCAATCACTGAAATCGTCACCACAAATCCAATGGTTCCCGCAAAGACATCCACAGACCAAGTCTCCAAAAAATTGACAGTGAAACGGGTACTGCAAACATCAAGCCAATCGGTGCATGATTGAAAATTACAGATTGTGCTACCACTAACACCGAATCAATCAGCGGGATAATCATAATGACTCAACGTGCTCTACTTGTGCTCACTTCTCACACCGAACTTGGTCATACAGGCCGAGGGACCGGTTTTTATTATGATGAAATGGCTGCACCCTATTGGACGATCCGCGATCTTGGCTGGCATATCACGCTTGCATCCATCGCCGGCGGACCCGGCCTGCCCGATCCAAAAACCGTCGTAGAACCCGACAAGCGACCGCCAAACGTCGCGCGCTTTATGGATGATCCGGATGCAATGGGTCAACTCGAGACTACCCTGAGAGCGAGCGAAGTCGATGGCGCAGACTATGATTGCGTCTTTTTACCCGGCGGACATGGTGCAATGTGGGATTTTGATCACGCCACTGTCGGCCAAATCGTCACTGACGCCTGGGCATCGGGCGCGATTGTTGGCGCTGTTTGCCACGGACCATCAGGATTGCTGCAAGCGAAAGAGACAGATGGCTCACCACTGGTTCAAGGAAAACGCGTGAATAGTTTCACCAACCGCGAGACGGAACAAATCGAGCTGATGGGTGTTGAACCATTTTTACTGGAAACACGTCTTCGCGAGCTGGGTGCGCTCTTTGAATGCAGTGAGAACTTTACCTCTCATGCGGTAAAGGATGGACGATTGATTACAGGACAAAACCCACAATCGACTGCAGCTGTCTGTCGGTTACTTCATGAGACGCTCGGGAGCCTCTGATGCTAACGAGTCTTCATGCGTTAATCTTCGCGTGGCTTGGTGCGATCACCATGTTTACCCTGACCGTATCCCCGACAGTCTTTGCGACTCTCGAGGGACCACAAGCGAGCGCCTTTCTCAGGGCATACTTTCCGCGTTTATTCAAATCTGAGATCACAGTTGGATTAGCCATGATTGCGCTCAGCATCGGACTCTCAATGCAGGGAACGACCTATCAGTATGGCATCAGTGTTGGCTTGGTCGTGACTGTTCTCGCTTATCTTAATTTGCGGGTCATCATGCCCAAGGTCAATGAAGTGTCAGATCAGCTCATCAGTGACCCGTGCCC
>JAHEDY010000024.1 GCA_024640985.1 Gammaproteobacteria bacterium
AACGAAAATACCGAGGACAAAGGGATTGCTGAAATTATTATCGGCAAGCAGAGAAACGGTCCCATCGGAACGATGCGGCTTGCATTCTTGGGTCAGTTCACACGGTTTGAAGATCTCGCGGAATCCTACTACGAGGACTATCCCCATGAGTAAGTCCTTACAAGATCAACTCCTTGCTCTTGGCGTTGCTGATAAGAAAAAGGCGAAACAAGCCAAGCATCAGCAACGTGTCAAATCAAAAGAGCCAAAGGGTCCGGGAATTCAAGAAAGTTTGCTTGAGTCACAGCAAAAGGCACGTGAAGACAAAAAAGCGCGCGACCAAGCGTTGGCCGCTGAGCGTGAAGCGAAGCGCTTGAGTGCTGAAAAGCTCGCTCAAGTTCGGGATATGGTGAAGTCGAGCTTGATTGATCGTGGACCAGAAGCCGCTCGTGTGGACTTTAGATTCCCTTATGGAAAGAAAATCAGACCATTCCCTGTGGGTGCTGATATTCGCGATCGTCTGGCGCGGGGATTACTGGGTCTCATTGAGATAGATCGTGCGATCTGCATCGTTCCGCGTGACGTTTTAGAGAAGTGTCTTCACCGACTGGATGGCCAAGATATCTTTTCACATCTTGCGAAGCTTGAAGAGCAAGATGATGACTATCCTCCAATACCTGACGATCTCGATTGGTAAATGCCGATCGATGAGCTAGCGGCGCTTGGTGCGTCGCTGTGTTTTGCTGTGGCTGGATTACTTGCCGTCGAACCCTCCCGAGTCCTTGGTGCCATCCGGTTCAATCGGATTCGGATGTTGGTGATTAGCCTTCTTTTGCTGACGGTTTCTTGGTTCAGTGGCGGAATTGACACGCTGAGCATGGATGTTTTGCCGGTGCTGGCGATCTCGGGGCTGGTTGGAATCTTTCTCGGCGATACATTTTTATTCGCAGGTTTAAGACGTGTCGGCCCGCGTAGAAATGCTGTGATGTTTGCATTGAATGCTCCATTGACGGCGATTGCTGGCATTTTCTTT
Source organism: Gammaproteobacteria bacterium (assembly GCA_024640985.1). Classification (GTDB taxonomy): domain Bacteria; phylum Pseudomonadota; class Gammaproteobacteria; order Pseudomonadales; family Litorivicinaceae; genus HIMB30. The sequence continues at coordinate 1,013 of JAHEDY010000024.1, forward strand.
CTGGACGAGGTGCTGTCCTTTCCTGTGTTTCTCGGATGTCTTTTAGTGACCAGTGGCGTGATGATCGCGATTGCTTATGGTCGGCGCCCCTCAGCATCCAGTCATTGGGAAGCTGTCCACGGGTCACTGCCTCTTGGACTTCTTTTCGGATTTTTGGCCGCCGCCGGGCAAGCGGGAGGCATTTTGCTATCGCGGCCATTGATGGAGCAGGGGGTGGATCCAGTTGCCGGGTCTGCAGTTCGTGTCGCCATTGCAGCACTGGCCCTGTTCATCATTTACGGATGGACCGAGCGAGGGACTCCAAAAGATCATTCAGTCTGGACTCGGACGATCATCTTAAAAACCATCGGAAGCGGTGTGATTGGGATGGGCGTCGGGATGACCCTGGTCATGTTTGCACTGACTGGTGGAGAGGCTGGGATTGTATCGACGTTAAGTTCTGCTGCCCCAGTGGTGATGTTGCCTGTCTTATGGGTGACTTCACAGGAAAGACCGGCACTTGGTGCCTGGGCCGGTGCTTTAATTGTTTTTTTCGGAACCGGGCTGATCTTAAACCTCGGATAATGCACTCAATTTGTGCAAAATATGCACAAGAATGGCGCATTGGTGCTTGTGAAAGGGAGGCCTGAGTGCTAGCTTTTCCAAGCATGGCGGCGGGCACACCCGAATCTTGGCATGGCACAACTGTTGCTGATGGAAGTGAGGGTGCCTACAGAATATTGATAAGGCCCGTAGGAAGATTAAAACAAACCGCTTAATTCAGGAGTTATTCCATGAAATTTTCTGCAAAGATTGCAACAACTGTCGCGGCGTCAGCTGTTGCTGTTGCTCAAGTTGCGTCAGCCGGTACGCTGGATGATGTTAAAGCTCGTGGCGAATTGAAATGTGGCGTCAGTGGTGGCGTTCCAGGTTTCTCAGCGCCGGATGATGCTGGTCGCATGCAAGGTATTGATGCTGCCGTTTGTGATGCTGTTGCTGCCGCCGTTTTGGGCGATGCAAGCAAGGTGACATTTATCCCACTGACCGCCAAAGAGCGTTTTACTGCACTGGCGTCTGGTGAAGTGGATGTGCTGTCGCGCAATACAACTCACACACTGACACGTGAAGCGTCACTAGGTCTGAACTTCACCTACTACAACTATATTGATGGCCAGGGTTTCATGGTCATGAAGGATTCTGGCATCAAGTCGACACTTGAGCTGGACGGCGCAAGCATTTGTGTTCAGGCCGGTACAACCACTGAATTGAACATGGCTGACTACTTCCGAAACAACAATATGTCGTTCACACCAGTGGGTTATGAAACGTCTTCGCAAACGCGCGAAGGTTTCGAAGGTGGTGCTTGTGACGTGTTGACTTCCGATAAGTCACAGTTGGCTGCGTTGAGTACGGAAATGAAGGTCGGACCAGCGGGTGTAACGATTCTTCCAGAAACCATCTCCAAAGAGCCTCTCGGACCCGTTGTTCGTCAAGGCGATGACCAGTGGATGGATATTGTTGCGATGACTCTGTATGCATTGATCAATGCTGAAGAGCTGGGTATTACCTCAGGAAACATCGATAACCTGAAAGCGAACCCGAGCAATCCAAATGTTGCCCGCTTGGTTGGTACTGAAGGCAACATGGGCGAGCTTCTCGGCCTTGGTGCTGATTGGTCGTACAATGCGATCAAGCAAGTTGGTAACTACGGCGAAATCTATGAGCGCACCGTTGCCAAGATTGGTATTCCACGTGCTGGATCAGTCAATGATCTCTGGACGCGTGGTGGAATCCTTTACGCTCCACCGATTCGTTAATCGGAACCAATCCAAGACCGGGCACTGCCCGGTCTTTCTTTACTAATCATCGGATTGTATTGTGACAGAACGTACGCGTATTCCTCTGCATCGAGACCCTAAATTCCGAGCGCTGGTGATTCAGATCCTGGCTCTGGCTTTTGTGGTTTACGGTTTTTATTCGCTATTTCAAACCACTGTCGACAACTTGGTTGCCCGTGGTATCCAAACAGGGACGAGTTTTTTTGACGAGGTGGCGCCGTTCCAAATTGGATTCAGTCCATTTTTTGATTACAAACTTGGCGAATCAACTTATATCGATGTGTTCTTTGTCGGTATCCAGAACACCATTTTAGTTGCTGTATTGGGCATCGTTGCTGCCACCCTTCTCGGATTTTTTATCGGTGTTGTCCGCTTGTCACCGAACTGGTTGATCTCAAGAGGTGCTCTCGCCTACATCGAAATTTTCCGTAACGTTCCATTGCTATTGCAAATCATGTTTTGGAACTTTGCGATTTTCCTGCCGTCACTTCCAGCGCCAAAAAATTCCATCGAAATGGGCGCGTTTTATTTAAATGCGCGCGGCTTCCACACGCCACTGCCTGTGATCGAGGATTCAACGGGTTTTGCCTTGTGGATGGCCATGCTGGCTGTTCTTTGCGTTGGTCTGATTGTGTTTGCCAGACGGGCCAAAGTTCGCTTTCAGGAAACAGGACAGCAGTTACCAGTCGTTTGGATCTCTCTGGGTGCCATCATTGGTGGTGGTTATCTCCTGTATCTCATCGCCGGTTCGCCATTGATCTTTGATGAGCCAGTCTTGGGTCGATTTAACTTTAAAGGGGGTGGGCAGCTTCCATTACCCTTATTCTCTTTATGGTTTGCACTGACGCTCTATACGGCAGCATTTATTGCTGAAAACGTGCGTGCTGGCATTCAATCGGTGTCGCACGGTCAGACTGAGGCATCGCATGCACTTGGTTTGTCTCGCAAAGACACTGTGCGCTTGGTGACTATTCCGCAAGCACTTCGGGTCATCATCCCGCCAACCATCAGCCAATATCTGAATTTGACAAAGAACTCTTCATTGGCAGTTGCCGTGGGTTACGAGGAATTGGTTGCTGTATGGGCGGGAATTACGCTCAACCAGACGGGGCAGGCCCTGGTGATTATCGGAATGACTGTGGCTGTCTATGAATGTTTGAGTTTATTCACCTCTTTTGTACTGAACTGGTACAACAAGCGTATTCAGTTGACGGAGCGATAAGATGGCTGATGTAAAAACCTTCGTTCCTGCACCTGATCGAGCCCCTCCCAGCAGTGCCGTCGGCCCCATTGCTTGGGTGCGAGACAACCTGTTTGGTTCGATTGGAAGCTCCATCGCCACCTTGGTGTTTTTCTATTTATTTTTCAGTTACGTCCCACCCTTTGTCGAATGGGCGTTGATTAACGCAAATTGGACGGGCTCTGATCGATCGGTGTGTGAAGCCAATGCGGCGGGAGCATGCTGGACGTTCATCAATGTGCGTCTTGAGCAGATCTTGTTTGGTCTCTATTTCGCGTCAAATCCAGACGAATTATGGCGGCCAACGCTGATTTTCATCTTGTTTTTCGCGTTGCTATTGCCGCTACTGTTTGAGAAAACGCCGGGGAAGAAGTGGTTAACGATCGCATTGTTGGGTGTATTCCCTGTGGTCTTTTACTTCGTCGTTTACGGTGGATATTTCGGAATTTCACAATCCAACACCACGCAATGGGGCGGGTTTCTTTTAACGTTCGCGCTCGCCTTCGTCGGCATCTTGTTGGCGTTGCCAATCGGGATCTTGTTAGCGCTGGGTCGACGGTCTGAGTTACCTGTGATTCGATCGATGTGTGTGATCTACATCGAATTTTGGCGCGGAACACCGCTCATCACAATTTTATTCATGGCCTCGGTCATGTTGCCTCTGTTTTTCCCAGCCGGTGTTGAGTTCGATAAAGTCGTGCGGGCGATGATCGGAATTACGCTGTTCCAGTCGGCGTACACAGCCGAAGCGGTGCGTGGAGGATTGGCTGCGATTCCGAAGGGTCAATCTGAAGCGGCGATGGCACTCGGTTTGGGGTACTGGCGGCGTACGGTATTTATCACCCTGCCGCAGGCATTGAAGATTTCGATTCCTTCCATTGTGAATACCTTTATTGCGCTGTTTAAAGACACGTCGCTGGTTTCGATCATTGGCTTATTGGATCTTTTGAATATGGCGCAGACCACAGCGCGCTCGATGGAGTGGAAGGGTTACGACATCGAAGCCTTTTTGTTTGCTGGATTTGTTTACTGGGCGTTTTGTTATGGCATGTCGCGATACAGCCAAAACCTTGAGCGCAAACTCGATACCAATCGGAGAAATTAAGATGACCACCGATACACAGATGGCACCGGCCGAACTCGGTGAAAGCATTATCACCATTGATGGCCTGAACAAATGGTACGGGCAATTTCATGTTCTGAAAGATATCGATTTGGATGTGAAGCGTGGCGAACGGATCGTCATTTGCGGACCATCAGGGTCTGGTAAGTCGACACTGATTCGCTGCATCAACCGCTTGGAAACTCACCAAGAAGGGTCAATCGTGGTGGATGGAATTGAACTAACTGACGATACCAAACACATCAACGATATTCGTCGTGAAGTTGGAATGGTGTTTCAGCACTTCAACTTATTCCCACATTTGACGGTGTTGGAAAACTGCACACTGGCTCCAATTTGGGTGCGGAAAACGCCCAAGCGGGAAGCCGAAGAGATTGCGATGCAATATCTTGAGCGAGTGAAAATCCCCGAGCAAGCCAATAAGTATCCGGGGCAGTTGTCTGGTGGTCAGCAACAGCGTGTTGCGATCGCTCGGTCACTCTGCATGAACCCTCGCGTGATGCTGTTTGATGAGCCAACATCTGCGCTCGACCCCGAGATGATTGCAGAAGTGTTGGATGTCATGGTTGGTCTTGCTGAAGATGGCATGACGATGCTTTGTGTGACTCACGAAATGGGTTTTGCTCGTAAAGTTGCTAACCGCGTGATCTTTATGGATGGCGGTCAGATTGTTGAGCAAAATGAGCCTGAAGAGTTCTTCAACAACCCTCAAAATGACAGGACTCAATTGTTCCTTTCACAAATCTTGCAACACTGATCATTTAACGGTGGAAAAGCTGATCACTGCCCCTATGATAGGTGCAGTGTTTCATTAATTTGGCTAAGGAGTCTCCATGGCTTGGAATGAGCCCGGAAATAATGGCCGCGACCCCTGGGGTGGCGGTAACCGAAATAATCAAGGTCCACCTGACCTTGACGAAGTCGTAAAGAAACTGCAACAGGGCCTCGGTGGACTCTTCGGGAAGTCGGGCGGTTCTGGCGGTGGTTCAGATTCAGGCGATGGTCCCGGATTTGAGTTTTCCGGAAAGATAGTGGGGGTGTTGGCGGTCATCGCACTTGTGGCCTACGGTGCGCTCGGTCTTTACAAGGTCGACGAACAAGAGCGGGCTGTTGTTCTGCGTTTCGGTCAGTTTTTAGAGACGAAGACTCCAGGTCTTCGCTGGAATGCGCCCGTAATTGACGAGGTGAACAATATCAACGTGACTCGAGTTCGGACGCATACGTCGCAAGGAGTGATGCTGACCGAAGACGAGAACATCGTGGATGTGACACTGGCGGTTCAGTATGTGATTTCAAATCCACGGGATTTCTTGCTGAACGTCCGTGAGCCTGAAGTCACACTGACGCACGCAACCGATTCGGCCGTTCGCCATGTGGTGGGTTCAGCTGAGATGACTGCGGTGATCTCTGAGGGTCGTGAAGCGCTTGGTGGTGATGTGCAGGTGCGTCTACAGGAATATCTCGATAATTACGTCGCGGGCCTTCGGGTTGTGAAAGTGAACTTGGAAAACAGCCAACCACCCAGCCAGGTGCAAGCGGCTTTCGATGACGTGATCAAAGCGCGAGAAGATGAGCAGCGTCTCAAAAACCAAGCAGAAGCGTATTCTAATGGTGTGATTCCAGAAGCGCGTGGTCGTGCACAACGGGTGCTCGAAGAAGCGAATGCTTATCGCGAACAAGTCGTCGCGAGAGCTCAAGGTGAGGCCGACCGTTTCTTGAAACTTCTGGCTGAGTATCGCAAGGCACCTGACGTTACACGTCAGCGTCTCTACATCGATGCGGTTCAGGAAGTGATGCAGCGCTCCTCAAAGGTCATGGTGGATGTGGGTTCCGGCTCGAACATCATGTATCTGCCGTTGGATCGGATCGCAACCCAGGCTGCCCCTTCGATTGCTAACCAGAATCGCGGTTCATCGTCTTCGGTGCAACAGTCTGGCGCTGGCATGACGCCTGGTGATATTCGGTCATTGACTGACCAGGTCATCCAAGAGCTTCGCTCGCGTCAAACCGATGATTCACAAAGAGGGAGTATCCGCTAATGTCAGGACGTCAAATGAGCATTCTGATTGGATTGGTGGTTCTTTTGGCCATTGTGTCCAATTCCTTGTACGTAGTGAACGAACGTGAGCGAGCTGTACTGTTGAAGTTTGGTGAGGTGGTATCGACCGATATCCAGCCAGGATTACACTTCAAGATTCCGGTAGTGAACGATGTGCGTCGTTTTGAGTCACGGTTGATTACCTTAGATTCCAGTCCGCAACGGTATTTAACGGCTGAAAAGAAAGCCTTGATTGTTGATTCGTTCGTCAAATGGCGGGTTGCTGATGCTGGAAAGTACTACACCGCGACAGGTGGTGATGAATTTTCAGCAAATAGTCTGCTGGCGTCCCGGGTTGATAACGGATTGCGGAACAAGTTTGGTGAGCGGACTGTCTATGAGGTTGTTTCCGGTGAGCGTGATGCGCTGATGGCAGAAATTACCAAAGAGCTCGATGATATTGCGCTCAATGAGTTGGGAATTCACGTGTTGGATGTCCGGGTGAAAGGGATTGATCTTCCCCCTGAAGTGTCCAATGCGGTGTATTCACGGATGAGCACAGAGCGTGAGCGTGAAGCTCGCGATCATCGCTCGCGTGGTCGAGAGTTGGCCGAAGGGATTGAAGCTGATGCTGATCGTCAAAATACGGTGATCGAGGCGAATGCTTATCGTGAAGCGGAACAGATCCGAGGTGAAGGGGATGCGATTGCGGCTGAGATCTACGCGACCGCCTACAATCAGGATCCTGAGTTCTACTCATTCCACCGATCGATTCAAGCCTATAAGGATTCCTTTGCTGGCAAAGAAGATTTGCTGGTGATCGATCCTGAGTCTGACTTCTTCCGGTATCTCAAGGATCCAACTGGAAAATAATTGGATTGCTCGGGCAACCTAGAGTTGCCCGAGTGACTCACCCATTTTGACAGACTGTCCGTCTGTGATTGCTGAGCTAAATCCTTTCATGGACGGTGGCAGGACCGTGATGACGGTCGAGCCGTATTGGAAGCGCCCCACTTCATCGCCCTGAGCAAATTTGTGATGCGGCCCACGATGATAATTCCACTCGGTGACACCGCGACCTGGCGGGGTAATTAATCCCGCAAATGGCGTTTCAACCGAAGCGACCAACATCGCACCAACTAAGACCATGCAGAAGGGTCCGTACTCGCTTTTGAAGTGCAGGATGACACGTTCATTTCGGGCAAAGACCGCCGGGATGGTCGTGGTCGTCGATTCATTGACCGAGAACAATCGCCCCGGTACGTGAACCATGTGTTTAAGTTCGGCATCGATTGGACAATGCACCCGATGATAGTCCTTGGGAGACAAATAGATCGTCAGGTAGTGACCTTCCTGATAGGTCTTGTCGTACTCATGACCTCCAAATAATTCAGCTAATGCAAAATGATGCCCCTTTGCGGTGAGCCGCGTGTCGCCCGAGAGTTGTCCGCCACTGAAGACGGTGCCATCGGCTGGTGAGGCGATCTGCTCACGGCCAGCGAGTGGTCGAATGCCGGCTTTCAACGCACGTGTGAAAAACGCATTAAAATGTGGATAGGCATCGAGAGAGGGCTCGGCGACCTCCTCCATCTGAATGTCAAAGCGCTTAATGAACTGTTGAATCAGTGTATTTTTCACCTGTGGAATTTCGCAGAAGGCCAGTTGACCAACCGCGCGCGAAAGCATGTGGCCAGGGAGGCCATATTGAATCAGTGTGTTGAGATTCTGCATCAGACTCATGCGTTTCCTCCGCTTAAGGTATCGAGAATGCGGTAAAAGGATTCAAGACGTCGTTTCGACAATTTGCCTTTCTGCACCGCATCGATCACAGCGCAGCCGGGCTCTTGGCGATGTCTGCAATCACGAAAACGGCATTGATCAGAAAATTCCCGGATATCAATGAAGCCCTGTTCGACGTCCGTCCTCGAAATCTGTTCTAGTCCAAAATCCCGAATTCCAGGTGAATCAATAATGGAGCCACCTTCGGCGTAGGAATAAAGGCGTGCCGTTGAGGTGGTGTGTCGGCCGAGCCTTGTTTGTTGATGCAAATGCCCGACTCGGATTTGTTCGTCAGGCAGAAGCGCTTGAACCAGGCTTGATTTTCCGACACCGGATTGACCAATAAATACGGAGCTTTTGTTGATTAAGTGTTTGGAGAGTTCATCAAGACCACCGGTTTCTTTCGTGGTGGCTTCGACGACTGTGTAACCGATGATCTCATAGAGATTTTTGATTGCTGCTAAGAAATTTCGGTTCACTTCAGACTGACGCAGTAGATCCACTTTATTCATCACAATTAATGGCGGAATCCCAGCAACTTCTGTCGCCACCAAATATCGGTCGAGAAGCTCCGGTTGCGGTGCAGGTTCCAAGGCGGTGACGATCACCAGTTGGTCGATATTGGCCGCCATTGCCTTGATGACACCGCGCGAATCTGGACGTTCAAGGACGTTTCTGCGTGGTTCGCAGGCAGTGACGATGCCAGCATCATCGGTGGTTTGGAAGACGACCTGGTCGCCGGTGACGAGCGATGATAAGTTAGCGCGCAGGTGGCAACGGACCGGTTCGGCGATCGGTTGGCCAAGGCCGTCCACAGCAACGACTTCGACTTGTTTGCCAAATCGTGCGACAACCCGGCCGGCCTGTTCTTGACCAAGAGCGCCTGATTCGAGCAAATCCTCGACCTGTACTTTGTGCCGTGAGGCTCGGTCGAGACGCTCTTTCTGAATTTTTTCGATGCGCCACGCCTGCTGACGCGTGAGTTTTCTTTTGCTCATGTTATTTCAAGCGATGCGTGACTTCCGTTAGATCGAACCTCATTATTGCAGGCATTGAAAGGAGAAACTATGTCTGATCCCTATGGAGATGCTGAAGCATCCCGATACGAGAACCCGGTTGCCTCAAGGAAGTGGCTTTTGGAGTTGCTTGAAGAGGCGGGTCGCCCTCTGGATTATGAGGAATTAGCCGTATTAACGAAGACCATTGAAGAGAATCGCGATGGATTATTTGCGCGGCTTGCTGCGATGTGTCGGGATGGCCAGGTGATTACGGATCGGATTGGTCGATACGTTTTGGTCGATCGTGCTGGGCTCTTATCGGGTCGTGTCGTTGCGCATCGTGATGGATTCGGGTTTTTTGAGCCGGATGAAGGGAGCGATACGTTATATCTGCACGATCGCCAAATGCGCAAAGTGTTTCACGGAGATCGGGTTTTGGTTGCTGTGATGCCACCGTCACGGCATTCGAAAAGTAAACGTGAAGCTCGGATTGTTGAGGTGCTCGAACGCACCCATCAGCGGATTATCGGCCGGTTGCGTGAACAGGCCGGCGTTCAGTTTGTAACACCCGAAGATGATCGATTTCTGCACGAAATTTTAATTCCTGATCATCAACTCAATGGCGCGAAATTTGGTCAGTTTGTAGTGGTCGAACTCGATCATTTCCCTGAGTCTAACCGTCAACCAGTCGGGCACATTGTTGATGTCGTCGGTGCCGCATCTGATCCAGGCATTGAGGTTCAAGTCGCGGTCCGGACTCATGATCTGCCGTATCAATTCGCTGAGGAAGCAATGGCACAAGCCGAAGCCTTCGGCGATACCATTGATGCACAGACCGCCAATTCTCGGTTGGATCTCAGGGATCTGCCGTTTGTCACAATTGATGGTGAGGATGCCAAGGATTTTGATGACGCTGTTTGCGCAACTCCGCGTGGCAAAAATGGCTGGACGCTTTGGGTCGCTATTGCTGATGTCGCCCACTATGTGACGGACAATTCACCTCTGGATCAGACTGCCATTGAGCGCGGGACTTCGGTGTATTTCCCAAGTGAAGTGATTCCGATGCTTCCGGAGACACTCTCAAATGGGCTGTGTTCATTGAATCCGCATGTGGATCGATTGGCGCTGGCTGTGTGTCTTGAGATCGCCTCGACAGGTCGGGTGACCAAATACCGCTTCCACGAGGTGGTCTTCCAATCTCAGCAACGACTCACCTACAACCAAGTGCAGGACGCATTGGATGCGGTTTCCGCCGATCATCATTCGCCTGAGGCTCTGGCGACGGCGATTCAGAAAACGGGACGTTTCAGTTCAAATGCTGTGGCACAGAACGTGGCTGATCTGTATTCGCTGTATCAGGTCCTGCGTTCTGCTCGAGAAGATCGCGGTGCACTCGATTTCGATTCTGTTGAGCCGAAATTCAGTTTTGATGAAAAAGGCAAAATCACGGGTGTTGTGCCGCGTGAGCGTTTGGAGGCTCATAAGCTTATTGAAGAGTGCATGCTCGCGGCTAACGTGGCTGCTGCCCGGTGCTTGAAGAAGTTTAAATTGCCAACGTTGTATCGGATTCACGAGGGACCGAGTGATGAGCGGTTGGCTGCATTACGACAATTTTTAGGATCGATGGCCTTGGGCTTGGGTGGTGGCGTGAAACCCGAACCATCGGATTATCAAAGCTTGCTTGAGCAAGCCCACGCACGTCCGGATTTTGCATTGATTCAGGCGATGATCCTTCGCTCGATGCAGCAAGCGAAATACGCACCTGACCCGGATATTGGCCATTTTGGCTTGTCTTACGATCATTACACCCATTTCACCTCACCCATTCGTCGCTATCCGGATTTAACCGTGCATCGACTGTTAAAGCGGATCGTGCAAACCGGTGCACAGGATGATGCTGCGCACTTGGTTCGAGACGGGTTACCAGATATGCAACGTATGGTGGCTTTGGGTGAGCATTGTTCGATGACCGAGCGGCGGGCTGATGAAGCCAGTCGCGACGTGGGACAATGGCTAAAGTGCCAGTTTATGCGTGAAAAGTTGGGCGAAGAGTATCAAGGCACCATTACCGGTGTGGCGGGCTTTGGTCTGTTTATTCTTCTCGATGCGCTCTTCGTGGAAGGGATGGTGCATGTGACCCAGTTGCCTGCCGATTATTGGGTGTTCAGTGAACAACAACATACGCTGACCGGTGAGCGCACGCATCAGGTATTCCGCTTGGCAGATTCCGTGCGAGTCAAAGTGGCGCGGGTAGATCTTGATGCGCGTCGAATTGATTTTGCGCTTGCAGGTGATGGCCCGGTCGGTCGACCAAGAAAGTCCAGTGTGAGATCGCGGTTGAAGGAAGGAAAGATCCCGGGGAAGAGTCAACCGAAGGATCGTTCGAAAAAATCAGGGAAGAAGCGCCGATGAGTCAACATCGACGAAAGCCGTCGAAAAAACAAGACAATCCGGGTCAGGTCGCCGTTTCGGGAATGCATCCTGTCCGAGTGGTATTGAAGCAAGATCGTGTCTCTGAAGTCTGGATCCGTGACGGCGCCAACGAACATCGTGTGAAAGATGTGGTGATGACCGCGAAATCCCAAGGTGTTCGTGTGGTTGAGGTGGCCTCGCGTGATTTTGATGAGGCTCTCTCCAGTGAGACTAATCATCAGGGCGTGATTGCCTTTACTAAACCGCGTGACATGGAGCCTGAAAATGCCTTGCCGATTCTTTTGGATGGTTTGGATAACCCCTTGATACTGGTTCTGGATGGCGTGACAGATCCGCATAACTTCGGCGCCTGTCTTCGTTCTGCAGAAGCTTTTGGTGCAGCCTGCGTGGTGGTTCCTAAAGATCATTCCGCGCCGTTAAACCAAGTGGCAAGAAAAACATCATCGGGTGCGAGTGAACTGATTCCTGTGGTGAAAGTGACAAACCTCGCGCGCTGTTTGCGAACGCTGCAAAACGAAGGCTTTTGGGTTGTTGGTGCAGCCGGTGAGTCGACCGTCGGACTAGATGCAGCAGCTCATCAAGGACCAATGGTTTTGGTCATGGGATCCGAAGGTGGTGGGTTGCGCCGGTTGACCCGGGAGGTCTGTGATGCGCTGGTCGCAATCCCGATGCCTGGACATATTGAAAGCCTCAATGTCAGTGTTGCAACCGGGGTCTTATTGTACGATTTTCAACATCGGCGTGGAGTTCTAGAAGCCTCCCGTGCTTATGAGGAGCGAGTGTAATGCGCTGTCCGTTCTGCCAAGCGCTAGATACCAAAGTCATTGATTCACGATTGCATGCGGAAGGTTCACAGATTCGCCGCCGTCGTGTTTGCCCAGCCTGTGATCAGCGATTTTCCACCTATGAGAGTGCGGAGCTGGTAATGCCACGCATCGTCAAAAGTAATGGGCAACGCGAGAACTTTGATGAAGACAAATTACGCAGGGGTCTTATCCGGGCGCTGGAAAAACGACCTGTCAGCACCGTGCAGATTGATGCCTGTATCCAGCGAATCAAGCGTGCGCTGCAGTCAGAGTCTGATAAAGAAATTGAGTCTCGGCGAATTGGTGATCACGTGATGCGTGAGTTGAAGGCCCTCGACCAGGTTGCTTATGTGCGTTTTGCGTCGGTCTATCGAAGCTTCAGTGATGTGACAGAATTTATCGGTGAGATCGAGAAATTATCGGATGAGTGAGTATCGTGATCTCGAGCGTTTGGCGATGCGCCGAGCGTTGTTATTGGCCACTCAGGGGCTCTACTCCACTGGAGAAAATCCTCGGGTGGGAGCCTGTTTGATCCAAGGGAAGGAAATCATTGCCGAGGGTTTTCATCGCGCTCCGGGTCTGCCGCATGCGGAAATTGAAGCAATTCGAGAAGCGAAAGGCGCGTCATTGCAGGGGTCGACCTGTGTCGTGACTTTAGAGCCATGTTCCCATGTTGGAAAGACGGGTCCCTGCGTTGACGCTTTGATTCAAGCCGGCGTTTCTCGCGTGGTTGTGGCGATGGAGGATCCGAATCCATTGGTTGCCGGACAAGGACTTGCTCGGTTACGCAAGGCCAACATTGAAGTCGCGGTTGGGCTTTATGAAGCAGAGGCTCGTCGATTGAACCCTGGATTTATTTCACGGATGACTAAAGAAAGACCCTATGTGTGGTTGAAGTCGGCTGCGAGTCTTGATGGGAAGACCGCGATGGCGGATGGTGAATCGCAATGGATTACAGGAGTAGAGGCGAGACGAGATGTTCAGCAGCTGCGCGCACGGTGTCAGGCATTGATGACTGGGATTGAGACGGTGTTGAAGGATGATCCGAGACTCACAGTCCGTTTTGAGGAGTCTGAGATCCGGCTGCCTGAGGGTGTCGAGCCCCTTCAGCCGTTTCGGGTGATTCTCGATACTCACGGACGCCTCCCTAAGACAGGTGCGTTATTTGATGCAGAGGGACCGATTGTGTGGGTGACCGGCGATGATTACCCCCATCCGCAATATGAGTCCGGTCGGATCGAACGATGGGTCACACCACTGGTGGACGGTCGAATCGATGTTCGTGCGGTCTTGTTGTCCTTGGCAGAGCGAGGGGTCAACGAGGTATTGGTTGAGGCAGGCGCGACCTTGGGTGGATCATTGATCAACCAAGGTTTGGTGGATCAGGGCGTTCTCTATCTCGCACCGAAACTCCTTGGGCGGTCCGCGCGATCCCTGTATGATGTCGCCCCCGCACAACTGGCCGATGCGCCAGACGTTTTGATTCAGGAGATCCGTGCGGTGGGTGATGATCTTCGAATGGACTGGACACTAAGGACAAGCGCATAACATGGCTTTGGCATCTGTCGAAACATTGATTGCTGATATCCGCGCCGGAAAAATGGTCATCCTGATGGATGATGAGGATCGCGAAAATGAAGGCGATCTGGTGTTGGCTGGGGCGCATTGCGCGCCGGAACAGATTAACTTCATGGCCAGGCATGCCCGTGGTCTGATTTGTTTGACCCTGACTGAGTCTCGGTGTCGTCAGCTTGGTCTCCCACCCATGGTGGTTGAGAACACCGAACGGCATAAGACAGCATTTACCGTCAGTATTGAAGCGGCCGAAGGCGTGACAACAGGCATCAGTGCTGCTGACCGTGCTCGGACCGTTCAGGCGGCTGTTGCCGCCAATGCAAGACCCAGTGATTTGGTCCAGCCTGGACATATTTTCCCGGTTCAGGCACGGCCGGGTGGCGTATTAATGCGCGCAGGTCATACCGAAGCGGGTTGTGATTTAGCACGCCTGGCTGGTCTTGAACCTGCAGCCGTGATTTGTGAAATCATGAATGACGACGGCTCCATGGCGCGTCGTCCAGAATTGGAGGCCTTTGCCGAGGCTCACGGGCTTGCCATTGGAACCATCGCAGATTTAATTCAGTACAGAGCGACCACTGAGACGACCGTTGAAATGGTTCGTGAAGAAGCTATTGAGACTGAGTTTGGCCCCTTCCGTTTGCAGATGTTCCAGGATCAGATCTTAGGTGGTACTCATCTGTGTTTAATTAAGGGGCAGCCCTCGCCGGATCGGCCCTGTTTGGTTCGGGTGCATGTTCCGGATACGTTACGCGATTTGGTGCAAGTGTCTTGGCAGGGTCGTGGCAGTTGGCCATTACCGCAAGCATTGAAAATGGTTGCCGATGCCGGAGAAGGTGTGGTGGTGATCTTGGAGAATCGTGGCGATGAGCCGATTGAAGAACGGTTGGCCCAGTATGTAGGTGATACCTTACCGAAGCCTGGTACACGATTGGTTCCGTATTTAACAGTTGGGACGGGTTCGCAAATCTTGAAACATGCGAATGTGGGTAAAATGCGTTTGTTATCGACGCCAATGAAATTCAGCGCAATCTCGGGTTTTGAGCTTGAGGTTGTGGAATATGTGGAATACGAGGGGTAAACCCATGCAAATGATTGAAGGACAATACACAGAAGCCGACGGCCGCTATGCCATCGTGGTTGGACGGTTTAACCAGTTTGTGGTGGACTCGTTAGTTGAAGGCGCAGTTGATGCGTTGGTGCGTCATGGAGTGGATGAGGACAACATCACCGTGATTCGTGTCCCTGGGGCTTATGAAATCCCACTTGCTGCTCAGGCAGTGGCTGAGAAGGGCGACGTTGATGCGATCATTGCCTTGGGTGCGGTGATTCGCGGATCCACGCCGCATTTTGATTATGTTGCCGGCGAGTCTGCCAGTGGCTTGAACAAGGTGCAGATGGACACCGGTGTTCCTTGTGCATTTGGTGTGTTAACCGTTGATACCATCGAGCAAGCGATTGAGCGAGCGGGCACCAAAGCGGGGAATAAGGGCGCAGAAGCGGCATTGGTTGCGATTGAAATGGTCTCGGTACTGAGACAGATCAGTGAGTGAGACACAGTCGGCTCAGCCGACGGCTTCACAGCGCCACCGAGCGCGCGAAGCGATCATTCAAGCGCTCTATCAGTGGGAACTCTCCGGTTATCCGCTGACTCAGGTGGTCGCCATGTTTCGGGCGGATCATGATCTGAAGCGTGCCGATACCGCTTTTTTTCATGATGCTTTATCGGCTATTGATCTGAATCATGACACGTTGGTGGATGCGTTAAAGCCCTATTTATCGCGTGAATTTTCTGATTTGACGCCTATTGAGCGCAATATTCTGCTGCTCGGTGCCTATGAGTTGTCTTATCGCATTGATATTCCATTTCGAGTGGTGATTTCTGAAGCGGTGGCATTGAGTAAGAAGTTTGGTGCCACCGATGGTCATAAATTCGTCAACGGTGTTCTTGATCAGCTTGCTGTGAACGCACGGGCGATTGAAGTTCAAGCACACGGGTCTCGTGAACGAGTTTGAACTGATTCAAACCTACTTTCAGAGGGATGCTCTGGATCCTTCCGTGATTCTTGATAATGGTGATGATGCCGCGGTTTTTTCTCCGCGACTGAATTGTGAGACGGTGGTCTCTGTGGATTCTGTCATTGCTGGCCGTCATGTCCCGGATCTCTGTCCGCCAGATGGATTTGCTGCTCGGCTCATCGGTCGAGGGTTGAGTGATCTAGCCGCGATGGGTGCGACTCCACGGTATGTTTTACTGTCATTAAGTTTGCCAACACTCGAGGTCGGTTGGGTGGAGCATTTTGCCCAGCGTTTCCATCAGTTGTGTGTGCGCTTTGGTGTTGATCTCATCGGGGGTGATACAACCAAAGGGCCCTTGAGTGCCCACATCACTGTGATTGGGGATGTGCCGAAAGGGATGGCGGTTAGTCGACAAGGCTTAAAGCCAGGCGATGATCTGTGGCTATTTGGACCAGACTTAGGTGGTGCGCGAGCCTACCTCGACGTCCTGCAAAACACTCAAGCCGATCATGCGCTTTGGGCGGAGCGCTATTGGCGTCCTGAACCGCAGTTCGATTTCGGCATTGCGTTACGTAATGTGGCGAGCGCCATGATCGATATTTCTGATGGCCTCTGTCAGGATCTCATGCATTTGGTCGAGCGCGCGAAAAAACCGGCGTCGATCAAACTGCAATCTAAGATGATTCCGCTATGTGCGGATTTAGTCGATCGATTGGGTACTCAAACAGCACTCGAATATGCACTAACCGGCGGTGATGATTATTGTCTCTTAGCATCGATTCCATCGACGGCGCGAGTCCCTGAAGGTGGGCATCGTATTGGTCTGGTTGTGCAACCAGAGAATGAATCCATCCTCTTGGATGGACAGCCACTGCCTGAATCTTGGCAGTTGGGATGGGATCATAGCCGATGAATCAACTGAAATTCTGGGTTGCCGTTGGGCTTGGGAGCGGGTTGTCTCCGAAAGCTCCAGGGACCACTGGAACGCTCGGCGTTCTGCCTTTGCTGGTCGTGGTTTGGGATGCGTCATTGCTCGTTTGGGGCCTTGGTTTTATCACGCTTTGTGCGCTGTCGATCTGGAGTATTCCTGAGGCTGGCCGTCGACTTGGGGAGCCTGATCACGGTCAGATCGTCATTGATGAATGGGCCGGTATGTGGCTCGCCGCCTTTGGCATCAATGCCTTTACAGAAACATCTGTGGGGCTCGGTCTTTTCGTTGGCTTTATCGGTTTTCGAGTGTTCGACATTGCCAAGCCTTGGGCTGTCTCTTGGTGTGAACGACATATCCCCGGTGCCTGGGGTGTTTTGATGGATGACGTAGTCGCGGGCGGATATGTTCTTATTCTTGCGCTGGTCTTTGGTATGCTTAGCGGCCACTCAGGATAAGACCATGACCATCGAACACATCGACAATTGCCAACTCCCGACTCAATGGGGCACCTTCGACATGCACGGATTTAGGGAAACCGAATCTGGGAAGGAGCATGTGTGTCTGGTGATGGGCGATCCAGGCCATGAACAACCTGTATTGATCCGGGTGCATTCGGAGTGTTTGACGGGCGATGCGCTGTTTTCTCAACGCTGTGATTGTGGTGCGCAGTTGGAGCATGCCATGGCGGCTGTTGCGGCGAAAGGCTCAGGGATGATCTTGTATTTGCGCCAGGAAGGTCGGGGTATCGGTCTTCTCAATAAAATTCGTGCCTATCATTTGCAGGATGAAGGGGCAGATACTGTGGACGCCAATGAAGCCCTAGGCTTTGCACCAGACCAGCGTGATTATTCGATTGTTGGACCGATGTTGCATCATTTTGGTGTGACCGAAGTCGAATTACTGACTAATAACCCAAGAAAAGTTGAGGCACTGGAGTCACTCGGGATTTCAGTGGTGAAACGGCACTCGATCGAGACGGGTCTGACGCCGCATAATCAGAACTATCTGAAAACCAAACTCAATCGACTCGGTCACTTACTGAGTCAATCTGAAAACTTCAGCTAAGCCGGTCGACAATCGCGGCGGTGATGCCGCGAGCATCGAGTCCGACGCGCTCAAGCATCGCTTCAGGCTTACCGTGGGCTTCAAATCGATCAGGAAGGCCTAAGCTGAGTAAGGCGACTGAGAAGCCTTGATCCACGTAAAATTCACCAACTGCAGATCCTGCGCCACCCATACGCTGATGTTCTTCGACTGTGACGATGAGTTTGGCGTCGGCATGTTGTCTTAAAGTCTCCTCATCGAGTGGTTTGACCCAGCGCATGTCAATGACTGTGGCATCCAAGGTGTCGCCTGCTTCGAGCGCTGCAAAAACGCGCGATCCAAAGCCTAAGATGACGATTCCAGATTGTCCTTCACGACGAACGACTGCCTTTCCGACATCGACGGTGTTGAGGCTGCCATCTGGGTATTCACCAGGCCCCTGGCCTCGCGGGTAGCGCACAGCGGCTGGGCCTGGATGTTGATAGCAGGTTGAGAGGAGTAAGCGGCACTCGGCCTCACTGGAGGGTGCTGCAATGATGATTTCAGGAAGCGTTCGTAAATATGCGTAGTCATAGACACCAGCATGTGTTGGCCCGTCTTCACCAACCAGGCCTGCTCGATCAATGGCGAAGGTGACATCCAACCCTTGCACACAGACATCATGAATGACCTGATCATAGGCGCGCTGCAAGAAGGTGGAGTAAATGGCAATAACAGGTTTGCTGGTTTGTGTAGCCAATCCTGCACCAAGGCAGACTGCGTGTTGTTCGGCAATGGCAACATCATAGTAACGATCAGGGAATCGATTCGAGAATTCGATCAGATCAGAGCCTTCGCGCATGGCAGGCGTGATGCCAACCAGTCGTGAATCCTGTTCGGCCATGTCACATAACCACTGGCCAAAAATATTCGAGTAGGTTGGTTTCGGTGTTGCTTCGGAGTCTGATTTGGCTTTCAGTTTTCCGATCGCGTGATATTTAATGGGATCATCTTCGGCGGGCACAAAACCGCAGCCTTTTTGTGTGACCACATGGAGGAACTGTGGCCCAGGAAGGTCCTTCATATTCTGCAATGTGGTGACAAGACCTGTGATGTCATGGCCATCGATGGGGCCTATGTAGTTAAACCCAATCTCTTCAAAGAGTGTGGCTGGGCTGACCATTCCTTTGAGATGCTCTTCGGTCTTTTTGGCAAATTGAGCCAGTGGCGGTAGGGGCTCAAGCAGTTTCCGGGCTTCATCACGGCTTCGTGTATAGGCTTTGGATGACAGGAGTTTGGCGAGGTAATCCCGAATGCCACCGACATTTCTTGAAATGGACATGTCGTTATCATTGAGGATCACAAGGAGATTGGCTTTTTCACTCGCAGCATGGTTGAGCGCTTCAAAAGCAAGACCTGCCGTTAACGCGCCATCACCAATGACCGCGACATGCCGACGACTGGATTGATTGATTTTCGCATCCAGCGCCATTCCTAAGGCTGCACTAATAGAAGTACTCGAGTGTCCAACGCCAAAGGTATCGTATGGGCTTTCTTTGCGATCTGGGAAGGCCGCAAGGCCTCCTTCTTTTCGGATGGTTGTGAGCTGTTCACGACGGCCGGTCAGGACTTTGTGTGGGTAGGCCTGATGACCAACATCCCAAACCAGTTGGTCAAAGGGTGTGTCCAGACAGAAATGCAAGGCCACAGTCAGTTCGACCACTCCAAGTCCCGCCCCAAAGTGGCCCCCTGAGATGCTAACCGAGTAAAGAAGATACTCTCTCAGCTCATCGGCTACCTGCCGCAGTTGGTCTCGATGTAACGAACGCAGATCATACGGTGAGTTGATGCCTTCCAATAATGGAATACTCGGGTGTTCACCCGGGATGGTGTGGAAGAGTTTCATGGATGGCATTAATTCGTTCGCTCCACGCTTAATCGCGCTAATGTTTCTAACATGGTGGTGTCTTTGTCGATCTGCGCAAGGGCGTTGATGGCAATTTCGACTAATGCAGAGGCTTCTTGTTCACTGGCTTCGATGCCCATCAAACTTGGAAAAGTCGATTTACCGAGCATTTGGTCGCGACCTTGTGTCTTTCCTAGCGTTTCTGTCGAAACGGTCTCATCGAGAATGTCATCCTGGATCTGAAACGCTAAACCGATCGCTTCACCGGCTTGTGTTAGTGCATCCCAATCGGAATCGCTAGCTTCGCCACAGGCTGCTCCCATGAGCAGACTGGCAGTGATTAGTGCACCGGTTTTTTTCGCATGCATCGCCTTTAAGGCATCGAGAGAGACTGCTTTGCCTTCCGATTCCAAATCGATGGCTTGTCCCAAGGCCATTCCTTGAAAACCCACAGCGTCACCTAAGAGCCTGAGTTGTTTCACGCGGACGGCATTGGTTCGCGAATCGTCTTGTCCAAGAATGGAAAAGGCCAGCGCTTGCAGTGCATCACCCGCCAAAATAGCGGTCGCCTCATCAAAGGCGATGTGCGTTGTGGGTTGACCTCGGCGCAATGCGTCATCATCCATGGCGGGTAAATCATCATGGATGAGTGAGTAGGCGTGGAGCAGTTCAACTGAGATCGCAGCTGCGTCTGCTGCATCTTGGGAGGCATCGACTGCTTCGGCTGCTGCATAGACCAATGCCGGACGCAAACGCTTACCACCCCGAAGGACGCTATATCTGGCGGCCTCTAAGAGCTTTGAGTCGCCCAAATGGGCGCCAAGTGCATGGTCTAATGCTGCATCGATCCGAATTCGGATGTGGTCGAGCCAATCTTGATCCAATGCGTTCAGGCCTCCGGATCAAAAGGCGCTTCTTCGCCAGACTGTTTGATTTCAGTGACTTTCTGAGAGGCCGTATCGAGGATCGCATGACATTCTTTCGCCAACTTGACGCCTTTTTCAAAGGCTTCCAGTGAGGTATCCAGTGGCATGGACCCTTGTTCCATTTGGCGGACAAGCGCTTCAAGCTCTGAGAGTTTGGCTTCAAATGACGGTGTGGTGTTTGAATCAGACATCTTCAGGCCCCGATAAAGAAGGTGTGGTAAACAAGCCGCACAACGACACCTAAGATCATTAAACCAAGACCAATCCGGTTCACGACAAATTCCTGGCGAGTCAACTCGAGACGTTTCTGCCAGAAAAAGATGACGGCTTTGAAATCACCTGTTCGCTTGATATAGAGCGCAAATGATAGCAGCACGATCAAGGCGCCAAGGCCAAGTGAGCCCTGTTCGACTTGGACTAGCCAATCCATGGGTTATTCCTTTTTCGTAATTTGCGATGCGGCGACTGATTCCAACCGCGTCATCGCACCAGTATAGCGCCACTCGTAGATCACTTGTGCGGAGAGTACACGTTGAACGTAATTTCGAGTCTCAGTAAAGGGAATTGAGGCCACCCAGGCATCGAGAGGCATCGATTCATTGGGCATCCACTGCTTCACACGATGTGGCCCCGCATTGTAAGCCGCTGTCGCTAGGGCTGGATGGCCAAATCGATCAAGCTGTTTTGCCAGATAGTAACTGCCGATTCGGATATTCGTGGAGGGGTTGATGAGGGTGTTATTGCCCCGCCATCTGAGATTGAGCTCTTTAGCCGTTTGTCGACCGGTTCTTGGCATCACTTGCATGAGTCCAAGGGCGCCAGCAGGGCTTCGGATGTCATGCATGAACAGGCTTTCTGACCGCATCAGTCCAGACAGCCAAGACAGCGAGATATCGTGGCGTTTGGCTGCATTTTTCAGGGGTTTCTCAAAGGCGAGCGGGTAGCGCAGTTCGTAATCATCGGTGAGTCCTGATTGATGGGCGGTGACTGCAGATCGTGAATGCCAATTCCATCGGTTGGCAAGCACAGCCGCTGCTTTTTGTTCTTCTTCATTCAATCGTCCCGTAACAAAGTCCCATTGTCTACGAGCCATGACAGTCAGCCCTTCTTCAAACAACAGTCGCGCGACGGTAACATCGGTTCTCTCATTGACCTTTACGATCAATGTTTCGGGTGGTCGTTTGGTTTTTGGCGTCAGGTTGTAGGTCATCCCCAGATAGTCAGCAGCCAAGAATCCATACCAGGAGTTGGATTCAGCAACCTTGCGAAACCCTTCAAATGCGAGATCCGAGCTGCCGGTCATCGCCAATGCTCGGGAGGCCCAATAATTCCATTCAATTTCATTGCGCTCTTCTGGGGCAAGCTTAGAAATTGCTGTTAGGACATCGGCCCATTCTTGGAAGTGAATAAAATATCGCACTCGCCAATGGTTCAAGATCGGGTGTGATGGCAAGTCCATGCGAAGCAGTGGGGCAGCTGCGGGATCTAAGTTGATCGCCATGGTGCGTGCCGCGCCTAAAATGGCCTGGTTTCGGACAGCATCAGGAATCTGTCGGTCCTGGATCAAGCCAAGTAGCCGGTCAGGATTGCGGCTCGCGAGTCGTGACGCGGCCATATCCACCCATTCTGGAAATTGAGCTGCTTGCTTGGTCAAAAATGCGGCAGGTTGTCTGCGCGCCTGGGCCCAGGCATTGATGTGTTTGGTGGCGGATTGATCCAAGGGCTTGGCAAGCCATCTTGCTAACTGAAGTTGACGTTTCTCCAGTGCATTATCAATCCTGCGAAGGCGGACTTCCTTGGTGATCAATCCACGTTTTTGGATCAAAGCAAACAGGGTGTCGCAGGCTTTTGGTTGGCTTTTCCCGTGGGTCCATAACCGAACAGCCTCGCGATGATCGGCGTCTTTGTCTTGTTTGAGGCGGTAACGCGCTTCCAGCTTGTAACAATTCAGCTCAACGCTATCTGTGGGTCGATAAAGAAAGAGAAAGTCTTTGTGCCAGTTGGCTCGGCCGAGTCGAAATAACTTTTTCCAACGCAGATTCGCAATGGCTGCACTATCGGGATACTTCGCCATTAAGGTTTCGAGGTCTTGCGCAGAAATAGATCCCAGACGTTTTTCCGTCGACTCAGCGATGAGTTCGGGATAGAGCGGGGAGTTTTGCCAGGCATTTTTCAGTGCGTTACTGATTTTTCCGGTGCGTTCGACCGAGACCCATGCTCGGGTAAAGGAATCCGCGGTCGCTGTGGTTACCGTACCCATAGCGACGCATCCGATGATCGCGATTCTTTTGATAATGTCGCTGATGCCTTGCACATGCACCTCTTTGCCCAAACACTGTCAGTGTGACGAAACCAATCGTCAGTCGCAATGGGGGGAGTGATCATGGCGCAAATTCTTTTAACCGGTGCTACTGGATTTGTGGGCGACGCACTACTGCCTGCCCTTCTCAACGACGGTCATTCGCTGATCTGCCTGACGCGTGATCCTAACAAAGCGGCCAAACGGTTCTCGACGATTGCTGCATCGATCCAGTGGATCAGTGATGTAGAGCAGGTCACAGTTATGCCTGAATGCGTGATTAATTTGTCCGGTGAAGGGATCGCGGATTCCCGATGGACCGATCGCCGAAAGCGAGTCCTGCGCGCGTCGCGGATCGCGGTGACCGAAGCGTTAGTCAAGCATTTCAATTCGCTCCCCGGTGAGCCGGCTGTGGTGATCTCGGGAAGTGCTGTTGGTTACTATGGACCCCAGACTCAGGAAGTCACAGAAGATCAAGCGCCCGGATGGGATTTTGCGGCCCGTTTGTGTGCCGATTGGGAGGCGTCAATCGATCGGCTGGAGACTGATCAAACCAAAGTCTACAAATTGCGAATCGGCGTGGTGCTTGGTCGCCCGGGCGGATTTTTGGGCCGCCTAGAGCTGCCATTTAAGCTCGGCCTCGGAGGGGCTCTGGGAAAAGGTCGCCAACAGTTTTCATGGATTCATCGGGATGACTTAGTGGCCATGATCCGTTGGCTGATGTCTGGGACTCCTGATGCCGGCCCCTACAACGCCACGAGCCCACACCCGGTGAGTAATGAAGAATTTACTCAAGCCTTTGGTCGTGTGCTGAAACGCCCAACCATTCTGCGAGTGCCTGAATTTCCGATGCGGATCGTGTTGGGGGAACTTGCCGATTTATTATTCAAAGGACAAGCGGTCATCCCAAAACACGCACTCGATCAGGGTTTTCAATTTGATCACCCTGATCTTGAGGAGGCGTTGACGCATTTATTCCGGTGAGACGCGAGCCAGTGCGCCTTGTGTCAGTACCCGAACCCGTTGTCCTTCACGGAAGACGTTGACGTTGTCAACTTCCTGCACGATCGAAAGGGTTTTTCCTGAGTCCATCTTGATGGTGAGTTCTAAGCCCTGTGATCGTGTGGCTTGTTCTTCAATCATGCTTCCGACGACCGCACCGCCGACAGCACCAAGGATCGTGAAGATTTGTTGGCCTTTGCCTTCGCCAACGGATGAGCCCGCAACGCCGCCGATGATGGCGCCGGGTAATTGCCCTGCTCCCGATTGTTTGCCTTCGATCACTACGGGGTTGGTGCTTAAGACTGTTCCAAATTCGACTTCTTGGACTTGTCGAGCTTCTGACCTCGAATAGGTGCTGCCCTGAAGCCCTGAGACGCAACCTGTGAGTCCCAATGTTAAAAGGCTGATACTGATTGCTGTGAGTATTGATCGGTTCATCCTGTACTCCCTAGTCCGGTTGTGATGTCTGAATGTCATATAGTGTCATCGAATTGTGATTTAAACGTGACACTCTGCCATAGTAATACTGTTAATGACTTGCCTGGGGCCCGCCATTCCATGACCAAAAAAACCTTCGTACTCGATACTAACGTTCTTCTGCATGATCCGATGAGTGTATTCAATTTTCATGAACATGCTGCAGTCATTCCGATGACTGTACTTGAAGAGCTGGATGACATTAAAGATCGCAAGAAAAATGTCGCTGCTGAAGCACGCTCGGCGATTCGTATGATTGATGAAGTGCTCGGACATTCGACCCCAGAGGCGATCGCGCGAGGTGTCGAGATCCCAATTGCCTTGAAAGGAGATAGTGGGACTCAACTTGGGACCTTGGCGATTCATCGATCACCGCTCGCTGATGAATCAAGAGGTCGGCTTGATGACATTGAGTCCAATGACAACCGGATTATTAACTGCGCGCTTGAGATTCAAAATAGCGACCCATCGCAGGAAGTGATCCTGGTGACCAAAGACATCAATATGCGCTTAAAAGCCCTGGGTGCTGGTTTGAATCGCGTCGAGGATTACCGACGGGATCAGTTAGTCAGCGATGTGGAATTGCTCCCGTCGGGTCACTTGGAATTTGAGACTGAATTTTGGAAGTTGGTTTCCGATGTAGATTCTTGGAGCGAAGGGGCGAAAACCTATCATCGTGTTCCCAAGACGATTTTTACTGAAGAAATTTATGCCAACCAGTACGTGATTGATTCTACCGATGAGTTCGCCGCACGCATCAGTCAAATCGAAGATGAATCTGTGGTGTTGTTGGATATTGGTCGTCACCGACTGGAAGAAATGGAAGCCTGGGGTATTCGTCCACTCAATGTCTATCAGGGGATGGCCATGCATGCCTTGTTGGATCCAGGCCTTGATCTGAATCTGTTGATTGGGGCGGCAGGGTCTGGAAAAACGCTCTTGTCTCTGGCTTGCGCGCTTGAGATGGTGGTTGAACAAAAACGCTACTCGAAGATTGTGGTGACCCGGTCCACACCACCTGTGGCTGAGGACATTGGTTTCCTCCCAGGCACTGAAGAAGAAAAAATGATGCCTTGGTTGGCCGCGATTCATGACAACTTAGAAGCGCTTCATGAGCACGATGACAATCCGGAGGCATCCATTCGATTTGCCCTAGAAAAGGGCAATATTCAGTTTAAATCGTTGAATTTCATTCGGGGTCGCTCGATTCAGGATGCGATGATTTTGCTGGATGAGTCACAAAATTTAACCCCACAGCAACTCAAAACCATTATCACTCGGTGTGGCAAAGGCTCAAAAATTGTGTGTTTGGGGAACCTTGCGCAGATCGACAGCAACTATCTAACCGCGTTAACCTCTGGGTTGACCTATGTGGTCGAACGATTCAAGGGTTGGACGGGAGCCTCCACTCAGCATTTGGAGGGTGTCGTTCGTTCGCGTTTGGCCTCTTATGCGGAGCAAAATCTGTAAGTGCGCATTTGGATTCTTTTGGTTGGCTTGGTTGCGCTCATTGTCTTGAGCCTTGGAGCTGTTCCGGTCCATTTTGATGAAGCGCAATACACCACCTGGCTCGCCCATCAAGATTTAAGTTATCAAACCAAAGGCCCGTTGGTGACGGCGACTCAGTCGATCACTCATGGGATCGAGTGGCTACCACAACTGGTTCAAGTCAGGCTTCCCGCCTGGCTTGCTTGGCTATTATCCGGCGTCCTTTTGGTTTGGCTGGGTCGGCTTGCCGGTTTTGACCAAGAGGCTGGGCGTCGACTATTGATCCTTTTTGTCACCAGTCCGATGATTTTTGCGTTGGGCATGGTGCATACCACGGATATTTGGCTACTCTTTTTCATGTTGTTGGCCTTGTGTGCGTTTGCCTCGATTTTGCATTGTCGACCGAACCAGCAAACTGAGCTTTGGTGGCTGTTACTCGGTGCCTCGCTTGGCCTGGGGGCGCTTGCGAAGTTATCGATCGCTCTGGTGCCTTTATCGATCTTGCCTTGGGTCGTGATTCGAAGTCCGCGACTCATTTTTACCCCGGGACCTTACTTGGGGGCGCTCTTATGCGCCTTTGTCATGACCCCTTGGATTCTGTGGAATATGGATCATGAGTTTGCCCACCTCTCGCATGAGTTTGGACATGTGAATTCAGAGAACGATAGCCTTTGGCATACGATTGATTGGATTCCAATGGTGCTGATGTCTGCAATTCCGGTCATGCTTTTGTCGCTGCTTGGTGGGTTAAAGGTCAAGCTCGATGATTTGGCAAACGAGCGTGAAGAAGCAGTTCGCGACATGCTTCTGTACAGTTTTTGCATATTAATTGTCCTGTTTGTCATCAAAGGATTCATGGGCGAAGTGCTCTTAAATTGGGTGTTACCTCTCGTGCCCGTGTTGTTGATGATGTTTGCGATCCGGATGCGTTGGTCTCCCTCCAATACCTTGATTGCGGGCACGGTTCAGATGGGCATTTTAGTCGCACTACTTTATCCCTATGCATTGGGGTTGAGTATGAAACAGGATCCGTTTCAAAAGATCAGGGGCTGGGATCGTGTGGTTGAGGCGTCTGCCGAGCGTGCGGGTCCGACAGAAGTTGTGACCACCGATCATTACTCAACGTTGGCCTGGGCCTTATATTTTTGGCCATCAGATGTCGATAATGCTCGGCGATATCTGTCGCCAACAGGGCAGGTGATTCCGAGCGTGACGCGCAGGCGGAATCAATATGACAACTGGGATGTTTTGAATCAGCCTTACCCTTCACTGGTTCACATTGGCCAGTACTCTGAGCAACTGGCCAGGCGTTGTCTTGAGTTTCAAGATTTGGGAGAAGTGTCGCAAGTGATGCCAGACGGCACCATTCGCTCCACCCTGAATGTCTTCCGCTGCCTTGGTTTTAGCCCCGATCCGCCCTGGCCTTCGGTCAATTCCCATTAATGGGTCATTAGGCAGAGCGTTCGTGTGGTGGGTTCCTTCGGTGGATAACGGCATAGCTGGATCTGTCTGAGGCTCTGACGAGACTGCGTTGCGCATGCATGGTGCGGATCATGTTCAATGATCGTTTTGACAAGGGCACCTAATACATAGTCATCAGAAGGCGCGATCCAAATCCTGGCTTGTCTCGGAAGGATTGGGATGAGCTTTTGTACGATTGGAGTGAGAGCCCGGAGTTGGCCGGTTCGGTCATAATGCTGGATGAGCTGCATGATAGTCTCATTGCCGAGAAACCAGGCCTCTGTGAGTGCATTGATCTCGAATGGTCCGACTTGGAGATGCCGACGACAGAGACGACACAATACTTGTCGAGTTTTGTTTCGGCACCGGATGCAGGGTTCGCTGTAAAGTTTTATGACCTTCATAGAATTGACGAGTCCTCCAATTTGCTCTTCAATGCCCTGAGAATGTTTCATGTTGAAAGGTAGAAGTATGTTGCAAGCACAGCGTTTGGTATTGATTGATGCACTTTTGGACAGGGGCCAGAGCCAGTTTCGAACACTCTTTTTGGTGTTGGCAGGTTCAATGGTCTTGACGCTGTCGGCTAAAGTTCAGGTTCCATTTTATCCAGTTCCAATGACCCTTCAGACGTTGGTGGTCTTATTGATTGGTGTTGCCTTCGGTTGGCGGATGGGTGTTGCCACGGTCTTGGCTTATCTGGCTCAAGGAGCCATGGGATTGCCAGTGTTTGCTGGAACACCTGAGAAAGGGCTTGGTCTTTTATACATGGCTGGTCCCACCGGTGGATATCTCGTGGGCTTTGCATTAGCGGCCGCGGTCACCGGTTGGTTAGCTGAGCGTGGATTGGACCGTACTGTAATCGGAACTGCGGTTGCGATGATCGCAGGTACTGTTGTCATTTATGCCTGCGGATTGGTGTGGCTCTCGAATTTCGTGGGCATAGAAAAGGCAGTCGCCTTTGGGATGACACCATTTTTATTCGGTGATTTGGTGAAGGTGGCATTGGCGACCGCGACACTCCCGATGATTTGGAAGTTGATCAACCGCCACCAGTTGTGATGGTTTGAGGCGACTTATTGAGTCGCTTCAAATTCCTCAAGAAGGACCGCATGGCTTGCCAGTCCAAGCCTCGGTCCATATTGCGTAATTAAGTATCCGGACGCATGTACGCCAAAGCGTGCAGATCGTTCAAAATCCCAGCCATTGGCTTGCCCAAACAAAAAAGCCCCTGCAAACATATCGCCGGCACCGTTCGTGTCGACGGGTGTCACAATCCGACCAGCAACATCGATGCGTGTCTGTCCATCAAACACCGAGGCGCCGTCTTTGCCTCGGGTGCACACCCACTGCCTTGCTGTGTTTGAGAGAGCTGACAGCGCATCTTCAATGGATGCCTGTCCAGTCCAAGTCATGGCCTCCTGTTCATTACAAAACAGTAAGTCCACGCCATCACCGACCATGTCTGTGACTTGATCTTTAAAATAAGTAACCATGGCAGGGTCTGAGAATGTCAGTGCGATCTTAATGCCTGTTTCTTTGGCGATTTGATGCGCGCGGATCGCGGCTTCTCGCGCCTTCTCTGAACTGGCCAGATAGCCTTCAATGTAGAGCATGTCAGACGCTCTCAAGGCGTCCTCGTCAAGCTCATGGGCACCCAAGTCACCGGTGATTCCCAAAAAGGTATTCATCGTCCGTTCCGCATCGTCGGTCACCATGACCAAGCAGCGGCCAGTCGTGCCTGCTTCTCGGATTTGATCAAGGTTGGTGGCGACGCCGGATTCGACTAAGTCTTGGTGATAGAAAGCGCCCAGTTCATCGTCGGCGACTTTGCAGCTGTAAAACACGCGAGATCCAAAATTAGCCGCAGCGATCAATGAATTCGCGGCAGACCCACCGGACGCCTGTTTTTTCAACACAGCTTGATTGCGCAGTTGCTCTTCGAGATCGATCAACTGCGAATCATCGATCAAGGTCATCATGCCTTTTTCGACACCTAGTGCCTCAAGTAGTGAGTCTGAGACGTGGTATTCGGTATCAACAAGGGCATTACCGAGACCATAGACATCGTAATGTGCCATCAAAGGACCTTCGCAATCGCGTCACAGAGTGGATCGATATTCGCAGGCGTGATTCCTGCGACATTGATGCGACCGGAACCAACGATGTAGATGTGATTATCATGACGAAGTTTCAGGACTTGATCTTGGGTGAGCCCTGAAAAACTAAACATCCCTTTTTGATGGTTGATAAAATCGAAGTCAACGGTCTGCTGGCGATCGGTCATGCCTTGCACAAAGGCTTGGCGCATGTTTTTAATCCGAGCTCGCATGTCAGCTAACTCCTGAATCCACAGTGCTTTCAGAGACTCATCACCGAGGATGGTGGCGACAATCTTACCGCCATGAGCGGGTGGGCTTGAGTAGATGGCTCGGATTGCTGCTTGAATGTGGCTGAATGCATTGACCGCTTCTTCAGCAGTCTCTTCCACAACGGTAATTGCGCCGATCCGCTCGTTATACAAGCCGAAATTCTTGGAGTAAGAGCTGGCAACCAAAACGGCTAAGCCTGCATTGAGCAGTACATGAAGACCGGATCGATCTTCTTCTAAGCCTTCACCAAACCCTTGATAGGCGAAGTCGACCAGGCAAACCAAATTTTTCGCAGTCGCCTGATGCGCGATCGCCTCCCAGGCGGTTTGGTCAAGATCGATGCCTGATGGGTTGTGGCAGCAACCGTGAAGGATCAGGACATCGCCATCGGCCACGCCTTCTAGATCAGCCATGAAGCCTTCGCCATTTAGGCCTTGGGACGCTTTATCGTAGTAACGATAATCCTTCACAGGGAAGCCTGCGGCTTCAAAAATGGTGCGATGATTGGCCCAACTTGGATTGGAAAGCCAGACGGTTGCTTTAGGTCTTGCTCGTTGTAAAAAGTCGGCTGCCACACGTAACGCACCAGTGCCTCCGGGAGTTTGCGCGGTTTTTGCACGGCCTTCGCGAATGATGGCATGGCCTTCTCCGAAGAGGAGGTCCTGCGTGTGACTGGCAACTTCTGGCACACCGGGGATCGAGAGGTAGCTCTTGCTAGTTTCAGTTTCAAGCAGGCGCCTCTCGGCTTGCTTGACAGCTTCTAAGATCGGCGTTTGACCTGTGGCGTCCTGATAGACGCCGACACCCAAATTGATTTTGTCGGGATGAGTATCTGCTTTAAAGGTTTCAGTGAGGCCAAGGATGGGATCGGCAGGAGCCAGGTCGAGTTGGAACATTGAAGTCACTCCAGAGACATCAGTCGGGAAAGGCGCGATTGTCGCATAATTTTGCTCGCAAACGCGAGGTTCGATCAGGCTTGGGGGAGGATGGCGCGGAGCGCTGCACGTGTCGGTCGTGGGAGCCCTTCCACGGTGAGATCGGGATTGTTGGGGTCTAGCGCATGCTCAAAGGATTCAAATGGCATCCAGTCAGTTGTCCGCTGTTCATCGATGGTGGTGATTGAGACATCAAGGCACTCGATGTCTTGAAACCCAACACGACTGAGCCACCGGGATAACGCGGCAACCGAGGGTAAAAACCAGACGTTATTCATTCGGGCATAACGATCTGGTGGAAGCAAACAGGCGGTCTCATCGCCATCGATCACCAAGGTCTCAAGGATGAGTTGTCCCCCAGGTTTGACCCATCGTTTTAACTGCTCAAGATGATGGATTGGGTCTTTTCTGTGGTACAGCACACCCATCGAAAATACCGTATCAAAGGCAAGAATTCCTGCGTCAAACTCTTCAAGAGTGACAGGTAGAGATGCGGCTTTCGGGTTGCCAAGGAGGTGCTTGATCAAGGCGAATTGGCAATGAAACAACACGCTCGGATCAATGCCCAACACCTCTGAAGCACCTGCCTCAAGCATCCGCCATAAGTGATAGCCAGACCCTGAGCCAACATCTAGGACGCGATGATCGGTGAGATCGAGGTGGGTTTGCAGTCGGTCCCATTTCAGGTCAGAGCGCCACTCGGTATCTACATGAATCGGCCCAAATTGAAACGGGCCTTTGCGCCAGGGCATCAGCCCCTCAAGGGCTGATCGGAGTGCCGCCTCAGAGTCGCGTGGAATCGAAGTCAGTCCAACGAAGCGTCCAAACATGGCCTGATCGGATTCGATGGTGGGTGTTTTGGCGAGCGCTTTTGACCAACGTGTTAAATCACCATGACTGAGTCGTCGATCAATCAGGGGTTGATGCGTATTGACCAATGCTTCAAGCCATGGGAGTTCTTGGTGCGTCCAGGCATGATCAATCCCAATCATGCAACCGCCATCCAAGCTTTAAAATTCAGGCAATGAAAAAATTCGGTGACCTCGGAAAATCCGGCCTCGTGGAGCCGGCTGATGTGTGCGTCTGAGGTTTCTGGAATCAATACATTTTCGATGGCTTGACGTTTCCCTGCGATCTCGAGTTCGGAATATCCGTTGGCGCGTTTGAAATCGAGGTGCAATTCCGTCAATGCTTGTTGAGACTTGGTATTCTGAAGCACCACTTTCTCAGCCAAAATGAGAACACCTCCGGGTACCAGGGCTTCGTTGATGGAAGCCAGTAGTTGCATGCGCTTTTCCAGCGCGATGAACTGCAGTGTGAAATTCAATGCAACGACCGAACAGGGTTCAAATGGCAGATCGACGATATCGTGACAGACCCATTCGATGGGTAATGGGTCAAGTAGGCGATCGGAGGTTGTTTGTCGAGCTTGAGTCAGCATGGCTTCGGAATTATCGACCGCAATGATTCGACAACCCTCAGCCCTCACTTGGTTGGCCATCGCGAGAGTTGTCGCTCCCAACGAGCAGCCGAGGTCATAGATTGCGGTATTTGGTTTGGCATGGCGTTTGGCGATCAATGCACTTGATCCAATGACCTGTCCATAGCCTGGGACACTTCGCCGAATCATATCGGGGAACACCTGAGCCACCTTTTCATCAAAACGAAATTCGCCAACGCCAGCAAAAGGCGTTTGAAACAAATGATCTTCACGATCTGCCATCAAGACTCCGGTGGTGAGGTTGTCGTTGGGATGTCATCATACCGGAGGACGAGGAGATCTGAGACATGGAAATCACAGGGGTATTGGCAGTTATTGCAGTTCTCGGGGTCGGGTTCGCTGCCTACTTTGCAAAATTGTGGCTGTCGGCGAAAGCTGAGTTAGCTGAACTTGCTGCCCGATCAGAAGCCAATACCGATTTGGATCAAAAAACCGCATTGATGAAAGCCGAGTTTGAAGCTCTGTCTCAGCGGCTTTTGAATGAACGCGCGAAGGAATTGACCTCGCAGCATAATGACTCGCTCACGCAAATTTTAAAACCGCTGTCGACCGAGCTCGATACCTTTAAAAAGCGGATTAACGAGGTCTACGAAAATGAGACTCGTGATCGTGTATCGCTCCGCCAAGAAATTGTGTCCCTGAAAGCGCTCAATCAGAAGATGTCTGAAGATGCGATCAATCTAACGCGGGCATTGAAAGGTGAAAATAAAACCGCCGGGAATTGGGGTGAATTGGTGCTTGAGCAAGTGTTGAGTACCTCCGGACTTCGCGAAGGGTATGAGTATTCGAGACAACAAAGTTTCGCTGGAGAGGAAGGGTCGAGATTGCAGCCAGATGTGGTGATCTCGTTGCCGGATGAGAAGTGTTTGATCGTTGATGCGAAGCTGTCGTTAAAAGACTACGAACGTGCCATGTCTGCGGTTGATGATCGTGAACGACTAGATGCCTTAAAGGCCCATGCGAACTCGTTGAAAGCGCACGTTCGTGGGTTATCAGGGAAGAATTATGCGGGACTGCCCGGGATCACGACGGTTGATTTTGTCATCATGTTTGTCCCGGTTGAGCCTGCGTTTTCAGCAGCGTTCGAAACGCATCCGCAATTGTTCACTGATGCACTCGCCCAAGGAGTGGTGATCGCTTCCCCCTCGACCTTGTTGGCATTATTGCGGACGGTGGAGCATGTCTGGCGGATCGAGCATCAAAATCGAAACACCCGGCAAATCGCAGATCTTGGCGGGAAGCTTTACGATCAGTTCGTGTTGTTTGCCGAAAGCTTCCAAGATGTGGGCGATAAGATCAGGCGGTCTCAAGAGGCCTTTGAGAAAGCAGGTCAGCGACTATCGACTGGCCGCGGAAATTTGGTGCGTCGAGCTGAGCAACTAAAAACCTTAGGCGTCTCTTCCACGAAACAGATGCCGGGTGAGCTTCAGGATCTGGACGACTGAAGTCGGGCAAAGACTGAGCCTGCCTGAAGAAGATCATCGAGCGCTAAGTCACCTTGATCCAACAACCGTCGTGCTGCCATGAACTCTTTAGCGGAATTCAGTGCTTCAATGGCGGTGACCCGCTGGCCTTGATGCCGGATCATCACCAGTTCTGTCTCGGATTCGATCAAACAGGTTTCTTCATCTGTGCGGTCGCAGAGACCTGCGATTTGCAGTTTCGCGTCGCCCTGATCAGACCAGAACCAGGGAATTGTCTGAAAAGGCTCGGGATGTCCGAGCAGTCGCTTGGCGCAGACGCTTGCTGAATCATTGGCTTCAGAGATCGATTCGATGCGTTGAATACGGTTGAGGTGCGGTTGGTGGTGAAGGCTGACTTCACCGATAGCAGAGACCTTAGGGTGAGCGGTTTGCATGAACTCATCGACCGGAATGCCATCACTTGATCCGAGACCACAAGCTGTGGCCAGTTCGGCATTGGGTTGTGCGCCGATGGCAGCGATGACGAGATCGGTGGGAATTGATCCATGGTTCGTGACTAGGGCCTTTGTGGTCTCATCGAAGCGTTCAATCTCAACGCCTACTCGGATCGAGGCGGGCGCCTGATCAACCAGGCGATCGGCGGTTTTCACTGCGACTTGTGGGAGTGCTCGTATGCCTTTGGCTAGAATCCGGATGGTTCGCGATGGATCTGCGAGACTCGAGGCGAGCTCAAACGCCAAAAAGCCTGCGCCGATAATGGTGATATTGGTCACGCCCTCGAGGCTTTTCTTGAGTCTTAGTGCATGATCCAAGGTTCTGATGACATGGATGGATTCAGATGCGAGTCCTGGAATCGAGGGTTTGATGGCTGTCGTTCCGGTTGCAAGTACCAAGTGATCAACCGAATAAGTCCCTTGATCTGTGGTGACTAACCCCTGATCAGGAGATAACGACTGAACAGATGTCTGGATCCATTGAATCGACGGATGTGTTTCAAGTGGTTCTGGAAGTAGCCGAAGTGATGTTGGGTCATCGGAGGTTTTAAGCCAATTTTTGGATAAAGGTGGCCGTTGGTAGGGGGCGTGGGTTTCACCGTTAAAGACCAAAATGTCGCCTTTAAAGTCACCGCGGATCAGTTCGGCGATCAGTGTGCACGCGGCTTGTCCCGCACCGACGATTCCGAGTCTCATCAATATTGGCGTTTGGCAACTGCGAGCGTTAAACCCTCATGCTGATCAGTCAATCGAACTTGGCATGCGAGTCGCGAATAGGGTGTTGGATCAACGGCAAAAGACAACATATCTGCTTCTTGGACGCTCGGTTCTTCGAGCGTTCCGTCCCAATTTCCATTTAAAATGACATGGCAGGTGGCACATGAGCAACCACCACCACATTCTGCCAAGATTCCATCGACACCTGCGCGATAGGTCGCTTGAAGAATGGTTTCGCCCGGTTCAAATGACACATCGATGGCTTGTTCGTTTGGGTTGATGCACGTCAGTTGTGGCATGAAGGCTCCTTGTATTCGTGCCAATACGGATTGAAATTGATGGCCGCAAAGCACTTTGAAACATGAATTTAGGCATTAGAGTATGGGCAAACAGGAAAAAGGAAAGAGTCATGCGTTCAATTGCACGAGTAGTTAACGGTCGACGCGTCTCGGACGGGGCAGGTGTTGATATCCGCCGAGTCATTGGAGTCCCCGGCGCAGACTACGTGGATCCGTTTTTGATGTTCGACGATTTTCGAAACGATGATCCGTCAGGATATGTTGCAGGTTTCCCTCCCCATCCGCATCGGGGATTTGAGACTGTGACCTATATGCTGAAGGGGAAAATGCGTCATCGCGATTCCAATGGCAATGCCGGTCTCTTGGAAGACGGTGCGGTGCAATGGATGACTGCCGGGCGAGGGATTTTACATTCAGAAATGCCAGAGCAAACCGACGGTAGTCTTTGGGGATTTCAGATTTGGCTAAATCTCCCACAACGATTGCAAATGGCTGATCCGGGTTATCAAGACATTCCGGGATCTGAGATTACCGAGTTTGCAAAAGACGGCGTTGACTACCGTTTAGTGACTGGTGAGCTCTTTGGGCACAAGGGTCCTGCGGAAACGCACCTGCCGGTATTGATGGTTGATGTGGCACCCAATGGCGGCCAGACAACCATTCCATTAACTGACGGTGAAACGACCATTTTGTTTTGCTTTGAGGGTGAGTTGTCAGTTGCTGGTGAAGCCATCGAAGACGGTGATATGGCTGTGCTGGAGGGCGCAGGCGGTGTGTTGATCGAGGGGGCTGGGCGCGGACTATTGTTATCATCCGCACCGCTGAATGAGCCAATCGCCCGCCATGGACCGTTCGTGTTGTCCACAGAGGGCGAGTTGAAAAAAGCTTTTATGGATTACCAACTGGGGCAGTTGGCTCCGAATCAGGCGGAGTTTCTGGCGTCAGGTGGCCGCGGGTAACCTCGCCTCGGTCTAACAGGGGAGCGGCGTCGATATGGCGGGCTCCCATCATCTCTGCAACCTGTTTTAACACAAACACCAATTGATGTTGCTCCCATTCACGGAGTCGTTCGAACCGATGCAAGAAATTTTCTTGGAGCGGTTTGGGAGCCTTGGTTAACAGTTCTTTGCCAGCATCGGTAATGACCAGAAAAACTTTGCGTCGGTCAACGCCCGAGCGTTGTCTTTCCAGAAGTCCGCGCCGCTCGAGCCGATCCACGATTGATGTCACTGTTGCTTGAGACAGGTTTACCTCAGCGCTGATTGCACGAATGGGTTGCTCTTGCGTCGTTGCTACCGTTTGCAAGACCAATAATTGCGGTGTCGTTAGACCAAACTCTTTACCGAGTCGGCTCGAGTGCTGATCAATGGCTTGTACGATACGCCTGAGAGCCACTAA
>JAHEDY010000015.1 GCA_024640985.1 Gammaproteobacteria bacterium
TCGTTGCGCGCCGTAAAGAGGCTTTAACATCGGTTCAACAGCAAATTGAGGACGCCGGGGGGTCGGCCGAGGTCGCCTGTTGTGATCTTTTTGACCGTGCGTCTCGTCAAGCTCTGTGTCAATTGATCGAAGATCTCCCGCGTCTTGACGTACTCGTAGCCAATTCCGGAGGGCCAGCGCCTGGCATGGCACCAGGGATTGCTTCAGAGGTTTGGACCCGAGAGTTCGATGCGATGGTGTTGGGCTTGATCGAGATTATTGATACCGCGGTCATTCGGATGAAAGACGCGAAATTTGGCCGAATCCTCGTGATTGGATCGTCCGGAATTGTCGTTCCAATTCCAAAACTCGCCGTCTCGAACACATTGCGCTCCGCAGTCGGTGGGTACGTGAAAACATTGTCGGAACAGGTCGCATCTTACGGCGTAACCTGTAATATGGTGTTGCCGGGACGTGTTGAGACCCCACGGACTCAAGCGATTGACGCAGCAACAGCGAAGAGCCTTGGAATTACCGAAGAGCAAGCGCGAGCCAACTCGATTGCAACGATCCCGACCGGGCGTTATGGACAAGCTCGGGAGTTTGGTTCTGTACTGACGTTTTTGGCCAGCGAGCAAGCAGGTTACATTACAGGGAGTCAGATCCGTGTTGATGGAGGAGCTATTCGCTCGATCAATGCCTAAGGTTAGGATGACCGACTTGAAAGACATGAGAAAAAATAACTACGGAGTCTAAAAGATGAAACGTCGTTCATTACTTACCCTGTCGGCAGGTCTGCTGGCGGGATCGTTAACCGTCTCTGGTCTGGCTGTCGCCGATGCAAAAGACTATGTACTGAATACTGCTTCAACAGGAGGCACGTATCATCCGGTAGGGACGGCTATTGCAACCCTGTCGAAGGTCAAATTATTACCGAAACAGAAATTTAGCCTGACAGCGGTGAACTCTGCGGGTTCTGGTGCTAATGTCCAGGCGATGGGCGCGGGCACTGCAGATTTCGCGATCTTGCAGGGCCTCTATGGCTCTTACGCGGCTACCGGCACCGGTCCAATCTCTGACCCACAAAAGAATCTGCGTTCTGTGACGATGCTGTGGCAAAACGTTGAACAGTTTGTGGTTGCCAATTCAGCGGTCAAGACCGGAACTGTGTCTGACATGCTGGCGTTGAAAGGCCAGGGTGCTGGTATGGGTGCGAAGAATTCAGGAACGCTGGGATCCAACAAGGTCTTGATGTCGGGACTCGGAATTGATATCGAGACAGACTTCTCATTAGTTTATGGCGGCTATGGTCCGACAGCAGACGCTTTGGCGAACGGGCAAATCGTTGCTGCGGGTATTCCTTCAGGGCCACCAACAGGTGCAATTACCAAGTTAATGGCTGGTAATGAAGGCAAGTTCACGATTCTTGATGTGACAGCTGATGAGGCGAAGAAGCTTGACGGTGACCGGATGCTTTGGACCCCATACACAATCAAGGCTGGAACCTATCCGGGGCAGTCAAAAGACATTAATACCGTTGCCCAACCTAACTTTTTGGCGGTCAACGCCAATGTTGATGACAACCACGTCTATTTGTTGACTAAGACGATGTATGAAAATCTGCCATTTTTGCAGGCCATTCATCCAGCAACAAAAGCGATGGCAATCGAAAAAGCAATGGCTGGGTTACCAGTACCTCTTCACCCAGGTGCAGCGAAGTATTATCAAGAAGTGGGGCTGACCGTTCCTTCACACTTGATCAGTAAATAATGATTGATTCCTAAGGCTGGATATCCAGCCTTAGGGCTTTCATCAACCCATGAGTTCATCAGAGTTATCCGTAAAGCCTGTCGTCGCCAATCGCGATGAATGGCTGGCACTTGGGCAGCAAAGGACCCCAAAAACATGGCTTCAATGGGTTTTTGTCGCGTTTGCGGTTGTTTTTGCATTCTGGCATGTAGCCACCAATCTTCTCATTAATGAATCTGCTCTCTGGCAAAATGCGATTCATTTCGCGGGCTTTGCGGTCTTGGCCAGCGTCATTTTTCCTGCACGATTATTTGGGCGTCAGTCACTGGCTTTTGATCTGACATTTGGACTCCTGGTTGCTTGGGCTGCGTGCTGGGTGATCGCATCTGAGTCACGGATTTATGCTGACACGCTCGCAGTGACTGGCCAATCATGGCAATTTAATCTCTGGGATTGGTGTGCTGGTGGTCTTCTGATCGTTGCTGCGATTGATTTTTCCCGCCGGGTCTCAGGTTGGGTAATTCCAGCGCTGATCGTTTTCTCTGTTTGTTACATCTTGTTCCTTGGAGAATCTCTACCCGGCGTATTTCGAACAGCCAGTCTTCCCCTCGACGATGTGTTGTTTCGAACGATCTACAACGACGAAGGGCTGTTTGGCATCCTCGCGACTATTTCGTCATCCAACATCACTTTGTTCATGATTTTCGGCGGGTTTCTTGTCATCTCGGGCGCCAGTGATTTTGTCATTGAATTATCGAAAGTGGTTGCTGGGCGGGTGCGCGGCGGTGCGGCTTTTGTGGCGGTGTTGTCGTCCGCGCTCACAGGTACTATTAGCGGATCTGCGGTTGCTAACACAGCGTCAACTGGGGTGATCACTATTCCCCTGATGAAATCCAGTGGATTCCGCGGACGGTTCGCAGCAGGTGTCGAGGCTGCGGCATCGACTGGTGGGCAGCTGATGCCCCCGATCATGGGCGCTGGCGCTTTCGTGATGGCCAGTTATACATCCATTCCCTATTCAACCATCGTTGCCGTCTCGGTGATTCCTGCCTTGTTGTATTTCTTGTCAGTTGCTTTTGTTGTGCGAATTGAGGCGGTGAAGCATCGCGTTGGTGAAGGGATCGACATGACTGTGAGTCGAACCAAAATCATTGCGGGTGCTCTGACCTTTGTCATCCCTCTTTCAGTCATGATCTACTTTCTGATGTCTGGCGTGACACCGTCTTTCGCAGCGTCTGCGGCCATTGCAGTGTTGATCGTGGTGTCATGGATTGCCTGGTTGATCGGTCAATGGACCGGCACTCAGGATTTGCAAACGAATGTGATGAACTTGAAGCGGATCATCGAAGCCTGTTTGTTGGGCATGCGAGGTGGAATTTTGACCGCGGTCTTAATGGTATCGATCGGTGTGATTAATAACGCCATCGTAACTAGTGGTATTGGGAATGGTTTCTCGCTCATGATTGCGCAGTGGTCTCAGGGTTCATTGGTCATTGCCATTCTCCTGATTGGCTTGGCGTCGCTCGTGTTGGGAATGGGATTGCCAGTCACCGCTGCCTACATCATTTTAGCTATTCTATGCGCGCCAGCTTTGGCGGGTATTCTGTCTGACACCATCATCATTGAGAAACTCATTAACGGGTTAACCGATCCCGCGCAGGCCGCGATGTTCATGTTAGTTGATAGCCCGCATGCCGCCAAAGTCATGGTCGGTATGACCTTGGAGGAAGCCTCCAGTCTGATGTCGGCGATGCCCTTTGAAGTGGCGATGACGGTGCGTCCGATGCTGATTGAGGCCGAAACCCTGATGGGCTTTTTGCTGGTCGCGCATTTGATTATTTTCTGGTTAAGTCAGGACAGTAACGTCACTCCACCGGTGTGCCTTGCTGCCTTTACGGCGGCAGGGATTGCTAAATCACCACCGATGGCCACTGGATTTCAGGCTTGGAGGGCGGCCAAGGGTCTTTATGTGGTACCGCTTCTGTTTGCCTATACGCCGCTCATTAACGGAACCTTTCCGGAGATGTGCCAGATCGGCTTTTTTGCGTTGTTTGGGATCTATGCGACCAACGCAGTGATCGCACGATTTGCGGAGGGCCCCTTGGCTCTATGGCATTGGCCACTTCTGGTGATGGGTGGGGTGCTTTGTTATGTGCCTTTGGATCTGCTGCTGAATGGCGTAGGGGCCTTGTTGGTGACATTGGTGATTTGGTTGACCTATCGACAGAACCAATTCTTAACGGACGACACAGCATCCCGTTGAGATCTGTGGTTTAATTCTGATCAAAGTGTATGGATCAGGAGGTTTGGGATGCGTTTTTTGTTGCTTGTCGGTTTGTGTAGCGTGTTGACCGGGTGTATCTCCATTTTCTGATATCGATCCATGCAGCAAAACCCTCATCGTATTCGTCTTGAAGCTAATCGAGAACTTCACGCCCGTCCTTTCCCAATACTGAGTGCCACCTGTCGATTGGTGCATCTGTGTGTCCGCGTATCACCAACATCACGGGATGAGGTGCGAGCTTGGCTCAGAGAAAAGATCAAGGATTTCCCCGAAGACTTCCAAGGGCATTGGGAACGTCCGGGGGTTGATTCCTGGGTTCGTGTCGAACGGCACACAGAGTTTGTTGCGATTACACAGGTTGTTCCAGAAGGTCTTCAATTTACTGAAGTTGCCGACTCACAATGGATTGATCGCTCACCGCAAGATGTTCTTGTTCTGGCGAGGGTCTCCTCGTCGGTCGGCGGCAAAATGCCTGCTGACGTTGAGGCGGTGAGCACCTTGCGCAGCGGTGAGGTTGTTGCTGGGAGTAACTTTACTGAAGATAACGCAGGGTTTACCTCATGGACGGTGGCGTTTAAGAAAGATCCAGGAGATGAGGCGGCAGGGCGACTGTTGCAAATGATTCTGGAAATTGAAACCTATCGAACGCTTGCAGTCATGGGAATGGATCGAATCCGAGCTGTTCATCCGATTTTGCAGCGTGTCGCTAATCATCTTCCGAAAGAGATCACAGAAACGCTCGATCATGATGCGATGATGAAGACACTTGCTTCTCTGTCAGCCCAAGAAAGTGAATTACATGCGGTCTGGGAGAAGCTTGCGTGGCGGATCGGGGCGAACCAGGCCTACCATGAATTGGTATTTCAACGACTTGATCAGTTAAAGGCTCATGGCTTGGATGGATATGTGGGCATCCGTCACTTCTTGAAGCGACGTTTGACACCTGCCGTTTCGACCGCAGAAACCGTGCTCCGTCGTCGTTCAGAACTCGCCGAACAGATTGATGAACGCGCTCAGTTGTTACGCACCCAGTTACAATTGAATCTGCAAAGCCAGACGCGAGATTTATTGGCTAATCTTGATAAGAGCGCCGAGCGACAAATTCGATTGCAGTCGGCAGTTGAAGGGTTATCAACTGTTGCTATTGCCTATTATGCAGTGGGTTTGATCTCACCGACACTTGAGCCCTTTGTCGAGCCTGCATTCAAAGATTGGGTGAAGGCCGGTTTGGCGCCTGCCGTGATCGGCGTGGTGTGGTGGACCCTGTCACGAATTCGGAACAGGGTCAGTCACAACACCTAGCTGGCGCGCCTCTTCGGCGGTAATGATCTGGTTGTGTTGGTTCACAAAAACGACTTTGGGTCGATGGTTTTGTGCTTCTGTATCAGTGAATTGACCGAATGCGGCCAAAATCAAAATGTCACCGACGCGAGCCCGATGAGCGGCTGATCCGTTGACTGAAATTATGCCCGAGCCGCGCGGTGCCTCAATGGCATAAGTCACCAGTCGTTCGCCGTTGTTGACATTCCACAAATGAATCTGTTCGTTGGGGAGAATGCCGGCAGCATCCATCAGATTTTGATCGATCGCGCAGGATCCAATGTAATCCACCTCTGCTGCGGTCGTTGTGACACGATGCAGTTTGCCTGTCATGAGTGTTCGTAACATACAATTCTCCCTGAGGCCGCGCATCATAAAGGAGTTTTTTGCTTTGCACAAAAATAGCGATGAGTTACCGGTTTGGCTGATTTGGAAACATGAAGGATGGCTTGTGCAGCTGGCGATTCGCTCGGGTGCACGAGAAACACGTGCCGATGGGGTATTGAATGACCGCTTGAAGTTGTTTGTCAAAGCACCGCCCATTGAAGGCAGGGCGAATCAGACCATCATTGTTGCAATCGCAGAGGCCATTGACACGTCTAGGAGCCAAGTGCACCTAGTGAGTGGACTGAAGTCGAAGCAAAAAAGTGTCAGGATTGAATTGCCGAGGGAGGCGGGTGCACGACTCTCGCATCAGCTCGCCTCGATTGGTCATTAATCGATCATGAGATCTTGGACATACTTCGGAAGTCCGAATGCTCCGAGATGAACCTCGGGAGAGTAGTATTTCAATGCGTTGAGTTGTTCAGTGCGATGCTTCAAGGTTGCATGATCAGGCGTTTTTATGTTGCTTTTGCTTGCAAAACCCATGGCCATCGCGCCGCCTGCATAGGTTGGCACAGGCGTTAGGTAAAACGACCGAGTTGCGAAACAGGATTTCCAGCGCCGATAGGTGTTAGTGACTTCGTCACCTTGCATGTAAGGCACACCGTTTTGCGTTACTAATATACCGTCAGTGGCTAGGGCGTTAGCGCAACCCTGGTAGAAGTGTGACTCGAAAAGCACTTCGCCTGGGCCAATGGGATCTGTGGAATCCGTGATAATGACATCATAGGTCTCTGTGTTGGAGGCGATGAAAGCGGCTCCATCATCGATCACTAGATTCAAACGGGGATCGTCAAAGGCGCCTTGTGAGTGATTTGGGAAAAACTCCACGCACATGTCGACGACAGCACGATCAATTTCCACTTGTGTGACGGATTCGACGGAGGAGTGTTTGAGGACCTCGCGAAGAATCCCTCCATCACCACCGCCGATGATCAACACGCGCTTGGGGGCACCATGTGTATTCATCGGCACATGCACCATCATCTCGTGGTACACGAATTCGTCGGCTTCGGTCGTTTGAATCACGCCATCGAGAGCCATCACGCGTCCGAAGCGGGAGTTGTCAAAAATAATCAGGTGTTGATGACCAGTGTCTGCTTCAAACAGGGTTTTTCCTTGCTCGAAATTTTGACCCCATTCCGAATACAGTGTCTCTTGGTAACGAGTCACCGAATTTTACCGCGACGCTCTTCAACACACTCCGATCGAGTAGGACGGAAATATCGACCCAAAATCTCAATCGCCCGATGTGGATTGGAGTCGCCGCACATGAAGACGTCGAAAGCTGCGTAGTCTTTCTCAGGCCAGGTGTGAACGGAGATATGCGACTCGGCCAATACAGCAACACCGCTGATGCCACCGTTGGGTGTGAAGTGGTGGAGATGAATGTGCAAAAGAGTGGCGTTACACTCGTCAACACAAGCGCGCATGGCTGCTTCCATTCGCTCGAGGCAGTCAAGGTCTTTGGCGCCCCAAAGATCAATAATCAGGTGTGTTCCGGCAAAGATTTCGCCGTCTTTGGAGATGAAGTGATCAAGTGATTGATCGCGATCTTCAATCTGGTCGTGTTGTGGCCAATTTTGCGTGGCAACCGCTGTCAAGGTTGTGCTCAATTCAGGTGATACCCCCTGGATCTGATTGAATGTATACGATATGCGATACATCCGTCTCTCCGAAGGTACCGCGCGGTTAAAAGAGCATAAATCCTCGTGTTATCAGCTCAAGTAGCGCGAAGTTTAGTGATTTTTGTTGGAGGCGCAAGAAAAAATATGCAAATAACCGTTCGTTATACTAAGAGTGTTGAGCGGTGAAGGTCAGGATCTAGGGCATGGCGAT
This sequence comes from Gammaproteobacteria bacterium, assembly GCA_024640985.1. GTDB lineage: Bacteria > Pseudomonadota > Gammaproteobacteria > Pseudomonadales > Litorivicinaceae > HIMB30. Next base: position 7,556 of record JAHEDY010000015.1, read on the forward strand.
GAAATGAAGCGATTACTCTGATCACTCTTTTCGTCATTGGATCCGCTTGGTCATGCGGCTGCTGTGAGCTCAGGCTCTTCAGACTGGTAAGTGAGCTCTGATGCGTCAACCACGGTTGTTGGATAAGACCGACGATCGTCAATGGCCTTTTTAGCCATAAACACGGCTCCAACGATGATGAAAATGACATTCATCACTGCTGATGGCCACGCTTGTGAATACGCACTGGATGCAGCGATCATGATGCAACTGAAAACAGACGTGCCGTGAAAGAGATAGCTGCTGCCGCTGACCCATCCGCGCGTCAAGCTAAAATACGCGGCGAGGTAAATAAGTCCTCCAGCGAATCCAAGCCCTAGCATGACGGTGTCTAACACGGAAAACTACTCCTAAAGTCGTGTAATGTGCGCGCAGTTTATCGATTTTTTTCGCTACCACAAGTAAGAAAAATCAAATAGTTTTAATGAGTTAGGTCGTTTTGTTGCAGGGCAAAAATTTTGTTAGCTAATGAGTTTGAAGGATCCTTCGGCATCGATTCTCAGGCAATCAAAGCATTGAGTCGCGAAAATGGATCGGAAAATTCATTCGCCAACGAACGAATTCTGTTTTCATAGACACGAAGGTTGACCTTAAGGTCTCTAGGGAGCAAACGAAAAAAATGTGGGATACCGTTGAAATTATGTGTCCATACTGCGGTGAATTTCAGCAGACAGATATTGATGCGAGCGCTGGCAGTCAAGAATATTGGCAGGATTGCCAAGTCTGCTGTTGTCCCATTCTTTTTCATCTGCAAGTGAACGCAGATCATGATTTTCAGGTCACTGTACGACGTGATGATGAGTAATTGATGCAACTTGACGTCTGGTTGGCTTACGTCCTGGCGATGATCGTGATCTCGGTTTCCCCAGGTTCAGGTTGCATTAACACCTTATCGACCAGCTTGAGTTATGGGTTTCGCCAGGCATTACCTGCGATTGCGGGCCTTCAGGTGGGTTTGGTTGTCCAGTTGATGGTAGTAGGGGTTGGTTTAGGCGCGATCCTCGCCAGCAGTGAATTGGCGTTTACGGTCTTACAATGGGCAGGCGTTGGTTATTTAGTGTGGATTGGTGGATCCAAGTTGATATGGCCGCAGGTGCAGTTTGCCCGTGACATCACGAGCGCACCAAAATCAGCCCTCTTCACTCGGGCGATTTTAATCAATGTGACTAACCCGAAGGCCTTCGTTTTCTTGGCTGCATTCTTTCCGCAATTTGTTGACCATAGCCAACCGTTGCTACCGCAATATTCGGCGTTGGCAGTGACGTCTGTGGCGATCGATACGGTGGTGATGTTGAATTACGCTTGGCTCGCTCACGCGCTGAGACCATTGCTTAATTCGGAAGCATTAATGAAGCGGCAGGAACAGTTTTTCGGATTGTTATTCGTGATCGCCGGAAGCCTGCTGGCGCTCTATTAAGCCGCGAATTCACGACTCCAACGTTCAAAGTCGGTTAGCTTACTGAGTTCATCGGGCGTGATCGCCATCCAACCATGAAGAACTCCTGCAGGAACGTATAAACATGGGGAGTCGAGGCAGATTGGGTCAAGTGTCGTGTGTAGCAAATGTGGCAATCCAAATGGGGGCAACCACTGCGCATGGTAGCCGGTCAATAGGTAGGCCTGCATGGGATTTGCTCGGCGTTCGCTGGCGTCGAGTCTCGGTTGCTGGTTCCAAGGATGAATCGCGATCCGCGGGGCATGGTCTGCGCGCAAAAGCAGCGAGCAGGTTAAGATATCCTCCTCTCGGCAACCAAGCGACAGACTAAGTTGGCCTACCTCTGCTTCCAGTTCATAGATTTTGGCATTGCTGCCAAAACGCTCTAGAAATTCAAGAAGTCCGAGCGGTGGAGTCATTGTTCTCACTTTCTTCCCCAGGCTCCCTTCCAGTTCCGAGGTATTAGGATATCACACTCTGAATCATCGGTGGTGCGGTTGGTGCAGTTCCGCACCATTGCTCTTACCTATCACTGTGACACCGGTGTCACAGTGCGGCACCGGAGGTGCGAAAAAATTATTGTAATTGGTGTCCGTGCGGATCAAGTCTTGGCCTGATCAGCTCAAATCCTCTTCAGGGATTCGGGTGATTCGACTCAGTGCTTTGCAAGAGGCTTCTGCTGTCGATATTTGTGTCTATCTGTTTGCGCGTATCAGACAAGGACTGAGTCAAGCAGTGACCGAGATCAGCGCGGCGAACCGGACGAAGTTCGTAGTGATTGATCAGGTCTGTGATCTCGATATTGCCATGTTATTGGTGAAGGCAGGCTGTCATGGCTATCTGAGCTGCGATGACAGAGGGTTCGATTTAAGGCGGATTACAAGTGTGCTGTTAGCCGGACGATATTGGGTTCCTAGGGCTGTACTTGAACGCATCGTTGAAGAGTTGACGGTTGACCGTGATGCGATCACAGAATCGCTGTGTCAGCTTCTCTCTCCGCGCGAGCACGAAGTGGCGCTATGGATTTCCAGAGGACTCTCCAATAAACGGATTGCCAGAGAAATGGGAGTGACTGAACGCACGATCAAAGCCCATCTCAGTCACATTTTTCAAAAAACTCCGGTGAGCGATCGACTAGAGCTCGCTTTGCTGATGAAGGGTGAATTGCCTGAGCGGATTCGCGTAAATCTCCAATAGTTTGTCGCGATATTTCTCGGGGGTTCCTGATATTAACGCCTGGAAGCGCTCTTGAACGTCGGGAAGAAGGTCGTCTGGAAGATGGTGCTTCTTCAGCAAGGCATCCGCTAAGCGTCCGGTATCAAAGACACGTTGCCCAAGGATGATTTGATGATCAATTAGTGTCGCTAATTCCTGAGGTGTCTCAGGGACATCGGTGATTGGTTTGCCAAAATGCAGATGCACGCGTCCTTTCCAGCCCATGATCCCGGCAGCTATCGACTGCACATCTTCGTCAGGGCGTTTGGTGTAATAACCATCCCGCTCAGTCATTGCCAGCTCCCGTGCTTTCATAGGAGCACATGGATCGAATTCGTAGGAGATGGACACCGGGACGATTTGTGCTGCGCGAACGGCTTCCTCAAAGGATTCATTGCGCGGCTTGCCGGCCATCGCAATCATTTTTAAGATCGCCGGATCGGTACGATCAATTCCATCCTTTGCACGACCCTCTCGATGCGCAATCCAGATTGAATGTCCATCTTCAATCGACTGGCGAATGTAGCCTGAGAGTGCTGAGTAGGTCTGCAACATTTCTCGCGGACCTGAGACATTGCGTTTTACGATAAAACTTTTGTTGAGACGCATCAGGTCCCCAACGAAGGGTTTTTTGACCAAGTTATCCCCAATCGCAATGCGTACGGTGTGAAACCCACCGTTATAGAGCGCCCAATTGACGAATGCGGGATCCATCGCAATGTCGCGATGGTTACTTAAAAAAAGATAGGATTGCTCGGGATTCAGATGTTCAAGACCTGAGACAGTGAAGGTTTCAGTGGTTCGAGATAAGACTTTTGCCAGCTGTGGCTCCACCGCTGACTGGAAATCGTGAATGGTTTGAATGACCTGCGCTTTGGAGCGCAAAAATGAACGGATTCGTGGCCGTAAGATCAAGCTCAGCGGCATGAACCAGCCTTTAAATTTCAATTGCCCGATGGCTTTGATGAACTCATCATCGTTGATGAGTCGATCGATGACTTGGGGGACGTCCTGGTCGCTGTATGGCTCAATATCAGAAATATCGGTCATTCGTTATCCTTATCACAAACCGAAATTATACCGAAAACGGAAACTAACAATGCAATTAGAACGGATATTTTCTGATCTCCCGCAAGACTGGCAGGAATTTTTAGGGTCTGAGGAACTGTCTCAAATTGCATTGGAGTTCGACCAAAAGGTACTGAGCGAGGAGAGTTATCCGTCAAGGTCTCAGCGATTTAGAGCATTCGAGCTGTGCTCGCCGGCGATGTGCTCAGCAGTCATTGTCGGGCAGGATCCTTACCATGGGCCTGATCAGGCAACAGGCCTTGCGTTCTCGGTCAATCAACAAACAGCGATCCCTCCATCACTTCGAAATATTCTTAAGGAATGGCGGGCTGAGTTTGGCGTTGTCGAGATGCCAAGTGGAGATCTGACTCCTTGGGCTCGGCGTGGTGTCCTGTTGATGAATCGCGTGCTGTCCGTTCGCCCAGGGGAGGCAGGAAGTCATCGAAATCTTGGATGGGAACGATTCACGGATTTAGTGATCAAGCGGTTGGCAGGTGATGCTCGCTACCGAGTGTTTTGTTTGTGGGGGAGTGATGCTCGACAATTACGAAGACTCATTGATGAGCGTCAAGGCGTGATCGAATCGGTCCATCCTTCTCCATTGTCCGCTCACCGGGGATTTTTTGGATCAAGACCTTTTAGTCAAATCAATCAACGACTGGCGGCGCAGGGGTTGTCAGAGCTTGACTGGTCGCTGCCCCTCAACTTGCCGAGTGATCGTCAGGGGCACATGGATCAGTTGTTTTAGATTGACCGACACAGGCGCCAGCAACAACGCAGCTTGATCTTCCAGATCGTTTGCCGCATCAAAGACTTGGAATGACGTGCCTTCCAGTTCCACGGATTCACCAGGAAACACCGGAGTCTCTCGATACACAAAGAGGTACTTTTTGGCTTGGCCTAAGTGCTCAAGGCGAGCAATGACTTCTTGGCCGGTGTAACAGCCTTTCTTGAAATCGACGCCGCCGAGCATTTGATAATGCGCTTGCTGTGGGATGAGCAGATCAGCAGAACCCTGACGAACAAAACCCAGTCCGGCTGACAGTCTTGCGATATCCGCTTTCGGGTCATGCGGTTGGTCTTGATCACCAACCAGCCATTGCGTCTTTCCAAATTCTCCAATCAGCGTGGTCCCGGGTTTGTGCTGACAAGTAGCGGGTGACAGCGAGGATTGCGCGATCAAGTTGACTGGAATGTCCGTCAAAGCAGCCGATACGCGAGCCAAAGTCAAAAACGGATGGAGCCGTTTCAACAGGGCATCTGACTGATCCATTGGAGTAATGAGGCTGACGAGGTTGTTGTATTGCAGTAATCGTCCGGACCCAAACATCCTGCCTTTCGGGTCACAAAATGCGATGAGCGGTGCATGCTCTGAGCTAAGCTCAGTCACCTTTTGAGTGCATTGGCCCTGCAACACCTTCAGTGTCTGATCGCCTTTGAATTGAATCAAGCCAAATGGAGAATTCATGCTGCGCCTCTGGGTGCTACACTAGTGGTCATAGGGGGGAAGTATGGACGATCGAACTGAATTCAACAGACTTTATTGGCATTCCAGACGCGGAATGCTGGAGATCGACGTGATGCTGATGCCCTTCACCCGGAATCATTATCCGGATTTAGCAGCCAACGATCAGGAGGCCTACCGGAGACTCCTGGATTGTGAAGATCAGGACATTTGGGAGTGGTTGCGTGGATTTAAACTGCCTGACGATCAAGCTCTGGCTCACATTGTGTTGAAAATCCGCCAAGCCAGCGGTGATCTGGGCGTTACGCAAAACCAGCAGTGAAAGCACTGACTTGGTTAACCGGTCAACACGGTGTTTTGAAGACGCGTCCTCGCTTGGTGCAATTGCAATTTGACGAGAGTGCGGGTCATCTGATCGTGCAGATGGAATCTAGAAGGGTCGAATTGATGTCATTTCATTTCGATGAGTGGCACTTCAGCCCCTTGAGTTATTGTGTGATCCATCTGCCTGCTGCGAGAGGGACGCTGCATTGGATCGCTCGCACTAACGCCCGAGATCTCCGTGAGTTACGTCATCGGTGCAGTTTGCATTGACTAACGTTCTTTGCCCGGGATTAAGATCGTGTCATCAGGATGTTTCGATAGATCCGGGTGATCGAGGGTGAAGTGGAGCCCTCTGGACTCCTCACGCTTGAGCGCACAACGGATAATGAGTTCGGCGACAACCACGAGGTTTCTCAATTCAATTAAGTGGGTGGTGATCCGGTAATTGGCATAAAAATCTTCAATTTCGCGGGCGAGTAGTTGTGCCCGGTTTAATGCCCGCTGAAGACGCTTGTCTGTGCGGACAATACCCACGTAGTCCCACATAAAGCGTCGGATCTCAGCCCAGTTGTGTGCGATGACAACATCTTCATCGCTATCAATGACCTGCGACGCATCCCAGGGGTTGACAGTGGCGTGAGGCATCTTGGTCTTCACGGTTTGTGCGATGTGAGCTGCGGTTGCGCGTCCGTAGACAATGCATTCCAGTAGCGAATTCGAGGCCATGCGATTCGCGCCATGAAGCCCTGTCGAACTCACTTCTCCAATGGCGTAAAGGCCAGCGAGGTCGGTCTCGCCATGCAGGTCGACGAGGACTCCCCCGCAGGTGTAGTGAGCTGCCGGTACCACAGGTATCCATTGTCTTGTCATGTCGATCTCAAGTTCGATGAGCCGCTGATAGATTGTCGGAAAGTGATCTTTGATAAAGGAAGGCTCTCGATGTGTGATATCGAGATACAGGTGGTCTGCACCAATCCGCTTCATTTCGTGATCGATCGCGCGTGCGACAATGTCGCGTGGAGCAAGTTCAGCCCTGGGGTCGAAGCCTGGCATAAACCGTGTGCCGTCAGGCAGGCGCAGAATCCCGCCTTCACCACGGACTGCTTCCGAAATGAGAAAAGACTTGGCATCTGGGTGGTACAAACAGGTTGGGTGAAATTGATTAAATTCCAAATTGGCGACGCGACATCCCGCTCGCCATGCCATGGCAATTCCATCACCACTCGCGCCGTCGGGATTGGAGGTGTAAACATACGCCTTGCTGGCGCCGCCGGTGGCAAGCACAACAGCATGTGCTAGAAAGGTATCGACTTCTCCGGTCTGTTTATTCAAGACATGACATCCACGAACACGTCGAGTTCGGGGGCCACGACCGCGATCGAAGCACAAATCGACCGCGATGAAGTTGTGATAGAAAGTGATGTTGGCAGTGGCCGAGGCTTGTTGATCAAGGGCATCTTGAATCGCCCACCCGGTTGCGTCCGCCGCATGCAAAATTCGGCGATGCGAGTGACCACCCTCACGGGTGAGGTGAAAGGATTGGTCAGATTTGGTGAAAGCCACGCCTTGTTCCACTAGCCAATCAATGGCGTCTCGAGCACTTCCCACGACGTGTTCCACAACATCCTGATGGCACAGCCCAGCACCAGCGATGAGGGTATCTTGAACATGACTTTCAATCGAATCTTGATCATCGATGACTGCAGCTACGCCACCCTGGGCCCAGCGCGTGGATCCGCCACTTGGGTCTTTGGTGAGCACAGCCACGGACAGATCCTTCGGAACGGAGAGCGCAGCAGTGAGGCCTGCAGCACCTGCGCCCAGCACCAGCACGTCGACCTGGTGGAGTTGTGGCCCAACACTCATATTACTTGTCCTTTTTTATCACTCATGTCATCGTAGTCATTGAATTTCTTGAGAAATCGTACGTTGGGTATGGAGTCGCCAGTTCAAAAAGTCGAGGCTGAAAACGATCAGCTGCTGGTCGATCGTGCGCGCTTGGGCGATCGCCATGCGTTTGATTTGTTAGTACTCAAGTATCAGTCTCGCTTGTTGTCTCTGGTCAACCGCTTGGTCTCGAATCAAAGCGATGCACTCGACGTCCTTCAGGATACCTTCGTCAAGGCCTATCGGTCACTACACACCTTTCGCGGCGAGAGTGCATTTTACACCTGGCTTTATCGAATCGCTGTGAATACTGCCAAAAATCACCTCGCATCCAAGTCGAAAGAAGCCAAAGACGTTTCTGTTGATGATGAAGCTACCGGCGATTTATCGGTACTGCAGGATTTCAGTGCGCCCGATGAGGAAGCCGGTGCTGAAGAATTACAGGTAGCGATTTTGCATGCCATCGAACAATTGCCTGATGACTTGAAACAGGCATTAACGCTTCGGGAGCTTGAAGGAATGAGCTATGATGAAATTGCGCTGGCGATGAATTGCCCGATCGGCACCGTGCGTTCTCGGATATTTCGGGCGCGTGACCATGTGGTTCAGGAAATTTCTCAACAATTCCCAGGAACTTTTTTGTAATGAACTTGTCAAAGATTGGTATTACAGTAAACCCCATACAGTGGAGTGGTGGCTGAATGACTGAAACCTTACGGCAATCCCTGTCGGCTTTAGTGGATCAGGAAGCAACGGAATTCGAGGCGCGAAAAATCGTCGACGCAACGAAAACTCGTGGCGATCTCAAGGCTTACTGGGCGTCATGCCAGGCCATCAGCAGCACAATGCGTGGAGAGAGTCTTCTGGGCTCCAGTTTGCTTGATCGGATCAATGCTGAACTCGATGGGGTCGCTGAGGCGAAGCCCATCGTTGATGCCTCACATCATCAAGCCGAACCGCATGTCACCTTCCTGCCTGCCAAAGAAGCGTTGCCCAACCGGTTTGCAGCTCTGTCCGGCCAGTTGGCGATTGCGGCATCGATCGCTTTTGCGGTGGTTATTGGTGTGAAAGTTGTCGCACCGGTGGATACGCAACCCTCTGTTGCGGTCGCTGAGCCATTGGAAGTGATTAAATTTCAGATGCCTGTGCAAAAAGAAACAGTTTCGGTCGATGGGATGACAAGCCGGCAAGATGCTGTTGAAAGACGTCCTGTGGCGAGAATTTTGACAGAGCAAGACATGAAGCAATTGGTCAGTAACCGATTGAGCCCGTATTTGATTCGTCATGCTGAGAATACGGCTGTCGTTGGCGGAACATCGGTTTTGCCATTGGCTCGTATCATGGGGCGTGACGAGCCAATCGAGTAATGCTTGCTCGATGTATTGGCGCGTTGTTTAGTGCGCTTATCCTGCTGAGTCCGCCATCTTTCGCCATCAGCTCAGAGCCGGCGAAAGAGAAACTTCGCTCCATGACGATGGCGGTTCGCACCTTATCCTATTCCGGAAAATTGGTTTATCAACGAGCGGATGTTTTAGCCAATCTAGCGTTTCAGCATGACGTCATTAACGGAAAGGAAGCCGCGCGGTTAAGACGGCTATCGGGTCAGCCCCTAGAACGAGCGCAATCGGGGAATGTGCTCATCGAGGCGGTGCCAGGTCCGGACGTTCTGAGGCAGGGATACCCACTGCCTGGCATGATCAATGCCGAATCCACGCAAATTTTTGAAGCCCCTTATCAGATCACTCTTGGTAATGTCGAACGGATCGCAGATCGGTCGGCGCAACTAGTTCTTGTTGAATCGATGGATGGGCATCGCCACAGCTACAAATTCTGGGTCGATGAGGAAACCTCCTTGTTGCTGCGGTCTCAGACAGTAAATGCCGATAATCAAACCTTGGAGCAGTATGAGTTTTCAGAGCTCACTGTGGGGCCGCAAACCGTAGAGATCGCAGGCGGGCAAGAGGCGTTGCAAGTCAAGGTCTATCCGATTACCGAGCCTGAGTCGGTGTTGCAATTTTCGCCGGCGAGTTGGCTTCCCGCCGGTTATCAACTAGTGTCCGCATTGCCTTCACGAGCGGGCAGTCATCGGGTGTATACGCTTGTTTACACTGACGGATTGGGGAGTTTTTCAATTTTTCTTGAACTAACCAATGCGCGACCAGAGCCTGATATGCAGGCAATTCTTGGTCCCACAGTTGCTTTGGGCAAGGATTACGCGCTTTCTGGCGGAGCACTTCGAGTCACCTTGGTCGGCGAAATTCCTCCTGAAACCGGGAAAACCATTATCGATGCGCTCGATGTAGATGGTTTAAAAGGGCTATTGAGTCGAACGCAGTGAACTGTGAAAAGCGAGTCGAAGTGGTTGCTGTGATGGCGGACCATTGCTGGGTCAAACCAATGTCTCAGCCCTTGTGTTCAGCCTGTGAGGAACTTGGCCGCTGTCGGTCGGATTGGCTCCGGCAAAAAACTTCTGGCCAAACCTTTGAAATCCCTTTGAGTGATCCCATTTCTTTGAATGTCGGTGAGGTCGTGACACTTTGCATCGACGGTCAGCGTTTGAGCTCACAGCTCGTGAAGCTTTATATTCTGCCGCTGTTGGGGCTTGTGGGCCCGATTATCGTTGGGCAGTCCCTTGCGTGGAGCGAGACGCTTCAGGCAGGCGCTGGTCTGTTTGGGCTAGCCCTGGGTTGGGTGTTCAGTCAGCGCTGGATACGAACGTTTCAGATAAGGATCAATCGATGAGTGCAGCGATACGATTTGTTTTGGGTTTTCTCGTGATTGCCAGCGTGCAAGCGCAGGCACAATTACCTGAGTTTACGAAGCTTGTGGATACGGTTTCACCGGCGGTTGTCAACATTTCTACACGCTCGACGCAACCGGCTTCTCGTCCGCAACAAATGCCAGATTTGCAGCAATTGCCGCCATTTTTTCGGGAGTTCTTCGAGCGCGGGGTGCCGATGCCTCCACAAGAACGTGAGGGCCGCTCTCTGGGCTCAGGATTTATCATCTCTGAAGACGGGTACGTCTTAACGAATAACCACGTCGTGGAAGGGGCTGATACGGTGATTGTTCGCTTGAATGATCGTCGAGAATACGCCGCAACCATTGTCGGAACGGATCCACGTTCTGATGTTGCTGTGTTGAAGTTGGATGCCGATGATTTGCCGGTGGTCAAGATTGCCGATAGTGATGCAGTGAAACGGGGACAATGGGTTGTTGCGATTGGGTCTCCGTTCGGTTTTGATTACAGCGTGACGGCGGGAATCGTGAGTGCCACAGGCCGTGCCTTACCTGACGAAAGTTATGTGCCATTTATTCAAACGGATGTGGCGATTAACCCAGGGAATTCCGGAGGTCCGTTATTTAACCTCGAGGGCGAGGTTGTGGGAATCAACTCACAGATTTTCACGCGCTCAGGTGGGTTTATGGGTTTGTCATTCGCGATCCCGATGAATTTAGTGATGAATGTTGCCGAGCAGCTAAAAGAAGATGGGATTGTCCGTCGCGGCTGGCTTGGCGTTTTAATCCAAGAAGTGAATCGCGATCTTGCCTTGAGCTTTGGTTTGGATAAGCCGATGGGAGCCTTGATCGCGCAAGCCTCGGCCTCTGGCCCTGCCGGAAAGGCGGGAATCCAGCCCGGAGATATTGTGGTTCGTTTTAATGGGAAGGATGTCGATCGATCCTCCGATCTTCCACCGATGGTTGGACTGGTGCGCCCCGGATCGACGGTTCCGGTGGATGTCGTGCGCCAAGGCGATCGGCTCACCATCGATGTCACCATTGAGCAACTCCCTGACGCTGACCAAGTGGCACAGACGATGTCATCGCAGCCGAAAGGGCTTTTAGGTATGGTGGTTGACGAAGTGCCAGATTCATTGCAGGCGGATAACAACCTTCAAGGTGGTATCTTGGTGAAAGAGGTGACCGAAGACCCTGCATTAGGCGCAGGGCTTCGAGCAGGTGATATCATTACGCAGGTCGGCGGTCGAGAAATCTCTGAGGTGTCTGACTTACAAAATCTGATGGATTCGTTGCCCACCGATCGGCCGATTCCGGTTCTAGTTGTACGTGGAGGGAATTCAACATTTCTCACTTTGCGATTAGGTCGTTAAACTAACGCGATTTTTTCGCTAGGAGCACTGGTGTCTTGACTGACCCCTCACACATTCGAAACTTTTCGATCATCGCGCACATTGACCATGGGAAATCAACGCTGGCTGACCGTTTCATCCAGCGATGTGGTGGGCTGTCCGAGCGAGAAATGGGCGCGCAGGTCCTTGACTCAATGGATATTGAGCGTGAGCGCGGGATCACAATCAAAGCACAAAGCGTGACTCTGAATTACACAGCCCTCAACGGTGAGGTCTACGAACTCAATTTTATCGATACCCCAGGACACGTGGATTTCAGTTATGAGGTCTCGCGTTCACTCTATGCCTGTGAAGGCGCGCTTTTGGTGGTGGATGCCGCTCAGGGTGTTGAGGCGCAATCGGTTGCCAATTGTTATACGGCCATCGAGCAAGGTCTTGAAGTCGTTCCCGTGTTGAACAAGATGGATCTGCCACAGGCAGAACCAGAGCGGGTAAAGCAAGAGATTGAAAATATCATTGGGATCGATGCCTCTGAGGCCATCCCTTGTTCAGCGAAAAGTGGCTTGGGGATTGATGAGCTGCTTGAACAATTGATCGTCAAGATCCCGCCACCGACCGTTGATCGAAGTCTGCCGACCCAAGCGCTCATCATCGATTCATGGTTCGATAATTACTTGGGTGTGGTCTCGTTGATCCGAGTGACACAGGGTTCTTTGAAAAAAGGACAGAAGATTCGAGTCAAGAGCACGGGTCGTGACTGGCAGATTGATGATGTGGGGGTGTTTACACCCAAACGCCATTCGACGGGGTTGCTGCAGGCTGGACAAGTCGGATTCATGATTGCCGGGATTAAAGACATTCATGGTGCTCCCGTCGGCGATACTCTGGTCGATTCGAAGTTTTCAGACACCAAAGCTCTGCCGGGATTCAAAAAAGTGAAACCGCAGGTATATGCCGGGTTATTTCCAGTGTCTGCCGATGATTTCGAAGATTTTCGTGAAGCCCTCGAAAAACTGACATTGAATGATGCCAGTCTGATTTATGAGCCAGAGACCTCTGATGCACTGGGATTTGGGTTTCGTTGCGGGTTCTTGGGCATGTTGCACATGGAGATCATCCAAGAGCGACTTGAGCGGGAGTACGATCTCGATCTGATTACCTCAGCGCCCACGGTGGTCTACGAAGTCATCACGACTGACGGTCAGACCCTGTATGTCGATAATCCTTCTCGATTGCCAGATGTGGGATCGATTGAGGAAATGCGCGAGCCGATGGTTGCGGCAACCATCCTGGTGCCAAATGAATATGTCGGATCGGTCATGACTCTGTGTGTTGAAAAGCGCGGCATACAGCGTGATCTGAAATACATGGGTAGCCAGGTCCAGATTGAGTTCGACTTGCCGATGGCCGAAGTGGTGATGGATTTCTTCGATCGTCTGAAGTCTGCGACACGCGGATTTGGTTCGTTGGATTACAGTTTTGTTCGGTTTCAAGCCTGTCCATTAGTCCGGCTGGATATTTTAATTAATGGTGAGCGAGTTGATGCCTTGGCCGCGATCGTGCATAAAGATCACTCGCAGTCGCGAGGTCGAGAATTGGCTGAGAAGTTACGTGAGTTAATTCCACGTCAAATGTTTGATGTCGCGATTCAGGCGGCAATCGGTCGCCATGTCATTGCTCGAACTACGGTGAAAGCTCTGCGTAAAAATGTGACCGCAAAATGTTATGGTGGGGACGCGACGCGGAAGCGAAAATTATTAGAAAAACAGAAAGCCGGTAAAAAACGGATGAAACAAGTGGGTCGCGTTGAGATTCCACAAGATGCCTTCTTGGCGGTATTAAAGGTAGATTAGGAAATGGATTTCACGCTCATTTTAGTGATCATCGTGCTGGTATCGGGCGTGATTTATGGTTTAGACCTTCTGTATTTCAAGCGAAAGCGCGATGGTGCCGAACCCGGATTGATCATCGACTATAGTCGCTCGTTTTTCCCAGTGCTTTTCCTGGTCTTGATGCTTCGGTCGTTTCTGTTCGAACCCTTTCAAATCCCCAGTGGATCCATGCTTCCGACATTGAAAATCGGTGATTTCATTCTGGTGAATAAGTTCGATTATGGACTTCGATTGCCTGTCCTTGGACAGACAGTCGTCGAGTTTGGAGAGCCCAAACGGGGTGATGTCATGGTTTTCAAATACCCGGAGGACACACGGATTAATTTCATTAAGCGGGTAGTTGGTGTCCCTGGGGATACCGTTGAATATCGCAATAAAGTGGTCTACGTCAATGGTCAGGCGCAGACACTCACAGTGCTCGCTCCAGACGGTTCGCTCATGATGCCAGCCTTGACTGAGGAGGCCTCTGAGCAACTGGGTGACCGTGAACATCGGATTTGGCGTCGAATGACTCAAGGCCGTAATTTTGGCCCGATTCAGATTCCCGAAGGTCAATATTTTGTGATGGGCGACAATCGGGATAACTCCAATGACAGCCGCGTCTGGGGTTTTGTGGATGATTCATTAATTGTGGGTCGTGCTTTTGCAGTTTGGATGCATTGGGAATCCTTATTCTCCATTCCCTCTTTTAGCGATGTACGGATCATCCAGTGAGTTCGAGCGACCTCGACGATTTACAATCTCGATTGGCCTATCGGTTCAAAGATATCGGTTTCCTTGAATCGGCACTCACGCATCGAAGCATGGGTCCTGCGCACAACGAACGGTTAGAATTCTTGGGTGACTCGATTGTCAATTTCGTGGTTGCCGAAGCGTTATTTCGAAGATATCCAGAAGCCCGGGAAGGAAAGCTCACCAGGATGCGAGCATCGCTCGTCCGCGGCCAATCTCTATCTCAACTCGCTCGACGACTGCAATTAGGCGAAACCATTCGCCTGGGAAGTGGTGAACGGAAAAGTGGTGGCCGTCGTCGTGATTCGATTCTGGCCGATGCGATGGAAGCTGTCATTGGTGCGATTTTTTTGGATGGCGGAATGTCAGCTTGCCAAGAATGCATCAATAAATGGCTTGAGTCAGAACTGGCGTCGGTCAATCCCAATCAAGTGGATAAAGACCCGAAAACCGCACTTCAAGAATGGTTGCAGCGCGATCGAAAAGAGCTTCCGGTGTACCGGGTTCTTGAAGTCCTTGGGCCTGCTCATCAACAGACATTCCGTGTGCAAGTACAAGTGGACGGATTAACCGAATATCCGATTGGCACTGGGGCCTCGCGGCGTGAGGCGGAGCAAGCCGCTGCTGCTGATGCATTGGATCAGCTGAGTAACCTATGACCCAGAAATTTGGCTTTGTGGCCATTGTCGGCCGTCCTAATGTGGGCAAATCGACCCTGTTGAATCATATCTTGGGCTTTAAATTATCCATTACCTCGCGAAAGCCGCAGACCACTCGACATCGAGTGCTTGGAATTTGGACTGAAGAGCAGGTGCAAATTGCCTTTGTCGATACGCCAGGAATGCATACCGACCAGCCGAAAGCAATGAATCGGATGATGAATCAGACCGCTGAGCAGGCGCTTTCTGGTGTTGATGCCGTGGTGATGCTAACGGATGGCCGGATATGGAACGAGCTCGATGAGCGGGTCTATCAAAAAGTCAAACGATCGACGTGCCCCACCTATTGGGTGATCAACAAAGTCGATAAGCTTGAGCAAAAAGGTCAACTCTTCCCGCACGTTCAATCCATTGTGGCTGATCACACCTTTGATGAGGTCTTCCCGGTGTCGGCATTGAAGAATCTGAATCTTGAACCCTTATTGAGTACGCTCAGAAGTCAGATGCCGGAAGGGCCTTTCTTGTATGACGAAGATCAAATTACTGATCGTTCGGAACGGTTTTTGGCCGCGGAAATTGTGCGTGAACAAATCATGCGGCAATTGGGTGATGAGGTCCCCTACGAGACAACAGTGGAGATTGAATCGTTTGACCATTCCGGAGAGCGCGTCGGAATCCACGCTCTAATCTCAGTAGAACGGGACGGTCAGAAGGCAATTTTGGTCGGAGAAGGTGGTAGTCGATTGAAACAGATTGGAATCGAGGCTCGGAAACGTCTGGAAGATCTGTTGGATGCGCATGTGGCTCTGAAGCTCTGGGTTAAAGTCAGAGCCAGTTGGTCGAATGACGAGCGTGCTTTGAAGTCACTGGGCTATTTTGAGTCAGACTGATGCAAAAGCTCTGGGTGATCCGGAAGCAACCCTATCGCGAAACGAGCGCGTTATTAACTGTCCTGGTTGATGAGAATCGTTTAGTGCGTTGCATCGCCCGCGGTGGTGGCAAGGTTGGTGAATTCCAGCCCTTGTTTGGCGTTTTTGCATCGACGAAGACGCTGGTAAATCTTTCAAAAATTGAACCAGCTGGCGCAAGGCTTCCGCTGCAAGGAATCGATCTCGTCAGTGGGCTGTATCTGAATGAAATCACACATTGGATTTTGCCCGAAGGCGCTGAAATTGATTGTCTATTTGACACCTACACAGAATGCATGAAGGATATTTCGCGTGGATCCGTCGCGGGATTGCGCCGTTTTGAGCGGTTCTTATTAGAGGCGGCTGGTCAGTATCCGATGCTGGTTCGTGATCGCGGTGGTCGGGAGCTTCGTGACGATGTGTGGTATCGATTGCACCAACATCAAGAATTGGTTGAGGTGAATCAAGGTGAGCCGGATGCCTTGATGGGGAAAGAGTGGTTGGCGCTAGCAAACCCAGACTACTCAAATCCCACGACTGCGCGATACGCGAAGTGGTTGCATCGAGGGCTTGTGGATTATGCGATCGGAGGCCGGCGACTGGTTTCCCGTGAAATGTTGTCAGAGATTGGAAAAAATAGATGAATCACTATGTGAAATTGGGTGTCAATATCGATCATGTCGCGACATTGCGTAACGCAAGAGGCGGTCAGGATCCGGTGTTACTGCAGATGGCGCTGGCTGTGGAAGAGGCCGGTGCTGACGGGATTACGATTCATCTTCGTGAAGATCGACGCCACATTCGTGACGATGATGTGTGGTTACTGAGAAGTCATTTGCGAACGCCGATGAACCTTGAGATGGCAGCCACTGATGAAATGGTTCGCATTGCACTAAAAGCATTGCCAAAAGCATGCTGTATCGTTCCTGAGCATCGTCGAGAAGTCACAACAGAAGGTGGCCTTGATGTGGTGAACCAGTTGTCGTTGTTAGGGATGCAAGTGGCTAAGCTCAACGATGCGGGCATCGAAGTGAGTCTTTTTATTGATGCGGATATGAATCAAATCCAAGCAGCCCATGACATTGGGGCTCCCGTGATCGAATTACACACTGGTGAATATGCCAACGCAGCGACACCGGAGCAAATGGGCTCCGAGCTCGAGCGGTTGGAAGAGGCGACGGTCTTTGCACAAGGGTTGGGGCTGGTGGTGAATGCCGGCCATGGATTAACCAAATTCAATGTGGGTGCGGTTGCTGCAATCGATGGAATGAATGAGCTCAACATTGGCCACAGTTTGGTTGCCCGTGCGCTGATGGTTGGTTTACCTCAGGCGGTCGGTGAGTTTCGGGCGATCATGGACCGCGCTTGTCTGTGATCGTCGGGATTGGCGTTGATTTGTGTGAGATTGCTCGAATCCGAGACGCGATTGCACGTCATGGTGAGAGTTTTGCGGGACGCATTCTAGAGTCAAAAGAGCTTGATGCCTATCACGCGCTCAATCCGTCGGCAAAGCCTGCCTTCCTTGCCAAACGATTTGCGGCCAAAGAGGCAGTGGCAAAAGCCTTAGGAACAGGGATTGGTCGCGGTTTTGGATTTCATGATATCGCGGTTGATCACGATGAATTGGGCCGACCGCTGGTTCGATTGAATCCGAATAGCGACGCTTTGTCAGAGGCTCGTCAGCATCGGATCCACTTAAGCATTAGTGATGAGCGATCACACGCGATCGCATTTTGCACGATTGAGACTAGCTCAGTTGACGCTCGACGCGACGTTTAAGTGGTCCGTGAACTCTGACTTCTGCAGTTTTCGCTAACGTTTTACGATCCAGTTGCGGGTTTAGGGGCTTGCGGATCCAGACTTCAACCAGAACTCCTGGCCGTAAAATCAGTTTCAGGAAGTGCTTAAAAAATGGGGCGTCTGTTCCCCAAGTATAGAATTGCCTGTCGCGAGGAGACAACTGGCCGCCGTGGCGTTCTCGGTAAACCAAACTGACTGGCTGAATATAGGCATTGCCGCGTTTAGGTGCTTCGAAGAGCGCACTTTTAAATGGGAGGATAGACACTCCGTCGGTTGATGTCCCCTCGGGAAACATGATGACATTGAAGCCTTGATTCAGTGCATTGACGAGCGGTGTTAATTCATCGTCGGCGCGAGATCGTTTCCTTTGAATGAAAATGGTTCGCTGTAGCCAGGCTATCCATCCGATCACAGGCCAATCCCGCACTTCTTGTTTTGAGACAAACACTGCAGGAATCAGGCTTCCGAGAACAAAGACGTCGAGGTAAGACACATGATTAGCAACCACGAACAATGGCCGACGTGGACTGAAGTCGTGGAACAGCCGAATTCGGATTCCTAAAATACGCAGCGCGCCACGATAGAATCGCAAGCGCAGATGACGGCCATCTCCGGTGCGTAAGAGAAACCCCACCGTTTGTTGAACCAGTGAGAGTAAAAACCACAGAATCAGTAACCCAATGCGGGCCATGGCACGCAAAATAGCGCCAGTGACTTCTATGTTTTTCAATAGGTTGGGATGATTTTGTAACAGTGTTTGTAGTCTCCGTTAGCTTTCATCCGTTTCTCGGTAATCAGCCGTTGTAACAATTCATCAAGGGCGTTGCCAAGTTCCGGTGATGCATGAACTTCAAAGGGTCCATGGTGTTGGATCAATGCTTGAGTCTCTGGTTTCACGTTACCAGCCACAATTCCAGAGAATAACCGCCTGAGTTCGCAGGCGAGAACTTGGGGGGGCTGGTTGGTATTGAGCTGAAGTTCTCGCATCGTCTGATGTGTTGGAATAAATGCGCGTTGCAGAGCTTCTGGTATGTCGAGTGTCCAGTTGAAGTAATAAGCATCGTTGGTTTCAATGCGATAAGAGCGAACCGCGTCACGACCTTGTTGAATCCGTTCGGCGACGGCTACGGGATCATCAATCAACACTTCCAGGCGCTGTGTTAGAGAACGACCGAGGGTGGCGTTGAGAAACCGGCGATAGGCGTCAATAATTCCAGTCGACGCCTGAGGTCCCGTTAAAATGATGGGGATCGGATCGCGCGCGTTGGATGGGCTGGATAAGATCGCCAAGAGATAGAGGATTTCTTCGAATGTGCCAGCTCCGCCTGGGAAAACAATAATCCCGTGGGCGATACGGACGAATGCCTCTAAACGCTTCTCAATGTCAGGCATGATCACGAGGTCGGAGACCACCCCATTTGGCGGCTCAGCTGCAATGATTCCAGGCTCACTGATGCCGATAAAACGGCCCTCTGTGTAGTTTTGCCGACGGTGAGCATAGAGCGCACCCCGCATTGGTCCCTTCATCGCACCAGGCCCACAACCGGTGCAGATGTCAAAGCGACGAAGTCCTAGCTCTTGGCCGACCGCCTGAGTGTAGTCATACTCCACTTGGTTGACGCTACGGCCGCCCCAGCAAACAACACATGACAGCTCTCGGTTGGATTCCAAGACTTTTGCATTTCTTAGAATCTGAAAGACCAGATTTGAGCATTCTACGGGCCCAAGTTCAGAGACGTTTTGGCATAAATCACGGCTGTGCAGGAGGTCCCTTAATACCGCAAACAAGTGATCATGGATGGTTTCAATTAAGACTCCGTCGACAAATGCCTGAGCGGGTGCGTTTTTTAAAATGACCTTGAGTCCGCGAGGATGGCGCTCAAACTCAATCGTAAACTCTGGATATTGCGCAAACAGGCCCAAACTATCATCTGTGGCCACGCCACCATTGAGAACCGCAAGAGCGCAATTGCGAATCAACGGATAAAGCCCTTCATCGGTGTGGTTGATGAGTCGGTTTGTTTCGTCTTGGCTAAGAAATGCCAAATGATTGCGTGGATGAACAGAGGTTTCTAGAATTCTGGCAGCTTCAATAATGGCACTTGGGCGATTCATGAGACATCCTATGCATGGAGATTTGAGAGTTACATATTTCATGTGACGAAAAAAGCGCTTCGTCGATATTTGTTGCAAACCCCATCATCGTTTTTTGCCCAGAGAGTGTAAGCCTAGATTGTCATCATTAACTTGTGAAATACCGCATCCACGTTCTAAAGATGGACCTTCGTTGACACTGGATTTTCCTGATTTACCAGTGACCGATGCATTGCCTGAGATTGAGCTGGCCTTGCGATCTCATCAGGTCGTGGTCGTGGTGGGTGAGACAGGTTCAGGGAAAACAACGCAACTGCCGAAGCTGTGCCTCAAAATGGGCAGAGGTGGTCAAAAACAAATTGTTCATACCCAGCCACGTCGATTGGCTGCGCGCTCAGTGGCTGCGCGGATTGCTGAGGAGCTGCATTCTGAGTTGGGAGAATTGTGTGGATACCAGGTTCGGTTTGAGCGCCAAGCATCTGACGATACTCCCATTAAGTTGGTCACAGATGGGCTATTGCTCGCTGAGTTTCGAGACGATCCATCGTTGGAACGGTATGACACGATCATTATCGATGAGGCGCATGAGCGCAGTCTCAATATCGATTTTTTGTTAGGGATTTTAAAAACGATCTTGCCTCAACGACCGGATCTCAAGGTAATTGTGACGTCGGCGACCATTAATTATGAGAAGTTCAGTGCCCATTTTTCTGATGCGCCAGTGATTCAAGTTTCTGGGCGGACTTTTCCTGTGGACGTCCACTACCACCCAATCCGCGATTTTGATGTGTCAAAGCTCGATGGAACTCGCCTTGCTCAAGCGATTCATCAGGCTGTCTTTGATCTGCGGGCGATCGACCGAGAGCAACAGCGGCCCATGGGCGACATGTTGGTTTTTCTGCCGGGGGAGCGAGAGATCCGTGATGTATCACAGTTTTTGAGGCAAGCTGCAGTCGACCGCTTAGATGTCTTGCCTCTCTACGCCCGCCTAGGAGCGAAGGAGCAGTCCCGCATTTTTCATCCGACAGGACAGGGAATGCAGCGGATTGTCTTGGCGACCAATGTGGCAGAAACATCACTCACCGTCCCTGGGATCCGTTATGTGATTGATTCAGGGCTTGCTCGGATCAGTCGCTATTCGCCGCGCAGTCGAATCCAACGTCTGCCGATTGAGCCTGTGAGTCAGGCCAGTGCGAATCAACGCTCGGGTCGTTGCGGTCGGACAGAGCCTGGGATTGCAATCCGCCTCTATGACGAGTCCGATTTTCAGTCGCGAGCGACTTTTACGGATGCTGAAATCCTTCGAACCAATTTGGCTTCAGTGGTTCTGCAATGTTTGGACCTTGATCTTGGCGATCCACTAATTTTTCCATTTGTTGATCCGCCGGAGGCTCAGCTAGTTCGTGATGGAATCCAACAATTACGTGAGCTAGATCTGATTTCTGCGCAAGGTCAATTAACCCAGCTCGGTCGCCGTGTCGCTCGAATCCCGCTGGATCCCAGGATTGGTCGAATCCTTCTAGACGCAGAACGTCGGCGCGTGTTTTGGGAAGTCAGTGTGGTTGCATCGGCATTATCGATTCAAGATCCACGTGAAGCACAGTTTGATGGAGCGGAGATTGCAGACCCATCAAGTCAGTTTGTGACGTTATGGAATCTGTGGAACCGAGTGGAAAACGCGCGAGATGAATTGTCCAATTCGAGATTTCGGCAGTGGTGTCAGTCTGAAGGGCTGAACTACAACCGACTTCGAGAGTGGCGTGAGATTCACCGGCAAACGCTGTTGAGTTTTCGTGACCAAAAACATGCGCCCCAGTCAGACAATCTGGACCGCATTGGCTTTCATACGGCGCTCTTGACCGGACTGTCCAGTCAAATCGGCCGCCGAGATGAGTTGGATTATCAAGGGGTTCGGAATCGACGTTTTCGGATTCCCAAAAATGCCATTCAAACGAAAGCCCCTTGGGTGATGGCTGCGGAATTGGTGGAAACGCATCGAATCGTCGCGAGAACGATCGCTCAAATTGATCCGAAGTGGGTCGTTGCTGCGGTTCCCCGATTACTGAAATACACCTATGCAGAACCGTTTTGGTCGAAAAAACAAGGGCGCGCTTTGTGTTATCGCACCACTCGACTGTTTGGCTTGGCATTGATCGAACGTGAGGCGGTCGGCTATGCATCCATTGATGGAAAGCTTGCACGGCGGCTTTTGATGACTGAGGGATTGATTGCCGGTGACATCAAAACCCGTTTGCCGTTTATGACACACAACCAAGCCGTCTTTACTGAGGCGTCTGATATCGAAGCGAAATTGCGGCGCGTTGACGTGATGAAGGCGCCAGAAGATTTGTTGGAATGGTTCGATGTCCGTTTCCCTGAGTCAATTACCGATGTTCGTGGCTTGGAAAACTGGTGGAAAACAGCGACAGAAGAGGATCGAAAAGCGTTGTATCTGACCGTTGATGATCTGAAGCTCGATCCGGAGATGGCATTGAATACTGCGCATTTTCCAGAACAGGTTGCACTGGGACATCTGACCTTGCCAGCGAGTTATCAGTTTGCTCCTGGTCAAGATGACGATGGGGTCACTGTGCAAGTGCCACTTGCGGCATTGATGCAGTTAAAACCTGAAAATTTGGAATGGACAGTTCCAGGTGCGATCGAAGAAAAAGTCGAAGCGATGATCCGAGCGCTACCCAAAACGATCAGACGGCAATTGGTTCCCATTCCAGACTTTGTCAAAACGATCATGCCGATGATCGAGGCAAATTCTGGTGGTTTGATGCAATCGGTAGCGCGTTGTGTGACCAAGCGAACGGGGATGGCAGTTGATCCCTTGGTTTGGGCAGATCAACAACTGGACGCGCGGTTGACCTTGCGAATTGAAGTGACGGATTCCGATGGGCTGGTGATGGATAGCGACCGTGATCTGTTGAGTTTACAGCGTCGTCTGGGTGACCAGGTGGGCGAAATCCAGCACGCCTCGTCAGAGACGGTGTATCACGATTGGCCGGTGGGTCTTGAGTTGGCTGCGGAGTCCATCGCCGATGTTGGTGGTATTGAAATGAAGCGTTTTGAGCGTTTCATTTATCAGTCTGAGGGCGTAATACTCGGTTATCTGTTCGATCCGATTGATGCCTCGGTGCAACATCGGACGGCTGTTGCTCAGTTATTGGTGGAACAGTGCGCTGACTTATTGCGATTCCTGAAGTCAAAAGAGAGGGTCTATCAAAAAGCAATCGTATCGATCTGTCGTGATGACGATGATGAAAGCCAGTTAAGACGATTGTTGGTGCTGTCATGCTTGGATGGGGATTCAGAGGTCTTATCCGAGCAGCAGTTCAAGCGAGCCAGAGAGTGCGTGCGTGGACGGTTGCATGCAAGGGCGTTGGCAGTGATGGGTTCGATTGAATCGGCAATGTCTCGACACCGGACACTCAAGCAACGGCTTGGCGGTAAGATCCCGGCGGCCTGGTTAACGCCGATTGCTGCCATGAAAGCGCACGTAGAGCATCTCTGCTCCGATGTTCTAGCCAATACTCCTGCTGATCGACTGATTGATCTCGATCGATATTTGCAGGCGATCGAGATGCGCCTGGAGAAATTACAGTCCCGCTTACTCTTGGATGCGCAATGGCAGAAAGAGGTGGATGAGATCGAGTCAGGCCTGAAAGCATTATGGTCAACATACCCAGAGGATTGGCAATATCAGGATCGACAATTGGTGGATTTGAGGTGGCAAATCGAAGAGTTTCAAGTACTCTGTTTTGCTCAATCGTTGAAAACACGCGAGAAGGTGTCGTTTAAACGGCTGTCGACTGCTTTGAGGGACTATCGAGAATTATGATGCGCGCGATCTATTTGGTTATCGCTCTGTTTGGTATGCCGGCCTTGGCTGTGGCTGAAGCGGAAAACGATCCATTCGAGGGTTGGAATCGCGCGATGTTTTCCTTTAACCAAAAGGCCGACAAATACGTCTTAAAGCCAGTCGCCGAGGGATACCAAGCAGTGACGCCGGCCCCAGTGCGTAAAGGCGTGAGTAACTTTTTTAATAACCTCGGAGAGCCAATCACGGCTGCTAACTCCGTGTTACAGGCAAAGCCAGGCAAGGCTGCGCGGTCCTTAACGCGATTTGTGTTTAACACGACCTTCGGCCTGTTGGGTATTTTTGATGTTGCCGGTGCGATGGGGATTGAGCGGGAAAATGAGGATCTCGGACAGACTCTTGCCTACTGGGGAGTCGGCTCAGGACCCTATCTGGTGTTGCCTGTGCTTGGGCCGAGCAACCTGCGGGACCTCGGTGGACGCTTTGGCGATCGGCCGCTGAATCCGATTAGCTGGCAAGACGACGTAGGGACCACTGAAATGCTGATCGGTGATGGGATCCAGACGCGCGCGCAGTTATTGGGAATGGAACCGAAATCTGTCGGTGACCCTTACGTTCTGATGCGAAGCGCTTATGAGCAACGACGTCGTTACCAAATCAACGATGGCATCGTGGTTGACTTGTTTCTTGACGATCCCTTCTTGGATGACCCTTCAGCCGCTCAATAAGCGCTCAAGAGTTTCTTGATCCTTGATAAACCGAGTGATCCCATCGGCAAGTTTTTCGTTCGCCATGCTGTCTGCGGCAATAGCCAGCAAGAATTCGTCCCGAGATAACATTTTCAATGGCTCTCCGGTTGGCGACATGGTTGGCATTGGCTGAACCCGTTCTTGCCGATTTTCGAGCTCCTCAAGCAATGCCGGAGAGATTGTTAGTCGGTCGCAGCCAGCGAGCGCTAAGACTTGATCAGCGGTCCGGAACGAAGCACCCATGACGATGGTTGAGACACCATGGACCTTATATTGATTCAGGATGTTTTTGACGGATAAAACGCCAGGATCTGATTGGGCCGACTCGGGGATCTCTCCCTTGGCGACGTACCAATCATAGATTCGCCCGACAAACGGGCTGATCAGTGTTGCCTGAGCATTTGCCGCTGCGATCGCTTGAGTCTCTGAAAACAGCAGTGTGAGATTACAGCCGATTCCTTCTTCCTCAAGGGCTTTTGCGGCTTGAATACCGTCCCAAGTGGAGGCGAGTTTGATCAAAATTCGATCTTTCGAAATGCCGAATGTCTCGTATTTTTTCAGGATCAAGTGGGCTTGTTCAATCGAACGCGCTGTGTTGAATGAGAGGCGCGCATCAACTTCAGTTGAGACGTACCCTTTGATGCGTTGCGCGATCTCAACACCAAATCGCACAGAGAGATCAAGCGCAGCTTCAGCAGCTGAGGCAAATTGTCCTGTTGCCAAGCCGAGTTTGGTTTCAGCAATTAACCCAGCAGTTACAGGCGATTGAGCTTGTTTGAGGATCAATGATGGGTTGGTGGTGGCATCCACTGGCTTGAAGGTTTCAATGGCATGGAAATCAGCTGTGTCGGCGACCACAACACTGTGTTCACGGAGTTGTTCTAAAGTATTCATACTGTCTCTACATTAGGGATGGCTGCGAGTGCGTCTTCAACGACCGCCCAGTCTGCGTCTGGCAGATGCGCTCTTTCACTGAGAATCCGGCGATACTGGCGAGCACCAGGGACCTGATGATACAGACCCACTAGGTGTCTTGTCAGGTGTTTCAGCGGAAATCCTTCGGCCAGGATGGACTCCACATAGGGTCGATAGGCTAACAATGCCTCATAGGCGGTTTGGTTTGGTGGTTCGGATTGGAAGAATTCGCGATCGACGCTTAGTAATAATTGTGGGGTTTGATAAGCGGCCCGACCGACCATGACACCATCAACTCGAGTTAATTGTTCAAGACATTGCCCCAAGGAGGTTAATCCACCATTTAAAACAATTTCCATTTTTGGAAACTGTGTTTTCATTAAATAAACGAGTTCATAGTTCAATGGTGGAATATCGCGATTTTGCTTCGGAGATAACCCTCCTAATATGGCTTTCCGAGCATGAATAATTACATGTTTAATATTTGAACTATTTAACACGTTAATAAACTCAGGGAGGGTATCTTCGGGTATTTGCTCATCAATTCCCAAACGGATTTTGGCCGTGATTTTTGGGCCTTTTGTCCCCGCTGCGTTGAGCATTGCCTGAAAACATTCAGAGACGCGATTTGGGTCCGCCATCAGAGCGGCTCCAAAACATCCAGCTTGAACGCGATCAGACGGACAGCCAAGATTGAGATTAATTTCATCAAATCCAAGATGTTTGACCAGATTGGTAGCTGCAAAGAGCTCGTCAGGATTGGATCCTCCCAATTGAAGTGCTAGTGGATACTCAGCTGGCGAGTGGGCTGTCAAACGCTCCAGATTTCCGTGTATCAATGCCTGCGCTGTCACCATCTCGGTGTACAGCAATGCTTTTTGAGTCAAGGTGCGAGCGAACATTCGCCAATGGCGATCTGTCCACTCCATCATTGGGGCTGTTGAAAATCGAAATGAGGGAGTTGTCATGGGCAAAGTTTAAAAAAAACAACTGGTATTCGCCAGTGATTTGATTGTTATTGAGATTGAACGTATTCAACGAGATTGAATTCTTTTAAATAGTGATTACTATTTACCTTGAGTATATGAAGAATAAGGATTCTATTTGTGGAATTAGAGCATTTAAGTTTAAGTGAGTTACAGGTCTTTCGCGCTCGAGTGGATCAAGAGATTGAAAAGCGTCGTATGCAGGTTCGAAAAGAGGGCCTAGAGAAAATCAAATCGATTGCCGCCGAATATGGTTTGTCTGCTGATGAATTAAAATCCTTGTCGGGAAATAAGGCCGTGAGTAAGCGAGGTAGCGTGGCTCCAAAATATCGCGACCCTAAAGACTCAGAAAATACATGGACCGGGCGTGGCCGGAAGCCGAAATGGGTCGAGGCATTCCTGAATTCCGGTGGTCAGCTCGAACAGATCGCTATCTAGTCTTCATCACCGACTCCAGCAGGCGCTATACTCTCCCGCTTGCTGGAGGATCACATGACTGTTCGAACACGTATCGCGCCTTCTCCGACCGGGGATCCCCACGTCGGCACTGCCTATATCGCTCTTTTTAACTACGCTTTTGCCAAACAGCATGGTGGACAGTTTGTCTTACGTATCGAAGATACAGATCAGAAACGCTCAACGACTGAATCTGAGAAAGCGATATTGGATGCGCTCCGCTGGACGGGTTTAAGTTGGGATGAGGGCCCGGATATTGGTGGAGACTCAGGTCCCTATCGGCAAAGTGAGCGGCGAGCAGAATACGAATCGCATTGCCATACACTCCTCGAGACTGGGCATGCGTTTCATTGCTTCTGTTCGCCAGCCGAGCTTGACGCGATGCGGGCCGAGCAGATGGCAGCAAAGCAGACACCTCGATACGATGGACGTTGCACACATCTCGATGCGGCTGAGGTTCAGGCTCGTTTAGCTCGGGGCGATGATCATGTCGTTCGGATGCGGGTGCCAACAGACGGTGAGTGTTCGGTTCATGATCGGCTGCGCGGATTGATTCAGATTCCGTGGGCGCAAGTCGATATGCAGATTTTGATGAAAGCCGATGGGCTTCCGACTTATCACTTGGCTAACGTTGTTGATGACCATTTGATGGGGATTACCCATGTCATTCGGGGTGAGGAATGGATTCCATCAGCACCAAAACACCAATTGCTGTACCAGTATTTCGGCTGGGAGATGCCGGAGCTATGCCATCTGCCGTTACTCAGGAATCCAGATCAATCCAAGCTCAGTAAGCGTAAAAATCCAACATCGATTTTGTATTACCGTGATCAAGGCTTTTTGCCTGAGGCGTTGCTCAATTATCTTGGTCGAATGGGTTGGTCGATGCCGGATGAACGTGAGCAATTTGATTTGGCTGACATGGTGAGTGCGTTTGACATCGATCGTGTGTCCCTTGGTGGACCAATTTTTGATGTTGATAAGCTGACTTGGCTGAATGGTCAGTGGCTGAAACACTCACTCACCGATGAGCAAT
>JAHEDY010000020.1 GCA_024640985.1 Gammaproteobacteria bacterium
AATCCAGTGAAGGCTTTGGGTTTTTACCGGCCTGAACCCTCTGGCAATTTTATGTTCACCCTGAGCACCTGGATCAAAGCGCTCAATACCCTGTGCAATTGCATCTTCGATCCACTGATGAAAGCACGTTTCAAAGTGCAAGCAATCGACATCATAGAGTGCCCCCCAGTAGCGGCCGTAGAGGTTTTTTTTATCTTTTAAACAGAATGACATGGCGATACGTTTACCCTGATGGAGAGCGAATGCAACTCGGATCGCGTCTGGTATTCGTGCGACCACCAGTTCAAAAAACTCTCGCGTCAGATATCCCCGGCTTCCCCGAACACGATAGGTCATCTGATAACATTGAAATAGGGTCTCAAGTGCCTCGCTATCAATCGCGTGACCGCTTAAACGCTCAAATTCAATGCCCTGTTCCTGCACGCGCCGTCGCTCACGTCTCGCCTCTTTTCTACGTTTGGAATTAAAGGTGGCAAGATGGTCGTCGAAGGTTTCAAATCCTTGATTAAACCAGTGAAATTGAACGCCATGCCGCTTCAGCCAGGAACCCTGAGTGAACAGGTCATGGCTCGTCTCTTCATCAGGGAACAAGATATGCCAACTCGAAATCTGATCGCTCAACTCGCTTTTGAGTGTTTTGATGAGCAGTTCCGTTACAACTGCGCGGTCGTATCCATCTTGAATCAGCAACCTCGGTCCAGTCGCGGGCGTAAAGGGTACGGCGGTGACGCACTTTGGATAGTAATTCAAACCGTGCCGATGATAGGCATCAGCCCAAGACCAATCAAATACGTACTCTCCGTATGAGTCAGATTTGAGAAAGCACACCATGGCACCAACGAGCACGTCTCCATCCTTAACAGCGGCATAAAGAGGGGTCCAGCCTGTTCCTTCGCCAATGCTTTTGGAATCCTCAAGTGCCGATAAAAAGCCATGCAGTAGTCCTGGGTAAGCGCTCGGATTGAGTGCATCCCAGTGGCTCGCTTGAAATGCGTGGATCGAGGGGTGTAACCCTGATTGCATAATTGCCCTTTGCGGTTAGGGCGTCCCTGCTTTTGTAAAAGCCTTCAGCGTCAATGCCAAAAACCGTTTTTTGTCCCGTTTCTCAAGCTTGACCAATTGGTAGTCAAGGCTGGGCGCCAGCCAGAATTCGAATGAGCGTTTGGGGTCGGGGTTGTCGTCAACCAAATTAAATTTCTGAGCTTCGATCGTTCCGTATGGAGTGTCGACCCTCTCAAGTCCGCCAGGCACCACGGATTTTACTTTAATATCACGACCGTCGAGCATCGTAATCGAGGTTGGCAATGTTCGGCCATTGTTTAATAAATAGGCTAACTGCAATCGAAAACCTAAAGGATCAACTGTATCGCTCGGAATGGCTTGTTCAGGGCGTTCTGGCTCATGAAGCCATGTGACAGAACCTTTATTCCAATTAAATCGAAAATTTCGTCCTGTGGTCCGACCAAGAATGCTCTGGGTATAACTGTAATCCAATGGTTTCCAACCGTTTTCCGGCTGATAAAGCAAGTTCGTTGTTTCTGTTGCTGATCCAATACTCGCCGCCGCATCGAGGATCATCTCAAATCGATCACCAGTTTTTCTCAACGTCTCGGTGGCTTCAGCTTCGAGTTTAATGCCAACGCTCCAGATCATGTCGTATTTGGCTTCGTACCCTTGCCCAAAAACCGGCATGCTGACCAGACCTGCTATCCAAATTAATGTTCTCAACATGAAATTACCCCTAACGATAGATCGCGGATCACTGAAGGATATAACGTATGCTCGGCCTCGAGGACTCGAGCTTTTAAACTTTCCTCTGAATCATCAGCAACAATGGGCACTTCGATTTGCTGAATGATGTCGCCAGCATCCAACGCTTCAGTGACCCAGTGAACAGTCGCACCTGCTACCGTGTCTCCAGCGTCTAGGGCCCGTCGATGAGTATCGAGCCCCTTGTATTTTGGGAGCAAGGACGGGTGGATGTTGATCAGACGACGATGGTAATGCGTCACAAATTCAGCGGTCAAAATTCGCATAAATCCTGCCAAAACCACTAGATCTGGATCATATCCATCGATTAACGACCGAAGGGCTTGGTCAAAAAGAAGGCGATCGGAGTACTTGCGATGTGACAGCACTGCTGTGGGAATCGAGGCTTTCTTGGCGCGTTCGAGTCCGTAAGCGCTGGCAACATTTGAGATCACGCTAACGATCGCTGCATCCCCGAGGAGACCTTTTGTCTGCCAATCAATGAGTGCTTGTAAATTCGTTCCCCCACCAGAGATGAGACAAACGACGCGCATTAAGCAAAGGCTCCCGTGAAGACGACCGCTTCAGTTGTTCGGTTGGTCAGTTGCCCAATCACCATGGGGTTTTCACCTGCATCACTGAGGATTTTGGTCAGCTCGTCAACATGCTCTGGCGCGCAGAACATGATGAACCCAATGCCACAGTTGAAGGTTCTTAACATTTCTTCGGCTCCAACATCCCCTTGGGCTTCAAGCCATTTGAAGATCTCTGGTCGATCCCAGGCATCGAGGTCGATGGAGGCTGCGAGATCGCTGTTAAAAGATCGAGGTAGGTTTTCTTGGAATCCGCCACCGGTGACGTGAACAGCTCCTGTCACATGTCCGGTTTCCATTGCCTTTAACACGGGTTTCACATAAATCCGTGTGGGTCGCATGACAGCATCGAGAACTGTTAGTTCAGGGGTCAGCAGTTCTGTCGACGGATCCACATCCGCGTGCGCAATGATCTTACGAATCAGGGAATATCCATTACTGTGCGGTCCCGATGACGGAAGGCCGATGATGATGTGACCGGCCTGGACTTCACTTCCGTCTAAGATTTGAGATTCTTCAGCCACACCAACACAAAAACCTGCCAAATCGTAATCGCCATCTTGGTACATGCCCGGCATTTCAGCAGTCTCACCACCAGCAAGGGCACATCCTGAGAGTTCACAGCCGTTGGCAATTGAGGCGATCACGGACTCTGCAACATCAATATCGAGATGCCCAGTGGCGTAATAGTCGAGGAAGAATAGGGGTTCTGCATTGGCGACAATCAAATCATTCACACACATTGCGACTAAGTCTTCACCGATCTGTGAATGTCGATGGTAGTCAATTGCCAGTTTGAGTTTGGTGCCAACGCCATCTGTTCCTGAGACGAGTACTGGACTCTGATAGCCCTTGGGGATTTTAAATAAGGCTCCGAACCCACCGATGGCTCCAAGTGATTCTTTGCGAGCGGTTCGTTTCGCGTGCGGTTTGATGCGTTCGACGAGTGCGTTTCCAGCATCAATATCGACACCAGCGTCTCGATAAGAGAGACCTTTCTGATGATCTTGACTCATTGACTTCATAGCTTCCTGCGTGAATGGTTGCGGGAGTGTATCATTTGCCGACTTATCAGAACCAATGCGAGGTTTCATGACAGCACGAATTTCTCTCTTCATTGCGTGTTTGCTTTCGTCCGTTGCAAATGCCCTTGAATATCGCATCGATGTTGCAGAGCCATCGTTATTTAACGTGGAGGAAGCGATTCAAAATGTCATTGTGGGTGCTGCTGAAAATCTCACAGGGATACCAGTGGCTCAGATGACCACAGACGCTCCTGATTTGTTTAGTTTGTCTGAAGCACTGGTGAATTCGTATGGCTACGATGGCGACACGTTTATCGTGGACATCGACGTCGATGGTTTGAAGACGCGCCTTGAGACTGCGGAGATTGAGTTATGGGAGTCGGCGCGCCCTGAACTGTTAATTTGGGCGACCGAAGAGCGTGGACTTGAGCGACTCATGGTCGGACCTGAATCGAATGTGATCGTTGATCGACTCTTGGCAGCTAGTGAGCGTTTTGGTGTTCCAATGCAGCGTCCATTGATGGATCTTGAGGACACCCTTGCTTTATCGCCGGCCGAGATTTGGGGAGAATTCGCAGGTGCAGTCACCAACGCGTCTGCACGATATGGTCTGCCACACATTTTGGTGATTGGCGATCGTCCCGCGCGTCAAGCACTGAAGTATTGGTTATACGACTCCAGTGGTGATTTTCGCTCTGGAGATCTGTCGGGTGTTGATGAGGACGCCCGGGCAAACGCATTGATTGAAGTTGTGATGGACTATGCACGTTCTGCATCAGAACCCCTGGAGGCTGTTTCAAGTCCGGCCTTTGTTAGTCGTGACGATGCTCCGCTGGTCTCACTTCAACCGCAGGATGCCCTGATTGCTGGGCAATGGACGGTCAATGTTGAGTACACTGATGTGATTCGCTTGATGGAGCTGATTGACCATGTGGAGGCATCAGGGTCGGTGTTGATTCAGTCGGTTCAAGTTCGCGCAACGGATGCATCGATTGTGCTGAAAACGGACTTACCACTGGGTGCCACTGACGATTTGATCTCTTCATTTGCGTCCATCCAATTTATTTCGCCGTTGGTTTATTCTCTGAAGTGAATCCAAAGAAGCCGATTCAAGAAATTTTGCATCTGGAAAAGCCAGCAGGGTATTCGGGGGCATGCTGGGTCGAGACCGATCAACATCGATTGATTCTGTCACAAGTCAGCGAATCGCTTGTCGGTCAATCGGCCGAGCTTTGGATTCACGGACCAGAAGGCGTTGGAAAAACGCATCTCGGTCTCGTGATTGCCGACCGCTGTCAATGGAGTTATTACGATTGTGGTGATATCCAACCGGATCTGGCGTCTGAGCTATTGGAATGGCTTGATATTGGAGTTGGACTCGTTCTTGATCGCGTTGACTGCTGGCTCCACCATGCGGAGGCTGAGGCGGCCTTGTTTTCCTGGTGGAAGCGAAAAGAGAATGGGCTGGTATTGATCTCGACCCTTTCGCCTCGTGTTGAGGGTCAAGTCAGTTTGCCGGATCTGGCGAGTCGGGCCCATGCCAGCATGATTCTGCCGCTTGACGGATTGGCAGATTCCCATCTTGCTGAGTTGTTTCGATGTCAGTTGAGCCTGCTGAATGTGGAATTAACGCCTGAGGTGTCACGTTTTCTTGGGCCGCGACTTCCGAGAAATCCAAGAAAATTGATGCAGTTAGTTCGTTCCATCGATCAGGAAAGCTTAAGAGATCAACGAAAAATTACGATTCCTTGGCTGAAACAGTTACTTCTGAAGCTGGGGTAAAATACTGACATTATTTTCAGTATTTTCTGCTGACAGCAGGTTCGAACACAGTTACTCTATGAACGAATTCCACAGACACGAGAAGGGTATTTCAATGGATGACAATCGTCGCAAAGCGCTCGATGCAGCGTTAAGTCAGATCGAACGCCAATTTGGTAAAGGTGCGGTCATGCGGATGGGTGACTCGCCACGTGAGGCGATTCCTGCGATTTCGACAGGTTCATTGGGTCTTGATATTGCCTTGGGGATTGGCGGTCTTCCAAAAGGCCGGATTGTCGAAGTGTATGGTCCGGAATCGTCTGGTAAAACCACCCTGACTTTACAGACGATCGCTGAATGCCAAAAAGCAGGTGGAACAGCAGCTTTTATTGATGCTGAGCATGCATTAGATCCGATCTATGCCGGGAAACTGGGTGTCAATGTGGATGATTTGTTGGTGTCTCAGCCCGATACTGGTGAGCAAGCATTGGAAATTGCAGACATGTTGGTTCGTTCAGGGAGCGTGGACATTCTCGTGATCGACTCGGTGGCTGCGTTGACGCCGCGTGCGGAAATCGAAGGGGACATGGGTGACACCCACGTGGGGCTTCAAGCCCGATTGATGAGCCAAGCTCTTCGTAAAATTACTGGCAATATCAAACGGTCCAATTGTTTGGTGATTTTCATCAACCAGATCCGTATGAAGATCGGTGTGATGTTTGGTAATCCAGAGACAACCACCGGTGGTAATGCGCTGAAATTCTACAGTTCTGTTCGTTTAGATATTCGTCGTATCGGCAGTGTGAAGCAGGGTGATGAGGTGATTGGCAATGAGACTCGCGTCAAGGTCGTGAAAAATAAAGTGTCACCGCCGTTCCGTCAGGCCGAATTCCAAGTGATGTATGGCCAAGGCATCTACCACATGGGTGAGGTTCTGGACTTGGGTGTGCAGGAAGGCTTGGTTGAGAAATCGGGCGCATGGTACTCATACAACGGTCAGCGCATCGGTCAGGGTAAAGCCAATGCGGCTCAGTTTCTTGATGAGAATCGTACCATGGCCGATGAAATCGAAAAGATTCTTCGTGATCGGTTGTTAGCAACACCAACGGTTACTGACGATCCCACAGACGCCGCAGCTGAGGTTCCGCCCGAAGAGTCATAGCGACAGCTTCACCCGCACCTGATGGAATCCATGCTTATCCAAGACCCCCTATTCTGGGGTCTTGCGTTGATTGGCCTGCTGATTGTTGGTGTGTCCAAGGGTGGATTTGGTGGCGGTTTGGGTGTGGTTGGCGTTCCGTTCCTTGCAGCCGCAATCCCGGTCAATCAAGCAGCAGCCATGATGTTGCCCTGCCTAATCATCATGGATATTACTGGATTGTACGGTTGGCGTGGTCAGTGGTGTTGGATTCAGTTAAGGCGACTATTGCCGGCAGCGGCCCTTGGTGTCTGCCTCGGGGGATTGGGCTTTCATGTATTATCGGATAATGCGTTACGGGTGATGATTGGAGGGATTGGACTTGGGTTTGGCCTCCAATGGTGGCTGCAGCATCTGGGTTTGAATCACCGTCCTGAGCCATCGTTACCTGGCGCATGGCACACGCGTTTTTGGAGTATGGTTTCAGGCTTTACCAGTTTTAGCGTTCACGCAGGTGGACCGCCTTTGCAAGTCGCGCTTCTTCCTCAACGGCTAGACCCCAAGATTTACGCGGCAACAACGGTCGTCTTTTTTACTTTTGTGAATCTGATCAAGGTTTATCCATACTATTGGTTAGACCAATTTACGTCTGAAGTGCTGTGGACAGCTATGTTTTTAGCTCCCGTTGGTCCTTTTGCTGTTCGGCTGGGAATCTATTTAAATCAAAGAGTATCAGCGCTTTGGTTCTACAGAGTTTGCTATTTCGCGTTGATGATCTCAAGTGGGCGACTCTTAATTATTGGTCTGACCACTTAGTCCAATTGCCACGGGGTCATTGTGATAGTCTTTCCATCATATTGATTCAATCAACCTGCCAATAAAAAAGGTGATTTCATGGAAACCGGCCAATTAGTCGCGGCATTAGCGACCGGTGTTCACGCGGACCGCGTGTTGTTTCAACCGCATGACGTCTCTCCCTATGAGTGCGATGGTCTCACGATGTTCAAGGCGAAACCCAAAGTTGTGGTCTTGCCGGAGACGCGTGACGAAGTCTGTCATGTGTTACGGACCTGTAAAGCACTTGGAGTTCCGGTTGTCGCTCGTGGTGCTGGTACCGGACTATCCGGCGGTGCACTCCCACACGCCGAAGGCGTTTTGCTGGTGATGGCTAAGTTCAACCGCATTTTGGACGTCGACGCCGATGCGCGTATTGCTCGAGTAGAGCCCGGTGTCCGTAATTTGGCAATTTCTGAGGCTGTCAGTGATCTGAATTTATACTATGCGCCAGATCCATCGTCGCAGATTGCCTGTTCGATCGGCGGCAACATTGCCGAGAACTCCGGTGGTGTTCATTGTTTGAAGTATGGTTTGACGGTGCATAACGTCCTGTCGATCACCATTGCATTGGACGACGGATCAGTCGTTACGGTCGGCTCAGATGCTTTGGATTCTGCGGGCTATGATTTGTTGGCCTTAACAATCGGCAGCGAAGGATTGTTAGCGGTCGTCTTAGAAGTCACGGTTCGTTTATTGCCAAAGCCTGAAGAAATGCGTGTTGTGATGGCGGCATTCGATGATGTCACTAAGGCCGGAGATTCGGTCGGTAACATCATCGCAGCCGGAATCATTCCAGCAGGCCTTGAAATGATGGATGGGCCAGCGGTCGCTGCTGTCGAAGACTTTGTTAAAGCAGGTTATCCACTTGATGCCGAGGCACTATTGTTATGCGAGGTCGACGGTACACGGGAAGAGGTCGCTGATGAGCTGGCACGAGTGGAGTCCATTCTGAAGGAATCTGGTGCGACCATGTTGCGGGTTGCGAAGAACGAAGATGAACGTCTTCTGTTCTGGAAAGGTCGGAAAAGTGCATTCCCCGCAGTGGGCCGAATTTCACCGGATTACTATTGCATGGACGGTACCATCCCAAGAAAACACCTGTCTTTAGTGTTAAAACGCATGCGGGAAATGTCCGAGCGTTATGACCTTCGCTGCGCCAATGTCTTTCATGCAGGTGATGGAAATTTGCATCCGTTAATCTTGTTTGATGCGAACAATCCCGATGAAGTCAAGCGCGCCGAAGACTTTGGAGCAGAGATCTTAGAACTCTCGGTCGAAGTGGGCGGGACGATTACCGGTGAACATGGCGTGGGTGTCGAAAAAATCAATGAGATGTGTGTGCAATTTTCATCCGACGAACTGACCCAGTTCCATACTGTCAAAGCGGCGTTTGATCCGACTGGGATTCTGAATCCCGGAAAAGCGGTGCCGACCCTGAATCGCTGCGCTGAGTTTGGAAAGATGCATATTCATCATGGGCAGATGCCACACCCTGAGTTGGAACGCTTTTAATGTCAGATTTCATTGCTACTTTGTGCAGCCAACTGGCTGCAAAACAGCCAATCTCAGTGATTGGCGGAAACACCAAGGGATTTCTTGGTGGCCGTTTAATCGACGAACCATTGTCGATGCGCGAACACTCAGGAATCTTGAGTTATGAACCCACCGAGCTCGTGTTAACCGCCAAAAGCGGGACGACGCTCGCTGAAATCGAACAGTGCCTCCAAGACGCGCGTCAAATGCTGCCATTTGAACCTCCAAGGTTCGGAGAGCAATCGACCATTGGTGGAGTCATGGCGACCGGTTTGTCGGGTCCTCGCCGGATGCATTTGGGTAGTGCACGCGATTGCGTCTTGGGTGTCCGTTTGATCAATGGCCTCGGGCAGCATCTCAAGTTCGGTGGCGAAGTCATGAAAAATGTTGCGGGATACGATTTGTCGCGGCTGTCAGTCGGTGCCTACGGAACGCTTGGAATTTTGACCGAGATCTCTGTCAAAGTGCTGCCCATGCCCGAAATCGAGCAGACACAGAGTCTTGAGTGCTCGCAAGCCGAGGCCTTGGAGATCTTAGTGCGTATTGGGCGGCATCCCTATCCCATCTCGGCGGCCGCTTGGATCAAGGGTGCCCTGGCTGTGCGTTTATCTGGTGCGGCCAGTGGGGTCGCTTCTGCCGCTGCAGCCATCGGCGGAACGTCACTGCCAGACAGTGAAACGTTTTGGGCCGGGTTGCGAGACCTGTCAGCGACCGAGTTTCATGAAGCAGGGCGTTGGCTATGGCGGCTATCGGTGGCACCCACCACGCCTGTGAGCGCGATTGATGCGTTCTGTTTTGATTGGGCAGGAGGGCAGCGTTGGGTCATGACGGATCCGGACGATTATTCTCCTTTCGACATCGTATCAGAGTGCGGTGGTCATGCGATTTGCTTCGCGAAAGACCGATCTGAAGGCACTGGAATGCAGCCGTTAGAGCCTGGCATTTTGTCATTGAATCAACGGATCAAAGATGCGATGGACCCGCATGGGCTGATTAACCGCGGCCGTTTATTGGGAGGGACTCACTGATGCAAACCAATCTTGTTGAGCGTTATGCCAATACGCCTGATGGACGAGAAGCTGAAGACATTCTCAGAAAATGTGTCCATTGTGGTTTTTGCACGGCGACTTGCCCGACCTACCAGCTATTGGGTGATGAACTCGATGGACCGCGTGGTCGTATCTATCAGATAAAAGAAGTGCTTGAGGGTGCGACTCCCACGGCGTCCATGCAAACCCATCTGGATCGATGTTTGACTTGCCGATCCTGTGAAACGACGTGTCCATCTGGCGTTGATTATGGGCGGTTAGCGGATATCGGACGCAAAATCGTCGAAGATGAGGTTGGCCGTTCCTGGATGCAAACTGTGATTCGTCAGGCCCTCATTGTGGTCATTCCCAATCGAAAACTCTTTAGCTTTTTAATGCGCCTAGGGCAAATTTTCCGACCAATAATGCCTGCGCCAATCCGCCGCAAAATTCCGCAAAAACAAACAGCCGGTCTGTGGCCTGTGCGGAAACACTCACGTCAGATGTTGGTGTTAGAGGCCTGTGCACAACCCTCGGCAACCCCCAATGTCAACGCCGCCGCTGCGCGTGTTCTCGATCGTTTGGGTGTCCAGTTAATTGCGGCGAAAGAAGCTGGGTGTTGTGGTGCTGTGGCGCACCACTTAAGTGATCATGATCGAAGCTTTGATGCGATCAAGCGCAATATCGATGCGTGGTGGCCATTGGTGGAACAAGGTGCAGAGGCGATTGTGATTACCGCATCTGGCTGTGGGGTGATGGTGAAAGAATATGGTCATTTGTTAGCGGATGATCCCTTGTATGCTGAGAAAGCCAAACGGATTTCTGCACTGACCCGAGATATTTCCGAAGTCCTATCTAACGAAGATTTGGGGGGTCTAAAAGTGCGAGGTGCGAAGACACTTGCGTTTCACTCGCCGTGCACCTTGCAACATGGACAGCAATTAAGCGGGCTGACCGAACGGGTACTTCGTGAGCTTGGATTTGATCTGAAACCTGTAGCCGATTCTCATTTGTGTTGTGGATCTGCAGGCACCTATTCGATTTTGCAGCCTGATCTGAGTAAGCGGTTGTTAAAGAACAAAGTTCGAGCGCTCGAAGCGACCGGGGCACCAACCATTGCAACTGCCAATGTGGGTTGCCAGTTGCACTTGTCGACCGGAGCTTCGACCCCGGTCAAACATTGGATTGAATTGGTCGACGAAGTTACCGGATAAGAACGACTTTGCCGATCGCTTCGCCGGACTCGAGATAGGCGTGCGCATCGGCGACGTCTTCAAATTCAAACTGCGATTGGTCGATTAATGGACGTAACTCACCGTTTTCGGCCAGCTCACAGAGAGTTTCCAGGCGTGGTCGAATCGTCTGTCGATTGAGTGGATTGGCGACCTGGGCGACTAAGAACACCACATGCAACGTCAGGCTTCTCGCGTGCATCGGACTTAAATCATGCGTCGAACGTGCAGCGATATTGACGACCGTGCCGCCAAAGCGAGCGGCGTTGAAACTTGCATCCAAATTATCACCGCCCACGGTATCGAAGACCACGTCGTACCCTTTGCCATCCGTATGCGCATTTACATAATCGTCGACCGATAATCCGCGATAGAGAATGGTTTCTTCGGCTCCCAATTCCCGTGCATAGCCTGCTTTTTCTTCGCTGCTGACGGTGGTGTGCACGATTCCACCCAAATGCTTCGCAATTTGAATTCCAACATGGCCGACACCTCCTCCTCCGGCATGGATCAAAACCCGATCTCCAGATTTCACTTGAGCGCGATCAGCCAATGCAAACCAGGCTGTTAGCGAGACCAAGGGCAAGGCGGCTGCCTCGACAAAGGATAAGTTTTTCGGCTTTTTGCTAATCAGTTGAGCATCTGTCACCATTTTTTCGGCGAGTGCTCCTGATGGAAGTCCATTGAAACCACCGGCGCATCCCCAAACCTCATCGCCAACCTGCAGATGGTCGACAGCCTCGCCCACTTCGGTGACGATACCAGCGACATCGCCGTGCAAGACTGCAGGGAATGCCGGAGTTGCTGGAGGGACCATTCCTGCGCGAATTTTCAGATCGATCGGGTTGACGCTCGATGCTTTAACATCAATCACCACCTGTCCTTTTCCAGCCGTCGGCTCGGGCATGTCGTGTAGAGAAAATACTTCGGGTCCACCGAAGCCTGAGATCGTCATCACTTTCATTGGTTGTTCATCCAGTTTTGTTATTGCGAAGTGCTAGACTTGGACTATGGCAATCGAATCACTTGAGATCAATCTCCAAACGCAAAATTGTCGTGCTTTTACCCAAGATGGGTTTCACGACTACCCCTGTTCCACGGCGCTGAATGGCGCGGGGGAGCAGGAGGGCTCAGGTTGCACGCCCAGAGGCCAACACCGGATTCGAGCGATCATCGGTCGTGGCGAACCAGATCACTCAGTTTTCGTGGGTCGACGCGCAACCGGTGAACTATGGACACCAGAACTCCATGCCGAACACCCCAATCGTGATTGGATTTTGGGAAGAATCCTGTGGTTATGTGGAAATGAACGCGGATTGAATCGAGGCGGGACCGTCGACACACAACGTCGGTATATTTATCTTCATGGTACGCCACCGGTGGAGCCGATGGGCGTCCCTTTGTCGCACGGTTGTATTCGAATGCGATTGGCTGATATTTGTGAACTGGCGGATCACATCACGCCAGGGGCTTTTGTGACCATTCTGGAATCTTGACATGCTTGAACTCGTTATCGAATCCATTCTTTCTCTGCTCGAAGCTCCCTTGACGGGAATAGGGATTTCACCGGTTGCTGTGCTTCGCGGTGTTGAATTGTTTGTGATCGTGTTGCTCACCGTTTTTGGCTCTTATTTTGTGCGTCGCTCGGTGAGAACGCTCAAAACACGAGCTACCAAAACCACGTCAAAATGGGATGACACCTTCTTTGCTGCGCTTGAAGGTCCGGCGCGCACACTGGTTTGGGTCGTGGGATTGACCTTTGCGTTGGAGCGTGCGTCCGTTGGTCTTGATCTTCAAGCGGCCTTCAGTCCACTTCGTGCTGCCCTGGTTGTGGCGACCTTGACCTGGGCGTTGATTCGATTCATCGATCGAGTGCAGCGGAGAATGATTCAGGATCCAAAGACCGACGATTTGGATCTGACGACGGTGGAAGCTATTGGTCGATTGATTCGGATTACCGTGCTGATCACCAGCGGTTTGATTATTCTCCAAACGCTTGGTTTTTCGGTTTCTGGGGTGCTTGCATTTGGGGGCCTTGGTGGAATTGCCGTTGGCTTTGCAGCGAAAGATTTACTGTCGAACTTTTTTGGTGGATTGATGATCTTTTTGGACCGCCCGTTCGGAGTGGGTGACTGGATTCGGTCTCCAGATCGCGATATTGAGGGGACTGTCGAGTCACTTGGGTGGCGGCTCACCACTATCCGTACCTTTGATAAGCGGCCACTCTATGTTCCGAACGCGACATTTTTATCGATTGCAGTTGAGAACCCGTCGCGAATGTCGCATCGCCGAATTTATGAAACGATCGGTGTCCGATACGACGATGCGACGCAAATCCGAGTCATTGTTGAGCGTGTGAAAGCGATGCTAGAGACACATCCCGACATCGATGCGTCGCAGACGCTGATGGTGAATTTCAATCAATTCGGGCCAAGTTCGTTGGACTTCTTTTTATATTGCTTTACCAAGACGACGGTGTGGACTGAATATCATCGCGTCAAAGAAGATGTGCTATTACAGGCCTACGATTTGATTACTGCGCTTGGGGCTGAGGTTGCGTTTCCAACACAGACACTTCATTTGCAGGTGGAACCTGAGGCGTTGCCAGTTCAATCGGCTCAGCAGCAATAAGCACTCCAAAGGCCGGATGATCCAGATAATGGATGTCCTTGGATGACATTTTTCTGAATTCTTTCAGCACATACACTTCGTCGAGCACAGTGCCATCCGTAGCTTGCCGGACCGATTCACGGGTCACTCGGAGATCGGCGTCGAGTTCGATGTAACGATCGATCGACCACCTGAGATACCCATTGAGTTTGAATCCATTGGACCCGGATCCAGAAATTTGGAACCAAGGATTATCCGCCTGATTTTCCGTTAATGGATGGATCCATCGTTGGTGGAAGAGAACCTCACCATTCAGTTGAGTTTGGATACGAAGGGCTGAATTGAGAAGGACTCGGCTTGAATTAGGCAGTGGTGTTAAATTCTTGAATCTGGAATTGAGGGCAAAGAGCAAGTCAAAACTTTGCGGCGCTTCTGGTTCGGTTGCTGGAAACACTTCGGTGATGGATTGCACAGGCTCCGGTCTCGCGAATACCAAGATCTCGAGCGCATAGGGACGTACCTCAGCGTAGGCTGTTGATGTCATCAAGGTGACGAGGAGCATGCTGACAATGCGGTGTGTCATGATGTGGCAGGCCTTTTTAGTGCATCAAGTACTTCATGAATAAACGTCAATCGCGCGTCTGTGCCAACCGTTTCGCGGATGACTTTTAATGCGGTCGCGCCATCGAGTTTATATTCGTGCGCTTTGGACTGTACCAGACTGATGAGAACCATTGGATCCACTTTTGTTTTTTCTCGGAATTCAATCCGCCCTGACTGCGGTCCAAGGGTGATTTGTTTGATCCCGAGCGCTTCAGCAAGTAAGCGGACTTTCGCCTGTTGGAATAAATTTTTCACCTGGGGTGGCAAAAGCCCGAAACGATCGATCATTTCGATTTCAATCTCAGAGAGATGCTCCTCTGAAGCCGCTGAACTGATCCGTTTATAGAGCTCAAGTCTGAGCGGTACGTCATTTAAGTAATCGTTTGGAATCAAGGCTGGGATCTTAAGGTCCACTTCGGCATGGGCTGATTCTGTTTGATCAAAGTCAGGTGTCCGTCCTTCACGAATAGCGGTGACAGCCTCATCCAGCATCTCCATGTACAGTGAGAAACCGATCGTTTGCATGTTTCCGGATTGGTCCTCGCCAAGTAGCTCTCCGGCGCCTCGGATCTCAAGATCATGGGTGGCCAGTTGGAAGCCAGCACCGAGATCACTCGCTGCTTCAATCGCCTCAAGCCGTTTGAGCGCATCGGGTGTCATTGCGCGAGGATCCGGTGTCAGAAGGTATGCATAGGCTTGATGGTGTGATCGACCAACGCGGCCTCTCAACTGATGCAATTGAGCCAGACCGAATTGATCAGCACGCTCAATCAAAATGGTGTTTGCAGAGGGAATATCGATTCCGGTTTCAATGATTGTTGAGCACACTAACACATTGTATTTTTTGTGATAAAAATCGGTCATGACGTCTTCAAGGTCACGTTCACGCATCTGTCCATGAGCGACGATCACTCGCGCTTCTGGCACAAGCTGGCGCACGTCATCTGCGGAGCGCTCGATGCTTTTAACTTCGTTATGAAGGTAATACACCTGTCCGCCACGCAGTAATTCCCGAAGAATGGCTTCTTTGAGCAATGCATCTTCTTTTTGTTTGATGAAAGTTTTGATGGATAAGCGCCTGGCCGGTGGTGTGGCGATAACAGACAGGTCTCGAATACCGGCCATCGATAAATTCAATGTTCTCGGGATGGGTGTTGCTGTCAGAGTCAGGACGTCTACGTCTGCCCGATACTTTTTTAATCGTTCCTTTTGAGCCACTCCAAACCGATGTTCCTCATCGATGATCAACAGTCCGAGTTTTGGTAACTGAAGATCGCTCGAGAGGAGTTTGTGAGTTCCCACCAGAATATCGACTTTGCCTTGATTGGAACGCTCAATGACGGCTTTGGTTTCTTTGGGTGATTTAAATCGACTGAGAACTTCGACGGTCACCGGCCAGTCGGCGAAGCGATCTCTAAATGACTCAAAATGTTGCTGAGCCAGAAGGGTCGTTGGTACCAACACGCAGACTTGTTTGCCACTGCTGACTGACGCAAATGCGGCACGCATTGCGACTTCTGTTTTCCCAAATCCAACATCACCACAGACCAAACGATCCATGGGTCTTGGGGCCTTGAGATCAGCTAGTACGGCGTCGATGGATGTTTCCTGATCAGGGGTTAATTCAAATGGGAAACCGTCAGCGAACCGATCATATTGGGTCTCATCGATTTGATGTGCATAACCTTGCTTCGCAGCGCGTCGCGCATAAATGTCTAAAAGCTCAGCGGCTTTGTCTCGGATTTCCTCTGCGGCTTTTTGTTTGGCTTTACTCCAGCGATCGGTGCCGAGTTTGTGTGCGGACACCGCGTCGGGGTCACCACCTGCATAGCGACTTAATACGCCAAGATTGGTCACCGG
This sequence comes from Gammaproteobacteria bacterium, assembly GCA_024640985.1. Lineage (GTDB taxonomy): Bacteria > Pseudomonadota > Gammaproteobacteria > Pseudomonadales > Litorivicinaceae > HIMB30. The sequence continues at coordinate 15,970 of JAHEDY010000020.1, forward strand.
AATATAGAGCTTAGCTCCATCTCGGTATTCGACGGTGACAAATTCGTTGATGTCATGACCAAGCGCAATCGTCTCAAGCCCCTGGTAATGACCGACGCCGTGATCGAGGTGGACGATCGGATCGCCCACTTCGATTTCTGAGAGATCCCGCACAATGAGGTCTGTGGCGATCTCATGCTGTTTCCGTCGGCGTCTTTGAGGCACTCGACGATCAAAGAGTTGGCTTTCGGGAACGATCGAAAATCCATCGACGGTGATCCCTTGATCCAATAAGCCGAGGGTGATCACTGCCGGCTCAGATTCAGGGTTGAAATCGCTGAACTGATCAAGTGGTTCAGGGCGTACACCATGTTTGGCGAGAAGTTCCAGTAACGCTTCCCGTCGTCCCGCAGATTCAGCAACGAAGACCACGGATTGGCCGCTTTGCATTAACTGTTTGATTTTAGCGGCGGGATCGTCAGCCTTGGCATCAAAGGTCACATCGGGTAACGGTCGAAGCCGCGGATGCTGCGTATCGGGATCGCGAATATCAATTGAGCCATAAGGCTTCAATTCAGAAAATAGTTCTTCGGTGCGGACAAATAACTTCTCAGGAGCCAAGATCGGTTTACGGCGATCATGCCGAAGACTCTCATAGCGAGTCGCGACATCCCCCCAAAACTTCTCTAGTGCCTGATGTAATGCGCCAATCCGAACGGTTTGAGTATCATTTGGCAAGTAATCGAACAATGTTGCCATTTGGTTGAAGAATAGTGGGGCGTAGTACTCAACGCCTGGGGGCGCTAAGCCAGATGAGACATCTTGGTAGATGGAGCAGTCTCTCGGATTCCCCTCAAAGGTTTCATGCCAATTGTTCCGGAATGTCGTGATACCGGTTTCGGTGAGCGGGATTTCGCGCGCCGGTAAGAGTGTGACTGAGTCGACTTTGGTGATGGTGCGCTGGGTGTCTGGATCAAACGCTCTTAAGCTTTCGATTTCTGTATCGAAGAGCTCAATACGGAGCGGTTGTTGTGAGCCCATTGGAAAGACATCCAGGATGGCACCGCGTACGGCAAATTCACCATGTTCATGAACGGTATCCACTGCGTGGTATCCAGACGCCTCAAGTCGCCGCCGTTCGGTATGCAGATCAAAGGTGTCACCGGTCGTTAAAACAAAGCGCTGGCCTTCGAGATGCTCTCGTGGCGGTAAGCGATGTGCGAGTGTTTGGATCGGCAGTATCAATAATCCCCGGTGCAGGTCACTCAACTGACTCAGTGCTTTTAAACGCTCAGAGGTAATATCTTCATGCGGGGAGAAGCTGTCATAAGGCAGTGTTTCCCAATCAGGGAGATGCACGATTGGAATGTCAACCGATCCATCGGCTTCGCCCTCGGCATCCAAATGATGTTCCTGGCCCAAATAAAAATGCAACGCATTGACGAGTTGCTGTGCATCTTGGGATTTTTCAACCAACACCAAAACCAGTGAGTTCGACCGCGAGGCAATCTCTGCGATGGCAAGCGGAATAGCGCTTTTGGGAAGATTCGATAGCGTTTTTAATGGGCTGCCAGCCGTTGGCAGTGAATCAATTAATGGTGGTTGAAGTATCAGCATGTCATGTCGTGGCTTTGTTTGAGACGAGAGTATAGGCGACAATCCATGGTTTCGCTTGGGAGAACTTTCAATGACTGTGCTGGTCGCTGATGAAGGACTACTGGGGCTCGCCGAGCTGGTGCCCAGTCATTGTGAGATCCGTTGGTATTCTGGACGTGATCTCCCACCGACGTTACTGGAGGGTGCGGATGCACTGTTAGTGCGTTCAACCGCTCGTCTCGCCGCACACAAGTTACCGGAGTCGATTCGATTGATCGGGACCGCCACGATCGGCACAGACCATCTGCCATTGGCTGACCTTGCTGAGCGAGGAGTGGCGGTTCACTCAGCCCCTGGATGTAACGCGTTTGCTGTCACGGATTATGTGCTTTCTCATCTGTTCAGTTGGGCAAAATCACGGGGTCGTACGTTGGATCAGGTCACACTTGGGATCATCGGTGTCGGCGCAGTTGGCTCACTCTTACATCAACGCGCGCGAGCGCTTGGGATTCAGACTGTGTTATCAGACGATCCTCGCTACGATGCTGGAGCCTTATCCGATCATGTGGCATTAGAAGACGTGATCCGGCAATCGGATGTGATCAGCCTTCATGTTCCGCGCATTCCAGTTGGCCACTATCAAACCGATCGTCTATTGACTGCCGATTTGTTGTCGCAGATGAGGCGTCAGTCGCTATTAATTAATGCATCACGCGGGCAGGTGTTACACGAACATGACTTGCTCAACCAAACCCATTTTGATTTGGTTTTGGATGTATTCCCGAACGAGCCCGTGATCAGTGATGCTCTGATCAGTCGTGCCTGGCGCATCAGTCCTCACATCGCTGGGCATTCTGCCGAAGGAAAGTATCGCGGAACTAAGCAGATTCTGAGGCTGGTGGCAGATGTTCTTGGATTTGAGTTGGAACCACTCGATGAAGAGACCTTTCTGGCTTCTGTTGCTGGACCTCGACCGGACTCGCCACATCTCATCGAGACGATTTTACAGGTTTGCCCCATGGCTGAGACTGATCGAAGACTTCGCGATCGCGTTTTTCGGGCGTTTGAGATGGAAAAGCCAGATTTGTTTGATGAAATTCGAAAAACGTATCGGTTGAGACGAGAATCAGAGTTTTATCCTCTCTAAAATATATTGCGATGCACAATAGATCCCTTATACTTTAGTGACAATGTTCGCGGGGATGGATCGATGCGATTGAAATTAACAGAGTGGTCAGGATCAACGGCTGATCAGGCGTTATCAGCTCGTGGTATGGAGCACGCCGAAATCGAAGCGCTTGTGCAGCACGCAAAATATGAGCGCATTCGGCCACTTCGTGCGTTGCTCGAGTTAATGGCGAACTTCATGACGTTTTGCCGCTGGCGTGGCGAGATCCACATGAATGGACGTCGTATTGGCCCTGTCCATCATCAAATCTTCCACAATCCTCGAAAGAAATAACGTGGTCTCACCCAAGAATGGGTGAGAGCCAACGTGCATTTTCATCCACAGCTTCATCGCGAAGTGCAGCGTACGTCTTCAATTGATCCTGTCCGATTTGTCCCAGCGTGAAGTAACGCGCGTCTGGATGCGCAAAATAAAATCCACTCACTGAGGCGGTCGGCCACATCGCCAAGCTCTCAGTCAACGAGATTCCTGTGGCAGTTTCAACATCCAGCAGTGACCACAGTGAGCGCTTCTCGCGATGATCTGGGCAGGCTGGATAGCCAGGTGCCGGACGGATGCCACGGTACTTTTCTCGAATTAATTCGTCATTCGATAAGGTTTCGTCACAGGCGTAGCCCCAGAACTCTGTTCGGATTCTGCGGTGCAGATGTTCTGCAAAGCTTTCAGCAAAACGGTCAGCCAAGGCCTTCAGTAGAATGGCCTGGTAGTCATCGTGTGCGTCTTCAAAGGCTTTGACATGTGCGTCGATGCCGTGACCGGTGGTGACTGCGAATGTACCGATGAAGTCTAATTGTCCGGATTCTTTCGGAGCGATGAAATCACTGAGGCACAGTTGTGGCTTGCCATCAGGCATCGGGCGTTGTTGTCTCAGCCAGTGTGTTCTCAAAAGCTCACGCTCGTGGTCTTCGGGGTCTAAAATGACAATGCTATTGCCTTCGGAATAGGCTGGAAAACAGCCTGCGACCGCGTCTGCTCGCAACCACTTTTCATCGATGATTCGATCGAGCATCCCTTGGGCATCGTCAAACAGCTGACGTGCCTCTGGTCCTTTTCTCGGATCATTCAAGATATCCGGGAATCGACCACTGAACTCCCAAGCATTGAAAAACGGCATCCAGTCGATGGTGTCTACAAGCGCATCCAAGGGATAATCATTCAACACAATCCGCCCGATGGAATTGGGTGTGACGATGGTGGAATGATCAAAGGTGAGATTGGCTGCACGTGCATTGGCATCAACAATGGATAAGAGCTTTTTTGGTGCTTTACCAGCATGTGCTTTGCGCTTGGTCTCGTGATCATCACGAATGGATTGATGGTAAGCATCGCGTTCATCACTTAATAGCTTCGAGGCAACACCGACAGCACGGGACGCATCTTTGACATAGAGCACCGGACCTGAATACGCCGGATCGATCTTCACGGATGTGTGAGCAGGCGAGGTGGTTGCTCCACCAATCAAAAGAGGACAGGTAAACCCTTGACGTTCCATTTCAGAGGCAACTGTTACCATTTCATCAAGCGATGGTGTGATCAGACCGGATAAACCAATGATGTCCGCGTTGTGCTCGCGTGCTGCATCTAAAATCGTCTGAGTCGGGACCATGACGCCTAAATCAATGACCTTGAAGTTGTTGCACTGAAGAACAACGCCGACAATGTTTTTGCCGATGTCATGCACATCACCTTTGACCGTCGCCATGATGATGACCCCATGTTCTTGGCTGGTATCACCGGCGGCTTCTTTCTCTTCTTCGATGAACGGAATCAAGTGCGCCACCGCTTTTTTCATGACTCGCGCAGACTTCACGACCTGAGGTAGAAACATCTTTCCGGCTCCGAAGAGGTCGCCGACGGTATTCATCCCGTCCATCAAGGGCCCTTCGATGACCGATAAGGGCCGAGGTGCTTTTAATCGCGCTTCTTCGGTATCTCCGACAACATGCGTATCGATCCCTTTGATCAAGGCGTAAGCCAGTCGCTCTTCACAGGACCCATTGCGCCACTCGGCAACGGTTGTATCCTCGTCTTCTCGATCAACATTGTACGTCGGTGCAGCATCGACCAAGCGTTCAGTAGAATCATCACGACGATTTAAAATCACGTCCTCAACCAATTCCCTCAGTTTGGAATCGATGTCTTCATAGATCGCTAACTGTCCAGCATTGACGATTCCCATCGAAAGTCCTTGGCGGATAGCGTGGAATAAGAAGACGGAGTGCATCGCTTCACGCACCGCATTGTTGCCCCGGAATGAGAATGAGACGTTCGAGATGCCACCTGAGATGGAACTGTGTGGACAATGCTCGGTAATGTCGCGACAGGCCTCAATGAAATCGAGCGCGTAGTTATTGTGTTCTTCGATTCCTGTGGCAACGGCAAAGACGTTGGGATCAAAGATAATATCCTCCGGAGGAAATCCAATGGTCTCTGTCAGAATCTTGTAAGAGCGTTGGCAGATTTCGAGTTTTCGAGCTTGAGTATCCGCCTGACCGGTTTCATCAAAAGCCATCACCACAACAGCAAATCCGTATTGCCGAATTTTTCGTGCTTGTTCGACGAAAATGGCTTCGCCTTCTTTCAAAGAAATTGAATTGATGATGCCTTTGCCCTGAACGCATTGCATTCCAGCTTCTAAGATGTCCCATTTCGATGAATCGATCATCACAGGCACTCGGGAAATGTCAGGTTCAGATGCGATCAGGTTCAAGAAAGTCACCATGGCCGATTGCGAGTCGAGCATGCCTTCATCCATATTGATATCGATGATCTGGGCTCCGTTTTCCACCTGTTGTCTGGCAACAGCTAAGGCTTCATCGAACTCGCCGTTCAGAATTAAGCGTTTGAACATCGCAGATCCTGTGACGTTGGTTCGTTCTCCAACATTCACAAAGCCGGTCGTTTCATCGGCAATAAAGGGTTCAAGGCCAGACAATCGCATCAGAGGTTTCATCGCTGGAATCTCTCGTGGCTTCTCAGATGCGACCTGATTGGCGATGAGGCGGATGTGTTCGGGAGTGGTTCCACAACAGCCGCCGATGATATTGACCAGCCCGGCTCTCGCATATTCGGCGACGATATCTGCCATTTCAGCAGCGTCTAAGTCGTATTCGCCGAACTGGTTTGGAAGGCCAGCATTGGGGTGTGCGGAAACAAAGGTATCAGCGACGCGTGACAGATCCGCCAAAAATGGACGCAGCTCGTGTGGTCCAAGTGCGCAATTGAGACCAATTGTGAGGGGTTTGGCATGACGAACAGAGAACCAGAAGGCTTCGGTTGTCTGCCCCGACAAGGTCCGGCCTGAGGCATCCGTGATGGTCCCGGAGATCATGATACGGATCTGGATGCCGGTTTCTCGGGCGACCTCGTCAATTGCAAACAGCGCGGCTTTGGCATTTAAAGTGTCGAAAATGGTTTCTACCAGGATCAGATCAGCGCCGCCTTCCAACAGCGCGCGGGTGGCCTCTGTATAGGTTTTGACGAGTTGGCTGAAGGTAATATTTCTTGCCCCGGGGTCATTTACATCGGGGCTGATCGAGCAGGTTCTATTGGTTGGGCCGAGAACACCGGCCACCAGCACAGGTCGATCGTAGGAATCGGCGACTGTTCGTGCGAGCTTTGCGGCCTCACGATTCAGTTCGCTGACCAAATCTTCCATGGCGTAATCAGCCATCGACGGATGATTCGAATTAAAGGTGTTAGTTTCAAGGATGCTCGCACCGGCATCGGCATACGCTTTGTGGATCGATGCGATCAGGTCTGGCTGTGTGATGGTCAGCAGATCATTATTTCCTTTGAGATCTTGGGGAAAATCCTTGAATCGACCACCACGATAGTCGCTTTCACCAAGACCCGCGCCTTGGATCATGGTTCCCATGCCGCCATCTAAAATGACGATGGATTCTGTTAGTGTGGACTCAAGCCACTCGATGCGATCGTCACGTGTCATGCGTTACCCCGAACTCCTAAAGCGTGACAGACAGCAAAGCTTAAGTCCGCACGATTTAATGTATAAAAATGGAAGTCGTCGACACCCTCGCGACCGAGATTTTCAGCCTGCGATACCGCAGCATGAGCTGCAATCAGTTGGCGTGTGCTTGGGTCCTCATCGAGTCCTTCAAACAACGTTTTCAACGTCGCTGGAATCGATGCGCCACAGGCGTCTGCGAACCGGACTAAGGTGTTGAAGTTGGTCACCGGTAGAATCCCTGGAATTAATTCAACATTGATGTTTGCTGCAGCCACACGGTCTCGAAACCGCAAGAAAATTGCGTTATCAAAAAAGAATTGGGTGATGGCACGATGTCCGCCGGCATCGACTTTGCGCTTGAGATTATCCAGATCGGTGTCCGCCGAGATCGCTTGTGGATGCGTCTCGGGATAGGCTGCGACAAAGAGTTCAAATGGATGTTTTGCGAGCAGGCCTTCGACCAAATCCGAAGCGTAGGCATAGCCATTTGGGTGTGGTTGATAGTCGGCTTCAGCACCACCTTCAGGGTCGCCACGAAGCGCGACGATTTGTCGGACCCCCATCGACCAGTAGTCATCCGCGATTGCATCGATTTCATCACGCGGCGCGCCAACACAGGTCAGATGTGGCACAGGCTTGAGTTCGGTTTTCGTCAAAATGCTCTGGATCACTTGATGGGTCCGCTCACGTGTCGAGCCATCAGCCCCATAAGTCACAGACACAAATTCAGGATTCAACGGGGCTAATCGTTCGACCGTTTTCCAAAGACTCGCCTCAGCTTCGGGAGTTTTGGGGGGGAAAAATTCAAACGATACGCGAGGCGCACTCATGTTCAATCCTTATTCTTTTCTGAAACCAATAAACTGATATCCAAGACATCGCCAGGGAGGACGTTGGTGGACGAAATCGTCAGTCCAGCTTCTAAAAGCCAGTGGTGGATATCGGAGATTCTGATACTGACCGACGGAGGCGTTTTTGCCTCGGCTGCCGCGGTAAATGCCACCAAGAGCAATCGGCCATTGGGTTTCAGGACTCGGGTGGCTTCTTTGATTAATGCGTCGGGATTGGATGCGAAATACAACACTTGATCAATGGTGACCGTATCAAAATGCCGTGCCGGAAATCGCATTTGATACATATCTTCTTGGCGAACCGTGAGATGAGGAAGATCTGCGTCGGCCAGCGCGTTTCTTGCGACCATCACCATTTTTTTTGAGAGATCAATGCCGACACCGCTAGCCGCTAAAGGTCCAGCAATTTTGAGCATGCGACCTGTTCCGGTCGCGATATCTAATAAATGTCCAACCGGCTTTCCAGATAGAGCCTCTTGAACGGCATCACTGAAGCGTTGTTCGTCACCATGGTATTCGTGCAAGCGCAACCAATCAGGCACTTCTGTTTCAACAAATTCTTCGGATAATTTTGCACGTGCATCACGCAGTTCATTGAGTCGTGCTTGATCTAATTCCATCAGATCATCATCGACCGGCAACTGCTCCAATAAATCGTGAACCAATTGCTGACAGGGCACATTCTGGGCGACTCGATAAAATACCCAGTGCTGCTCACGAAAGCTTTCGAGCACTCCTGCATCTTGTAATAGTTTTAAATGACGAGAAACACGCGGCTGTGATTGGCCGACAATCCGCATCAGTTCTGATACAGTCAACTCGCCTTGTGCGCATAAGCGCGTCAGCCGGAACCGAGTGGGTTCAGCTATCGCTTTTAATGCGTCGATATAGTCGTCATAGGATGTCCACATGACGGATATAATAATATAAAGATATCCTTATGTTCAATGGAGATTTGATGTTAGAGCCTACCGTTCATTTTCACACCATTCCGCTGAAACAATCCGAAGGCCTTTTAGGTGTCGCGGTCATGGACCGCCCAAAGGCACTGAATGCCTTGGATCACACCATGATTCGAGAACTATTAACGATCGTTGAGACCGTTGAGTCGGATACATCGATCCGGGGATTGTGGATCGAATCCTCTGCTGAAAAAGCGTTTTGCGCCGGTGGTGATGTGCGTGATGTGACCAACAATGGACAAGCTGGCGGATTAACGGACCTGAGTAATTCCTCAGACTATTTGGCTGATGAATATCTGTTGGATGTTGGGTTGCGGTACTGCTCGAAACCGGTATTTGCCTGGGGTGATGGTTACATCATGGGTGGCGGAATGGGCGTGTTCCAAGGCGCTGATGTTCGTTTCGTCACCGAGTATTCAAGTCTTGCGATGCCAGAAGTCCGCATTGGTTTTGTTCCAGACTGTGGTGGCAGTTGGTTTTTGAACCATGTCCCAAAGGGCCTCGGAATCTGTTTGGCGATGAGTGGCGCAACGGTCGGGGCAGCCGATGGTTGTTGGTTGAATCTGGCTGATTGGTTGTTACCAAGAGCGGAGAAATCGGCACTCTTTGATGCTGCGCTCGCGCTCAATTATGCGTCAAAATCTCAGGCATTAGCCGAACTCGGTTCGATCCTTAAAGAAGCAACGACTGAATCTCCAAGGCAAGGTCCTTGGGAAGAAAATGGTGCGCGATTGGCCAATAGTATTCGTCACCAAACGCCACTGAACGTTTGGCACGCCATGCAGGCCTGGCATCATGATGTCCCGGAGTTATTTATCGGGCTTGAGCAAGCAAGCCCAGGCGCTGCTATGGTTGCTGGCTATCAGCAACAGCGCATGAAATATCAAAGTCTCATTCATGCGGTACTTCAAGAACACGATATCGGAATGCAGATGTTGTCGGATGGTGAGTGGTGTGAAGGTGTTCGCGCTCTCCTGATCGACAAGGATAAAAATCCTCAGTGGCGATTTGCGACCATCGAAGAGGTCACGCCTGACTGGATACAGGCGATGTTAGCCCCCATGGAGTGGACAACCACACATCCCTTGGCAGCCAAGTTAGCTGCCAAAGGACTATTGCACGATTAAGACAACGATAAAGGACTCCACATGAAAGTGTCATTTTTAGGATTAGGCGTGATGGGATATCCCATGGCTGGTCATTTGGCGAAAGCGGGACATGAGGTCACGGTTTATAATAGAACGTTTCAGAAAGCACAGCAGTGGGCTCAGGAGTTTGGTGGTCAACCCGCCAAAACCCCGAAAGAAGCTGCTGTTGGCCAAGATATCGTGTTCGCCTGTGTGGGTAACGACGATGATTTAAGAAGTATCACCTTGGGAGATGACGGGGCCTTTGCTGGAATGAGTGAAGGCGCGCTCTTCGTGGATCACACCACAGCCAGCGCTGAGGTGGCTCGCGAACTCGGTGCGATGGCAAAATCGCTCAATGTTGGATTTATGGATGCGCCCGTGTCGGGTGGCCAGCAGGGTGCAGAGAATGGTGCCCTAACGGTGATGGTTGGCGGTAGCCAAGCGCATTTTGATCGAGCCGCTCCCGTGATTGACGCCTTTGCCCGCGCATGTACCCTGATGGGAGACGTTGGTGCCGGTCAATTAACCAAGATGGTCAATCAAATCTGTATTGCCGGTCTCGTTGAGGCCTTATCTGAAGGGTTATCCTTTGCCCGGGCAGCAGGCCTTGACGCCCACAAAGTCGTGGATGTGATCAGTAAAGGTGCTGCACAATCTTGGCAAATGGAAAATCGCTACAAAACGATGCTCGCTGATGAGTTTGAGCATGGCTTTGCCGTCGATTGGATGCGTAAAGATTTGTCCATCTGTTTGGCTGAAGCGCGGAAGAATGGATCAGCGTTACCCATTACCGCGGCTGTTGACCAGTTGTATGGCGAAGTCCAAGCGATGGGCGGAAACCGTTGGGATACATCCAGCTTATTTGCGCGCCTTGAGGCGATGCGCCAGCACGGTGGCAAATAATCCGTTTGATAGCCTGATCAACCGTTTGGCCCGCAGAGAGCACTCGCGGGTCGAATTGGATCGTAAACTTCAGACCGTACACCCCGAACTCTCTCAAGAGGAGCGTGTACAACTACTCGATCGGTTGGTTGAGCTCAATTTGCAATCCGACACACGGTTCGCGGAGATGCTGATTCGGTCTCGATTGCAACGCGGTCAAGGTCGTCGCCGAATTGAACAAGAGCTTGGGCAACACGCGATTGATGTTGGCGAAGTCGCTGAGCATTTTGATGAAGCTGATGTCAGCGAAAGTGAGCGTTGCTATGCTGCGCTTGAGAAGTGGGTGCGGAGTAAAAAAGATCCAAACCGAGAGAAAGCGTTCCGATTTTTAGCCTCACGTGGCTTTAATTTTTCGGATGCAACAGAAGCAGTCAACGCGATTTTCCGCTAGCATTGTTCCTCACTTGAATTCCAGATGTTTGAAAAACCATGAAAAGCGCTGAAATCCGTTCGCAATTCCTTGAATATTTTCAGGAGAATGGCCACACCATCGTGTCGTCGAGCCCATTGATTCCCGGTAACGATCCCACCTTGTTGTTTACCAATGCCGGGATGGTGCAATTTAAAGATGTATTTACCGGAGAAGAAACGCGTCCTTACCACCGAGCAACGACCTCTCAGCGTTGCGTGAGAGCTGGCGGAAAACATAATGATTTGGAAAATGTGGGGTATACCGCGCGCCATCACACATTTTTTGAAATGCTTGGGAATTTCAGTTTTGGTGACTATTTCAAAGAGGATGCCATTCGGTTTGCCTGGGATTTTTTGACCAAACGGTTAGGCCTTCCAGAAGAGCGTCTTTGGGTGACAGTTCATCACTCGGATCAAGAGGCTGAAGACATCTGGATTCAGACCATTGGTGTGGATCCAAACCGGCTTTCCCGCTTGGGTGACAAAGACAATTTTTGGTCGATGGGAGATACAGGCCCTTGCGGTCCGTGCAGCGAAATCTTCTACGATCATGGGCCGGATGTCCCTGGCGGTCCCCCCGGATCAGATGACGACGATCTGGATCGCTATATTGAGATCTGGAATTTAGTCTTCATGCAGTTCGAGCAGTCAGCCGATGGAACTCGAACGCCACTTCCAAAGCCCTCTGTTGATACGGGAATGGGTCTCGAACGCATCGCGGCTGTGATGCAGCATGTGCACTCCAACTACGAGATTGATTTATTCCAAGCGCTCTTGAAAGCTGCAGCAGAGGTCACGCATACGCAGGATTTAGAAGCGAAATCACTGCGGGTGATTGCTGATCATATCCGCAGTTGTTCCTTTTTGATTTGCGATGGTGTTTTGCCATCCAACGAGGGTCGTGGCTATGTCTTGCGGCGAATCATTCGTCGCGCCATTCGTCATGGCCATAAGCTGGGTTGCGATCAGCCGTTCTTTCACAAAATTGTGCACACGCTGGTGGCCGAGATGGGTGAAGCCTATGCAGAACTCCGTGACAACGAAGACCGTATTGTGGCTGCCCTCAAACAAGAAGAAGCGCAGTTTGCCAAAACGCTCGATGCGGGCATGAAGGTCTTAGAAGATGCGGTGTCATCACTGACCTCCAAGACACTTCCGGGAGAGTTAATCTTCAGGCTGTACGACACCCATGGTTTTCCAGTGGACCTGACCAATGACATTGCGCGTGAGCGGGATCTGGAGCTGGACATCGTGGGTTTTGAGAAAGCCATGGATGAGCAGCGGGAAAAGTCGAGGCAGGGCTCGAGTTTTGCTGCAGAAGGCCAGGTCCGGTTTGATTTGGACGGATCAACCGAGTTTTTGGGGTACACCCACCTGGATGCGAGTGCGGTCGTTGTGGCACTCGCCAAAGACGGTGAACAAGTGGATGCTTTAGCGGCTGGCGATTCAGGAATCGTGGTGCTGAACCAAACACCCTTCTATGCTGAAAGCGGTGGTCAACAGGGTGACAGGGGTTCACTGATATCGGCCAACGGCTCGTATCAAGTGATGGGCACGAAAAAATTTGGTTCGCATTTCGGTCATGAAGGCAAGTTAGGGATGGGCGAATTGAAAGTGGGTGATACCGTCAACGCTCGTGTCGAGGGACCACGGCGCCAAGCAACGGCACTCAATCATTCAGCGACCCATCTGCTGCATGCGGCTCTTCGAACCGTGCTTGGGGATCATGTGACGCAAAAGGGCTCACTGGTGACTCATGAGCGCACACGGTTTGATTTTTCGCATCCACAACCTGTGACTGCTGAAGAATTGGCCGCCATCGAAGCCATGGTGAACCGCGAGATTCGGCAGAACGAAGTCGTCGAAACGCGTGTCATGCCAATTGAGGAAGCAAAGGCTGCCGGAGCGATGGCACTCTTTGGGGAAAAATACGACGACGAAGTTCGTGTGTTATCGATGGGCGAGTTCTCAGTCGAGCTGTGCGGCGGAACGCACGTGGCACGGACCGGCGATATTGGATTGTTCAAAATTTTGTCCGAGGGCGGTGTCGCCTCTGGCGTGCGCCGCATTGAGGCCGTGACCGGCGAAGGTGCATTGGAACAGGTAGCGGCACTTGAGGCGACATTGGATCGGGCGGCAGCTCTCTTAAAAACCGGCGCAGACTCGATTGTCTCGAAAATTGAGCAGATGACTGAACGGTTAAAAGTCGCCGAGCGAGAAGCTGACGCACTGAAGATGAAGCTTGCGACACAAGCCGGTGGGGATTTACTAGATGATGTCATCGATGTCTGCGGTGTTCAATGCTTGGTAGCGAGCTTGGATGGGCAAGATCCGAAGACACTCAGGGACACGTTGGATCGAGTGAAAAATCGGTTGTCTCAGGGGGTTGTGGTGCTGGCAACCGTGCGTGACGAGAAGGTCAATTTGATTGCAGGCGTGACGGATAATTTGACCGACCGAGTGAAAGCCGGCGATCTGATTGGATTTGTTGCTTCGCAAGTGGGTGGCCGCGGGGGTGGTCGTGCAGATATGGCGCAAGCCGGTGGTACGGAGCCCGCATCATTGCCAGATGCCATGAAATCCGTGGCTGCATGGCTTGAAGAGCAATTGAGTTAGGAAGTTCAATGGCATTAATCGTCCAAAAATATGGCGGTACCAGTGTCGGTACGGTCGAGCGCATCCAAGGGGTTGCCAACAAAGTTAAAGGGTTCAGAGATCAAGGACACGATGTGGTCGTCGTAGTCTCTGCCATGAGTGGTGAAACCAATCGTTTGATTGGCATGGCCAATGAAATCAGTCACCGTCCTGTGCCTCGAGAGATGGATGTCCTCGTTTCAACCGGTGAGCAGGTCACCATTGCTCTCTTGGCGATGGCGTTAAGCGAATTGAACTGCCCAGCGAAGAGCTATACCGGTGGCCAAGTTCGAATCCATACCGATAGTTCTCACACCAAAGCCCGTATCCAAGCGATTGATGATGCGAAGATGCGTTCTGATTTGTCGGCTGGCCGTGTCGTCATTGTCGCTGGATTTCAAGGAATGGATGAGCAGGACAACATTACGACGCTCGGTCGTGGTGGATCAGACACCACTGCGGTTGCCTTGGCGGCAGCGTTAAAAGCTGATGAATGTCAGATTTACACCGATGTGGATGGTGTGTACACCACCGATCCACGGGTGGTTGCTTCTGCGCGTCGGTTGTCAAAAATTACTTTTGAAGAGATGCTTGAAATGGCATCTCTCGGGTCGAAAGTCTTGCAAATTCGGTCGGTGGAATTTGCCGGCAAATACAATGTGCCACTGCGTGTGCTCTCGACCTTTGAAGAGGGCCCAGGCACCTTGATTACTACTGAGGAGTTAGATTCCATGGAACAACCCGTCATTTCCGGTATTGCGTTTAATCGTGATGAGGCCAAGCTCACGCTGCTTGGCGTGCCAGATGTTCCTGGTGTTGCCGCCAAAATTTTAGCGCCGATCGGTGCGAAAAATATCGAGGTGGACATGATCGTGCAGAACGTCGGCGCAGATCAGACCACTGACTTTACCTTTACCGTCCATCGCAATGATGTTGATGCCGCCTTTGATGTGCTTGAAGCGGTTTCCCAAGAACTTGGTGCCCGTGAAGTCCGAAAAGATGCCAAGATCTGTAAAGTCTCAGTCGTCGGGGTTGGGATGCGCTCTCATGCAGGGGTTGCGAGCCAGATGTTTGAAACCTTGGCTGCGGAAGGCATCAATATTCAGATGATCTCAACATCAGAAATTAAGATTTCTGTGGTGGTCGATGAGAAGTATCTCGAACTTGCGGTTCGAGCTCTTCATCAGGCGTTTGATTTGGCTCTTGAGGATGCCAGTTAACACTCCCGATGCGTTCCAAGGGATTGATCGCCTTTATGGTGATCATGCCTATCAAAGGCTCTCCAAGAAACGAGTCTATGTGGTTGGAATCGGTGGCGTTGGGTCTTGGGTCGTTGAAAGTCTGGCTCGATCAGGCCTCGGTGAGATTCGCCTGGCAGATCTTGATGATCTCTGCGTGACCAATACCAACCGCCAAATCCATGCGCTGAGAACGACCATTGGCCAGTCCAAAATTGAAGTGATGGCGTCCAGATGTCGCGAAATCAATCCGGAGATCCAAGTCAGGTGCGATCACGCATTTGTGACCGATCAGACAGTTGAAGCACTGATCACCCCTGATTTGGATTTGGTGATTGATTGTGGTGACAATCAGATGGCGAAGTCAGCGCTGATTGCACACTGTCGGCGAATCCAGATCCCCATCATTACGATTGGTGCTGCCGGTGGGCGGATTGATCCCTCTAAAGTCCGGGTTCGCGATCTGGCGAAAACGGAAGGCGATGCATTGTTGGCCTCGGTCAGACAAACATTGAGGAACCGCTACGGATTCTCTCGAACTCCGACTAAACGCTTTTCAGTCAGCGCTGTTTACTCCGACGAGCAAACTCGATATCGCCAGGCTGATGGCTCGATCGGACAACAAAAACCCGGATCGGGTGCCTCCCGCCTCGATTGCGCCGGAAGTCTGGGTGCCGCCACGCATATCACTGCAGTCTTCGCGTTTCATGCGACGGCCAAGGCGATTGAGCGACTCCTTAGTTCACCACCTCAATCGTGAGCGAGGGCCAGTGGCTGATCCAATCATAGTTAGGATCTGTATCAGGCCGAATCACCACACCACTTAACAGATACCGATCGGCGGTCGGAAGATTCAGGTTCACTTGACCATCTTGGTCTGTATAGGCTTCTGCGACGACTTGGCGGTCGCTGTGTCGGAAGGCTTTGACAAGAACGCCTTCCAAGGGTTTTTGTTGCTCAAAGAGTGTGACTTGATAAGTCCTGGTGTGTAGTTGACTCCAACTGCCGTTTAAGACCAATTCAAATGGCATTTCACCAGTCAGTGTATCTTCAACTCGCGCACCTCCAACTTGAATCAGGCTTTTGGCGCATCGAACATAACGTTCGGTGACAGGCACAGTTTTGGGGAGATCTGCATGTTGATTCAATTGTTGTTCTAGACCATCGAGCGCAATGTAGTTGGCCCAACGCTCATCACCATCACCAAACCGAATCGAAAACGGAGTGGTTTGATGAATTAGTTGATTTAACCCTTCACTGACTTGAGCGCGAGCGGCAGGTCGAGAATCACCCAGTAATCCAGTGATCGATTGCTTTGTCTGGTTGATCAGAACAAAGTTCGCGGTCTCTTCCGGTAGATAGGGTTGCGCACTGCCGCGGAAGGTCTCGCCGACTTTGAGAGTGATATCAATGGTTTGGTTTACGCCTGTGTAGTGATCCGAGGGTTCGAGCCAAAATTCGTGCGCTTGGATTTGTGTACTGGTGACCAGAAGTCCGATGGAGAATGTTAGGCTGTGATGTAATGTCATTCTGACCTCTAGTGATTGAGAAACCAAGTCATGAAAAGTTTGTTGCTGGCTCTACTGTTAGCGATTTCCAGTCAGCTCGCAAGTGCTCACGAGATGCGTCCGTCGATTGCATCCTTATCGGTGGATTCGCAGGGTATTCTGACGCTCGATTTAGTCACTAATCTGGAGGCTTGGCTTGCCGAGGTCAATCCATCGCTGTCAGATACCAACGATTCACCAAATGCTGAACAATACGATCGATACCGACAGTTAGATTCTGATGCACTGACTGCACTCGCTGATGATGCCAGTCGCGACTTAGCGGATGCGATCCATATTCGGTCTGGCCAAAAGACGGTTGCCATGACCTTGTCGGGTGTCGAGGTATTGCCTGTTGATGATCCTGAGTTGCCGAGGGATACCAAGCTTCAATTCGTCGGCGGTCTCCCAGATGGTGCCGATCACCTGGTGTATCGCGTTGATGATCGCTTTCCAAATACCGCAGTGCGGTTGTTTCTGACCAATGCTGATCCGCGAGTGCAATTCGTCAAAACAGGTGCGTCATCGGATCCTTTGTCGCTTGATCAGCATGTCGAGCGGTCGGTCCTTGGGTTGATCGATGAGTACATCCAACTTGGGTTCACCCACATCATCCCTCGGGGCCTTGACCACATTATTTTTATTCTCGGATTAACTCTGATCTCCAAGCGATTCATCGATCTGGTGATTCAGGTCACAGCTTTTACCGTCGCTCACTCGGTCACGCTTGCGATGGGTCTCTATGGTGTGTTGAATTTACCGGCGTCGATCGTTGAGCCCTTAATTGCCGCTTCCATTGTGTATGTGGCGATCGAGAATATCTGGCATCACCGAGTCAATACCTCCCGCACGGTCATCGTGTTTGCGTTTGGATTGCTCCATGGGCTTGGTTTTGCAGGTGTTCTGACCGAACTTGGCTTACCAGAGCGAGATTTTGTGATTGGTTTGTTGTCATTCAACGGGGGAGTTGAGCTAGGCCAGCTTGCGGTGATACTCATTGCGTATTTCTCAGTGGGGATCTGGGTTCTTCGTTATTCTTGGTATCAGAGCCGGATTGCAACGCCATTGTCTGCTGTCATTGGCCTGATCGGGCTTTATTGGTTTTTTGAGCGCGTGGTGGCTTGATGTCAGTTGAATCGAAAACAAATTCGCAGGTGATGACTCGTGTCACGATCATTGGGGCGGTGGTCGATGGATTGCTTGGTCTGTTTAAGATCGGTGTTGGTTTTGTCAGTCAGAGTCACGCATTAGTGGCTGATGGTGTGCACTCGCTGTCAGATCTTGGGACCGATGTTTTGGTGATTTTGGCGGCCAAGTGGAGCAATGAAGAGCCCGACGCGAATCATCCCTACGGTCACGACCGTATTGAAACGTTGGCGACGTTAATTTTAGGCAGTGTGTTGCTAGCGGTTGCTGGGGGAATTTTTTATGACAGCTTGCAGCGGTTTTTTGATCCATCAGTAGCGATTGAGTTGGGGATCGCCGCCTTCGCCGTCACCGTGGCTTCGATTGTGTCCAAAGAAGCCATTTATCGATACACGCGGCATTATGCGCAGTTATTGAATTCAAAACTATTAATGGCGAATGCATGGCATTCACGAACTGACGCACTGTCCTCGATTGCTGTGTTGGTGGGATTAATTGGGGTGAGCTTCGATCTGATTTGGCTCGATGCGCTGGCAGCGCTAGTCGTTGCTGTCTTCATTGCCAAGATTGCTCTCACATTGCTCTGGGATGCGATGCAAGAGTTGATCGATACGGCTTTACCTGAAGAGCAGGTGGCGGCGATTCGGGCCGTCGCGCTTGCCGTGCCTGGGTTGCGCGATGTGCATCACATTCGAACTCGCACCATGGCTGGAAAGACATTGATGGATCTGCATTTACAGGTGGATCCTCGGGTCTCTGTGTCTGAGGGTCATGAGATCGGATGCTGGGTCGCGGCCTCGATCCGTGCGCAATTTAAAGAGATCACAGATATTACCTTTCATATTGATCCGGAGGACGATGCAGAAATGGATCAAGAAGGTCCCACATCGCTTCGCCCACTCAGAAGAGAGGTCCTCGA
>JAHEDY010000022.1 GCA_024640985.1 Gammaproteobacteria bacterium
TATCCAATTATGCGTTTGAGTCTTTCAAAGTACCCTTTGGGAGCAATACGGCAACCGCTGGCTTTTGCACCAACACTTCAACGCCGTTCGCGATTTCAACTGTGATCACATCATCGGTCACTTTGGTGATACGACCCATTAAACCGCCACCTGTCGCGATCTCATCACCTTTCGCTAGATTTTCGATTAGGTTTTTGTGCTCTTTTGCACGCTTCTGCTGTGGACGCCACAGTAAGAAGTAAAAGATGGCAATGAAGCCAACCAACATCAGAATTTGAAACATTGGATCCGGCCCAGCTGGCGCCGTGTTCGCGTATGCACTCGAAATCATATCAACATCATCCAGTGAAGTTTTGAAAGTCGCGTAAAACTACAGGGTGCGAGGCTCTTAGGCAACCTTGATCAGTCTTAAGTGGCCTACGGCAATGATTCATAAGATAGATTCAAGTCACTGCTAAAAAGCTTTGAGGACCTAAAAAAGCCTTGTTAATTCATGACCGTCCATTTCGATACAGCGGAAATGCTGTCTATCCTGTTCGCTTAGCTTCCTATCAAACGATGAACAATCAGAATAGTCACGACACTGAGTAAATTTACTCAATCAACTGAGTAAATTGTAATTCGCGAACAAAAAGACCAGTCAGAAACATCTCAAGTAGCTGTTATCTAGAACTTTAATTTTGAACTGAATACTAAGTGACTGAGCAAAGACAACTTAAGAAATCGTCTAGATGTTTGGTGGAGTCATCCCACGTTTTGCATAAAACTCAGTCACAAACTGATCAAGCTGCCCCACCTCAATTGCACCTCTCAATCCCTCCATCACACGCTGATAGTGCCGGAGGTTATGAATCGTGTTGAGTGTTGCGCCCAAGATCTCACCGCATTTGTCGAGATGATGGAGATAGGCTCGACTGTAGTTTTGACAGGTATAGCAATCGCAGGTCTCATCAATCGGACCTTCATACGTTCGATTCGCCGCATTCCGTAATTTCAATACGCCGGTATCGATAAATAAATGGCTGTTGCGCGCATTTCGAGTTGGCATTACACAATCGAACATATCCACACCGCGCCGCACGCCTTCAACGAGATCCTCTGGTTTGCCAACACCCATGACATAGCGTGGCTGATTAACAGGTAGCAAAGGCGCCGTGTGACGCATCACTTTGAACATCTCATCTTTTGGCTCACCCACCGACAAGCCACCAATGGCATAGCCATCAAAGCCCATTTCAACCAGTGCTTCGAGACTTTGATCTCGCTGATCTAAAAACATCGAACCCTGGACGATTCCAAATAGAGCGGACGGCGAATCACCATGTGCGATTAGTGAGCGCTTGGCCCATCGAAGACTCAACTCCATCGATTTCTTCGAGTCCTCGTAAGAGACTGGGTATGGCGTACATTCATCAAAGATCATGACAATGTCAGACCCAAGTTGGCGTTGGACATCCATGGAGCGCTCAGGATCTAACCAAACTTCCGACCCGTCGACAGGACTTCTGAATTTCACGCCCTCTTCAGTGATCTTCCGCATCTTCCCGAGACTGAATACCTGAAAGCCACCCGAATCCGTCAAAATTGGCCGGTCCCAGTGAATCATCTGATGCAGTCCACCGAGCTTCGCCACTTGTTCGGCACCCGGGCGCAACATCAAATGAAACGTATTCCCTAACAGAATCTCAGCACCACTATCTTTGACTTGCTCTGTCGTAACCCCTTTCACCGTGCCATAGGTACCGACAGGCATAAACGCGGGTGTTTGGATCGTCCCACGTGGAAATGAAATTTCACCGCGACGCGCGAGCCCATCGGTCGCTTTCACTGTAAAACTCATATGGCATTCAGGACGCATGGCTAGCCTCTGGATCTCGCGTGATTAAACAGGCATCACCATAACTAAAGAATCGATACTGTTCTCGAACCGCTTCCTGATAAGCAGCCATTAAGCGATCAAACCCACCAAACGCGGAGACCAACATTAAAAGTGTCGATTCAGGTAAATGGAAGTTGGTAAATAAGACGTCAACAACATTGAATTGATAGCCAGGCGTAATAAATATCGAGGTTTCATCAGAGCCTGCTCGGATTTGACCGCCATTGGCTGCAGCCGAGCCTTCCAGGCATCGCATCGTAGTCGTCCCAATCGCGATCACGCGGCGCCCTTCTGCTTTCGCCGATTGAATGGTCGCTACAACATCATCTGAGATGTTGTACCACTCACCGTGCATTTCATGTTCACTCAGATCGTCAACGCGGACAGGGTTAAATGTGCCGGCTCCAACATGCAGGGTCACCTCACACCAGGTCGCACCTTGCGCTTTGATTGCTTCGATTAGCGATTCGTCCATGTGAAGGCCAGCCGTAGGTGCTGCAACGGCCCCTGCATCTTTCGCAAATACCGTCTGATACCGCTTTTTATCCGCGTCGGTATCCTCTCGCTTAATATACGGCGGCAATGGAATGTGCCCATGCGCCTCAGCCATATCCAATATACGAATTGCAGGGTCAGATTCGAGCAAAAATAGATCACCATCTCGACCCGTAATCGTCAGTTCAAACCCGCCATCCATCGATAACACAGCACCTTCTTTGGGTGACTTCGATGCTTTGACAAAAGCGCGCACCTGATTATCCGACAACAACCTCTCAATCATGACCTCTATTCGACCACCAGACGCTTTTGCACCAAATAGCCGAGCCGGAAATACGCGCGAATTGTTTGCGACGACAACATCCCCCGGCTGAATCATCGAAGGTAGATCAGAGACATGCTTGTGCATGATCGGTTGTGACGGATCAATCACCATCAGACGACTGTCTGTGCGATTCTCTAAAGGAGCACTCGCAATCAAATCTTCTGGTAATTGATATGCAAAATCCTGGCGTTTCAAAAGCAACCTCATATCCAAAGGCCCGGAGTCTAGGGAGTTTGAAAAAATTGGCAAGGCGTTAGGATCGGACAAAATCTAACAACTTCTGATAGTCGTGCCGATCCGCACGCTTCAGTGCTTGAATGTAATCCGAACGAATCGTTCTTGGGTCCTTTGCGTTCCGAGCGCCCCAAGTAAACCGAGGACAGCCTCTCGAGACGAGGAGCACATCTGCAGCGAGACGTGCATGCCTCCCGTTACCGTTTGGGTAACAGTGAATGAACACGAGCCGGTGATGAAATCTTGCAGCAATCTCATCTATCGAATAAACCGCGTGCTCAAGCCAGAAGTTGCAATCATCACAGAGGAGCTTCAACTCGCCAGGGATACGATACGCATCGACCCCAATATTTTTTCCTGATTTTCTGAATCGTCCGGCCCAGTTCCAAACCCGTCCAAACATGCGTTGATGCAATGCATTCAAAAAATCGATCTGCGTAACATCACGATCTCTTTTAAAGACCCACTCTTCAGCTGCGAGAATGTTCGCTTGCTCGGAACGGTTCAGTTCGCCCCGAGACATGATATGTGACTGAATCAGCCCTTCCTTCTCTTCTACGGATAACAGCGTTGCATCTTGTGCAGATTGAAAAATATCGTTCGTCACTCTCCTTCCCAAATATCTGAACGTGCGCTCATCTTCATCTTCTGAATCAATTGTTCAAGCTGCACCGCTGTCGTGTCATCGGCAACCGCCTGATCTTCGAGCATCATCGAGTGAGAAATGGCTGCGATTGAGTTGGACGCTTTCTGTTTCACACGTTGTTCAACCATCTCTTGGAGCGAATGCCTTGGAACGAGAGCGTAGACCAATTCACAATCAAGTGCGTTAGCTGCTCTCGCGAGATTTTTAATGGTCAATGACCCCGTCTGCTCAGCGACTTCCATGGCAACGACTCTCGACTGTGATACACCGAGCCTTGAACTTAGCTGCGTCGTAGTCATCCCCAAAGCTTCTCGAATCGCTCGCACCCATCCGCGGTTCGGCTTATGTCTCGTTGGCAATAACCGCCACCGCTCAAGTATGGAGTCTAAATGCTCTCTTGCATTGAACCGCTCTTCTGAATTCATAAAAATCACCTATATATGATAATTTGGCGAATTATAACCATTTATAAGTGATAAATAAAAATAAAAATATCATTTATATATACTAAATACAGTAATTTCTACGCAGTTTAGATGACTTCGATAGAGACAACATTTCACGATAACCTTGGAAAGCAGATGACAACGAGGTCCTCTTTGTTTAGTATTCGCCTCCCGTTGCCGAAGTGGTGGAACTGGTAGACACGACGGATTCAAAATCCGTTGCCTTTGCGGGCTTGGGGGTTCGAGTCCCCCCTTCGGTACCAAATTCCCAACAGCGAAAAGATGCGCCCGTGTCAAAAGTCAGCTGCTACATCATCGCCTTCAACGAAGCCAACAAAATCCGCCCCGCCATCGAGAGTGTGATCGAGTGGGCCGATGAAGTGATTCTTTGTGATTCGCACTCGACCGATGAGACAGCCAGTATTGCCGAATCACTAGGTGCACGTGTTGTTCAAATCGACTTCCACGGCTTTGGGAAATTACGTAATGACGCGATCGCAGCTTGTCAGCATGAGTGGATTTTCTCATTGGATTCCGATGAACGCTGCACACCTGAGGCCCGCGATGAAATCCTCTCGATTGTTCGGAAGAATAAGGCAGACGGTCCGGTTGCCTATTTTATGCCGCGACAAAATTATCTGCTGGGCCGCTGGGTAAAATACTCAGGCTGGAATCCCGATTATCGGCAGCCTCAATTATTTCGACGAGGTCATTTGAGCTACACCCTTGAAGAGGTCCACGAAGGTTTTATCTGTGACGGTCCAATTGGACATCTCTCACAACCCATTTGGCAGTTCCCTTTCGAGAATCTTGAGCAGATGCTTCATAAAGCACAGCGATACTCCACACTCGGTGCGCAAAAACTCCTCCGAAACCAGAAAAAGGGTGGCATGGGACCTGCGTTGATCCATGGGCTTTCGATGTTTTTGAAAATCTATCTGCTGAAAAGTGGCTGGCGTGATGGACGCGCAGGGTTTGCAATTGCCATTGGTGGATTTATCGGTGCGTTCTATAAGTATGCGAAACTAGCAGAACTGCAAAACGATTGGACGGAACCAAACATGCCTAAAGTCGGAAAGCCCAAGTCATGATCAAACACGCGGCACTGGTCACAGTCGTCGCGACCGCCGGGTTACTTTACACAGCGCTAACCCGAGAAACCGATTTAGCCGAATTTGACCGAAAAGAACTTGAGGCGTTGATTGAATCACCCCGCCCTGCCTTGACTGTCAATCCTCTAGTTGAAGACCATCGGCAACAATTTGCGCGACTGATGATGGATTATGCCGAACAAGAAAATGAACGACTTCGAGCAGCGCGTGCCTTTATCCCTGGGATCATCGAACGCCAGACGAAGAGTATCGAGCCAGATCCAGCGCTTGAACTGTTGATGACCCACTTTGAAATCGATCCGGATACCTCGCTCGATTACATCGAAGCGGAGCTCTATCTGCGAGTCGACGGCTTACCACCCGCTTTGGTCGCAACCCAAGCAGCCATCGAGTCGGCTTGGGGCGAATCGCGATTTGCGATCGAAGGCAATAACTACTTCGGTCACCAATGCTATGAACAAGGCTGTGGTATCAAACCCCAACAGAGCAAGAAGAAAGCGCTTGAAGTCAGACGCTTTGAGACCATCGGTGACTCTGTCGCCGCTTATTATCAGAACATCAACACCCATCGAGCCTATCGAGATCTCCGCAAGTTACGGCTTGATCTACGAACCCAGAACCAACCGTTGACCACCAAAGCACTGATTCCAACGCTCAGTCGATATTCCGAGCTTGGTCAAAAGTATCTGAGGATCCTCAGATCGGTCTTTCGGTCTGACTACATCCAACTCGCGCAACAAGTCGAGCCTTATGCAAGTCAGTAGTGCACCGATTTGGAAACGCCTATTGGCCTTGATCTACGATGCGTTAGTGGTCACGGCTCTGATATTAATCTCAGGCCTCATTGCATCAGTCATCGCTCAAGGTGAAGCGCCTTCTTGGCTCACGCAACTCCTCATCGTCTTATCGGTGGGCGGCTATTTCTGGCGGTCATGGTCACGTGGTGGGAAGACGGCTGGTATGAGAGCCTGGCGGCTTCGCGTGGTGGGAATGGACGGAGAACCACTCACGAGTCAATTGGCGATGAAACGATTGATGATGTGCATTCTGACCTTAGCCCCAACAGGGGTTCCCCTATTAACCGGTTGGTTATCACCCATTGGTCAAACGGTCTACGACTCCCTATCAAACACTCGAGTAGTCGCTGAGCCCAAGCCGCCCAAATCAACGCAATAATCGCGGCGTTAACAGTAACGGTATGCAAAGCGGCAGAATGATCGCCAGTGACGGATGACCGCCCGCTAAAAAGACAGCTGGCGATGCCATGTCCATCGCATATTTAAACACCAGTCCGATCAAGACTGCGATAAACACCCGTGTCGACATTCCGAGTGAACGCATGGATCCAAAGGCAGTCGCTGAAGCCAGCAACGCCAATGCAATCAAGGTCACAGGAAGCAGTAATCGCTGCCAAAACAGTTGGCTGTGTGCTCGTGCGTTCAGTCCTTCGTCAGTCAAATAAGAAGCGGCATCCCAAAGTTCACTCAGTGACAAGGCATCCGGATTTTGCACTAACCAGCGCACCTGTCGTTCAGTGAGGTTCGAGGCCTGGCTTAATGCTCGATTCTCAGCCAGGATCCGATCCCCCGCAAAGGTCAACACTCGCGCATCGGCAAGCTCGACTTGATTGCCTTGGAAAGACACTGCTTGCGATGCCGTCAATTGTGCAATCTCGTCACGGCTTTCATTCATTTCAATTTGCTTCCAGAGTCTCACCGAGCCATCGGCCGCACCTTCGACAAAGACATATCGACCAGATTCTCGAGTCCAAATTGAGTCTTTGACTCCACCTGAGACGTTGGCATCTTTTAAGGCTTGGCTAAACCGTTCGGCATTCGGCATCCCAACCTCTGCAACGACAATGGAGCCGATAAGAATGGGGGACAACACCCAGATGATCTTCAAAAAAATTTGTCGGATACTCAGTCCTGCAGCTCTTAAGATGGTTAATTCGCTCGACTGGGCCAATCCACCGAGTCCAGCGGCGACAGCAATTAACACCATCAATGGCAGATCCAGATACAAACGCCTTGGCATCCCTGACAGGGAAACTAAAGCAATCTCCTCCGCGGAGTAGTTGGTGTGCGGCAACTTGGCTTCATCCAAGATACGGAACACCAGTTCAAGACCAAAGAACACTAAACAGACGATGAAAAAGGAGACCCAAATGGCGCGTGCCAAGAGCCAGGTAGAACGATTCATCGAATCCCCCAGAGCCGCCCAAGCCGACCAAACCCGATGAGCAGAACGACGACTGCGAGAACCACCAGATGCACCCAAAATAATCCTGGCCAAGGTAGCCATTGACCCAAGGTGATGGCTTTTTGGGCGAAGGATAAGGCCGTGATGTAGCTAAACTGGATCAAAATAATCGGAATCACCCAAATGAACCGGCTTTGTCGAGGCGATCCCCTTCCCATCAAAAATGCCCAAGGCAACATCAGAAGACACACAATCGGTAACGAGATGCGCCAAGACGCAATCGCTAACTCAGGGGGCTTACCTGATGCGATCAGCGCTTCTGTGGATTTGGTATCTAACGAGTCGGGTCGGTTTTCCGTTTCTGGACTCAATCGGATGAGGTAACGATCAAACTTCGAGATCTCCCAATCGAGTGCGGTTTCTGTCCCGATGTGACGATAGCCATCAAACAGCACCAAATACTTTTCCCCATCGTTGAGTTCCTGACGCGCGGTCTGGCCGGTTAAAAAGACCTCCGTCTGTTTGCTCTCAGATGGCTCGACGATAAATACATCAATTAAGGATTCGCGATCTTCAGAGATGGATTCGGCATAGATGAGCCGCCCTGACTTATCGGTCTGAAAGCGTCCTGGAACGACCGTATCAAACACCGTCAGGTTTTCTTTGGCGACGACTTGCCGATCAAGTTCGCGGGCCACTTCAGGTGACAAAACCAATGATAGCCATCCGACCAATACAGCCACCAGGGCTGCTGGCACCAAGACGATGGAAAATAAACGCGTATTGGAATAGCCGGCCGCGCGCAAAATTGTCAGCTCTGATTCCTGATTCATCCGGCTCATCACCAACAGCACGGATAGGGTCAAGGCTAAGGGTAAAATCAGCTCCAGTGATGACGGAACCCGCCATAAGATCATGGTCAGCATCAGTTCGACCGAGAGCTCGCCGTTGGCTGCTTTTTCCAAGAACTGGATAAATCGACCACTTAACACGACTAATAGAAGAATGAGGGAAACACCCGCGGTGGTTTCCAGAATCTCGCGACTGAAGTACCTCAGAATGATCAAATGCCCTACACTTCCATGCTTATTAAACCATCAAGGAGCCACCCATGGAGATTCGCCTGAACACAACCTCTCTCACCGAACTTGAGACCGACTGTCTGGTCATCGGTGTCTCCGAAGATACCAGTGTAGAGGGAAGAGCCAAGGAACTCGACACACTGATTGCAGATTGTCTCGATTCTGGGGACTTTAAACCCAAATCTGGAAGCCAGATTACGTTGAGGAAACCGCAGGGACTGAAAGCTAAGCGCGTTGTCTTGCTGGGTCTTGGCAAAGCCGATGCCTTTGATGCCTTAGCCCAAAACGACGCCTTTGTGGGTCTTGGCAAAACACTGAAAGGATTGCCGGTTACTGAGGCCACCTTAGACCTCACCTCGCTGACCCAAGGACATGCAGGTACCTTAGAACGCTT
The DNA here is from genome assembly GCA_024640985.1 of Gammaproteobacteria bacterium. Taxonomy (GTDB): domain Bacteria; phylum Pseudomonadota; class Gammaproteobacteria; order Pseudomonadales; family Litorivicinaceae; genus HIMB30. The sequence goes on from JAHEDY010000022.1 coordinate 8,819, forward strand.
AGGCTATGGTCTGCAGTGGGCTTCCTACGAGTACACCACCACCAAACCGAAACCTGCAGACAGTGAGGCGAAGGAGTTAAACATCCTGTCGTTAATTGGCTCTGAATCCGAGAAGAAGCACTTTGAAACCGGACTCACCATTGGTGAGGGAGCGAATCTCACCCGTGAATTAGGCAATCTTCCGGGCAATACCTGTACGCCCCGCTACTTGGCCGACCAAGCCGTGCACTTAGCGGAGCGTTTCCCGAAGCTATCTTGTGAAGTCTTTGATGAAGATGCCATGGCTGAGATTGGTATGCATTGCTTACTGTCGGTCTCACACGGCAGTGACGAGCCTGCGCGCTTTATCATTTTAAAGTACCAAGGAGCGAAAGACGCGACAGCCAAACCGAAAGTGTTAGTCGGCAAAGGGGTCACCTTTGATACCGGCGGGATCAGCTTAAAGCCTGGCGCCGGGATGGATGAGATGAAATTTGACATGTGTGGAGCAGCAACCGTGATGGGTTGTATGCAAAGCATTTGCGACATGAATCTCGAGGCCAATGTCATTGGTGTGATTGCCGCTGTTGAAAATATGCCGTCTGGAGCTGCCACCAAACCTGGTGACGTGGTGACGACACTTGCGGGTAAAACGGTCGAGATCTTAAATACCGATGCCGAAGGCCGCTTAGTTCTCTGTGACGCCTTGACCTATGTTGAGCGCTTCGATCCGGAGGCTGTGGTCGATATCGCGACGCTGACTGGCGCTTGTTTGATTGCTTTGGGGAAACACAACACCGGTCTTCTCAGTACCGATGATGCTTTGGCTGATGAACTCTTTCAGCTCGGTAAGGAAACAGGTGATCCTTGTTGGCGATTGCCGATTGAGGCGCCTTATCAGAAGTTACTGGATTCTAATTTCGCGGATATGGCCAATATCGGTGGACGCGATGCAGGCACCATTACAGCGGCCTGTTTCTTATCACGATTTACCGAGAGCTATCGCTGGGCGCACTTGGATATTGCCGGGACCGCTTGGTTCAGTGGTGGTAAAGCCAAAGGGGCCACTGGGCGTCCCGTTCCATTGTTGGTGAATTGGCTGCGCGCGTGACTAAGGTATCTTTTTACATCTTGGCTGAAGAGTCTCTGGAAGCCCGGGCACGCTTTGCGGTGAAGTTTGTGCGACAATCCTTCCGAAAGGGGTTAGATGTCCACTGTCATGTGGCATCTGCCTCTGAGGCCGAGGTTTTCGATCAACTCTTGTGGGATGATGATGAGAGTTTCATCCCGCACGAGGTGGATCAAGACGACTCACCGAAAGCACCTGTGGGAATCGGTTGGCAAAATCCAACCGATCGGCATGGTGTTTTGGTCAATTTAGGTGGCGAACTGCCCCCGTGGTTTTCACACTTCGACCACTTAGTCGAAATTGTGGTGCAAGAACCCAAGGTTTTGGACACCACCCGGAACACTTGGAAACAACTGAAATTTGACGGATATCCGATCACACAACACGATCTGCGTAAATGACTGACACTTTAGACAAAACATACGATCCTTCTGCCATTGAAACGCGTTGGTACGACTTCTGGGAATCCCAAGGACACTTCGAACCTTCCGGGAATGGTACACCCTACTCCATTATGATCCCGCCACCGAATGTGACCGGATCCCTGCATATGGGCCACGCCTTCCAAGACACCATCATGGATGCCCTAATTCGCTACCATCGGATGCTTGGGCACGACACGCTTTGGCAGGTCGGCACTGACCACGCAGGCATCGCTACGCAAATGCTGGTCGAGCGCCAATTGTTGGCATCGAATATTTCTCGGCATGATTTGGGGCGTGAGAAGTTCTTAGAGAAAGTTTGGGAATGGAAACACACGTCAGGCGGCATGATTACCCAGCAGCTACGTCGCATGGGTGCCTCTGTGGATTGGTCACGAGAGCGCTTCACGATGGACGAGGGTTGCTCTCGAGCGGTCCAGGAAGTCTTTATTCGGCTGTTTGATGAGGGCCTGATTTACCGCGGTCAACGACTGGTGAACTGGGATCCGGTCCTTCACACCGCGATTTCCGATTTGGAGGTGGTTAGCGAAGAAGAACAGGGCTCTCTGTGGCATTTCCGTTACCCATTAGCGGATGGATCCGGACATTTGGTGGTGGCGACCACTCGTCCTGAAACCATGCTTGGCGACAGTGCGGTTGCTGTTCACCCTGAGGATGAGCGCTATAGCCATTTGATCGGAAAGACGATTGCGCTGCCACTGACAGACCGTGAAATCCCAATTATTGCCGATGACTATGTCGATCCTGAATTCGGAACTGGATGTGTGAAGATCACACCAGCGCATGATTTCAATGACTACGCCATGGGTGAACGTCATGGTCTGACCATGATCAATATCCTCACCAAAGACGCGAAACTGAACGATGAGGTCCCTGATGCCTATCGAGGTCTGGATCGCTTCGAGGCGAGAGCACAGATCGTCACTGATCTGGATGCCTTGGGATTATTAGAGAAAATTGACCCACACACCTTAAAGGTCCCACGTGGTGATCGCTCAGGTGTGGTGATTGAGCCACTGCTGACCGATCAATGGTTTGTTGCAGTCGAAACGCTCGCCAAACCGGCAATCGAGGCTGTTGAAAACGGATCGATCCAGTTCGTTCCCAAACAGTGGGAAAACACCTACTTTGCCTGGATGCGAGATCTGAAGGATTGGTGTATTTCCCGCCAGCTGTGGTGGGGCCATCGAATTCCGGCATTTTATGATGACGCTGGTCGGATTTATGTGGCTGAAAACGAAGAGGCAGCACGGACGAAGTACCAGCTCAGTGCCGAGGTAACACTCACCCAAGACGATGATGTCCTGGATACCTGGTTCTCTTCAGCCCTTTGGACCTTTTCAACACTCGGCTGGCCAGATGATACTGACGCACTCAAGCGCTATCACCCGACCAGTGTTCTGGTGACCGGCTTTGACATCATTTTCTTCTGGGTAGCCCGGATGATCATGATGACCCTGAAGTTCACCGATCAAGTGCCCTTTAAAACCGTCTATGTTCATGGTTTGGTGCGTGATGCGGAAGGCCAGAAAATGTCGAAATCCAAGGGCAATGTGCTGGACCCGATTGATCTGATTGACGGGATTTCTCTGGATGATCTGGTTGCCAAACGTACCGGCTCCTTGATGCAGCCAAAAATGCAACAAGCCATTGAGAAAGCGACACGTCGACAGTTCCCAGATGGATTGCAAAGCTACGGGACTGACGCCTTACGGTTTACTTTTTGTTCACTGGCGTCCACCGGTCGAGATATCAATTTTGATGTGGGTCGGATTGAAGGCTATCGAAACTTCTGTAACAAGCTCTGGAATGCGACGCGCTTTGTGATGATGAAGATCGATGGGCATCAGCTGACCGAGCTTGATGCATCACAGATGACAGTCTTTGATCGTTGGATTCGCTCGAGCCTTCAAGCCACCGAAGAGAAGGTTGCGCAAGCGGTTGCGTCTTATCGATTGGATTTGGCGAGTCAGGCGATCTATGAATTTGTGTGGAACGAATACTGCGATTGGTATCTTGAGCTCACAAAACCGATTTTGGCCGAGGGTGGCGCAAGCCTCGAGACTCAGGCCGCAACGCGGCGCACCTTAGTTGGGGTCTTGGAAACCATCTTGCGATTAGCCCATCCATTGATGCCCTACATCACCGAAGAGTTATGGCAACAGGTCGCTCCACTCATCGGTCGCGGTGGCGACACCATCTCTAAAGCGCCGTACCCGGTCGCTGATGAGTCAAAAGTGGATCGAGAGGCTGAATCCGATGTGGATTGGATGAAAGCAGTGATTGTTGCTGTAAGAACCATCCGCGGCGAAATGAACCTCTCACCGGCGAAAGAAATCCCGATGATGCTCGCCGGTGGGTTTGATGAAGATCGAGTGCGTCTAACGCGCTTAGAGGCGTTGATCGTGCCGCTCGCCAAGCTTTCTGATGTGCATTTTGTGGATGAGGGAGAAACTCTTCCGGCATCATCCACACAACTGATTGGAAAACTCGAAGTGCATGTGCCTATGGCAGGCCTGATCGATGTCGACGCCGAAGTCGCACGCCTTGAAAAACAGTTGAAGAAGCTCGACGGTGAGATCAAAGGATTAAGTGGCAAACTGGATAATCCAGGCTTCACCGATAAAGCTCCGGCTGAGGTGGTCGAACGTGAGCGCGGACGGTTACAGGACGCGCAAGCACAGTTCACGAAAATCACTGTCACGATAAGCGAACTGAAACAGGGTTAAAACCGGACAAGAAATTGAATCGAAATGGTTTGTTCAATGAAAAAATTCTATCGAAAATCGTGATTCTGAATTTATCCACAGCCAAATAAAACCCAAAGCCAGAGTTTCTCTGGCTTTGGCGTTTTCAAGCACGAGTTCTCCCCAATTTATCCACAAAAATTTTGGATTGACTTAATGGTCAACCACAGTATCTTGTGTCCGATATTCATTGAAACCCCAACATCTTGGGGTTAACCCAAAAATTAGTAACCAGGGACTTGGTGGAGGCCGCATGTATCAATCAAGCCGTGTTAGCGGGCAACAAGAAGAACAAACAGTCGCGCCAAAGGCTGCGCCGGTGTCACCTCAGGCGACACCAGCGCCCGGTGAAATCCGGGTCATGAAACGAAACGGTTCTGTGGTCGGCTTTGATGCTACAAAAATCGTCGTCGCGATGAGCAAAGCGTTTTTGGCCGTTGAAGGCAATACTGCTGCTGCCAGTAACCGAATCCACGAAACTGTTGAACGGTTAACCGCCCAAGTGGTCGATACATTCCGTCGTCGCATGCCTTCAGGTGGCATCGTGCACATTGAAGACATCCAAGACCAGGTCGAGCTTTGCTTAATGCGGAACGGTGAACACAGAGTCGCTCGGGATTACGTGCTGTACCGTGAAGAAAGAAAGCGTATGCGCTCTGAAAAGATCGAAACGCCACGCGAAGACCATCCTGAAATTAAAATTGTCAAAGACGATGGCACCAGAGAGCCATTGGATGTCGGTCGCTTAAAAACAGTCATTGCTGAGGCCTGTGAGGGCTTAGCGGACGTCGATGGCTCAATCGTCTTGTCTGAAACGTTAAAGAACCTCTATGACGGTGTGACACAACATGATGTCAACACCGCGTTAATCATGAGCGCGCGGACGTTGGTTGAGAAAGAGCCGAACTATACCTATGTCACGGCTCGATTGTTATTGGATGATATCCGAGCGAAGTCGCTGACGCGTCTGGGAGTCGCTGAAAAGGCCACTCAGTTTGAGATGGAAACGCTCTATCCACAGGCCCTGAAAGCGTTTTTGCAACTGGCGGTCGAGAGCGAATTAGTCTCTGCGGAGTTATTGGACTACAACATCGATCAAATGGCCGCAGCACTGATTGCCGAGCGCGATAACCAGTTTACTTACTTGGGCTTGCAAACATTGTATGACCGTTACTTCATCCACAAAGATGAAGTCCGAATTGAATTGCCCCAGGTGTTTTTTATGCGGATCGCGATGGGTCTCGCACTGAAAGAAGACAACCGGGAAGAGCGTGCGATTGAATTCTATCAGTTGCTTTCAAGCTTTGATTACATGGCCTCAACGCCGACATTGTTTAACTCAGGAACATTAAGAAGCCAGCTGTCGAGTTGCTACCTCACCACAGTTCCAGACAACCTTGATGGCATCTATGGCGCGATTCGCGACAATGCGATGTTGTCAAAATGGGCCGGTGGATTAGGTAACGACTGGACACCTGTTCGCTCACTGGGGTCTTACATCAAAGGCACCAATGGCAAGAGCCAAGGGGTGGTTCCGTTCTTGAAAGTCGTCAACGACACGGCTGTCGCAGTCAATCAAGGCGGAAAGCGCAAAGGGGCAGTCTGTGCCTACTTAGAAACCTGGCACATGGATATCGAAGAATTCTTAGAGCTTCGCAAGAATACCGGGGATGACCGTCGTCGAACGCATGACATGAATACCGCCAACTGGGTTCCTGATTTGTTCATGAAGCGGGTCTTTGAAGATGCTGAGTGGACACTGTTCTCACCATCGACCTGCCCAGATTTGCATGATCTGTTCGGTCAAGCCTTTGAAACGCGCTACAACGAATACGAAGCCATGACCCATAGTGGTGAGATCACTCATTTCAAGCGGGTCCAAGCGAAAGATCTATGGCGGAAGATGTTGTCGATGTTGTTCGAAACAGGCCATCCATGGATTACCTTTAAAGATGCGTGCAATTTAAGAAGCCCGCAGCAACATGCCGGTGTTGTGCACTCATCGAACCTTTGTACAGAGATCACGCTCAATACATCGAACGACGAAATCGCAGTCTGTAACCTTGGCTCTGTTAACTTAAGACAACACGTCACAAAAGATGGTGGTCTAGATCGAGAGAAACTCGGCAAAACCGTCAAGACAGCGGTACGGATGCTCGATAACGTGATCGACATTAACTACTACGCGGTCCCTCAGGCTGAAAATTCCAACATGAAGCACCGACCTGTCGGTCTTGGCATCATGGGTTTCCAGGATGCCTTGTATGAGCTTGGGATTGCGTACGGATCTGACGAAGCGGTGCAGTTTGCTGATGAATCGATGGAAGTGGTTTCATACTACGCGATCGAAGCCTCAGCGGAACTTGCCCGTGAACGCGGAGCGTATTCAAGTTTTGATGGAAGCCTCTGGTCACAGGGCATCCTGCCAATTGATTCCATTGAGAAATTGAGGGAAGAACGTGGAGCTAATTACCTTAACATGGACACCTCCGCACAGCTTGACTGGACGGAACTCCGAGAAAAAGCCAAAGGTGGAATGCGGAACTCAAACGTCATGGCCATCGCACCAACAGCCACGATCGCAAACATCACTGGCGTGTCGCAATCGATTGAACCCACCTACCAAAACCTCTACGTAAAATCGAACCTGTCGGGCGAATTTACCGTGGTCAATCCCTATCTTGTCCGGGATCTGAAAGAGCGCGGACTCTGGGATAATGTGATGGTCAACGACCTGAAATATTATGACGGATCAGTGCAGCAAGTCGCACGGATTCCAGATGATCTGAAAGCGCTGTATGCCACCTCGTTTGAGCTGGAAACGCGCTGGATTGTGGAAGCAGCAGCCCGTCGCCAGAAATGGATCGATCAGGCCCAAAGCCTCAACATTTATATCGCCAATGCCAACGGGAAGAAGCTCGATGTGACGTACCGGATGGCTTGGTTCAGTGGTCTGAAAACAACCTATTACCTCCGCGCACTCGGCGCAACGCAAGCGGAAAAATCCACCATCAACAAATCGAACCTGAATGCGGTCACCGCAACTCAGGCCGCACAGGTTGCCGAACCTGCTGCTGTACCTAAGGCGTGCAGTCTGGATGATCCCGATTGTGAAGCCTGCCAGTAAACCGAACGATTTGAAGGAGAAGAAAGAGAATGCTGAATTGGGACGCGTTTAACGAACCTGAAGAGCACATCGCCCCGCCACCCCCAAAGCAGGCGAAGCCCGAAGAACCACAACAGCAGCTCGCGATTGAGCCTGCCCCTGTGACTGAAGTGGCCGACCCGACACGCTTTGAGCCAACCGGTTCTGCTGCCTTTGAGGCGGCACAGCAGGCGCTCGAGCAGTTGGATGTTGCACCTGGACTTGAAGAACTCGAGATGGGTGCGGATCGTGTACAAGTCGATCAAAAGCGGATGATCAACTGCCGCGCTGATTTGAACCAGTTGGTGCCTTTTAAATATGAGTGGGCTTGGACCAAATATCTGGATGGGTGCGCCAACCACTGGATGCCACAAGAAATCAACATGACGCAAGATATCGCGTTGTGGAGATCCAATGATGGTTTGTCAGAAGATGAGCGGAAGATCGTGATGCGAAATCTCGGCTTCTTCTCGACAGCCGATTCACTGGTCGCGAATAACCTGGTGTTGTCAATTTACCGTTTGGTCACAAATCCAGAGTGTCGTCAGTACCTGTTGCGTCAAGCGTTTGAAGAAGCGATTCATACGCACGCCTATCAGTATTGCATTGAATCGTTGGGAATGGATGAAGGTGAAATCTTCAACATGTACCGAGAAGTTCCAGCGGTGGCGAAAAAATCGGCCTGGGCATTGAAGTATACCCAAGCCATCGGCAATCCACAGTTCCAAACAGGAACGACGGAAAACGACCAAGAACTCTTGCAGAACTTGATCGCGTTTTACTGTGTGTTGGAAGGTTTATTCTTCTACTGCGGTTTCTCTCAGATTCTGTCGATGGGCCGCAGAAACAAGATGACCGGTGTTGCAGAGCAATTCCAGTACATCCTGCGAGATGAATCGATGCACGTGAACTTTGGTGTCGATGTGATCAACCAGATCAAAAACGAAAATCCAAAGCTTTGGACTGAAGAGTTCCAGGCGAAGATGACGCAGATGATTTTAGAAGGCCTCGCCTTAGAAATTGAGTATGCACGTGACACCATGCCACGTGGAGTGCTCGGGATGAATGCCCAGATGATGGAAGATTATCTGAAGTTCATCACTAACCGTCGTCTGACTCAGATTGGTTTGTCAGAGCAATTTCCTGGGGTGGAAAATCCATTCCCATGGATGAGTGAAATTATGGACCTTCGGAAAGAGAAGAACTTCTTCGAAACCCGGGTCACCGAGTATCAGGTCGGCGGCGCGCTGTCCTGGGACTAAACCTCAACCGAGGATGATTTTAGCCCAGACTTCGGTCTGGGCTTTTTTATACCCAAAATACACGCGATACCGCCACAAGATCTCTATCGACGTCGATGAGTTCTGCACGATTGTCGACGCGACAACTCGAACGTGGCGAGTTCTTTGCTCAAAGAGGAAGAATCATCGCTATACTCATTCCATGAACTTATTTCTCGATACAGCAAACACCGAATGCTGGGCCGCGCTTGCCAAAACAGGCTTGTTTACAGGAATCACAACAAATCCCCTCTTGCTTGAGCGCAGCGGTCTCAACACGTCGATCGAAACCTATCATGAGCTCTATACCAAAGCGCTGGATCTCGGTTATCCAAGCATCCAGTTCCAGGTATTTGGAAGTGATTGGCTTCAATGCGCCCAAGCCATCCAAGCGATTGGTCCAGAGGTTGTGATTAAAATTCCAGCAAATGAGACTGGATTTTCAGTCGCCGCACAACTGGAACTTCCAAAACGAATCACACTGACTGCGGTTTACTCTGAGGGTCAAGTGATGGCAGCAGAGGCGCTCGGGGTTGCCTATACAGCGCCCTACTATGCTCGACTCAAGGACGCCGTCGACAATGCTGATGCGCTATTCGATCGGATGCAAGACATCGCCTTTGAAACCGAACTTTTAGTCGCCAGTCTTAGATCGGTTGACCAACTATTTGACTTAGCTTCGCGAGGCTTTTTCACCTTCGCACTTCCTCAACCGATTGCGACTGAATTTTTCAAATCTTCGCTTGCTGATCAGGCCATCAGCGCCTTTGAAGAGGCCGCTCAACGCGAGCCAAAAATCGTCACCACTTCCTCACGCGTCGGCGGCTGACAACCAGCGCGAGTGCAGTTCACGCCAGCCACCCGAGACGCCAGCGTTAAGACCTCTCGAAGGCTCTCGGCATTCAGTTCGGACAACGCATGACCGGATAACCCAAGGCGATCAATCTCAGAGAGCAAGGTTCCATGTACCGAATCCCCAGCACCGACAGTATCTGACAGTGGCCCCGGCAAACTGGCCTCGACACTGACTGTGACTCCCTTTCCTGTGAATCCAGTGAGGCCTTCTGAACCACGGGTGTAAACACAGAGCTGTGGTGAATAGGTCTCGATAAAGCGACTGAGCGCTTGGTTGGTCCACTCAGGATGTAAATACTCAAGATCTTCATCACTGAGTTTGACGAGATCAGCAACCTGCAAAAATCGCGCAATGCCCTTTCGGTAGCGATCAGGATCTGTGGTCATCGATGGCCGACAATTGGGATCAATGGAGATCAATGCACCACGCTCTTGAGCGGCTGCGACGACCTGAAGCCAAGCATCCTGATCATCAGCCGGAATTAATGCACAAGAGCCCACGTGAAAGATCGACATCTTCGGTGGAAAAGACGCGATCATCGCATCCACAGGAACCTCCCGATCAGCCGTTCCTTCCCGATAAAAGGCATAGCTTGGCTGATTGGTCTCATCCAGCGAGACCACCGCTAGAGAGCTGTAAGCGTCCGATCGTGCATCAGCTCTCAGTTTCACATGACATTCTTGTAAACGATCGATTAGCAAGTCACCGTAAGCATCCCGACTCAATGTCGAAACATAAAGGACATCAGATCCCAATTGACCAGAAGCCAGAGCACAATTTAATGTCGAACCACCAGGACAGGCTTCAAACAATCGTTGCCCGCGATCAATCAAATCCACAATGGCATCACCACCGATCACGATCACTCAACTGCTCCTTCTGCCTGCCCATCAAAAACCTGTTCGAGATGTTCGATTTCATGGACCAATGCGTCAACAAACTCAGGACAACGGGTTGGCACATCACCCCACAAGTCTGGCTCAGAAGCAAAGACAGCCTCCTGACCCGGCTCAAGCATCGGTGCAATCCAATCCCATTTCGGATCGACATAAGGAAACGGAATCCGTCCGGCTTGAGCCTGCCGCATAAACACATACCAAGATGCAATCCCGTGAATAGAACGCATCGGTACCAAGCCACGATCCACAGTTCCTTGAATCGTTGGCAGGACAAAGATCGGGAACTTACTCACGCCGTCCATACAAATCCGTTCCACCGTGTCACCGATATATTGATTGGAAAAGCGCGACTCGATGATATCCCGATAGGCGAACAGATCAATCGGCGAATTGCCGATCGCAGGAATCACTTCTTCTGTTTCATAAGCTCTAAAGAATGCACGTAATTCAGGATCTAAGATCCCGGCATCATAGGTACGATGCCCTTTCAAAGCCGCTAAGTAGGTCAAGATAGTGTGGCCACCATTTAACACCCGAATCTTTGCGTCCTCATAGGGCTCCACCTGATCGACGATTTCCACACCGACGGTCTCAAGTGGTGGTCGACCATTGGCAAAGTCATCTTCAAGCACCCACTGGATGTAGCTTTCGCCCATCACCGTCACGCGATCTTTGACCCCAAATCGCGCCTCCACATCAAGCGCATGCGATGGATCAATTCGAGGCGTGATGCGGTCTACCATGCAACAAGGGAAGGTGACATGAGTCTTCACCCAATCCATGGAGGATTGATCACCAGACGCCTGTAAATACTGCAGCAGTCCAGCTTTCAGCTTGCCACCGTTATCCCGCAAATTATCACAACACAAGAAGGTAACCCCGCCTGACTCCTGATCCATCCGCGCCTTCACAACAGCATGCAAAAAGGTATAAATCGACGAGCCCATCCCTGCATTTAGACCCTCGACAATGGGTCGCGCGCGCAAGTCCAACACATCATGTTCATCGAGGTGATAACCGCTTTCAGTCACGGTCATTGAGACGATACGGATCGCCGGATCAGCGGCTCGAGACACAGCATCTGCATAGTGAGCCGATGCATCAATCAATTCGATGATCGAACCAATTTCTCGAAATTCAGTGTCACCGGAAGCCGACATGGTTTTCAGAACATACGACCCCTGCTGGGCCTTTAACGCATCAAATAGCGGGCGATCCTCGGCTCTTAAATTCACCCCACAGATTCCCCACTCTGGATGTTGGTCGAGCAATTGATCGATATAAACAGCCTGATGTGCACGATGAAAAGCACCCACACCCACATGCATGATCCCGGCGGTCACGCGCTGCCTGTCATAGGGAATTCGCTGCAATTGCTCTGTTGCCATGGCTGTTATCCTTCTCGCGCACGTATCTGCTGCATTGCTTGATACGTCTGTCTGTAATTGATTAATTTAGATTGGTAGTAATCACGTCTCGCACCCGTTGGTACTGAGCGATCGGTCATCTGTTCCGTGGGATAGGCCAACTTCTGGTTTTTCATCGCCAGTCGAGCCGCACCTAAACTAGGCCCAATCATCGAGCTGTCTGAGGTGTCGACACGAATCTCCAGGGCGTTGGCCATCATCTGAAGCCAATACTTCGATCGAGTTCCGCCTCCAATCGAGAGTGTCGATTCAATTTGAGCACCAGCCGCTCGAAGCGCATCCAGGCCATCGCAAAATGAAAAGGCAACGCCTTCAAGAACTGCCAGACACAAATCATCCACAGTGGTCGACGACGAGAGATTGGCAAACAACCCTCTCGCATCAGGATCATTGTGCGGTGAACGCTCGCCATTCAAATAGGGAAGAAACTGAACTTGGGTTTCGGTTTGATTCGACACCGATACTCGATTCACCATCTCGGTCACTGATTGCCCGGTAATGGTCGATAACCAGGTGAGCGAATGCGCGGCGCTTAAAGTGACCGTCATTTGATGCCATCGATCGGGGACTGCGTGGGCGAAAGCATGGACTGTTTTTTCAGGGCAGGTCTGATGCGTCTCACTGACCGTAAAAATGACACCAGATGTGCCAAGGCTAATCAGCGTTTGTCCTGGCTGAGAAATCCCAAGAGCAAGCGCCCCACAGGCATTATCACCGCCACCTGCAACCACGGGAACGCGAGGAAGGCCATATTTTCGGCTCGCTTCTGTGGTCACTGACCCTGTCTCTTCAGGACCCTCAAATACCTCAGGTAACCAGTCGCGTTGGGCATCAGTCATTTCAATTAACGTGTCATCCCACTGTCTGGTTGCCGGATTCATCCATAAAGTTCCAGAGGCATCTGATGGATCCGTCGCGAAGACCCCAGTCAGCAACCAACGCAAATAATCTTTCGGCAACAACACCTGCCGAATCCTCTGAAACACCTCAGGCTCGTGCCGCTTCAGCCACATCAATTTGGGAGCGGTGAAGCCCGGCATCGCCAAATTCCCAGAATGCGCAGTCAATTGTTCCATCTGTTGATTCAACAAGAGGCATTCATCGGAAGCTCGGCCGTCATTCCACAAGAGGCAGGGCCGTAACACCGAACCCTGCTCATCCAAGCAGGTCGCACCATGCATTTGACCTGTCAGCCCAATCCGCTCCACTTGATGCAGTGGAATTTGGGCGGCCAAGGCTGAACACACCTGAATCAGGGCTTGATCCCAATCCGCTGGGTTCTGCTCAGACCAATTGGCTTTTGGATGACTGACTGTGAGATCGGCCTCTGCGGTTGCACGCACCTGATGCAACTGATCGATCACAACCGCTTTTAGTGAGGAAGTTCCTAAATCAATCCCTAAAAACATCAGGCACCCTCGGGAGCGATATGCGCTGCGGTCCCTGGACTGAGATTCGCTCTGACGACTCGTCGGAACTCAGAGGGCGTTACGCCTTTAATCTTCACGAAATGGCGATTGAAATTCGCCACGTTATTAAAGCCAACCGAATAACAGATGGTTGAGATTTGATCGTTGCTTTCAGTCAGTAGCACGCAGGCCTTACCAATCCGAACTTGATTCACGAAGTCGACAAATTTGTTCCCAGTCGATTTCTGGAAATGCCGTGAGAAGGCGCTAGCACTCATATCCGCCCTCGCAGCCATGCGCTCAAGTGAGATCTCTTGTGAAAAATTCTCCACCACATAATCCACAGCATCATTGATCTTGGTCTCAACGACCCCGGTTAAGGTGGAGTGAATTTTCGCGGTACTGAGCGCCCGCTTATTGGGCCACTCATGCAGTTGCTGTAATACGTTGAGGAATGCCAAAACGCGAGCGATCCCGTGCGTATCGCGCACCGATGCTAACAACGTTTGTGCTTTTGATTGATCAAAGCCAACAAACTCAACACCGGATCGAGCCATCTCTAACATTGGTGTGACGTTTTTAAATTCTGGAAAGGCCTCGGCCAGCATTTTTAACGACTCAGGCCGAAATTGGATGACCATATCGCGTAACGAAATGGGATCTGAGGAACCGACTTCAGTCACCCAATTATGTGGCAGACGAGGTCCTGTGAGCACAAATTGCCCGGGCTGGTAGCGTCCGATGTAGTCCCCAACGAACACTTTCCCAGTGGATGCAACCATCAGGTGCAATTCATATTCTTCATGCGCATGCCAACGAATCAAATCGCAAGGCCATCCGTGCTCTAAGTAACGGATACTCCCAAATTCAGGTGGGACAACTTCAAACTGAGGAACCGTTGCAATCGACATGATCAGCTCATCCAGTTTCCGCCATCGACGTTGTAGGTCTGTGCAACCACATAGTCCGAGGCACTGGAGGCCAGAAATAAGGCCATCCCGATTAAATCTTCCGCCGTTCCCATGCGTCCAAAGGGAACCGCCTCACCCACTTCTTTCTTTTTTTGACCCGGCTTTTTACCTTCGTATCGAGCGAAAAACGCATCCACACCATCCCAATGCTCACCATCCACCACTCCAGGCGCGATGGCATTGACATTGATTCTATGAGGAATCAGATTCAAGCCAGCCGATTGCGTCAAACTGATCACCGCGGCCTTGGAAGCGCAATACACCCCTACTAGGGATTCGCCGCGCCGACCTGCTTGGCTCGCCATATTGATGATCTTGCCGCCACCACCACGTTCAATCATGTGTTTGGCCACAGCCTGTAGCGTGAAGAGCGTGCCTGCGACGTTGATGGAAAAACACCGCTCAAAATCCGCGCGTTCAATCTCCACAATCGGCGCCGCAGTAAAAATCGCAGCATTATTGATCAGCACATCGATCCGACCGAACCGGTCGATCGTTGTCTGGACGGCCTGCTCAATACTTGATTGATCTGAGACGTCCATCAACACCGCAGCACAACGTTCACCGAGCGACTGGGCGGCCGTTTCTGCCCGCTCGATATCTCGATCCGCAATCATCACGGATGCCCCTTCATCCACAAAGGCACGGGCAAAGGCATATCCGATGCCTCGCGCCGCACCGGTGATGAGCACCTGCTTGCCGCGGATATCATTCATATCCTCAATCCGTTCGCATCAAATCGATGAATCATGTCGTCACGCGGCGTCAGATACACTGTGTCACCGTGATCAAAGGATACTTCGCCATCCACTCGCACTGTGATGGTCTCGGCAAGGCCCGTGTCGTGCACATGGAAAAAGGTATCCGACCCTAAATGTTCAGACACACTGATGACTCCTTTCCAGGCACCTTCGGTGGCAGACACCTTGATGTGTTCTGGTCGCACGCCAATGGCATGTGCGCCTTGTTTGGCTGCTTCATCGCCTTCAATAAAGTTCATTTTGGGCGACCCAATGAAGCCCGCGACAAAGCGATTGCAAGGCGCACGATATAACTCCAGAGGGCTTCCGACCTGCTCGATGAAACCTGCTTGTAACACGACGATCTTGTCAGCCATCGTCATGGCTTCGACCTGGTCGTGCGTGACGTAGATCATGGTGGTCTTGAGTCGCTTATGCAGTTCACTAATTTCAAGACGCATACCAACGCGAAGTGCTGCGTCGAGATTCGACAAGGGCTCATCGAAGAGAAAGGCTGAAGGCTCGCGGACAATCGCACGCCCAATGGCGACTCGTTGACGTTGACCACCCGACAACTGCCCGGGCCTGCGATCCAAATAATCTGTCAGATTCAGGACGTCAGCGGCTGTGGTCACCCGTCGATCAATCTCCGCTTGGTCCATTTTCGCCATCTTTAACGGGAAAGCGATATTCTTCCTAACCGTCATGTGTGGATATAACGCATAGGACTGAAACACCATGGCCAATCCACGTTGCGCGGGTGGCAGGCTCGTGGTCTCTCGACCATCGATGCAAATACTTCCGCTCGTGACGTCCTCTAGCCCCGCGATTAACCGAAGAAGGGTTGACTTACCGCACCCTGAAGGGCCGACAAATACCGTAAACTCACCCTCTTCAATCGTCAGATCGAGCGGCGGAATGACTTCGACATGCTCAAATTTCTTGGTGACTTTTTCTAAAACAATGCGTCCCATGTATTTTCCTTATTTGACAGCGCCAAACGTGAGTCCTCGGACGAGTTGCTTCTGACTGAACCAACCGAGGACCAAAATTGGCGCGATCGCCATTGTTGATGCTGCACTGAGTTTTGCGTAAAAAAGGCCCTCTGGGCTTGAATAACTGGCGATAAATGCGGTTAAGGGTGCCGCCTGGGCCGCTGTCAGATTGAGCGTCCAAAAGGCTTCATTCCAGGCAAGGATGAAATTCAGCAAGATGGTTGATGCAATACCGGGAATCGCCATTGGAGTGAGTACATAAAGAATCTCCGAGCGAAGGGACGCACCATCCATACGTGCCGCTTCAAGAATTTCTGACGGAATTTCTTTGAAGTAGGTGTAAAGCATCCAGACGATGATCGGCAGGTTAATTAGCATCAACACCACCACGAGACCGATTTTGGTATCCAACAACCCAAGCTCAATGAAAATCAGATAGATCGGGTAGAGGACGCCAACCGCTGGAAGCATTTTGGTCGATAGCATCCACAATAAGATGTCTTTGGTCCGCTTCGAAGGCACAAAAGCCATCGACCAAGCGGCGGGGACAGCGACTAGGATACCTAGCAAGGTCGATCCGCCGGCGATGATCACCGAGTTCGTCAGAAACTTTAGATAGTCCGAGCGCTCTTGAACGATCGCATAGTTCTCAAGCGTCCAGTCAAACATCAAAAAGATTGGCGGATCAGCGATCGCCTGACCTTCGGTCTTAAAGCTTGTCAAAATCGTCCAGAGAATCGGAAAAAAGATCAATAAACCGATCGCCCAAGCGAGAGCTGTGTTGACTGTTTTCCGATTGAAAGAAACCGCGCGTGCCATCAACTGCTCCTATTTATCAAGGTTTTGGCCGACGATCCGCATCAGGAAGATCGCGACGATATTGGCCAGAATGATGGCGTAGACACCACCGGCTGAGCCTAGCCCCACGTTTTGGCTTTCCAAAACGCGTTGGAAAATGAGATAGGTGAGGGTTTTCGATCCAAACGCACCGGCTGTGGTGACAAAGATTTCGGCAAAAATCGACAGCAAGAAAATTGTTTGGATCAACAACACCACGGTGATGGCGCGACTTAGGTGAGGCAACACGATGTGCCAAAAGCGCTTTAAGGTCGTTGCTCCATCCATTTCGGACGCCTCAAGTTGCTCATGATCCAGCGACTGAATCGCTGTGAGCAGGATCAGGGTCGCAAAAGGTAACCACTGCCAACTCACAATGGTAATGATTGAGGTCAAAGAGGCCTGAGACATCCATTGAATCGGTTCAGCCCCAAAAAACTCCCAAAGATAGGAGAGCAAACCGTAGTTCGCATCCATAAACATATTTTTCCAAACCAATGCCGAGACCGTCGGCATCACAAAGAAGGGTGCGATCACGAGGATCCGAACCACACCTTGACCCCACATCGGTTGATCCAGCAATAACGCCAGTAAAGTGCCAAGGACCAGAGTAATGAGAAGAACACCGCCCACGATGATCAATGTGGTCATCACGCTCGGCCAAAATGAGCTCGATGACACGAATCGAATGTAATTATCAAAACCCACCCAACCCAAATCTCCACCGCGCAGCGGGAGATATTTCTTAAAAGAGAACATGAGGGTCATGATGAGGGGAACGAGCATCCAACCGAGGAGCAACATGACAGCTGGTGCCATCATCAATCGGGCTGCAGATCGAGAGTGTTGAGTCGCCACAACGGAATCCCTTCGTCAAAAAGTGGTTAGAATGAATGAATCGGGGCGGTCAAACCGCCCCGACTCGCTAGCATCCGGAATTAACGGTAACCCGCTGCTTCCATCGCTTCGTTAGTGATGTCTTGAGCTTTACCAAGTGCTTCTTCAACAGACTGCTGTCCTGCATAGGCTGCTGAAAACTCTTGGCTGACTTGTGTCGCAATTCCAGCAAACTCAGGAATAGCCGCAAACTGAATCCCCACATAAGGGCTTGGTTCAACGGTTGAGTTGTTTGGATCTGCTGACAAAATCGAATCCAAGGTCATCTGTGCGAAAGGCACTTTCTTGTAGTTGTCGTTTTCATACAACGACACACGTGCTCCTGGAGGAACGTTAGCCCAGCCTTCTTTAGCGGCAACGAGCTCGATGTAATCTTTCGAAGTCGCCCACTCGATGAACTGAAGTGCTGCTTTTTCCTTCTGAGTTCCTGCTGGGATGGCAAGAGCCCATGCCCAAAGCCAGTTAGAACGCTTACCAAGACCAGTGTCTGGAGCCAGTGCAAAACCGACTTTATCGGCGACTGTTGAGTCTTTTGGATTGGTCACAAAAGACGCAGCAACGGTCGCGTCGATCCACATGCCACACTTGCCTTGCTGGAACAATGACAGGTTTTCATTGAAGCCATTGGTTGCGTAACCTTTAGGACCTGAAGCGTCCATCATATTCTTGAAGAAGTTCAGAGTGTCAGCCCATGGCTTGGTGTCGAACTGCGCATTCCAGTCCATATCAAACCACCGTGCACCGAAGGAGTTGGACATGGCAGTAATAAATGCACCGCCTTCACCCCATCCAGCTTTACCGCGCAAACAGACACCATTGATGTCATTTGAACGATCTGTCATGGCTGCCGCCGCTTTTGCGATGAATTCCCATGTTGGCGCATCTGGCATTGACATGCCGGCCTTCGCCATCAGATCCGTCCGGTACATGATCATCGAGCTCTCACCATAGAATGGCGCCGCATAAAGCGTACCCTCATGGCTCAAGCCACCACGCATGGCTGGCAGAAGATCATCAACGTCATAGGCTGCTGACAAGTTATTGGTGTTGAAGTTCACGTTTTTATGCAGTGGCACCAACCATCCATTTGCACCCCAGATTGGTGTTTCGTACATGCCGATTGTCATGATATCGAACGCACCACCTTTGGTTGTGATGTCAGTTGTGACACGCTGGCGAAGGACGTTCTCTTCGAGAGTGACCCACTCAACGTTAATGCCCGTTTGCTGTGTGAACTGATCGGTATAGCCCTGCATCCGAATCATGTCGCCGTTATTCACAGTGGCGATTGTGATTGTTTCTGCGAGAGCCGCGGTTGACGTAGCGAGTGAGACTGCAAGTGCAACACCCAAAGACGTTTTACGAATCATTTTTAGACTCCTTGTTATGTTTGTCTATCCACCAAGTGGATGTCGCCATTAAATCGATCCGAGATCACGAAGAATAGCGTCTTTCTTGCTCTTATTGATACTATTTTGCATTGTGCATCGCAATAAAAGATTTTTTGTCTCAAAAAAGTATCAACAATGGTGGCAAAGTTGATTTTTTCGATCGGTTGATTTCGGTGCCAACGCACGCTCAATAAAATCTTGATAGCATCGCGACGATGAACGAAAACTTTTGGAAGGGCTTCCATTGAACAATCGAATTAAGGCTTTGATTGACCATATTCAGACTCGACCCACTGCTCCGTCAGAACGTCTGCTGGTCGCAATCGCCGGCGTTCCTGGGGTCGGCAAGACCACCTTCGCTCGACAACTAGCACAAGCGCTCCCGAATTGCTCACGCGTATCGATGGATGGATTTCATCTCGATAATCAGATCCTCAAAGACATGGATCTGCTCGATCGCAAAGGGGCGCCGGAAACCTTTGATCTGGATGGGTTCGCAGCCCTGCTCAATCGCTTAAAAGCGCGAACTGAAATCTATGTTCCAGACTTCGATCGAGACACTGAGCGATCCATTAATTGTGCACAATGGATTCCAGGTCACCATGACACCTTGGTGGTTGAAGGCAATTATTTATTATTGGATGAGACCGGCTGGCGTGAGCTGCAATCCTACTGGGATGTCTCGGTTTTCTTGACCGCGGATTTGAGCGTCATTGAAGAACGCCTCATCGATCGCTGGCTATCGTTTGGATTCAGTGACCAGCAAGCACACCACAAAGCCCATCTGAATGATATCCCCAATGCCAAACGGATCCTCGATCATGCACTCGCTGCCGATTGGGTGATCCAAACAGACGAATCCTCCACCGAATCGTCAACGTCAGACGCCTCTCGCCCCCTTGGTAATCACAATATTGTTAAACAGTAAAGAATCAGTGGTAGCAACGATTGCAAAGGCCTGCTTGACCGATTGATAGAACTCCGAGTCTTGTAGTCGGGTAATTTCTCCACCCAATGCATGCACTTGTGTCATGAGATCCAAGTGGATATCACGTTCAGTCTCAGGCATCCAGCCGGTGACTTGGTCTGTCTCGATCGGAAACACCGTTAATACAGCCTCAAGAACGGATGACACCGTGTGCCCACTCATTCGAACGAGGCGCTTGGCATCACGCTCAGCGGGATAGTTGCCGTCAACAATAGCTAAGGTATCGCCATGCCCCATTGATGCCAGGACATGCAACAAATCAGGACCCAAGCGTGAATCAATTCCAATGAGCATGGATCACCTTAATGTACAGCTTTGGCGCGCTGAAAGAGGTCATCGGTCATCAGCGATCCAAGAACGGTCACCAAACCGAGCATCAATACCGGGAAGCCAGGCAGACCTTGAAGCATCAAACCAACAGCCGACGCCACAATCACACCACCAAGAACCAACGCGCGCATTCGGCTCGGCGAGCCGACCATGACAAAGCCTGCAATCGTTGCAATCAATAGCCCCCAAGCCAACAGGGCTTGTGAACTCACCACCGCCTGGACCGCGATCAAGGCATCACTGTCCAGTAACCGAGTCATCTGATTGGGTGCGAGTTGACCGCCGGCATCTAAAATCGCCTGCATGCTTTGATGTTCATGTAGCGCGATTAAACTTCCAAAATAACTGGATGCTGGATGCATGGCTGCAAACAGGAGTGTTGCCGCACCAATCGCAAACAGGACTTGCTTGATCCGCTCTGGCGAGGCATTTTGCCGCACAATATCAATACCAACCGCGAGCAAAATGATCATGCCAAGGACGATCATTTGCCAGAACGTATTGAGTTGCGCAAGCGTCAGACCGTTATTGATGAGCTTTAAGAGAATCACGCCTAAAAACGTTCCCAGAATCGAGCCGCGCCCACCAAATAACGAGGTGCCGCCAATTACCACGGCGGCAATAGCATCCAACTCCCACATTTGACCGTAGTCGCTTTTGGCATAAGGCGCTCGACCGAGGAACATGAGGGCGCCGAAGGCTGCTGTGAATGAGCAGATCACGTACGCGAGTGTCTTATACAGACGTACATTGATTCCCGCTTGACGTGATCCTTGCTCATTCGATCCAATCGCATAGGTGTATCGACCGAGCTTGGTGTGTTTAACGATCAGACCAAGAACGATAAAAAAGACAATAAAGATCACCAAACTCATTTGGAAGGTTCGGAAATATTCAAGCCAATTCGCATCGACCCACTGGCCAAGTGGCATCAAGAACTCAGGGAGAGTTGCCTCTCTATACCCTTCACGCAGGGGTGACAAGGGGTTGTAACGGCCAAAAAAATCAAACAATGAATCGAGCTTCGGTGTGGCTTGAGCACCGGTCGTCAGATGGCCTGTACCACGCCAGATCGACAGGCCGGCCAAGGTCACGATAAAGGCTGGCATCCCAAACCTGGCGACCAAGGTCCCATGGATCAAACCGATCGATAGACCGAGGCCGATGCCGAAGAGCACAGCCAATACTGGAGGGAATCCCCAATAGGACGCCACATATCCTGTCAGTGCCGCAGTCATCCCCATGACTGATCCCACCGACAAATCAATTCCGGCAGTCAGGATGACAAGCGTCATTCCGCCTGCAATCACCCCTAAGGCTGCCGAATTATTCAAGATCGTCATCAGATTGGACGGGTGGAAAAATGAACGTCCATCAGTGACCAGTTCAATCGCGATCGCAAGGATCACCACTGCCAACAGGGCGCCAGACCAATCTTTTTTAAAGTAGCCTGCCAGCGTTTGCGCAAACCAGTCATAAAAGGTTTTGTTATCCACAACACACCCCTGAAGAATTCGATCAATCCAATGAAAAAGGGCCCCAGAGGAGTCTCTGGGGCATTTGGTTTACATACCAATCAGCTTTTTGTATTCCGCTGATGTATCTGGAGTCACCAGGAAGGTTCCTGTATCGATACGCTTAGAAACGGTCTCGCCTTTCGCTGCAGCAACCGCGGCCTTCACACCCTCGTAGCCCATTTTATAAAGCATCTGAGCTGTGTCGACATGCACCCAGCCTTCGTCCATTGCGACGATGGCATCAGTCGCACCATCAAAACCGACAAGCTTCACATCACCGGCGCCATAGCCAAGATTCTCAAGCGCAGCTTTGGCACCCATGGTGCCACCATCCCACGCGTTAACGATCATTTTGACATCCGAATGGTTGTTGATCAGAGCTTCAACGCCTGCCTGTGCTTGGTTCGAATCCCACTCAGTTGGAACGATCAAGATTTCCGAATTCGGACGAGACTGCTTAAAGCCTTTCATAAATCCGTCGCGACGTTCTTGACCTGTGGACTGTGCCTGGTTGCCTGTGACATAGATGATTTTGTCACCGTCTTGGATGAGCTTAGCAGCTTCTTGACCCTGAATTTCCGCAACTGCTTCATTGTCTGTCGCAACAAAAGAAGTCACTTCAGCGCCAGAGACACCAGTGTCAACAGCGACAACAGGAATTCCTGCATCCATCGCAGCTTTCACTGCAGGTGCAATTCCAGACGAATCCACAGGAGCGACGGCAATGGCACTGACACCCTGAGACGTTAAGTTTTCAAAGACTTCCAGTTGTGATGAGAGATCACCTTGGAATGCGGGACCAACGGTAATCAGCTTGGCACCAACCTCTTTGGCAGCATCGGACGCGCCATTGTTGATCATGATCCAACCCGCGTTGGTTGCTGATTTCGTGATGTAACCCACGGTGATTTTGCTATGACCGCCAGCCAGTGCTGTCAACGAGACTGATGCAGCGACTGCGCCAGCAGCGATCATTTTTACGAATGATTTCATCGAGTTATCCTCTGGTTATTAATGATTATTTTTCCCGCGAGCGTGGCGGTTGAGCATACTTTCGCAAAATTTCCAAACCGATGTCAATAAATAAATTCATTTGATTTAATTATTATCAGCAGGTAGATTGCCGAAGATGTCATAACAACAGAGAACGCTGATGAACTACATTCTCGAAACACAGGGTTTAACCAAGCATTACGGAGGCGTGCACGCGCTCAACGATGCGGATTTTTTCCTGGAGCCTGGCGAACATGTGGCCGTGGTTGGTGACAACGGCGCAGGAAAGTCAACGTTTGTCAGAAATATCACCGGCGTTGAGCAGCCCACCGGCGGCCGCACTTTGTTTTATGGCGAAGAGGTCAGTTTCTCGTCCCCACTGGATGCCCGCCAGGCAGGGATCGAAACGGTTTACCAAAATCTCGCTCTAGCCGATCATTTGGATGTTCCTGCGAATATTTTCCTCGGGCGCGAAGATGCGTACGACGCAATCAAAATTCCGGGTCTTCCACTATCAATTCCGCTCGGACCCTTTGCATGGATGAAGGCTGGGTCGATGCGCGATCATGCGGCTGCGCTGTTAGAGAAAACCGGAGTAAAAATTCCTGATCTCTCTGAATCCTTAGCTGGGATGTCTGGCGGTCAGCGACAGTGTGTCGCGATTGCACGGGCAGCCGGATGGGGGAAGAAGCTGATCATCATGGACGAACCCACCGCGGCACTTGGCATCCAAGAAACAACGCGCGTTGAGAACATCATCCGAGGCCTGAAAGAACAAAAGATTCCTGTAATCATCATCTCGCACAATCTACGACAGGTCTTTAACTTAGTGGATCGGATTTGGGTCTTCAGGCAAGGACGGATTGTCGGTCACCGGAAAACCTCAGAAACCGAGCCCAACGAGATCGTCTCGATGATCACCGGTTTGGATCAGGGTGTGCATGATAACGCGAGTTACATCTAATGCAGTCTCGAGCCACACAGTCCCGAGGATCGAACCAAGTTGCCGTTCGCCAATACAACGAACGACTGGTGTTACAAACGATTCGTCTCAATGGCGCATTACCAAAAGCGGAGTTAGCGCGATTAATTGGCCTTACTCCACAGACAGTTACCCATATTGTTCGCGATCTAGAAGCGGATGGGTTGCTGGTTCGTGGTGAGCCAGAGCGTGGACGCGTTGGTCAACCCTCGGTTCCGTTTGACCTCAACCCGGACGGGGCACAGTCCATCGGGATTCACATTGGGCGGCGTTCAACAGAGATTGTACTGATCAATCAAATTGGTCATATCCTCGCCAAACTGAATACGGTGTACGCCTATCCAGAACCTGAAGCAATTCTGTCATTCATTACTGCCAGTTATCGCTCACTGACCAAACGAAAAGCCTGCCATCCAAATCGTCTGATGGGCGTGGGCGTGTGTGAACCTGGCAACATCGCAGGGTGGCAGCAACTTCTTGGGGCACCTCCTGACATTATCGATCACTGGAATGCACTGGATCTTGGCCGCGCTATCGAGCGAGCGATTGGTGTTACCCCGCTCTTTTGCAATGACGCAACAGCGGCCTGCGGCGCAGAACTCTTATTTGGCCAAGGTCGTCACTATGCGAATCATCTCTACACCTACATCGGCTCATTTATCGGCGGAGGCTTAGTCATTGATGGAAATTTGGTCATTGGTCGTGGCGGCAATGCGGGTGCGATTGGCTCCATGCCATTATCCCCCTCGTCGCGCGAGCAACTGATCGACCGCTCAAGCTTATTGCAGCTAGAGGAGGCACTGGTCGCATCCGGCCTTGATCGCACAACCCTATGGAAAGATCCTCAGGGTTGGGAGGAACATCAAGGACTCGTATCTAAATGGATTCGTGATGCAGCGCCTGGTATCGCAATGGCAGCGCTCTCAGCGACTGCGCTTTTAGAGCTTGATGCACTGATTATTGATGGCGCATTCCCGGACTGGGTCAAAACGGAGTTAGTCATTGCTATCGAACAGGCCGCCAACAACTTAAACTGGGAAGGGATTGAGCGAACGTTCATTGTCGAAGGAACTTGCGGCTTCCATGCACGCGCCATGGGCGGTGCATCACTGCCACTGCTGTCGCAGTTTGCAGCCGATCATCAGAGTTTAATGAAAGCACCTGCCTGAAACGGCAGTGAATGAAAGTCTTCGAGCATTAAATTCGACATCCTTGTCGATGCCCGAATCCTTCCTTAAGTTCCCAATCCTTCGGGATACCGGAGACCGGCGTTTTGTCCTATTTCTGAAGTATATCACGATATTTTTTTAGACAAAAAGATCCCGAGAGGCAAAAACTGCCGATCTTTGATCATAAATATCTATCAATTATTTTGATCAATTTTCGTTTACTCTATGGACGGGTTATCTTCAGCATCGAGTAGCGATCCACAACATCCGTTCATGCAAGCCG